>SIAP01000003.1 GCA_009691725.1 Phycisphaerales bacterium
GCGGGGATGCGAGGGACAAGGATTTTCCACGCGGATTGCTCGAGGAGGAGCCCGGTTGGTGCGCCATGAGCGTCGCGCACAATGGTGCCCCCAGCGATGTCGTTGCGAATGTCGAGCAGGTCGAGCACCGCCTGATTCACGAGCGCGGCATGTTGATCGCAGCGCCACGCGACAACCTTGCGATTGCCAGCGGCGCGAAGCCATGAGAGGTCTGGGCGATTGCCATTCACGGGGGGTTGATGCCAATGCTGCTCGTTCCAACCGAACGCTTCGAGCCAGGCGTTGGGTGCAAGCTGCGCAGCGTGCGACTCGATGAGTCGATCGAAATCTTCGCGGCAAGTTGCACTCGAGAGATCGAGTCGCTGCATCGACAGTCCACCCATGAGCAGATGTGCGTGCGCATCGATGAGTCCGGGGAGAATCCACGCACCGGAAAGGTTGAGCGTGTCGCGCTCGCCGTGTCCGTGAGACTCGCCGAGCGATTCGATTCGGCCATCGGCCAGCGACATGCCACTCGTCCACGGTCGCAGCGGATCACCCGTCCAAATGTGCGCGCAGGTGACCTGTCGAATGGGCATTTCTCAAAGGTACCGCTTGCGCCGTCGCAGCGGCGCGCCGTCGCGAGGGCGCGGTGTCAATTGCGCACTGGGAACCCTTCACGGGCGCGATGCGCGCAATTGCTTATCCTTTCACAATGAGATTGACATGCATATGGCTGCTCGTTGGCGCAGCACTCGCTGGATGTGGCGAGCCGACTGCGCCCCCAAAGCCGCCAACTCCCGTGACGCAGAATTCCAACACCGCACGTGCGCCGCAGGCCCCATTGCCTCCCAAGGCCAGTGCGCCCGCGAATCCAACTGGTGTCGCATCGACTGCGCCGATTCCACTTTCGACTCCAAACGCAGATGCTGCAGCACAAAGAGTGTCGAGCGCAGATTCGGACGCGAAGATCGTGGAGATCGCAGGTTTCGTGATGCCAAAGCCCGTGACATGGCAGTGGCAGAGTCCATCCATGCAGTTTCGCGCGCTGCAATACTCGGTGCCCGGAACTGGGGAGTCCGCAGGCGCGGCGGAAGTCGTGTTCAGTGTTTTTGCGGCGGGTGACGGCGGTCCGGTCGACATGAATGTCAAGAGATGGACGAGCCAGTTTCGAAACGATGATGACTCACAGGCGACGCCGAAACTAGAGGATCGAACGGTCGCCGGAATTCCCGTGAAGTGGATCGAGTTGAGCGGGCGCTATCAAGGAATGGGACAGGCCGCACCTCGACCAAACATGATGCAACTGGGCGCGATCTTGCAAGCACCAGATCGCACGGTTTTCATCAGACTCGTTGGACCGTCAGCGACCGTCGAAGCTGCACGGGCTGATTTCGAAGCGATGGTCAATGGGCTGCGGCAGTGAATCGTCGGTTCACTTCGTTCCAATTGACGACATCCCACCACGCAGCCAAGTAATCGGCTCTGCGATTCTGATAGTTCAGGTAGTAGGCATGCTCCCAGACGTCGATGCCCATCAGTGGCGTGCCCGCCATATCAACGAAACCCTTCATCAGCGGGTTGTCTTGATTCGGTGTGGATGTGATCGCAACCGAACGATCCCCCTTGACGACGAGCCACGCCCAGCCTGAACCAAATCGCTTCATTCCAGCCTCTGCGAAGGACTTCTTGAATGAGTCCATCGACCCACACGATGCGTCGATTGCAGCTGCGAGTCCAGCACTCGGCGCGCCCCCTTGACCCGTGGGCGCCATGATCTGCCAGAACATGGAGTGATTCCAATGTCCACCGCCATTGTTGCGCACCATGGCGCGGATGGTTTCTGGGATCGATCCCAACTGCACGCAGATTTCATCCATCGTCCAATTGGCGAACGCAGGCTGTCCATCGAGTGCCTTGTTGAGATTGTCAACATACGCCTGATGATGCTTGGTGCGATGAATCAGCATCGTCTTTGAGTCGATCGTTGGTTCGAGTGCGTTGTCTGCATAGGGAAGTGTGGGAAGTGTGAATGGCATGTGTTGCTCCGTGCGAGATTGTGTGGGTGACCTTTTCTGTGGCACGGAAGGATAGCCGCACTGCAGCCAAGTGGATCGCTCGTGCGTAATGGCGTGCGCACTACCCTTGCGCCATGCGACATCCGATTCGACTTCTCGATGCTGCTGCAAACCGTGCGGTCGAAGCGGCCCGTGTGCTCGAGGATCTTGCGCGTTTCTGCGTGGATGATGCGAGTGTGACCGCGCAATACAAAGCACTGCGGCATGAGCTTGTCGCCGCGCTGGGGGCAATTGACGCTGGAACGCGCGAAGCGAACCGCGATCTCGGTGGTGATGTCGGGACGACAATCGAAGGCGCGAACGAGGGGCGGCGCGAGAGCCTTGCTTCGCTCGGGGCTGCCAACGGATCTCGGCTCTGCGAGGCACTGCGAACGCTCGAGGAGGGGATGAAACTGGTTGGCGGAGCGGATTCCAAATGGCGGATGATCGAGTCGATTCGCTACCGTGCGTACACACTCAACGCGCAATTGGCTCTTCGGCTGCGGACAACGGCAGTGCGGCAATGGCGCGTCTGCGTGCTCTTCACCCAGTCGCTCTGCCGTCGTCCCTGCCGCGATGTGCTCAATGAGGTGCTCGCTGCCGGTGCAGATTGCATTCAACTGCGCGAAAAGGAGATGTCGACCGCCGAACTCGTCGCGCACGCACGAGTCGTCGTCTCGCGCGCGCATGAAGTCGGGACGAGCGTGATCATCAACGACCGCGTTGATATTGCGCTCGCAGCGGGGGCAGATGGCGTGCACCTTGGCGGGAGTGATCTTGCAATCGCAGATGCGCGGCGTATTGCGGGGGGGGCGCTGCTCATTGGTGCGACTGCGCACAACGCCGACGAAGCGCGCGCTGCCATCGAACATGGCGCCGATGGATGCGGGATCGGTGCGATGTTTTCTTCGACCGTGAAGCCAGAGCAACCGCCGTCGGGTCCAATGTGGATGGCTGAGTTTGCCGCAAAGTGGCCAAAGATGCCGCACCTCGCCATCGGCGGGATCACCCCAGAAAATGCTGTGCAACTGAGGGCAGTGGGATGCCGTGGCGTCGCCGTCTCGACAAGCGTCTGCGCAGCGGATGACCCCGGAGCGCAGGTGGCAAGGCTCTGCGAGATCTTTTCGTGAATGCCCGCCCTCGCGCGCCTGCGCCCGCGCCTGTGACGCATGGCGAACTCGAACTCCTCGGTACAGGAACAAGTTCTGGAGTGCCACTGATCGGCTGCGCCTGCCCGACATGCACATCGACCGATCCGCGAGATCAGCGACTTCGCACCAGCGCCGTACTGCGTTTTCGTGATCCCGCGGGGATCGATCGCGTTGTGCTGATTGATGTTTCGCCTGATCATCGCACGCAAGCTCTCAAGAGTGGCATCACACGCTGCGATGGAATACTCATCACGCACTCGCACGTGGATCATGTGTGGGGTCTGGACGAAGTGCGTCGATACAACGCACTGATGCAGTCGCCGATTGATCTCTACGCAGACACATCGACACTCGCTGACCTCGGGCGGGTTTACGAACACATCTTTGAGCCGAGCCGAAACATCAACAACTCGTTCGTTGCGAACTTGATTGCGCACCGCGTCACCCCTGGCGTCTCGATCGCTCTGCACGGACTTCGGCTGACTCCATTCACTGTGCTTCATGGGCGCTCGCCCGTGCTGGCATGGCGGATCGAAACAATTGACGGCGGCGATGGCGGGGGAGTGTTTCCGCTGGCGTACTGCACCGATGTTTCTGGATTTCCCCCCGATGCCTACACGCACCTGCGTGGCCTGCGAGTGCTCGTGTTGGACATGCTGCGTTTTCGCGCCCATCCAACCCACTTCACGGTTGATCAATCCGTGGCGCATGCTGCCGAAATCGCAGCCGCGCGAACCGTGTTTGTGCACATGACACACAACATCCGACACGCCGAACTTGACCCCCGATTACCCGCCTCCATGTCGCTTGGTTTCGATGGTCTGCGGTTGCCCTGACCCCCTTGCTAATATCCCGAACTCCTTATGGCTCAAATCCGCGAAATTAAGAAACGAATGGTCGCCGTTCGCACCATCCAGCGCATCACGAAGACGATGCAGATGATCGCCACCGCGAAGTTCACCGCAGCACTCCAACGATCGAAAGCAACACGCCCATACACACAGCGCATCCGCGAACTCGTTGCGGAAGTCGCGGCAGCCGCTGGTGATGTCGTCAATCCGCTGCTGGGCGGTCGTGTATTGGGTGGTGGGGGAAAGGCCGTCGGCAAAGAAGTTCTTCTCGTGGTGAGTTCCGACCGAGGGCTCTGCGGCGCGTACAACGGAAGTGTCCTGCGTACTGCGATGGCTGAGATTCGTCGTCGCCGCGCCGAGAAACGCGAGATGATCGTGGAGACAGCTGGCAAGAAGGCCGTCTCATACTTCCGATTTCAGAAGATCGATGTCGCAGAACGCCACGCCTTTGGTGACAAACCATCGTTCGCAGAAGTTGCCGCACTGGCAGACCGATACATGGCCGATTACACGGCGGGCAAGGTTGACGCCGTCTATGTGGCGTACATGCGATTCGTCTCGACATCGCGTCAGGTACCTGAAATCATGCAATTGCTGCCGCTCGTGCAAGTCCTGCCGGTGGCACTCCAAGGTGGGCAGGCAGTCAAGGGCGCAACGACGGTCTACGAGTATCGCCCGAGTGCTGAAGCGCTGCTCAACGAACTTCTACCGAAGTCTGTCAAGGTGTCACTCTTTCAGGCGATGAATGATGCGATCGTCAGCGAGAATGTGATGCGCATGGTGGCAATGAAAGCTGCGACCGACAATGCGGGCGGGCTTGGTCGAACTCTCAAGCGCAATTTCAATCGTGCGCGTCAGGCAAAGATCACCACCGAACTCACCGAAATCGTCTCTGGCGCGGCCGCGTTGGAATGATGTCGCGGCGGCAAGGGCGCACGCAACTCACATCACGGGCTTGTCCGGCAATTGTGGAGCATCTGCTGGGATGCCTGTTTGCACTTCATTGCCCGCCTTCTCCCACGCCTTCAAGCCACCCTCGAGTGTGTAGACAGTCTTGAATCCCAACTCGAGTAGGCGCTTGCTTGCGGCCTTCGCGAGGATGTCGTCGTAGTCGGTGTCGTACACGCACATGATGTCGTACTTCTCCAAGAGTCCTGGCGCTTCAAGAGTCATATCCTCGAATGGCAAGCTGATCGCTCCGGCGATGTGCTTCTGCGCGTAGTGCGCTCGACTGCGTGGATCGATGAATGCAGAGGTCTTGCCTGACTGAAAGACACCTCCGGGTTTGTTCATCGCAGCCATCACGTGGTACGCATCGAGATAGACCAAGTCGCGGTCGCTGGTGCTCACCTCGCACGCAGCCAGCACGCACACGATTCCAGCAAGCGTTCCTCTCAACGAGCCCCTCAACACGGCCGTCAACGAGTCTTGTGTGTCGGTGCGAATGTGTCCCATCGAAGTTCTCCAGTTTCGTTAGATCATCACGCGTGTCAAGTACGCTGACCCGCACGATGATCATTTCAAGGGCGATGCGGTTGGCAGTCTATGGCGCGTGTGCATTCTTGACTCTTGCGGCGACGCGCGGCGCAGGTCCCGTTGCCGCGTCGATTGTCCCACACCTCGCAGTGGGGCACGATGGCAGCCACAACATCGTCGTTCGATTCACCATCGATCCGCAATGGCATTTGTACTGGTCGAATCCCGGAGACAGCGGAATCGCTCCCACAGTCAAACTGACTTTGCCTGCAGGATGGACTGCGAGTGAGCCAATCTTCCCTCGCCCGCAAGTCTTCGGCACGTCCAAGGATCGAACCTATGGCTATTCGAGTTCGCTGGATCTCTTGGTGCCTGTGACTGCAGCCGCAGGCGATACCGCGACCTCGATCGCAGTCACAGCGAGCATCGAATGGATGACGTGCAAGGGGTCGGTCTGTGTCTTTGGCAAGTTCGACGGTCCAGCGCAGGTGTCCACACAGGCAGTGCCGATTGCGGGGCTCTCGATTGTGCGGGCCTATCCATCGAAACTTCCACCAAGTATCTCGACGACATTCGAGGGCATGCTGACAGCGCCAACACTTGTGATCTCCGCTGCGGCATCTGCCGGAATAGAGGGGATGCGCTTCATTCCCGACTCCGTCGCTGGCATTGAGTTCTTGGATGGAACTGGTCCGATGATCGCAAAGATTTCGGGCGAGCGCGTGGCGATTCGCATACCCTTCGCAGTTCATCTCGCGGATGCGGTGGATGGTCCGCCGCGCCTGCGCGGACTTTTGCTGACAGGTTCAAAGGACTCGGACTCAACCTATCGGATCGATCTCGCCCTTCCGGATGTTCCGGCGAAGGCGAAGTGAATCATCGCGGAACTCACGCACTTCTTTGAAGGGACACACATGCGCATGAACTACAAGGCAATCAGCACTGCAATCGTTGCTTCAACAGCCATCCTCCTCGCCGCAGCACAACAAGATGCCCCGAAGGATGGTGGGAACAGTCCCGCGCCGCCAGCTGCGGATCCACAGAAGGATGCCCACAAAGGCCACAATCACAAGCATGCTGGCGCGACGATTGGTCACGCCGCACCCGAGTTCACCCTCAAGAGTGTGGATGGCAAGACCTACAACCTCTCGGATTACAAGGGAAACATTGTGATCCTTGAGTGGTTCTGTTCAACATGCCCAGCGAGCGGGAATGGCGACAATTCCTACTGGGGAAGCGGCAGCGCGACCACGACCGTTGCTGGAGTGAAGGCCGCAGATCCCACTGCGATCTATCTCGCCATCAATTCGACCAAAGATGGTCATCAACAGCAGACGACCGCAGTCGAGGGCGCTGCAAGCGCAGCTGTTATCACCAAGGCTGGACAAGCCATCCCAATTCTTGTCGATGCTGATGGCAAGGTCGGTCGTGCGTATGGAGCGAAGACAACTCCGCACGTGTTCATCGTGGACGGCACCGGAAACATCGCGTACATCGGTGCGCCAACGAGCGACGATGGCAAGACCAACTACATCGTCAATGCCGTGACTGCGCTCAAGGCTGGAAAGCCGGTTGCGCCAGCGACCACCAAGAACAAGGGTTGCGGCATCAAGTACGCAAAGTAGTCACGAATCACCGCACGATCGACGAAAGAAAACCCCCAGCACTGCTGGGGGTTTTTGATTCGGCTCTTGCTCGCCTTGGGGCTCGCCTTGGGGCTCGCCTTGGGGCTCGCCTTGGGGCTCGCCTTGGGGCTCGCCTTGGGGCTCGCCTTGGGGCTCGCCGGGCGCGTCGCCTGTGGGTTTCCACAAGCGTGCGCGTCGAGCGCTATCCAGGCAAGTTCACTGGCATGATGACGTAGGTGAAGTCATTGCCGATCTTGACAACACCTGGTCGGTTCGACCCCTTCAATTCGATCGCGATCTCCGTGGTGTCTGCGATTCGCAAGACATCTGTGACGTACGCCGGATTGAAGGCAATCTCGATGGCGGCGCCTTCCCATGTGAGAGCTGGCAGATGCACTTCCGCATCGCCCATCTCTGCTGCGCGCGATGAGATGGTGAGCCCTGCAGCATCGAATGACATCTTGACGCCCTTGCTCTCTTCGTTTGTGAGCAGTGCAGCGCGTTTCACGGCGGCGGAGAGTTCAGCGGTATCGAATGTGCCCCGCCGATCATGGTCCTTTGGAACCACATCGTCAAAGGGTGGGAAAGTCCCCTCAATCAGACTCGACACCAACACGGCGGATTCGCCGATAGCGAATCGAATGCGGTTTCGATCCCGCGAAACCTGCACCGTTGCGTCATGATCGTCGAGGAGGCGATTGAGCACATTGAGTGCCTTTGTGGGGATGATGCAACTCGCATCGCCGTCCGCTGGACCACTGCAATCACCCCGCACTAATGCGAGTCGCCGTCCATCAGTTGCAACCATGCGAAGTCGTCGCGCCTTCCGTTCAAGGAAGACTCCGTTGAATGCGTAGCGAGTGTTGTCAGACGCCGTCGCGAAGACCGTTCGGCTAATCATGCGGCGCAGCGTGCCAGCAGAGACTTCGAATTCCGTTGGCGAATCATTCTTTTCGTTCTCGCCAGGAAACTCTCGTGGGTCGTAACCGTAGACGCGAAACTTTGAGTCCTCGCCACGCACCAGTGCAACATGCTTGTCCATTTCGAGCGTCAAAGTGGTGTCATCGCACGAACGCACGATCTGTTGAAGCTTGTCGGCGGGGATCAAGGCCTCGCCATCGGTGTGCACTTCGACGCTCGCCAGTTGCAGCGTGAGTCGAATGTCCTGATCGGTCGCCCAGAGCCGCAGTGCGCCGTCGCGCGCGCCAAGTTTGACGCAGAGCAACATGGGGACAGTCGTGCGAGACATCACGACACTCGTCGCCATGGTCAGCGCATCCAAGAGCGCGGTGCGATCACAGACAATTTTCATCGAATCCGTTGCAGTGGTTGCCATAGGTTCCTCGACTTTGGAATATACCCGCCCTGTTCGACTCCTATCCTAATGTTCGATGCTTCACACAATTGCCCGAAGGATTCGGTCTGCGTACCCGGCGGTGGTCTTCGGCGGATACCTCGTGGCATTCTTTCTTGCTTTTGTGATGGTCTTCATGTTGCCAATCGGGGCCTTGGCGTTGGTCTTTGTTGGATTGCTCGCACTCGTTCCACTGGTCGTCGTGTGGGGGATTGTGCGAATGGTTGAGAAACCGTTGGCTCTCGGCAAGATTCGGCAGGGGATCTGTCCAGCTTGCGCCTCTCACGCAATTCATTGGGTCGAGTCGGATGGTGGCTTCCGCTGCAGCAATTGTTCGATGCGGTTTGGTCCACGGGGAGATGACCTTGCGCAACTCGACCCAGAATCCGACGAAGAACCCACCACAGAAACCGACCCGCCAACCGACCCGACAACAAGCTCTGCGCCCGAATGAGTCAACTCTGCTTCGTCGTCGGAGCGGGGTGTGTCATTGTCGCAGGCGGATGTTTTGACGCCCCATGCGAAAGCTGCAAGTGTTCTCTCACGAGATCCGCGAGATTGGTCCGACCGGTGTAGACGCTCACTTCGCCTGCGGGAATCACCTCAATCAGCAAGGGGCTTCCGGGAGTCGCAATCGAAAGACCATGCTGTGCAGAGGTTCCCGTGGTCAAGACCGCGCTGATGAGATCTCGCATGATGTGATGGTTCGCAGGAAGGAACAGCAGTGCATCTCGGGTGTTCAACTCAACCGTCGCCGCATTATCGATCTCCAACCACTTCTCATTGGTCGCCATTCCTTCGGCGACAGCTTCGAACAACTGTCGCCAGTGTCCGATCGGGATGACATACACCTGTGTGAGGTGCAGTTTGTGCGCGATCGCTTCGATCAGTGTGGGGATCTGCGCTCGTTCAATCCTCGCAACTTCTGCGGGAAACTGCAGCGCCATCGGGTGGTCGCTCGAAGCAATCTCAAGGCACGAACTTTGCGCGCTCTCCGAAAGCGAAAGTCGAAGTTCTGCGGCGGATGATTGAGCAACCTCCACCCCGAGGGGTTGCAGTATCCGCCAAACTTCTTCAAAGGATACGAATTCCACGGGAGCTCTCGCGTGGGCAATCTACCCTGAACGGATCGATGTGCGAGTAGCATTTCACGAATGCGCACGGTTCTCTTCGTCTGCACAGGGAACACGTGTCGATCGCCCATGGCGGAAGCGATTGCGCGGCATTTGATCGAGAGTCGCGGAGTTCAGGGGACCGCACACGGGACTGTCCACGGCGCGGGGGAGCGGATCTTCGCCGTTTCTGCGGGAACTTCGGCATTTGATGGCTCTCTGGCCTCGCCTCAAGCCGTCGCATCGCTGAAACGAGTCGGAATCGTCCACGATGGCACGAGCAAGAGATTGACAGCGAAAATGATCCGCGCGGCGGACTTGGTGCTTGGGATGACCGCCAGCCATGTCCACCAAGCACGGCAATTGGTCGCTGGTGAGAGTGCACAGATCGAGAAAATTCAACCGATTGATCGCGAAGGAGATGTGGAAGATCCCATTGGCATGGGTGATGATGCGTACGATCGGCTCGCACAATCGCTCTTGGAATTGGTTCCAGTTCACATCACGGAGATGCAGAAGTCATGACCACAGTCGTCATTGGAAGTGATCATCGCGGGACCGCGGTGGCGCAAGCGATCGAGTCCCAATTGCGAATCGAGGGATTCAAGGTGCATGTACTCGGTGACACCAGTGGAGTTGCGACCGATTATCCCGACGCTGCGTGGACGGTCGCACAAGAAATCGTTGCGAATCGCGCCGATCGTGGCATCTTGATTTGTGGCACGGGGATCGGGATGGCAATTGCCGCCAACAAGGTTGCGGGAATTCGCGCTGCGCTGGCGTTGGATGAACTGAGCGCGCAACTTTCGCGAAGTCACAATGATGCCAACGTGCTGTGTCTCTCTGCGGATCTTCTCGGGCAAACGCTTGTGAAGCGAATCGTCGATGTGTGGATGCGCACGAAGTACGACGGCGGTCGTCACGCACGCCGACTTGCAAAGATCGCGCGTATCGAATTGGGCGAAGATCCCAAAGGGTGAATTCCGCGTTGATGCTGCGACTGCGATGGCGCAACCGCATGCGCTACGCCATCTGCGCTACGCCATCTGCGCGATGAACTCGACGCAGAGTCGCACACCAAATCCCGTCGGTCCTGTTCCAGTGATCTCGTGTGGAGAGTCAGATGCCGCCACCGCCGCGATGTCGATGTGCGCCCATGGGATGTTCTCTCGGACGAAGAAGGCGAGGAATGCGGCACCTTGGATCGGATGCGCTGATCGCAGAGGATTGCTGTTGAGGATGTCGGCGTGTTGACTCCGCATGAAATCCTTGTGCTCCGCCCAGAGCGGCAGCGGCCAGATGCGCTCGCCCGACCGATTCGCCGCTGATTCGAGCGCACTCCGCAGCCCCACATCGCCGCAGAAGTACCCCGCGCAGAAGTGGCCGAGCGCGACGCCGACTCCGCCGGTGAGTGTGGCAAGGTCGACAATCCGTGTCGGCGCAAGGGAATCGCACGCCCAACTGAGCGCATCGCCGAGCACCAGCCGACCTTCCGCATCGGTGTTGGTGACTTCCACTGAAACTCCGTTGTGCATGATGATGATGTCATCGGGCCGGTAGGAGTCATGGGACACCATGTTCTCGGCGACGGCGAGCACCGCAGTCACCCGCACAGGCAATCGAAGTGCGGCAATCGTTTGCATGATCCCCATCACCGCTGCACCGCCACACTTGTCGTACTTCATCCCCTTCATCCCATTGTTCACCTTGAGCGAGTACCCACCCGTGTCGTAGGTGATCGTCTTTCCCACGAGAACCACATGCTCCTTGCGCGCCCGAGCCGAGAGTTTCTTTGGGGACCACGAAATGGCGACGAGGCAAGGTTTGATTGCAGATCCGCGACCGACAGCGACGAGCCCGCCCATGCCGAGTGCCTTCGCATGCGAGTAGTCGATCACCTTCACGGTCATCTTGCCAGCGCGTGCAATCTTCCGACTCTCGCTGGCAATCCACGTGGGATTCGCGATGTTTGGCGGAGTTGCTGCGATCTGTCGAGCGGTGTTGATGCCCTCCGCGACGACCAATCCTCGTGCCAGCCCACTCCGCATCGCTCGGTCGTGCGCCCAGAGTGCCAGCGATGAGAGCCGAGGCGATCGCCGCGTTGCGGTGCCGTCAAAGTCATCGATGCGCCATGTGCCCAGCGCGAGTCCCTCGGCAAATGCGCATCCTGCTGCGACTCCTTCGAGTACAGATGGGCCACCGATCAACCACGCGCTGCTCTCACAAAGAGTGACCGAGCGTGCGCTCACCTTGACGAGCACACGTCCGATTTTCGCAGCGGCTGCGCGGAGTCGATCAATCGAATAGTCCTTCGCAGGGCCAAGGCCGACGAGCAGCTGCGTCGATCCAACCATCAAAGTGTCGCCATGATCACCGCGAAACGCGCCACTTCGCAGCGCCTCACACACCTGCGGGTTCATCGGTGAGCCCTTCGGCAGTGCCAGCGGAGTTCTGGGAAGTGCGCAGTGGAATGGAATCAGCTGAATTGGAGAGGAAGATTGCGCGATAGAGATTCGTTGGAACATGGGAGAGGCGAGTCTATATTTGCACGATGGAGTCGTGGTCAGTCATTGTCATCGGCGGAGGTCATGCCGGCATTGAAGCGGCGTGGGCAGCATCGAGTGCGCTCGCGAGTGCCGGCGCCAACGATGCGCAAGTCCTGCTTATCACGATGGACCCAGCCATGATTGGCGCGATGAGTTGCAATCCTGCCATCGGCGGTCTCGCCAAGGGGCAGATGGTTCGCGAGATCGACGCCCTCGGCGGCATCATGGGACAGATCGCGGACGCGACGGGGATCCAGTTTCGGCTCCTCAACGCATTGAAGGGAGCTGCGGTCCGAGGCCCTCGTGCACAGTGTGATCGTCATCACTATCAGGCAGAGGCGCAGCGATTGATCGCCTCGCGTCGCAATGGATCGGTGCCGATCATCGTGGTGCAAGGACTCGTGGAATCATTCGACATTCACGCGGGCGTGCTGCGTGGTGTCGTGCTTCAGGCAGGTGCGGAAGTGGTTTCGGTCGATGCATCGGCGCTGGAGTGGAATGAGCAGGCGATCGCCCGCGCACGCAGTGGCGAGCGGGGGAGCGCGGTCGCTCCGCGCATGCCATTTGGAAGTGCGGCTCCACGCGCGCCGATTCAGAGCGCGTTGCCATCAATGTCGGTGCGAGTGGATTCCAACGGAAGCATTCGAGTCGCGGCACGCGGAGCAGTGCTGACGACGGGAACATTCATGCGCGCACTCATGCACACAGGGAGTACGCAGACTCCTGGCGGTCGCGTGGGGGAGGGAAGCGCTGTTGGGATTTCCGCAACGCTGCGGGCACTGGGGTTTGAGTTGGGGCGCTTGAAGACCGGCACGCCACCGCGCTTGCAGCGCAGCACCATCGACTGGGAATCGCTTGCGCCACAGTGGGGGGATCAACCGCCAATTCCATTCAGCGCACTCTCGGCGAGCGCTGGAAAGCGCGATGCATTTCCTCCGTTGCCGCAAGTGGAGTGTCGCGAGACGCGCACGAGCGCTGCGATTCATGATCTCGTTCGTGCGAATCTGCATCTCGCACCGATGTATGCGGGGGCGATGGAGGCAGAAAGCGGTCCCCGTTACTGTCCGAGTCTCGAAGACAAGGTGGTGCGCTTTGCCCAACGCGAGTCTCATCATGTCTTCCTCGAACCGGAATCGCTCGCGACCGACGACATCTACTGCAATGGCATCTCGACATCTTTGCCGCAGGATGTGCAGGCGCACATCATTGCAGGACTGCCGGGGTGTGAGCGCGCGATTGCAAAGCGCTGGGGTTATGCAGTCGAGTACGACATGGTGTGGCCACACCAAATTGATGCGACGGGGGAGACCAAAATCGTGTCGGGTCTCTTTCTCGCAGGGCAGATCAATGGAACGAGCGGGTATGAAGAGGCCGCATCGCAGGGATTGGTCGCAGGTCTCAACGCGGCGCGCAGCGCGACGGGTCGAGACATGGTGCGAATCGGTCGCGATCAGGCATACATCGGTGTGTTGATGGACGACCTCGTCACGCGGCATCCGCGCGAACCATATCGCATGTTCACCAGTCGAGCGGAGTTCCGCCTGACACTTCGCGCAGACAATGCAGAAGATCGATTGACCGCGCTTGGCATCCAAGTCGGACTCGTCGATGCGCACCGAGCGCAGATTGCGGCGCGACAGGCGCAGGTCATCGCTGATATGCGTTCCCGCATTGCGCAGTTGCGCGCTCCACCGCAGTTCGGGGAGGGCAAGCGCTTGCTCGATGTCGCGCGGCGACCAGAAGTGACGGCAGAGGATCTGTCACGCTTCGTGCGCATCGCAGAGGGGAGCACCGAGTCGATCGACCTTCCAGTGATGGATCGTGTGATGACCGATGTCCGTTACGAGGGATACCTCGGACGGCAACGCGCCGAATTGAAGCGGACCGCCGCCGCAGAACACGCAGCAATACCAGCGGATTTGCAGGCGCGGACGATCGTTGGGCTCGGTTCGGAAGCCATCGATGTGTTGACTCGGTTTCGCCCAGCGACACTCGGTCAAGCATCGCGTCTTGCCGGAGTCACTCCATCGGACATCTCAATATTGGAGTTGACCCTTCGTAGACGACGGCGAAGCAATGGCAATACGACGAGTTGCTAGACTCCAAAACGCAGGAATCGGTCCTGCACCTCGCCGCTGTAGCTCAATGGTAGAGCACATGATTTGTAATCTTGAGGTTGTCGGTTCAAGTCCGATCGGCGGCTTTGTCTCTCTGCGATGAAACTCCGAACAAAGATCAAAGTCGTGACGATGGGCATCACGGTCGTCTTGACGGTCACGATGACCGTTGTTGGATACTGGAGCACGCGGAGCACATTGGATGCAAGTTTGCAGTCGCGTGTCGAGGCGATTGCGGTCACTGTCGCGTTGGAGCTTCCGCCCGCTGCGCTGGCATCGATCTCGAGTGCAAAGAGTGCCCAGACGCCCGAATATGAACAACTCGAGCGAATTGTTCGCGGTGTGACCACGGTCAATCAGACGGCAGCATTTCCACTTCGATTCGTCTACCTCTTAGTGCCAACAGATGAGCACGCGACATCGGGGTGGGACCTTGCAGTCGATTCGGACCCCAGGGATAGCCCTGACTGGACCATCCCAGGAACCCCCTACAACTTCTCGCCCAGCGTGGTTCCAGTTGCGCCGATTGATGGGTCGGTTCCGACGGTGCGCCATCTCGATGATCAATGGGGAAGTTGGATTTCCGGGTACGCACCCGTTCGCACCGCCGATGGAGCCGTTGTCGGTCTCGTTGGAGTGGACATCGCATACCGCGATTTCGTCGCGCAACTCGATTGGTTGCTTTGGTGGGCTTGCACGCTTGCGGTCATCCTGTCGGTCGTGATGTACACGGTGGTCGAAGTCGCCATCAATCGACTTCTTCGACCAATCGGGCAATTGCGCGAGTTCATTTCCACCATCGGCGCTGGCCACTTCGATCAGCGGCTTGACACCAATCCGCTCACCGAATTTCTGCCCGTCGTCAATGAGCTGAACACGATGGCATCGCAGCTTGGAGAGCGGGCCAAGTTGGTGAGAAAGAATGCGGAACTGTCAGAGAATGTCACGAGGCAGTCCACGCGACTTGAAGCGATCGCAGATGTCGATGCGCAGATGAATGAGATTCAGGACATCGACATACTGATCGAGGCGATCCTCGCGGATGCGCGCCGTCTGGTCGGTTGTGATGCTGGAAGCGTGCTGTTGCGAGAGGGGGACGAACTGCTCTTGACCTACCTCCAGAATGACACGCTTCGACCGACCCGTGCCGACCAAGCGCGGCTCGTGGCGACTTCAACGCGCATTCGTCTGGATGGCGGAAGCATCTGTGGCTACGCAGCACTCACTGGCGAATCCGTTGTCGCCGACGACGCCTACCACATTCCAGCGGATCGTCCCTACAGATTCAATCCAGAAGTGGATCAATCCACTGGCTACCGAACCCGCGCCGTGCTCGCGATTCCGCTGAGAACGTCTGCTGGGAAAATCGTTGGCGTGCTGCAACTCCTGAATCCCGTCGAAAAGAACGGCGAGCCGCGCCTCGGTTTCTCGAAGGAAGACATCGACGCTGTGACGCACTTCAGTTCTGCTGCGACGGTTGCCCTTGAACGCGCCGCACTTACACGATCCATCGTGTTGCGGATGATCAGGATGGCGGAGATGCGCGACCCCAGCGAGACTGCACACCATGTCAACCGCGTCGCGGCATATTCGGTGGTGTTGTATGAGGGTCTCGCGCGAAAGCACGCGTTCGATTCGGCGCGGGTCCAGCGCGAGCGAGACACCCTGCGTATTGCTGCAATGTTGCATGATGTCGGGAAAGTTGGCATTCCAGATGCCATCCTGAAGAAGGCGGGGCGATTGACGGCCGAGGAGTACGCCGGAATGCAGAAGCACGCCGAGATTGGTGCGCAGCTCTTCGCAGAGCGTGAGTCCGTGCTTGATCGATCTGCGTTCGAAGTCGCGCTGCATCATCACGAGCGCTGGGACGGTGCCGGGTATCCGGGGATGGTGACCATTCCACCATCGAGCACACCACCTGGTTCACTGGGAGGCGTTGGTGTTTCGTCGCGGTCAGAGCCGCCACCGATCATGCAGGGTGAGGGGATTCCACTCTTTGCACGAATTGTCGCGGTCGCGGATGTGTTTGATGCGCTGAGTTCCAAGCGTCAGTACAAGGACGCATGGCCAGAAGATCGCGTGCTCAAGGAGATGAGTGTGAATGCCGGTCGGCAGTTCGATCCCGAACTGATCGAGATCCTTTTGGAGAATCTGCCTCAGATGCGGTCGGTTGCGGCGCGGTATTCGTAACCCAAGTTGCCTGGTCGCCGTGGCGAACAGCGGCACTCCTATCATCGAACGAAATGCATTCTCTTCTCCTGATGTCCCTCATAAGCACGCTCGCCTTGCAAGGAACTGGCGTGACCGCCCCAGCACCGTTCCCCGCGTCCGTGGCCGCGTCTGCGCAATGCAGAGTCGTCGTCGCCAACCAGGTTGTTGCAGACATCGTGCATGCCATTGGAGCGGATGATGTGGAACTCATTGTGGTGGGCGCAGCGGGGGGCGATCCTCATCATGTTGAGCCAACTCCTGCGGATGTCACAAAGATTGCACGGGCAAATCTTGTCATTCAGATTGGTCTTGGGTTGGATCGATCCATCGGGAAACTGCACACATCAAGCGGATCAACGGGGTTGCTCGTTGTCGTCGGTGAGGGGCTCGCGACGACGGAGTCGCACGGCCACGCTCATGATCATGGCGCTGAGCAGGGAGTCGAGCATGATGATGTGGCTCACGCAGTGGATCCGCACATCTGGCACGACCCGTCCAAGGTGCAGGTGCTAAACGAACGCATTTGTGCCGCACTTGTGAGTGCGCGCCCTGATCGTGCACCGGAGATTCGCGGGCGCAGCGCCCTTCTCGCCACGAAACTGACAGCGCTGGATGAATGGATCAACTCGCAGGTGGCGCGAATTCCAGGGACACGGCGCACATTGGTGACCACCCATGATGGTCTTGCGTACTTTGGAGAAAAGTATGGGTTTCGAGTGGTCGCCGTCGAAATCGGCGGAGATCATGAGGGTGGCGCAGATCCGCCGCCATCGAAGTTACTCACGCTCGTGCGCGCACTCCAGGAGACTCAGTCGAGCGTGATCTTTGGCGATGCGGCGCATCCTTCGCGGATCGCCGCGACCGTCGCTCGAGAGGCGAAGGTGCAACTGGTGGAGCGTCTCTACCTTGACACGCTTATCCCCACTGCCACGAAACCTGGAACGGCGTATCTTGAGACGATGCGATCGAATGTCAACACGATTGTGGGGGCGTTGAGCGAGTGAAGTTCGAGTGGCTTGCCTACGGTGGCCGACATCTTCATGCGCCAGATCCTTCGGCGCATGCGCTACGCCTCGTCGATGTCTCCGTCGGCTATCCGGGGAGCAAAGATCCGGTGCTCTCTGGCGTTTCTTTCACACTTCCAGTGGGCGCACGACTCGCGCTCGTTGGTCCAAATGGTTCAGGCAAGAGCACGCTCCTCAAATCCATCGCGGGACTCCTTCCGTGCGTTGGCGGCGATATTGCAGTCTTTGGATTGAAGGTTCGTGCTTGTCATCATCGCACTTCATATTTGCCGCAGCGCGAGGAGATTGCATGGCAGTTCCCAGTGACGGTGCAGCGTTTTGTGTTGGGTGGACGCTATGTGCACTGTGGTTGGTTTGCGAAACCAGATTCGCATGATCACGCAGTCGTGCAGGAGACATTGCGCGAACTCGACATTGTGTCGCTTCAGGATGCGCCGATCGATCAACTCTCTGGTGGACAGCAGCAGCGCGTGATGTTGGCGCGTGCGCTTGCGCAAGGATCGGACTTGTTGTTGCTTGACGAACCGCTCAATGCCGTCGACTCCGCAACTCGCACACTTGTCGGGAAGGTGCTCGATCGTCTGCAGAAGGCTGGGAAGTCCATGATCGTGTCAACCCATGATGTTGGAACGCATGATCAGCCCTTCGATGGCGTCTTGATTCTCGAGAACGGCAGTGTGCGGGAGATGGCTCATGCCGCTGCTGTGTGAACTCCCACTGGTGTGTGTGGTGACTTCGGGCGAGAGTTGGTACCTGCCGCTTCTCGAGCCGTGGACGATTGGATTCATGTGCGATGGACTCTTCGCCGCGCTTCTTGCAGGACTTTCGTGCGCGCTGTTGGGAGTGTTCGTCGTCTTTCGTCGGATGGCATTCGCAGGTGAAGCGATGTCGCACACCACACTTCCCGGTCTTGTGATCGCACAGTCGCAAGGGTGGAGTCTGGCACTCGGCGCGCTTGCGAGCAATCTCATCACGGCAATCGGCATCAGCATTCTCTCGTCTGGTGCTTCACGAAGACGGGGAGTTCGCGAGGATGCAACCATCGGCGTGGTCTTTACTGGGATGTTTGCATTCGGCGTGATTCTGACGAACTTCCAAGGATCGTGGAGAGATCTCTCGCATCTCCTGCTGGGCAACATTCTCTCGGTTGCACCGAACGATTTGTGGTTCATGGTCATCGCAGCCTGCGTCATCGTGGTGACGCTCATCGCGCTGCACAAGGAACTGGAGTTGAGTTCGTACGACGCCAGCTACGCAGATCTCATTGGAATTGGTGCGACTCGGATGCGCCTGACTGTGTTGGTGCTCGTCGCGCTTGCCGTTGTCTCTGGTGTGCAGGTGGTCGGAGTGATTCTGACGAGTGCGTTGCTCGTGACTCCAGCCGCGACTGCCGCAATGTTCACCCGTCGACTGCTGCCGTTGATGGCACTCGCGGTGGCGCTCTCGTGGACAGCGATCGTCGTGGGGCTCTATCTTTCATACTTCTGGTCCTTGCCGCCGGGCGCGACCATCGTGTTTCTTGCTGCGTTGATCTTTGTCTGTGCGTGGTCGTGGCGCAAACTCTCTCGATCGTGAGAGGTCCGTGTGCCTTACGGTCCAACCCAGAGACCATTCACGAGGCGATACCGCAGCACACGTGCGCATTGGTTTGGCGCGGTCATGCTCCAGATCGTCGCCCCAGCGGAGTTGACCTCGAAGACACTCCCCGAATTCGTCAGGGTAATCAGCGTCGTGTTGTCGAGTGTCCGAAATGCGCCACACTGCGTCATGCCGCCGTAGAACCCGCCAACTGATCCGTGCGACCACACTGTGTCCAAGGGTCCAAAGGCTTGCTGAGTCGTGATCACATAGTTTCCAGCCGCATCGCGAGGCGGAACGATCTCCATGACGGTGGAGTAATCGTTGGCAGATCCGGCACGATCGCCATTATTGAACGCGAGAATGTTTCCAGCGCCGGGCATTCCCGCATTGATCCATGTTGCACTATGGACGACAAAGAACTTCTGATCGGCTGCCGTGCCACGACCATACGCCGCCGGATTTCCCCAGCGGTAGAGCAGGTCGCCACCCTTTCCAGATGCTCCTCCGACGTGCGTCGCCGCCTGCGCGGTCGTCGTTGAATGGTCGATCACCCAAACCTCATTGAAAGTGCGAGAACTCATCACGATGTGGTCGCGGACGGGGTCGTAGTCGATTGCGTTGCCGTGGATCCAATCACCTGCCGCCAACACAGTCGCAAAATTGATGTTCACCAATTCGGGATGATCGGCGACGACACCGAAATTCGCCAGCGCAGCGTTCGCCTCCTGCACGAGATGATTCCACACGCGCCATCGCCACACAATGTTGTATGTGCTGTATCCGGTGGGTTGAATCTCGAGGATTGTCTCCGGCCAGATCGGAGTTGTGAGCCCCGTTCGACCAGCCGCCAGTCCCTCTGCCTGTGTGTGTCCCTCCCACGCGATGCAGAGGAAGTTGCCGTTCGGCAGAAGGGTGATGTCGTGATGTTGCTGAAACTCTGCTGTGGAGACGATGAGGTCGTTCACAACCGTGCCTGCTGCATTCCAAATCTGAATGCGACCTCCATGCGCAGCGCCTGGGTAGGCACCGGCCGCATGAACGGAAGGTCGCACCAGCGACCCATCCGGTTTGAGATATCCAACACTGGCTCCATTGGTCGCACCAGCCCACGACTGGACGGTCGCGCCAGTGCTGTCGCGCGCCGTGGTCAGCGTCGTGGACGAGGTCGTCACCATGTTTCGCTCGGGGGCTGCGGCGGGACACGTGCCCCATGCGCTCAAGAGCGTTGTGAGATCCGCTCCGTCGACGGCTCCGCTGCCGTCGATGTCTGCACTGCCTCCCGCAGATCCCCATGCGCTGAGGACCGATGCCAAATCGGATCCATCCACAAAGCCGTTCCCATCAATGTCTCCGACGCATGCAGCACTGGCGAAACTGTGCATCCATCCACACGCCAATCCAACCGCCAAGCCACACGCCAGTTTGTTCGCCAAGCCAGCCGGCAGGCCTGCAGTTGCGCAGAAGTGGTGCTGGGAGTCACGAAGCGATAGGTCGAGAGTCATTGGCTTCATTGTGCATCAAGTTCAGGCTGGGGACTCACTATTTGCCCCTGAATTGAAGAAATCGTGCAGTCTGGAGATTCCCGCCAACGATTCTGGAATTCGCATGTGGTTGAGTTATGTTCAAGCAACCGTGTGCAGTGTGCGGCGGTGTATCTCTGCGTCAACTGCACTCTGCACCAGAAAGACTTTCATGAAACACGCCCGCGTGACTCGCTCAACTCTCATCGCTGCAACGGTCGCACTCTCGACGACCACATCACTGATGGGTGCGGTCATCATCGTGAATCAGCAGGGCGCCACTTTCGTGCCCGCAACTGTCAACGCACAAGTTGGCGACACGATTCGTTGGGTGTGGAATGGTGGAGGACACACTGTGACGAGTGGTTCCGATTGCGAGCCCAGCGGTGTGTTCGATGGTGACATCTCATCGGCGACTCCGACCTTTGAGTGGACAGTCGATCCTTCAGCGGCTGGGGAGAGCATTGGGTATTTCTGCGTGCCCCACTGCGTGTTTTTCATGGTTGGCACGATTGTTGTAGAGCCAGCGCCGATCGTTGGTGACATCAACGGGGATGGTGCGGTGAATGGTCAGGATCTCGCAGTGGTGCTCGGTGCGTGGGGGGCGACGAGTGGACCCGCCGATGTCAATCGCGATGGGCTCGTTGACGGAGCTGATCTCGCAGCACTGCTTTCGAATTGGACTGGCTGAAGTCGACGACCAACAATCGATGCGCAGAAGTGGGGGTGAGCGGGCAATCACCCGCGCAGTGAGCAGCGACGCGAGCACCGTGTTTGGCGTGGCGTGCCCTGCTCCACGCTAGACTTGCTCGACTATGGCACAACCAGCGGGCAAGAGTTCTGTCGAGTCGGTCCGGGTGATTTGTTCGATGCTGAACATCACCAAGACGATCAATCGGCGCGAGATCTTGAAGGACATTTCGCTGTCGTACTACTACGGTGCCAAGATCGGAGTCCTTGGACTCAACGGCAGCGGGAAGTCGACGCTGCTGCGAATCATGGCGGGTATTGACAGGGAATTTGATGGGAAAATCGAACGGACAGCGGGGTTTACTGCTGGGCTCCTGGATCAGGAACCACTCGCCAACGAGTCACGAACCGTGATCGAAGTCGTCCGCGAGGGCGCGGCGGCAACATTCGAACTGCTGGGGGAATTCGATCAGATCAATGCACGATTCGGCGAAGAGATGTCCGCAGAGGACATGGATGCGTTAATCGTTCGACAAGGGAAAGTGCAAGAGAAACTGGATGCATCGGAAGCGTGGACGATCGACAGCCAAATCGAAATGGCGATGGAAGCGCTGCGCTGCCCCCCTCCAGAACAGACGCTCGACAAAGTGTCGGGTGGTGAGCGGCGACGCGTCGCGCTCACGCGACTCTTGATGCAGCGTCCAGACATTCTGTTGCTCGATGAACCAACGAACCATCTCGATGCGGAGAGCGTCGCGTGGCTGGAGCATCATTTAGCGAAGTACGCAGGCACCGTCATCGCTGTGACCCACGACCGGTACTTCCTCGACAATGTTGCGGGATGGATTCTCGAACTCGACCGCGGAGTTGGAATTCCATACCGCGGGAACTACACCGATTGGCTCGAGCAGAAGGCGAAGCGCCTCGCGGTTGAGGAGAAGCAGGCGAGCATGCGGCAGAAGTCGCTCACCCGCGAGTTGGAGTGGATACGGCAGAACCCCAAGGGTCGCCAGTCCAAGAGCAAGGCGCGCGTGGCGAATTACGAGCGCATGCTCACTGACGACGAATCGCGCCAGAAAGCGGCAGAAATTGAGATTTTCATTCCGCCTGGTCCACGCCTCGGCAACGTCGTCATTCACGCGCGCAATGTCACCAAAGCATTTGGCGATCGTCTCTTGCTCGACGGTTCGACCTTTGAGATTCCAGCGGGGGCAGTTGTCGGGATCATCGGTCCCAATGGGGCTGGCAAGACGACGCTGTTCAAGATGATCCTTGGCACGGAGAAGGTGGACAGCGGTGAGTTCGTCGTCGGTGAGAGTGTGAAACTCGGCTATGTCGAGCAGATGCGAGACTCCATCGACCCCTCGCACAGTATCTGGCGTGCGATTTCGGATGGCGACGAGGAGTTGTTTTTGGGACCGGTGAAAGTCAACAGCCGCGCCTATGTCGCACGATTTGGTTTCACTGGCACAGAACAGCAGAAACTGTGCGGCAATCTTTCGGGTGGCGAACGCAATCGAGTGCAGCTGGCGCGGATGTTGCGGCAGGGAAACAATGTCATTCTCTTTGACGAGCCGACCAATGATCTCGATGTGAACACGATGCGTGCGCTCGAGGAAGCGATTGAGAACTTTGGCGGGACGGCCGTCATCGTCAGCCACGATCGCTGGTTCTTGGACCGCGTCGCAACGCACATCCTCGCGTTCGAAGGCGATAGTCAGACGTTCTTCTTCAACGGCAATTTCAGTGAATACGAAGAGGACCGTGTGCGGAGACTCGGCGAGAATGCCGCTCCAACGCGCGTGAAGTACCGCAAGATGACGCGCGCTTGATTCCAGAATCTGGTTTCCGTTCCAGAATCTGGCGCGCAACCCGGCGTCAGTTCCGCCAGTCCAAACCCTCTGGCAGCTCGCCGAGATTTTCGCAGCCTGCGTCCGTGACGACCACCATGTCCTCGACTCGGACTCCGCCGAGCCCTGGTTGATAGAGCCCTGGTTCAACGGTCACGACATCTCCGACCACGAGCGCCGGTCCCTTTGCAGCGAGCAGCGGCGGCTCATGCACCTCGAGACCCACCCCGTGCCCCGTGCCGTGCGTCATTCGCGCCTGCGCCCATGTTTCGTCGCTCGATGGCATCCCCATCGCGAAGCCGTGCTCTCGAATAACCCGAGCCGTCTCAAGGTGGATCGCTTCGCCGGTGACCCCAGGGCGGATCATCGCGATCGCAGCAGCTTTCGCGGCGACAACTGCCCCGTGCATCTTGATGAGTTCGCGGGGCGGCGCACCATGCACGACGGTGCGCGTGCAATCGCCGTTGTACAAAGAACGACGACTGCGCGGGAAGATGTCGACTAAGACAGGCTCACATGTGCGCAGTTCGCCAGAGCCATGCTCGTGGCAATCACTTCCCATCGCTCCGCAGGCGATGATCGCCTCTGGATTGAGGTAGCCCTTGCGCAAGAGAAAGACATCGACAGCTTCGCGCACACGCTGTGATGTCAGTGGCTTGCCGTCACGCATCAAGACTCCGTCATCTCGCACTGGAGAAGTGGCGATCGTCTGGCAGGCCATCTTGACAGCGGACTCGGTGTCCTTTTGGCATTGGCGCAACCAGGCGATTTCCTGTGCATCCTTGCTGCGTCGAAGTGCGACGCCATCCAACGGATCGCAGGTCACTTCGAGACCAGCAGCAAGAAGTTGATGCCAGAAAATCGCCGGGGTCGAACGGTCGATTGAAACGCGCGTTGCTCCGGCGCGGAGAACACACTCCGCGACAGATTGCGCCGTGGCGGTTTCTCGATCTCCAGAGAGTCCTGCGGCGGGAGTGAAATCGGCAGGGGAAGCGAATTGATCCGCCCGGGCATTCTTGCGAGCGCGATCCAGTTCAATATCTCGCACGATCAACACTCGCCGGGGAGGTGCGCCCTGACCATCATCAATGGTGACCAATGCGGCAGGGTCCCCGACAGGAAATCGAATTCTGTGATGGAGTGCTGCACTCAGCGCTGGGATTCCCGCGCAAATGGTGACACGCGGCGCGCGGCCTGTCACGCGCTAGCCCCGCGCGCTTTCGTGGGAGCCTGCCTTCGAATCTGTCGAAGCGCCCCCCGCTGGGTTTTCGCGCATTTCCGATTCGGCACGCTGGCAGAGCGCAGCAACGGTCGTGTGCAGTTCCTCGTGATCTGGAACGGAGTCGAGCAGTGA
This sequence comes from Phycisphaerales bacterium, assembly GCA_009691725.1. Lineage (GTDB taxonomy): Bacteria > Planctomycetota > Phycisphaerae > Phycisphaerales > SM1A02 > F1-60-MAGs104. Next base: position 24,500 of record SIAP01000003.1, read on the forward strand.
CATGGCGAAATCGACTTGGCGAACCGCGTCCATTCCGGTGTCGATCATGCCGATGGCGGCATCGCCAAGTTGCTCAAGCGCTTTGAGGAACCATTGCTTCGTCGGCTTCGCGGGTTTGTCAGGTGCCGCGATCCGCACACGGACAGTCATCAACCCAATCGCAACGATGGGAACTTCTCCAAGTCTTGTCGTTGGTTCGCGGCACAACACGAGCGCGGGAACCTCTCTGCGAATCGCGGTGAGTCGCACCCGCCGAGCATCTGCACCCACCAGTGGCGGCTGCATAATGTGCATCCCCGGACCCACTCGGTGATCTTCGGTGATCTCGCCTTCAATCCACTTTACGCCGATCACTTCGCTCGCCAATTGCATTCGCTGGCGTCGCGACTCCTGCAATGGCATCACGATCCGAGCCATGCGTCCGAAGTCTCCAGCCTCGTGGGAGATCTCCATTGCACGCTGCGCAACTCGTTCCGCCTCGAACCATCGACCAGACTTCAAGGCAAGGTGCGCCTTGTGCATCAAGTCATCAATTCGTGCTGCTTTCGCGGGACTCGTCATGGTCGCAGCCTACCCGCGTGATGTTCGAACGGCGCGCTTGTCGTCTGCGCGTTTCCCTTCAAGTGCCCGACCGTTGACACCGTCGTGAACCGCCCGGACGAATTCAGCGATACGGCGGATTGCTTTGGAAGTTGGGTAGTCGCGCACCAGCGACGACAGTTTTGCTTCGCCTTCGCCGCCGCGCGCCCGATACATGCGCTTGTAGGCCTCTTTGACCGCTTCCATCTCCACGTCGGACATTCCGATTCGGCTCATCGCCACATTGTTGTAGCCGCGAATTGCAGCGGGGCTGCCCTCCACCAACATGAAGGGCGGAACATCCTTCGACACGCGCGACATCGCGCCGACAAAGCCGCAATAGCCCACGCGCGCAAAGTGGTGCAGTCCAGCGCCGCCGCCAATGTTGGCATAGTCGTCGACATGCACATGCCCAGCCAACATCACATTGTTTGCAAAGATGCAATGGCTGCCGATGATCGAGTCGTGGGCGATATGCACATTCCCCATGATGAGATTGTGTGATCCCACTCGGGTGATGCCCCCGCCGTTGCCAGTGCCTCGGTGGATCATGGCATGTTCACGAATCGTGTTGAAGTCACCCATCTCGAGCCAGGTGGGCTCGCCGTGAAATTTCAGATCCTGTGGATCGCCACCAATGATCGCAAAGGGATGGATCTCATTTCCCTTCCCCATGCGGGTCAACGATGTGATGTGACAGTGGGCGCGCAGGATGCAATCCGCACCGATATGGACGCGAGGACCAATCGTGCAGTATGGACCCACCGTCGCAGATGGAGCGATCTCCGCGGTTGGATCGATGATGGCAGTTGGATGAATCTTGTGCATCAGTTGTGTCGCGCTCGTTGTCATTCTTACTCGAACTCTGCATCCACCATCATGAACCGAATCTGCGCCTCCGCGGCGAGTTTTCCTTGCACCCACGCTCGGCACTGGACCGCGGCGCTCCGAGCGCTCGCGCGAAGGGTCTCAGCCTCGAGTACCAATTGATCGCCAGGCGTGACAGCCTTGCGCAACTTGACCTTGTCGAGCGACAGTAATACAGCAACCTTGCCAGTGTGTTCAAGTGTCTGCGAGAGCAGGAGCCCGCCCAACTGTGCCATCGCTTCCACGATCATCACTCCGGGCATGATGGGAGTTCCCGGGTAATGACCTGGGAAAAACGGCTCATTGATCGTGACATTCTTGATTCCCACCGCGCGCCGTGACCCCTCGATTTCAACGACGCGATCGACCAACAACATGGGGTATCGATGGGGCATGATTCGGGCGATGGCTCGCGCATCGAGCACTTTTCCCGTCCCGATCAGCAAGGATCGATGCGCGGCGTGGACTTGATCGAAGAGTCGCCGTGCGAGTCGCCGATTCAGTTCGTGCCCAGATCGTTGCGCGACGATCTTGCCCTGCAGTCGCACACCACAGAGGGCGAGGTCGCCGATGACATCAAGCACCTTGTGTCGGACGCACTCGTCTGGAAACCGGAACGCATTTTCGATCGGACCATCCTCGCCGATCACCAACGCATCGCGCGGAGTGAGGTGTCTGCAGAGTCCAGCAGCCCACAAGGACTCCGCTTCGGAGCGCAAACTGAATGTGCGAGCTGGCGCGATTTCGGTCGCGTAGTCATCGCGTGACAAGTTGAAGTGACGATTCTGTCGACCAATCGGTGCGGAGACATTCGAATAATCCAATTCGTAGGTGACTCGAAATCCGGGCTCATCTGAAGGGAGCGCAGCGATCAGCGCATCATCTTCTTCAATCACGATTGGTTCAGTGATGCGGTGGATCTGCTGCTTCGCATCCTGTGCGACGCGCCCCGCCAACATGAGAGGCTCGAGGAACGGCAGCGCGGATCCATCTCCGGCGGGGATTTCGGGGCCGCGAAGTCGAATCGTGAGGTTGTCGATGCCGAGTCCAACGATGGCGCTTAAACAATGTTCAACGGTTTCGATGGTGGCGTCGCCAACGCGCAGTGTCGTTCGACGCGGACGCGAGACGGCATTTGTGATGAGCCCTGGAATCGTGACTGGTGGATCGAGATCGATTCGTTCAAAGACGATCCCCGCGCCCGCAGGTGCCGGACAGAATTCGAGTTCGGCGTCGACGCCCAGCAGCAGACCCTTCCCCCGAACGATCGTCGAACTCCCAATGGTGTGTTGCTGGCGCTCATCTGGAAGTGACACGGTGCGCTCTGCGTGTCGAGGGAATCCGTTGGTGCTGGGAATGTCCGCCGGTGCAATTGGAGGGAGCGAACTCATGGCTCAAGCGATTCTAGAGAGGGGTTTGCCGATTTCCTCTCGGTCTCGACGAGCCTGATGAGGTTTCGCGCGAGTGGTGAGAGTCTCTGAAGCGCGAGAATGTGGCGCATTTCGACTTTGATCTCGCGTGCGGGCATTCCTCCCCAAGTCTCTCCGGCTGGCACATCGTGGATGAGTGCAGTACGCGCCGCCAGTTGCGCCCCCGATCCAACGCTTCGGTGATCGGCGATGCCTGTGCCGGCGCCAATCCGAACCCAGTCGCCGATGGTGCACGAGCCCGCAATTCCGCTGAGACCAGCGATCACGGTGGAGCGCCCGATCTTTACGTTGTGCCCAATCTGGCAGTGATTATCGATCTTGGTTCCCGCTCCGATGCGCGTGGATCCAAACGTCCCTCGGTCAATGCAGGTGCAGCTGCCGACCTCAACATCATCCTCGAGCACCACATTCCCAAGATGTGGAATGCGAACGAGACTTGTGCGATCGCTCGACGGGCGATAGCCAAAGCCTTCTGTGCCGATGACCGCACCAGCGTGCACGATCACCCGACTGCCGATCTCGCAATTCTCGCGCACGACGACATTGGCGTGAACAATCGTCGCACTCCCGATGGTCACACCAGGATAAATGCGCGCCCCAGAGTGGATGACCACACCATGACCGATACGGCAGTTCGCACCGATCCAGGCGTGTGGGCCCACCGAGATTCCAGAGGTGTCGAGGTTGTTGGTTTCGATGACCGCCGTCGGATGGACTCCGCGGGCGACATCAAGCGCCGGCGGAGCGAAGTGTTCCAAGAGCACGATCATTGCGAGGTCTGCGTTGTCGACTCGAATGAGCGCACGCGTGGTGGGATCGTGGCCACCAACTTTCAGATCACGCGACACGACTGCAACTCCAGCTCGGCTGCCCTCCCAGAGCCTCGCGTACGCGGCATTGGAAATGAACGTCGCATCGCTTTCGGTCGCACTGCGCAGGTCGCTCACCCCAGAGATCACGATCGATGAGAGTCCTTCAAGGGTGCCGCCCGTCTTGGCGGCGATCTCCGCGGCGGTGACCTCCATCAATCAACTCTTGCCGGCCGCCGTGGGCGGTGTCGATGGCGTTCTAGCAGATGGAGCTGGGGATGGGATGACAATGGACGGGTTCGCGGTACGGAAGTCGGCGTTCATCCGTTCAATGAGTGCGTCGGTGATGTCGAGTGCAGGGTTGCTGTAGAGCATGCGGCGACCGTTGATCTGCTGCATGGTTCCTTCGAGATTTGTGGGATTGATCACGGGAATTGTGTCATCAATGAAAATGAAGTCGATCTTCTGTTCCTTGGCGAGCATTGCACAGGTTGCGCGAATTGCGGCGTATGCATCGCGGACAGAATTTGCTTGCTCGGACTCCAACTTTAATTTCGCAAATGTCTGGAGGGCGCTCAAATCGCCAGCCTTCAAGACGGTCCTATCCATCGCCTCGTTATGCGCGGCCGATCCGGGCTGAAAACTCTCCAAATCCTCCTGCATGGTCCGCACCTCGTCGGTGACCGTCGCCAACCGCTTCTCCAACTCGCTGCGCAGCGTGACCGCGCGCGATTCAGATGCCTTCAACTGGTCAAGCGATCGATAGACCTTCTCAAGGTCAACGGATGCCACAACGGCGGGGGAGGTTGGAAAGTTTGCAGCGATCAGCACTGCGCCGACGACCAACGACAACGGAAGTAGAAAGCGATTCATGTTCATGGAAATCTCCAAAGGTTACGGGGCAGTCGTTGTGGCGGGCATCACCTGTGCCGATGGGGTCGGCGTCGCACGCGCGTTGTTCATCCGCAAGATGAGTTTCTCGGTGAGGTCGTCACCCTTGGCGGCGTAGAGCACGCGTCGGCGTGAAATCTGTTCGACGACCTGTTGCGCGAGTGGCATTTGACTGCGGCGGTCCCGCTGAAACTCTGCGCTGCCGTCAAAGACGATCACGTACTGATAGCCCTCACTTTGCGCGAGTTTCTCGGACTCCGAAACGATCGATCGGAAGAGCCCCTCCCATCGCAGCGCCTGTTCGCGATCTGCTTCCGCCTGCTTGGTCATCGCCCATTCCTTGAGTTGCAGTTGCTCGAGCGCAAGCCCATCTCGCAGCGTCTGCCGCTCGGCGGGATCTGTGATCGCGTCCGATTCGCGGGCGCGGGCTTCCAACTGCTCTTTGCGCACCTTCAGTTCCTGCTCGAAGCGGTTTGCAAGTTGGGTGAGTTCGATTTCCATTTCACCGCGCTGCTGAATCTTGTCCAAGATCCGCCGAATATCGACATTCGCAACGGCGGATGGCTGCGCGCTCAGCCGACCTGCGGTGTATGCCGCGCTCCCGGCGACACAAGTTGCGGCGATCAGAATGGCAATGAAAAGTGAGGTCTTGTGCATACGCTTCTCCATGGGAAATGGAGTGTAACCACAGACGGCTGTGACCCCCCCAATCAAAGTGTGCGCTAGAAGGGTAACTCCGCCGTGAAACTGAAGACTTCAGTCTGATCGGTCTCAAACTTCACAACGGGAATGGCAAAGTCAAACGCGAGCGGCGCAGGCCCGAGTTGTGGGATGTACAGGCGCAATCCGCAACCGATGGAGACGCGGTAGGGGGAGAGCGTCAGCGTATCTGTGACCGTTCCAGAATCTGTGAAGAGCACCCCTGCAACGAACTTGTCGAAGATGGGAACCTCGTACTGGGCTCCCGCAAAGAAGCGAAAATTGCCACCGATAGAATCGCCATTGGGGAGTCCATTCGACGTCAGCGTGGGAACGCCTTCGGGGGTGAGGGGTGGATCGACGCCAATCTCCGCCGGACTGAGCGGACTGATCGAACGAAACTGGAACCCGCGCAGGGATCGACCGCCGAGATAAAACTTCTCCGACACCGGCGCGTTGTTCTGAAAGATGTATCCAGTGCTCGCGTTCAGTCGCAGGACACTCTTGCGACCAAAGAAATCTTCGCTCAGTGGGAGAAACGTTGTGTAACTCGCGGTCGCCATCGGGAAGTTGTAGGAGCCTCCCATCGCACCGAAATACGCAATATCCGCTTCGAAGCGAGACCCTCGCGTGGGGTGCATGACGTTGTCAAAGCTTGTTCGTGCGAAGCCCAGCCCAAGGGAGTTGATGAATTCCGGACCGCGATCGTTGTAGACCGCAACAGGTGTGTCCGATGCGAACTTGGTGAGTGTCACACTTTGCAGCGTCATTCGCGCAGAGGCAGACCAGATATCGCCGAATGTGCGCGACAATCCAATCGTCGTCGCAATCCGCTCTTCGGTATAGGTGTTGTAGACACGATTGCGATAGAGCACACTCGATCCAAAGCCATAATCACTCTCGAGAAAACTTGGCTCTCCAAAGCTCACCGAGTAGTTGCTCACATCGACACCAGGCGAAATGCTGATGGCGAAACTCTGTCCCGCTCCGCGAAAGGCTCGCCCGCTGACGAATTCATCAAAGGTCTGAGGTCGATCAGCAATATCGAAGTTCTGTTGTTCAAGCGAAATCTGTCCGAAGAATCCCGAATCGCTCCCCACACCGACCCCGAAGTTGATGCTGCCCGTATTGCGCTCCTTCACTTCGACAAGTACATCGCGCACCCCTGCATTGTCGGCATCGGGGAGTTGCGGCGTGACGGTCGCCGCATTGAACAGACGGGTTCCCTCAAGTCGTTTCTTGGAGAGGTCGAGTTCGTGACCATCGAGTGGGCGTCCCGGTTGAATCCGGATTCGCCTGCGGACCACGTTGTCTTTGGTGATGTAGTTGCCTTGGATCCGGACGAGTCCGGCGATCACCGGTGCGGACTCTCGAACCGTCACAATCATGTCGACTTCGGCCTCTTCGCCGATTCGGATCCATGTTTGATCGACACGCGCATCGATGTACCCCATCGTCTGATAGGCCTCCGTGATCGCCTTCGTCGATGACTCCACCTTGTCCTGTGTGAACGCATCGCCGGGACGGATCACCATCAATCCAAGCACCTGCTCCGACTGCAGGACGCGCGGCTGGTCGCGAGCGGTGCCGTCGGTCGATTCGACGAGAACGGATCGAAGTCGATACTGGCGGCCCTCGCTGATGACGAAGACCACCTTTGCCTCCTTCCCGCTCTCGGAAATCTCGACGCGCTTGTCGATTCGAACATCGATGAATCCGCGATCCTTGTAAAACCGATCGAGAGCCGCCACGTCGTCAATCAGGAGATCTTCATCCAAGTTGCCTGTGGAAAAAACAAAGACCCAAGGCTTGGTCTTGATCTGCGCACCCAACTGATTCGTGTTGAACCGATCATTTCCAGAGAACACGATCTCCTTAATGCGAACGCGTGGTCCTTCAACAATTCGGAAGATCAAGATCCCTGTGTCGAGCAAACGCGTTTCGTCGACCTCGACTTCCACCATGTAGTTGCCCTTGCTGCGGTAGAGATTCTTGATCTTCTGCACTGCGCGCTCGAGCAGGAAGTCATCTCGTGGACCGCCCGGATAGAGACCAATGATCGCCCGCAACTCCTGGTCTGATGCGACTTTGTTCCCCACGACTTGAATGTCGCGAATGATGGGTTGTTCGATCACGATGTATCGAATGCGCACCGTTCCATCTGCCAGCAATTCTGCCTCCGCAGTCACCGAATCGAAGTGCCCCAACCGATAGAGCGTCGCAACATCATCTTTGACTGCCGCAGACTCGAAGGGCTGCCCAGTGGCAATGCGCAGGTTGTTTCGGATCTCCTGTTCCGTGACTCGGCTGAGACCCACGATGACCACTTCAGAGATCGGTCTATCCGCGAGCGATTCATCATCGAGGTTTGTCGTTGTCGCTGCACGTGCGTTCGTCCCGACCACGATCATCATGCACCCCAGAAGAATCCACAGCAGTCGATACCACAACAGTTTTCGTGAAGAGGTTTGCGGAGCGATCCAAACCGACATGCGTTGGGAAGGGTATCCAACGCGCCGCGCTTGCGCAGTCGCGCTTCGACGGGTCACATCCGCTAGGCTTGAGAAATGACGACCACGCTTGCGCGGACTCCCTTCTATGACTTCCATGTCGAGCACGGGGGCAAGATGGTCGATTTCGCTGGGTGGGAAATGCCGCTGCTCTACACATCGATCATGGAGGAACATCGCCATTGTCGAACCGCAGTTGGTTTCTTCGATGTCTCACACATGGGTCGACTGCGATTCAGCGGACGGCATGCGCGGAAGTTTCTCGACATGGTGTGCACGCGGCAAGTCTTTGGAATGCAAGTCGGTCAATGTCGATATGGCATCATCTGCAATGAGCAGGGCGGATGCCTTGATGATGTGATCATCTACTGTTTCGACGAGGCGGAGTATCTGATGGTCTGCAACGCTTCAAATCGAGCCAAGTTGCTGGCGCACTTTGCGGCGGTGAAGGGCGAGATGGCTTTCAAGTTGGAGGATCAAACGGAGTCCACTGCGATGGTTGCGTTGCAGGGTCCAAAGGCAATGGAGATCGTCGGTGCTCTCTCGCGCGAGATCCCCACGCTGAAGCGGTATCGATTTGTGCAGAAGAACATTATTGTCGTCAAGTTGATCGTCAGTCGCACGGGCTACACAGGTGAAGATGGAGTCGAGGTGATCCTCGGCGCATCAATGGCGCGCGCTGCGATGGGGATGTTTTTGAAAGATGTCAAAGCTGGCACGAGCCCCATCCGACCGATCGGACTCGCTGCGCGCGACACGCTTCGGATGGAAGCAGGAATGCCGTTGTATGGCCATGAAATCGATGAACAGACTGATCCGTTGACTGCGGGGCTCGCATTTGGCGTCAAGATTGACAAGGGTGCTGACGATGAGCGCATCGGTCGATTCATCGGGCAATCCGCGCTCGAACAGATTGCAGCAGTCGGGTGCGTGCGCAAGCTCGTCGGGCTTGGTCTTGAAGGGCGACGCAGCGCACGACAAGGAATGGAAGTTCGGCTCGGGGAAAGAGTGGTGGGACGAGTGACCAGTGGATGTCTCTCTCCGACACTGGACCGCCCCATTGCGATGGCCATCGTCGATGCAGAGTGCACCGCAGTCGGCACGGCACTTGAAGTTGATCTGCGGGGCACCCGAGTTCCCGCGATTGTCGAGCCGATGCCGTTCGTCCGTGCTCAAGTCAAAGTGTGAATGGCGCGAGCGGGATTGGTCGCTCGCCAATTGTTGACCAGTTGTTCCCCAATCTTTGGCCAGTTGTTCGCCAGACGCGATCCTATTCAGGCGCGTTTGGGGGCATCGAGTCCGCCACCCGCACCAGTCGATGGATGGGGTGCGGACTTGGACTTGAACTTGCCTTGGTGTGCCTTGGAGTATTTGCTGGGATGCTTCGGTGACAGCAACTCTGACAATGGCGCAGGTGCGGGGATGCGACTTGTGGTCGGCGAAACTGGATGACCGCCCGATGGTGACTTGAAGAGCAACGCGAGCGATTGATTGCTTCCAAGCTGCCGTCCGAGTCGCTCAAGTGTCTCGACTTCGATCTGACGAACCCGCTCCCGAGTGAGCCCGACTCGAATTCCCACTTCATTCAGCGTGAGCGGTTCAGTTCCATCAAGACCGAATCGCAGGCGCAAAACCTCTGCTTCGCGCGCATCAATGGTTTCGAGCAATCCCATGATCACCTTGAGCAGTTCGTTTTCCTCGACGACTCGAGTTGGATTCTTGGATGTCGTGTCTTCAAAGACATCTGCGAAATCGGCGACATCTCCCTCGGAGTTCTGCGTGGTCACCTGATTGGGAGCGTTATACGCACGCAGCGCGCGTCGAATGACTTGCAGTTTGCCCAGCGGCACCTGCATTTCACGGGCAAGTTCAACAAGGGATGGCTGATGCCCCAGTTTCTCCTCGAGCATCTTGGATGCCGCCTTGCATCGTCCGATCAACTCGATCATGTATGCGGGGATGTGAATCGGCTGCGTCGCATTGAGCAGCGTCCGCTTGATCGACTGTTTGATCCACCACGATGCGTAGGTCGAAAAGCGCGCTCCTTGTGCGGGATCGAATCCCTCCACCGCTCTGATCAGTCCAACATTTCCCTCTTCGATCAAGTCTGGAAGGGAGATCCCTCGGTTCATGTAGCCCTTTGAAATCGCAATCACCAATCGAAGGTTTGCCGTGATCATCCGATCTTTTGCTGCGGCGTCGTTGTCGTTGATGATCGCCCACCCCAACGTCTTCTCCTCTGCAGGAGTGAGAAGCGCAACGAGACTGATCTCGCGCACATACATTTGGATCTCGGTTTGGATTTCAGACTTCGCCACGCGAACCTCTCATGGTAAGTTGGCAAGGTACTGCATTCGTCGACGAGTTCGCAACGCTTGGATGCAAAAACAATTCATCGATGGACTCCTCTCCCCCAACCGGCAATCCCCAGGACGACCTCTCGCCCATCCTGAGTCGTTGGGTGTTTGATGGGGGGCACCCACAACTGCGATTTCTTGAGGGAATCGAGGGAATTCGGAGGATTCAGATCAGACTTGAGGCTGGAATCCTGCAGTTCGAGGTCACCGGTCGGCCGGATGGGACGCGTCCCGAGGGGGCAGAGTCTTGGCTGGACTTCTGGATCTTCCGTTGTGAATCGAGAAGCGAGAGACCGTCCGTCTGCGATTTCGAGACGCTCCACGGGGAAGCCATTCTGTACCACCAACGTGCTGCAGCGTTTCTGATTCTGGAGGACTTTGCATCTGTTGTGCAGGACTGCCAACGGAACCTCCGCACAGTGGAGTTTGTGCAGTTGCGGGGCATGCACCTGGCGGATCAAGCATCATTTGAAACGATCAGACTTGCGGCGGTATTGATGCGCGCGCGAGCAGAAGCCGCAGCATGTGTGAAAGTTCGGGACACACAGGGGGCACTCGCAGCGATTGATCGAGGGCTCGCCGGATTGCGTGGCGACCTGTCACGCGCCGGGCAGAGTCAAGAGATCGGCGGTGCGCGGGGCGCAGATGCAGAATCGATTGAAGCGACAGTGCTGCGATCGATGCGCGATGCGCTCGTGCCCAAACTCCCGTCGAGTCAGCGTGTCGATCTTGAAGTTCGTTTGCGCCGCGCGCTGCAACTTGAAAGATATGAGCTCGCCGCGATCCTTCGTAACGAGTTGCGGCAGATTGGCGACTAGTTCGCCTGTGGCGCTGATGGGGGAGTGATGCTGGTCGTCGTGAATCCATCAATCATGCCGCCAAATGGCTCTCCGCCCAGGAGCGGATCCATCGCTCGCAGCCGCGCGATGCGCGCTTGCATGCGCTCGCCAGTGCGACCTGTTTCGTGAGCAATTCCTAACTGGATGACTTGTGCGATCCACCACGCCCGCGAACCCTCGTTGGCGCGTGCGGCGAGTTCGCGTGCCGCCTCCATCGCACGGGTTTGTAATGCGCCGCGAGTGGATTCGTGGGGAGTTCCAACTGCGGCGTGCTGCGCAGCGTCGAGCACTTCTGTGAGTCTGCGCCAGTCGTCAGTCGTCGCACCATCAGCCGAGGCGATGCGCTGCGCTCGCAGGAGTGCGGCATCCCATTGCTGAGCGAATGCCGCAGCATCGGCGGCGAGTCGATCGAATTCCCTCGAGGTCTGCTGAGCGTCGGTCGTGCGCCCACTCTGAAGAACTGCTTCGCACGCCAGCGCTGCATCAAGCGCGCACTGCGCAGCAGCCGCCGCTGATGGTTCAGTTGCGCCGGCGGCGCGTGCAGCTTCGCAGTTTCGCAGCATGGATCGAACGATGCACTCCTGTGCGATGGATGGCGCACCTTCCACCAGAAAATGGGGGAGGTCGCGCAACTCTCGCTGGATGGCGAGCGAACGAGCATCGGGAGCCACTGAGGCGCGTTCAATGCGGACTTGCAGAATTCGCTGTGCATCATGACTGCTCCACTGCTGCCACGCGGCGGCCGTTGGAGGTGCGATCTCCGTCACGGCGATGGTCGCGCCGCTGGGCGGGAAATCGGCAACGATGCGCGCCATTGTGATCGCCGCGGTGACACGCGATCCTGGATCGAAACCAGATTGAAGTGCAGTCGCACTCAATGCCTCCAACTTCTCTGCGGCAGTGGCGAATGCGGCAGCGTCAGCGACCGATCCCCAGCGGGGGCGGAGGAGGAATTGCGCCACGTTTCTGCGCATGGTGAGTGCTTCAAGTTGCGCGGCAGACCGTGCGCGCGTTGGCAATTCAGCGAATCTGTTGAGCGCAAGCGAAAGCGTCGCCTCGAGGGCGTCGATCCGATCATCTGGTGAGGCCTTGTCGAGAGCGAGTTCGATGTCAAGAGCGGCACTGATCGCGTCCAGTGCGGCTGGATCCTCGTCGAACTCGTTAGCGAATCGTCGATAGTCGGCGGCCGCCAATCCCCAGGCGCCAGCGGTGGAGTGCACTTCCGCCAACACGACGATCGCCGCGGCTTGTGCCTGGCGATCCGATACCTGCTTCGCCAGCTCCTCGAGCGTCACGATCTGCGCTGCGGAACTCGGATCGGCAAGCAGTTGATCGCGTGCCTGTGCGATCACAGCAAGCGGCGGCAGCGTCCCGAACACTGGTGCTCCCCTGAGCACCCCAGCGATGCGCTCGAGAACCGCACGCCGAACTCCAGCCACTTGGTCGCGGGGGGCGGAGGTGAGCGCGGCGATCCAAAGATTCAGAGTCACCTCATCTGATGGCGACTTCCCTAGATAAATGCGCATTCGCACGAGCGCGTCAGCGATGAGGAGTTGCATCGCGGTGGGAAGTGTGTCGGTCTCCGCCAGCGCATTCAACTGCTGCAGTGCTTCAACTCCGCGGCGTTGTCGCACGAGACCATCAGCAAGCAGGATCCGCGCCAGAACTGTCATGACCACATCGTTGCCACGCATCACCCTCGATGATGCGAACCGCGCAGCTTCTGGATCCACTGCAACAGCAGCCGCGGCAACTTCAGCGAGATCTGCTTCCGGTCGCAGCCGTGAAGGGAGCGCGCTGCGAATCTCGGACAATGTCTTCAGCAGCGCCGCAGCCTCGATGGGGCGCTCGCGTTCCACCGTTGGGTCGTGTGCTGTTCGATGGATGGCGAGGGCAAGGGCACGTGCGGCTGCAGCGAGGAATGGGCGGCGAGCTCGTGCATCATCGTCCAATCGATGTGCGAGAGCGGACCCTATTGGAACAGAGGCTGAAGTGAGCGCTCCCTCTGCGGTTGTGGCTCGCTCAAGCAGATCGCGGATTCGCGCAAGCGATGCGCTCGCCCTCTGTGCTGCGTCGATGGTGGGAGATCCCGCAATTGCTTCTGCGCCGCCGTCCAAGCCAAGGAATCCAAATCGAAGTTCATCTTCCGCGGCATCGGTCATCCAGATGATCTGCCGTGGATCTTTCGGCAGCGCAGCGAAGAGCCCCGTCCGAGCGTGTCGCAATCGCGCGAGAGCGTCGACGCGCATGGCGTGATTGGAGGCGGTTCCAATCAACATCATCCGCCAGACCGCGATGGCACGAATGAATGGCGTCGCGGCATCGGTTGCAGCGGCGGCGGGCTCTGTGATCTCCAGATCGGCAAGCACCCGGTTCAATCCCAAGTCTGCGATGCCGCGCAAGAAGTCCTCTTCTCGCATCGCATCGCACGTGGGATCCACATGCGACGGTGCCATCGACTGCGCAGCCGCAGCAGAGAATGGCGAGCACACGAACGACAACTGCAGGGCGAACAGGACGAACGATCTCATGACGAGCGCGACTCCGCAAAGCCAATGTTCTGGTATCCGGCGCGCACCGCAGCATTGAATCCCTCGACGGCGTGCTGCCATGGAGTACTCGGCGAGGGAACCACGAGGATGGGGTGCGCAGAATCGAAGAGTCCATCGGCAGATCCCACACGACGGCGCAACTGCTCGAGGGTGATTGCGAGCGCATTGAAATCGTCGACACGGCGGGAGACTCCTTGTGCCTTCAACTCAATGGAGCACTCAGAGATCGAAGTCGAAGTCAGGATGACCTGGACCGGCGGATCCTGGAGAGCAAGTGGATCGGCCGTAGCGCCACGCGCAGGCAGGTCCAGTTGGTAGACGGCTTCACCGCGCTCAAAGCGCACGGTGCACACAAAGAACACAAGGAGCAGAAAGACCACATCGATCATGGGTGTCATCGCCAGTTGCAACGAAAACCCTTCGGCTGCTCGTCGTCTATTCATTGGTGCCCTCGTCCCGTTCGAGCGCGCACACGCGAACCGTGATCTTGCCAGATCCCGCAGTTGCTGCCGCGTGCGCAATCGAGCGCAAGGTCGGTTCGATTGCGCTGTAGGGCAGTGTGCGGTCCGCGCGAATATCGACTGGAAGCGTGGGGTCGCTGCGGATCCGCCGTGCGAGAGCGATGGCAAGTTCCTCGTGCCCGCGCTCTCCCGCTGCAAATCGACGCGCGCCAAGCGACACAACGGTCTGCGATCCATCGACCTCGACATTGACTGTAAGCCTCGATTGGGTCCCCGCAGGTTTCATCGCGGGATGGGTTGGAGCGGGCAGTGCAACGGGCGGCGACTGATCACCGCTCATCCGCGTGACGAGAATGAAGAAGATGATCAGCAGAAACGCCAGATCAATCAGCGGCGTCAGGTTGCAATCGATTCGCGCTTGACCTCGTGAGTGGAGCAGACTCACTGGGTCGCGTCCCGAGACGCACTGGAGTTGTGCGCAGAGATATTCGCGGTGGCGCGAAGACTCACTTCGAGTGCCTCGGCGATGAGGGCATCGATCCAATTGCGCACCGTTGCGTAGGTCAGCAATGCGGGAATGGCGATGAAGAGACCCCAGAACGTGGTCACGAGCGCAGTGCCGATACCGCCTGCGAGGAGCGCAGGGTCCGCCTGTCCACCCGTCGCCGAAACAGTCTGAAATGCCACGATCATTCCGTACACCGTCCCAAAGAGTCCGATCATTGGGCTGACTTGCGCGAGCACATTGAGCAATTCAATGGAACGAAATCGTCGCGCGGCGCACTCTTCGGCGGTCTGTTCCGCAGCATCGACGGCGCCACGCCTTCCCAGCGGGAGCGTGTCGATTGCCGCGAGAGCGATACGCGCGAAATCGCTGCCGCTCGCAGCGGCAACGGCTCGTGCACCATTCGTCCCCTGCGACGTGGACGCGCGGAGGAACGCATCGGCGGTTGCTGGAGGCATGATGACTGCGCGGCGATGCGCCATCAGCGCGACTGCAATCAGACCGATACTGAAGATGCTCATCGCGATGAGCACCCAGATCATCACGCTTCCGACCCACTCGATCTGCTGCGACCCGTCTGGAAGCGTGCTTGATGAGAGAAAGAAAATGCGCGCAGCGTCAGCAGTTGAGGAGAGGAGGTCTGTGTTGTTCATGGTGTTGGAAGTGTTGGGGAATGCGGGGTGGGATTCGATCGTGGTTCGGAGCGTGGTGATTCTGCGGCCCGAAGCACGGACTCGGCGCGTGCGACGGTGGTGTCGAGTCCGAAGGCGCGCGCGCTCTGCAGTGCTGCCGATGCGAGCCGTGTTGCGGTCCACGGATCACGGTCTGACAGCAGACTCATCTCCGCTGCGCTGACAAGTGCAATCGCCGACGCACTGTGCAGAGGCTCACCCAAACCAATGCGGAGAAGTTGGGTGCGTGCAGTTGGCAGATCGCCCGCCTTGAGCAGCGAAAGCGCGTGACCCAAACGGAGCGTGGTCTCGTCTTGCCGCGGGTCGATCGACGCATCTTCCCAACCGCGGAAGTTCGCAAGGCGATCGATGAATCGGTACGCACCCGGTCCTCCATGCTCGCGCGCGATCGCTTCGAGTGCGCCCAGCGGTTCTTCCTCGATGAGGTGGATACAGGCGATCTGCACGGGGCGGCGACCGATCCGGGCATCGCGTGGATTCAGTCGGTCAAGAAACGCCAGCAGCGCATCTCGATCGGCGGCAACTTCCGCAACGCCCATGATTCCAGCGCTCACGATGATGATGGTGTCTGGCTGAAGCGCCAGCGCGGACTGCAATGCTTCTCGTGGATCGCTCTCTCCGGCGGGACTGACTTCGTCGAGCAACCACGTCGAGAGTGCCTCGATGGCCCGTGATCCCAGTGTCGGTCCAGCGCGACGAAGTTCCGAGATCGGCGGAACGATGACTCTCTTGGCTTGGAAGACGACCACAGCAAACTGCTGTTCCTCGGTCAAGCGCGAAATCGACTGAATCACTTCGCGGACTGCGCTGGGGTAGCCACCGATCATCGATCCCGAGGCATCCAGGACATAGACGATTCGTCTCGCCGCACTCTGCCGCACTCCAGCCACACTCACCAGTGTGCGGGGTGACTCCAATCGACTCGTCGGTCGCTCAACGGAATTCAGGACGGATGCTTGATTCACTCGTGTGCGTCGATCCATCGCCTCTGATACTTCTGCCGCTGCGGGAACCGCCGGCGCTTCGGTCGCTCGACTCATGTTCGTCGTCGACGCATCGTCGGAGGCACCATTCGTCGTCTCTCTTGGTCGATCCATCGGCACACCCTCAAACGAGAAGATCGCCTCTGGTCGCAGGCTTGCATCAGGTTCTGTCTGGAGATGCCCCATCACAAACACACCAGTCGTCAACAACACCAACGCAAGCAGCGCGTGCATCGCAATCGACAGGATCCATGGTGCCCACTGCGTGACACGGCTCACTGCTTGATGTCTTTCCTTGGAGCCGTGCTGCCCGCTGATGAGCGGGGCTTTGAGGAACTGCCGAGCATGCCGTCGACGCTCAGTGACCCTGATCCCAAGAGCGCGACCATCAGTGCGAGGACAAACAGACTCACCTGGGCGCAGATCTTGAGATGATCATCGTGTGGCATCGTCCACCAGCCCGTCTGCTGCAACGCTGGAAGCGAAATCATCCAGAATGCACCGCCGAGAACGAGTGCGAGCGCGATGGCGGAGAGCCGTGAGAATGCTCCCAGAAAAAGCAGGACTGCACCCGCGAGTTGCGCAAGCGCTGCGAGCCACGCCGCGATTGCGGGATAGGGAACTCCAGCAGTGTGTGCCAACAGCGCGCTCTGATAGAGCGTGCGTCCGGAAAATGCTTCGGGTGGAAGCGTCGCATTTCCTGGTGGGGTCGCGCCGGTCTGCATCGATCCAAAACCCGTGGACTGCACGGTCGTCCAGTCGATGCCCTCTGCGGTGATGCCGATCGATGCAAGCGTTGCCGCGTCGCTCGCCGTGCAGTGCACCGATGAAAAAATCTGTTGCCATCCCATTGGAAAGAATGCAGCGAAGAGCACGATGCGAGCGATCAATGGAAGCAACTTGAATGCGCACGCTTCGCGAAGGGTCATGGCTATCATCCTACGAAGGCTTTGATTGCGGGCGTGGCGGAATGGCAGACGCGCTGGATTTAGGTTCCAGTGGGGAAACTCGTGCAGGTTCAAGTCCTGTCGCCCGTATTTTTCCTCGCTAGTCTTGACGGCATGATTAGGACGCATGGTCAGAGTGGCTTGACATGACCGCACCGAAGGCATGGTCGCCCGATTCGTGGCGCAGGCGACCTGCAATGCAACAGCCCGCGTGGCCCGATGCAGAGGAAGTCGCACGCGTGCTTGGAGAAATCAAGTCGTTGCCGCCGCTGGTCACGAGCGGCGAAATCTCCTCGCTCAAGAGCCAGTTCGCGCAGGCCGCTCGGGGGGAGCGTTTCGTGCTTCATGGAGGCGACTGTGCGGAGAGTTTCGACAGTTGTCGACCGAACGCCATCACAAATCAACTCAAGATTCTCCTTCAGATGAGTCTCGTGTTGACGCACGCATCAGGCAAGCGCGTGATTCGCATCGGACGATTTGCTGGGCAATACGCAAAGCCACGCTCCGCTGAACACGAAGTCCGCGGCGGCGTGTCATTGCATTCCTATCGCGGCGACAATGTCAATCGTCCAGAGTTCACCGCCGAAGCACGCACTCCCAATCCGCAATTGTTGCTGCGCGGATACGAGCGATCTGCGCTGACGCTCAATTTCATCCGCGCACTCGTCGACGGCGGCTTTGCGGATTTGCACCATCCAGAGCAGTGGAATCTCGATTGGGTCTCTCATTCGCCGCTCGCTGCGGAGTACACACGCATGGTCGATGCGATTGGGCAGGGGCTTCGATTCATGGAAACGCTCGCAGGTGTGCAAGTGCATCAGATGCAACGCGTCGACTTCTATACAAGTCACGAGTGCCTCCTGCTCGACCTCGAGGAGGCACAAACGCGAGAAGTTCCTCGGCGAACTGGATGGTGGAATCTCTCGACGCATTTCCCCTGGCTTGGCGCACGCACATCTCAGATTGATGGAGCTCACGCCGAGTACCTGCGCGGGATCGAGAATCCAATTGGTGTCAAGGTTGGACCTGACCATCATGTGCAGGATGTGCTGTCGATCTGCGAGTTGTTGAATCCCACGCGCGAGGAGGGTCGCATCGTGCTCATTCATCGATTCGGCGCACATCAGATTGCCGCGAAACTTCCGGCGCTGATCGATGGAATTGCCTCGGCGCAGTGTCCTGTGCTGTGGATCTGCGACCCGATGCATGGCAATACTGAAACGGTGATCCCGCAGTCTGGCGCAGGATCTGGTGTGGCAATCAAGACTCGGAAGTTTGCGCACATCTTGGCAGAACTCGAACAGGCATTTGAGATCCACGCTGCCAAGGGGTCCCTGCTCGGTGGAGTGCATTTCGAGCTCTCGGGGGAAGATGTTTCAGAGTGCACGGGCGGTGCGCGGGGGCTCGCTGATTCCGACCTCGCGCGCGCCTATCAAACCACGGTCGATCCACGCTTGAATTACGAGCAGGCGCTCGAGATGGCGCTGTTGGTGGCTCGGCGAGTCGGTCGCCATCGCTGATGGGTTATCCTGCTCCACCCATGTCCACCCGCGCAGAGTCAGCACAGTCAAAGCGGCGCGTGATCATCACTGGCAATGGACCTGTGAGCGGATTTGGTGTGGGGATGGAGCCGCTCTGGAAAGGTCTCTGCGCAGGCGAGTCTGCGATCCGTCCGATCACATCGTTCGATCCCTCTGGGTTCATCTCCACGGCAGCTGCGATGGTCACTCCAGAGCAACTCGATATCCGCACCATCGTCCCAAAGAACTATCGAAAGGCGACCAAGGTGATGGCACGCGACATCGAGATCGCCGTCGCGGCAGCAGCGAGTGCTGTGCACTCTGCGCGATTGACCACACGCGGGACGGCAGAGGGGGTGACTCCCACCATCGCACCGCAGCGAGTGGGATGCCACATCGGTGCGGGTTTGATTCCGGCGGATTCTGATGAACTCGCCAGTGCGATGCTGTCGTGTCGCGACGCGCAGGGTGGATTTGACCCCGGAGAGTGGGGGCGCACTGGCATGGCAAATCTGACGCCGCTGTGGCTGCTGAAGTACCTCCCCAACATGCTCGCCTGTCATGTGACGATCATTCATGATTGCCAAGGACCATCGAACACGCTGACCTGCGCAGAGGCCTCGGGCGGTCTCTCCATCGGCGAGTCGATGCGCGTGATTCGTCGCGGTGATGCTGATGCGTGCCTGTCGGGCGGCGCAGAGAGCAAGGTGAACTACATGGGACTGCTTCGTCAAACATTCGCGCACCGTCTCGCGCCTGTCCCAACGGGTGCAGATGGATGCGCGGCAGTGCGACCATTCGACGATGCTGCACAGGGGACAGTGCTCGGCGAGGGCGGCGGCATTCTGATCACAGAAGCATTCGAGAGTGCGCACGCACGCGGGGCGCACGCAATCGCAGAGCTCGTTGGATTTGCCGCACGACAGTGCTCCTGCATCGACACCGTTGGCGTCGACCTGTGCGGCGCAGACGAGGACATCGCTTGCGCGATCGAGGCAGCACTGCACGATGGCGCGGTGCGTGCGGACGAGATTGATGCGATTGTGCCATTTGGCAGCGGAATCCCAAATGTCGACGCGGCTGAAGCGAAGGCGCTGCGGGCGATTTTTGGTGACCGTACATCAACCATTCCTCTGATCACGCTTGCGCCGCAGATTGGTATTTGTGGCGCGGGAACGAGCGCGTTGTCGGTCAGCGTCGCTGCCCAATGCCTGTTGATGCAGCAACTCCCCGCACGACTTTCAACAGTGAGTTCAGCGCAGCTCCAAGTGGACGCCGTCGCACGCAGCAGTCGGCATCACGCACTCGGGACCATCCTCGTCACGACCACAGGGATGGGCGGACAAAGCGTGGCATTAGTCTTGAGGAGGATGACGTGAACGCACGAGCCGATCGATCGCCCAGTGAACGCGTTGTTGTGACCGGCATGGGGTGGGTGACACCACTTGGACACGATCTCGAAACGGTGTGGTCCGCACTGATGCGTGGCGCATCAGGGATGGCGCCGATCACGCGCTTCGATGCGCGGACATTTCCAACAACCTTTGCTGCCGAGGTGAAGAACTTCGATGTCACACCACTCCTGCAAGATCCTGCGTCACACCGAAATGCGGGGATCAACTCGCAGTTTGCACTCGGAGCAGCATCACAAGCGTGGCGTCAGGCGGAACTCGCCACGAAATCTCCGCGCAACCCGCGTCGCGTTGGCATCTATCTCGGAGCGGGCGAGGGGGTCATCGATACTCCCAATTATCTCAGCGCAAATCTGCGGGCGTGGAATGCAGAAACGGGCAAGACCGATGGTGTGCGCTGGGCGAAAATCGGCCACGAACTCATGAACGCTGCTCGGGAAATCGAGCAAGAACCGAATATGCCCCTCGCGCACATCGCCAAAGAGTTTGGCGCTCGTGGTCCCGCCTACAACTGTTTGACGGCGTGTGCAGCGAGCACGCAGGCGATCGGCGAAGCGTCGAGCATTCTGCGTGGCGGTGAAGCTGATGTGATGATCGCCGGTGGAGCGCACACGATGATCCATGTCCTTGGCGTGACTGGCTTCAATCGACTCACCGCGTTGAGCACGAGCACCGGCGACCCGTCGAAAGCGAGTTGCCCATTCGATCTTGGGCGTGGCGGATTTGTGATGGGCGAGGGTGCTGGAATGGTCATCCTCGAAACCCTCGAACACGCACAATCGCGCGGCGCGAAGCCGCTTGCTGAACTCATCGGCTTTGGCTCGAGTGCAGACTCGTATCGCATCACAGATATCGAACCGACGGGTCGTGGCGCAGCGGCCGCAATGTTGCAAGCACTCGCGCAGGCGGGAATCGATCCACACGGACGACGCAGCGATGGTCGACCTCTGGTTGACTACATCTCGGCGCACGGCACGGGCACGAAGGAAAACGACTCGATTGAAACACTCGCCGTGAAGCGCGTCTTTGGTGATCTCGCCAAGGAGATTCCGATGAGTTCCGTGAAGAGCATGCTCGGACACCTGATCGCTGCGGCTGGTGCGGTCGAGTTCATCACGTGCGTCATGGCAATTCATCGCGGGATGCTCCCCCCAACGATCAACTACACCACCCCCGATCCCCAGTGCGATTTGGATTATGTCGCCAATACTCCGCGCGCCGCCAAAGTCCAAACATGCCTGTCCAATTCATTCGGCTTCGGCGGGCAGAATGACACGGTGTGTGTAACCGCCTTTGACGAGTGATGGGGAGTCGCTCATGGACATCCACAGTGTGTCGATTCGGTGGAGCGCTGCTGGCAATGGCGGCGCTGATTGCGGTGGTTGGTTGGATTCTGTCGCAGTGCGTTCCTCCATCGTGGATCAACGCGCAGAAGTTGCGCGACGATCCAGAGAGCGTGGCACGCGCACGAGACCTCGAACAGAATCTCGCTGCAGCAATCGCTCGGGTGCGCCCGAAGGACGAACCATGGGCCATCCGCATTCGCGATCTGGATATCAATGCATGGGTCGCCACTCGCCTCCCACAGTGGATCGACCACGACCCAACGCTCGCGTGGCCCGTCGACGGTGCGCAGGCGCAAGTGCATTTCGGCGCTGGCACTGCGACCATTTCCATCGCAGCGCAGGATCGCATCTACAGCGGGTCGTTCACCACGACCGTTACCCAGCGAGGAATCATCGTTCTTCCTGGTTGGGGAGCGATCGGCCGCCTGCCCATCCCAGGCGGTGCGTCGATGGTCACGCGCTGGCTCAAGGGAGCCGCCGCAGAATCACTCGAGCTTCCCAAGTCCTTCAGATTGGGCGACGGACGCGAGGTGGAGATCCTTCATGTGGAGTTCGTCGCAGGGGCGCTCGAGATTGAGTTTCTCACACGCTGAGTCCTCGTGCGCTCTCGCTAGGATGCGAATCCCATGACCACCATCACCATCAATGGAGTCCAACTGGAATTCGAAAAGGGTCAGTCGATCATTGATGTCGCGCTGAAGAACGAAATCGAGATCCCGCACTACTGCTACCACCCTGGGCTTTCCGTGCCCGCGAATTGCCGCATCTGCCTCGCGGAGATCTCGCAATTGAATCCAAAGACGGGCGCATTGGAATTGATCCCAAAGTTGATGCCCACCTGTCACACCGCTGCTGTGGATGGCATGGTCGTTACAACCGCCAGTCCAAAGGCCGTTGCGAACCAGCGCGCGGTGATGGAGTACCTGCTCATCAATCATCCTGTTGACTGCGCAGTGTGCGATCAGGCCGGCGAGTGCGGATTGCAAGACTATTCCTATGAATACGGTCGCTCGCAGTCCCGCTTTCAAGAGGACAAGATCAAGAGTCCCAAGAAAGACATCGGAACGCATGTCTTGCTCTACAGCGACCGGTGCATCATGTGCACGCGCTGTGTGCGCTTCACCAAGGAAGTCACCGAGACTTCCGAATTGATGGTCGATGGACGCGGCGGCACTGAAATGATCGACATTTTTCCGGGAGTGGCACTGGACAACGAACTCTCTGGGAATGTCGTCGATCTCTGCCCCGTTGGTGCACTGCTCGACAAGGACTTTCTGTTTCAACAGCGCGTGTGGTTCTTGAAGAAGACACCCTCGATCGATGGGATCACTGCGAGCGGCGACAACATTTCGGTGGAACACAATGAGGGCGTTGTGTATCGAATCAAGCCGAGGGAGAATGCGGCTGTGAATCAATGGTGGATCACCGACGAGGTGCGGTACGGCTGGAAGTTTGTCCACGCAGAGTCGCGCATCACCATGCCAAGCGTTCGCGCGACCACGCCGTGGCAGCCGAGCGATGCGCAGCTGGCGTGGGAAACCACAATGAATCGCGCCGTCGATGTCCTTCAGGCGGGTGCTCGAAATGGTCGCCTCGCATTGCTCGTCAGCCCGATGCTCTCCTGCGAAGATGCCTTCCTGCTCGGCCGCATGATCCTTGCCTTGGATCCCTCGGCTCTGCTCGGCGTTGGTCCGATTCCAAGGAATGGAAGCGATCGCACACTCACAGGAGGGTTTACGATTTGCGCCGAAAAAGCACCCAATGCACGAGGCGTTCGGCGCGTGCTCGAGGCGCTGGCCGCGGTCCAGCCCGCACGACGCGCCATCGCTGCAACACCGACCGTCTGTGACGCACAGGAATTCATCGCCGCGCTCACTACCGCGGGAGTTGGCGTCGCACTTGTCACCGGCAACTATCCAAGTGACTGGATGACCGAGCCGATGTTCCGCGCACTTTCGACTCGTCGTATTGTCCTGATCGACACGCTGCCCAATCGGTTGACGCCAGTCGCAGAGGCGTGCCTCCCCGGAGCGACGTGGATCGAAAAAGAGGGGTGCTTTGAGAACGCGAAAGGGCGTTTGCAATCATTCGAGCGGGCGATTTCGCCGGTGGACTTTGTGAAGTGTGAAGGGCAGATCGCGTTGGATCTCGCGACCCGCCTCGCTGGTGCTCCATCCACGATCTACAACGGGGCGTACACGCGCGATGAGATGTGCCGTGTTTCTGGACTGAACATGTTTCGCGCTCAAGTGCATCATCCTCCACGAGAGCACGCTCGCAGTAGCGACATGGTCTTGGTGGAACTCTAAACGAGCTCCGATGCCCATTCAGCAGGTGAAGTCCGCAGTGCGATCTGCAAGCGAAGTGTGGTCGCTTGCGTGGCCGACAGTCATCACCATGATGAGTTACACGATGATGCAATTCGTCGACAGCATCATGGTGGCGCAACTCGGTCCACTCGAACTCTCCGCGCAAGGCAACGGCGGCGTCTGGACATGGACGGTCATCGCCGCGTTGGTTGGTGTGATCACGCTCGTCAACACATTCATCTCGCAAAGCTTGGGCGCAGGGGAGTCCAGCGCTGTCGCACGTTATGCGTGGGGGGGAATCTGGCTCGCGCTGGGGTCGTGGGTGCTCGTGCTCATTCCAGTCGGCTTCCTCGGGCTTCCTCTGGCATTCTCGCTGATGGGTCATGAGCCGCGCCTCGAGACACTGGAGTTGCAGTACGCGCAAATCTTGGTGGCGGGTGGATGCTTCACGCTTGTGGGGAAAGCCGTCAGCAATTTCTTCTTTGGTATCGGACGACCAAAAGTTGTGACCGTCGCCGCGCTCATCGGCAATGTCGTCAACCTCGTGATGAACTATGTGCTCATCTTTGGGGATCAAGGACTGCCACAATTCGGACTGCCTGGTGTGCAAGGCATCACACCGATGGGTGTTGCGGGGTCTGCTATCGCGACAGTGATGGGTGTCGCAATCGAATGCGCCATCCCACTGGCAATTTTCTTGGGTCCAAAGATGGCGCGCACATTCGCGACCCGCAGCTCGTGGCGTCCTGATGTCGGAGCGATCAAGGACCTGCTGCGAGTCGGCTGGCCAGCGAGCCTTCAGTTTGGCAACGAGATGTTCTGCTGGTCGGTGTTCATGACTGTCCTCGTGGGAGCATTTGGCACCGCGCATCTGGCAGCGGGATGGATTGTCCTGCGGTACATGCATCTCTCGTTCATGCCCGCGGTCGGATTCAGCATCGCAACCACCACGCTCGTTGGTCGATCGATCGGTGCGAAGAATCCGCAACTCGCAATTCGGTATGCGCGGACTGCGGTGTGGATGTCGGTGGTGTACATGGCTGGGTGGGGAATCCTCATGATGGTCTTCCGCGAACCGATGGTGCGGCTCTTCACTACAGAGGGAGTTGCCGGAGATGCCTCTGCAGAGCTCGTCGTCACCATCGGAAGTCAAATCATGATCTGCGCGGCGGTGTTTCAGGCGTTTGATGCCGTGGGGATCGTCTACACCGGAGCGCTGCGCGGTGCGGGTGACACGCTCTGGCCGGGACTCGTGATCGTCGGATTCAGTTGGTCGATCATCCTCGGCGGAGGATGGTGGATCATGGACGCACATCCGCAATTGGGATCGCTTGGACCATGGATTGGTTCGACGGTCTACATCATCGCCATCGGTGGCGCACTGGCGTGGCGATTCGAACGGGGTCGGTGGCGGACGCATACGCTTGCCCGTCACGCTGCGCACGCGTGATGGCGCACGCGTGATGGCGATTGCGGGCAGTTCCTTGGGGTGCAGAACTCGACATCGCCGTGCGGAGTGCCCCGAGTTTCGCGCCTGACTCGCAGCGTTTTCAGGGTGTTTGGTTCAGGTGGTCCTGTCGGTATGCTCATCCACCCATGAGTACTGCCACGCTGAAGCCGGTCAATCCCGCAAATCCTGTTGCCGCCAAACCCCATCTTGATCTCGCTGCGCGATATGCCGCCGACGGGCGCCGCGAAGAGGCGATTGCCGAGTTTCGACTCGCGCTCGATTCAGATCGCGATGTTGCGACAATCTTCGCGATGGCGAAACTGCTTGATCGCGTCGGCGAGGATGATGAAGCAATCGACCTCTATGAGGAGATCTGCTATCTCCCCACCCCGCCAGCGAACGCGCTGATCAATCTTGCGGTGCTCTATGAGGATCTCGGAGAACTTGGACGTGCAGAGCGGTGCCTTCGTCGGGTGCTCGACACATACCCAACGCATCCGCATGCCCGCATGTATGTCAAGGATGTCTGCGCGGTGCAGACCATGTCGTATGACGCGAATGCCGCGCAGCAACTGGCGCGGCGCAACGCTGTGCTCGACACGCCGATCACAGATTTCGAGCTCTCCGCACGCGCACGCAATTGCCTCAAGAAAGTGGAGATACGAACGCTCGGTGATCTCCTGCGGGTGACGGAAGCAGAGTTGATGGCATTCAAGAACTTCGGCGAAACCAGCATCAGCGAAATCAAGTCCATGCTGAATTCGCGAGGGCTCCGACTGGGTCAGGGTCTCGAAGGTGGATTCGAGGAGGAGTATCGCCGCAAGTATCTCGATGAACTGCGCACACAAGTTGCACCTGACCTCTTGGAGATTCCGATCAACAGCCTTGAATTGACCATTCGGGCTCGCAAGGCGATTCAGTTGCTTGAGGTCCGCACGCTGGGAGACCTTGCATGCCGAACTGAAGCAGAGTTGATGGGCATCAAGAACTTTGGATCGACGAGTCTCGACGAGATCAAGGCTGCGCTTGCAGCGCAAGGACTCTCGCTTCGCGTGCTCGAATAGGCGGCGACTTCACAGCAACGCATGCGGGGACACACCGCTGCAGCGATGCCGATGCAGGAATGTCGAGGCGATGAGGTTGAACGGTCCTGATGGATGGTCATGAAAGAACCAACCGACAACCCCATCCGACCCAGCCGTCCCGGTCACCTCGGTCATTGGAGCAGGGTCGTGTCACTCATGCTGTTGCTCATCAACGGGTGTGCGGTCGACGAGCCTCGCACAACGCCGCAATCCATTCCAACAGATCCCGTTCGGTCTGTGCCCGATCATTCGATTCAGCCGACGCCGCCAGCGACGCTGCCACTGACGCCCGAAGCCACCGACGCAAGTGAGCCACGGGCGGTTGTGAAGTCAGAGCGTCCAATTCCTATTCCGCCCAAGCCCCTGCCAGCAGCACCAGATGTCGAGCCGAGTGTCGCCATCCGAATCGACACGCTGCCGCCATCGCACATCATCACGCTGCATCACGCAAGTGGGCGACTCTGCATCGGCACGACGGATCTCGGCTCGCTGGACTCGGAGCAAACACATGCGACTCCCATAGAAATCCGATTGCAGCGCGGCATGTGGAGCGTGACACCGCGCGCAGGCACGACGCTCGAACTCACCGCAGGAGAATTGCTCGTGCGTGCGCCACCAGGAACTGAGCAATCCATTCGCTGGGAGGAGAAGGAATGGCCGGGTCGGATGCGCATCGTTGCAGCCGCGACTTCGATCGATCTCGTCATGGATGTGCCGCTCGAGACATACCTCCCAGGGGTCATCGCGAAGGAACTCTATGGATCGTGGTGCGCCGCAGCCTACGAGGCGCAGGCAATCGCCGCGCGAAGTTTCGCAGTCGTTGAAGAGGCTCGATGGGATGGTCGGCGTCACTACGACATGGTTGCAGGACAGCAAAGTCAAGCGTGGATCGGTGCGACCGACAACGCTCGTGCGCTCGCTGCAGTGCGCCAGACGCGGGGGATCCTGCTGATGCACGATGGCACCGTTGTGCCTGCGTACTACTCGAGTGCCTGCGGCGGACGACCCGCGAGCGCGCTGGGTGTGCTGACCGACAATCCACATCACGACATTCCTCCCGTGTCAGCGGGAACTGGCTTGGCTCGGAGTGCGTGTTGCCAGCTCACCAGGGTTGCAACATGGAATGCGTCGATTCCATTAGTGGCAGTCGAGCTGCGCGTTCGAGCGTGGGCGAACTCCAATGGTCGTCCAGATCTCGCTGCGCTTGGCAAGACGGCGTCCATCGAAGTCACCGAGAAGAATGCAGCTGGTCGACCGACGACGATTCGATTGAAAGATCGCACAGGCGTGGCCGCAAAGATTGCAGCGGAAGACTTTCGCCGCGCGATCAATGCTCCTGGTGACCCGAAGTCCAGCATGCGATCGAGCGATTGCACCATCCGACTCACCGCTTCGACCGCCGAATTCTCTGGACGCGGCTTTGGTCACGGTGTTGGTCTCTGTCAGCATGGAGCGCAGGAGATGGGTCGCGCTGGCCGCACGAGCACCGAGATCCTCGCGCTTTACTATCCAACGGCTGTGCTCGTGAAAGCGTGGGAATAGTCGATGTTTACTGGACTGATTCAAGGAATTGGCAGGGTGTGTTCGCGGACGACCACGACCTTTGGCCAACGATTGGTCATCGATGCCCCCAGCGCAATGGTGCCTCAACGCACTGGCGATTCGATCAGCGTGGATGGCGTGTGCCTCACCATCGTTGAAGTCCGAGGCTCACAGATCGCAGCAGATGTTGTTCCACAGACACTGTCGATGACCACGCTTGGATCGCTGGCACCTGACGAGCGCGTGAATCTCGAAGCGGCACTGAGGATGGGTGACTCGATGGGAGGTCACAGCGTGCAGGGTCACATCGATTCGACCAGCGAGGTGTTGGCGGTCGACAGATCGAGCGGCGGATGGCGAATTCGGCTGCGAACGCCTGCGCATGCGCATGAACTCATCGTGGCACACGGATCGATCGCCGTCGATGGAGTGTCCTTGACCGTGGCCCAGTGCGGCGACGGTTGGTATGAGGTGGCGATCATCCCCGAGACCATCGCACGAACAACGCTTGGCGAGTTGGTCGTTGGTCATCGCGTCAATGTCGAAGTGGATCTCCTCGCACGACTGATCGATGCGGCTGTTCGACGCCACCTTGGCGCGCGCGCCGCTGGCAGCGCCGCTGGCAGCGTCACTGGCAGCGTCATTGGCAGCGTCACTGGCAGCGTCACTGGCAGCGTCATTGGGAGCATCACCGAAAGCTAGTCATCGTTCCACGCCGCGCAGACCAGCGTGAGGTCGTCGATTTGTGGAAAGTCATGGCTCTCCTCGTCGAGTCGTCGGTCGATTTCTGCGATGAAATCTCGAGGATTCTCGATCGAGGAGAACTCGTTGAAGACATCCAGATAGCGGCGATTAGGCAGTCGTGGTGCTGCGGGGTCCTGTCCAAGTTCTGGGAAAGCCTGCTCGAAGCCATCCGTGTACAGCAGCAATTTGTCGCCCGGAGCAAGTTGAACGACCGCGTCCGAAAAAGTTTCGTCCTCAAAGACTCCCAAGAGTCCACCCTGGGTCACAATCTCTTCGCACATCCCGCCGCGCCGCATCCGGATGAGTGGAGGATGCCCCGCGGTGGAAACGGTCATCAGGTGCGTGCGGGTATCAATCACTCCGTAGATGGCAGTGGCGAATCGCGTGGTGCGACCAGCACGCGCCATCATCTCGGTGTTGACTCGCGCGAGCGCTTCGCTCGGACCAAGGACTCGGTATGAATGCCCAGTGATTTCCTTTGTTGGAAGGCTGCGCGAGATCACCAGCGTCAGCAGCGCGGCTGGCACGCCATGACCAACCGCATCGGTCACGAAGAGACCCAGATGATGTTCATCCAAACGCATGACATTGTAAATGTCGCCCGACACATACGCGGCAGGACGCCACAGCGCAGCGGATGCGACACCGCCCACCGATGGCAAGACCCGCGGAAGGAACTCACGCTGCACGCTGGCGGCGAGTTGCAGTTCCTCTTGGATCGTGTCGATCTCGTTTCGGAGTCCTCCCGATGAGCGCATGGCGATCTGAGTGTCGAGCCGGAGTCGTTGCATCTCTCGTTGTCGGTCGATCAACGCTCTGATCGCAGTTGCGAGGTGCTCTGGGCCCATGGATTGGTCGATAGCGAAAGAAACTCCGGCAGGGGCGTGGTCGGCGTCTTGGGATGTACTCACGAGTGCGACGATGGGGATCAAACTCGATACGGCCTCTTCGATGCCCGGTTGCAGCATGTCATGTGCGGTGGGAAGTCCGATGATCACGAGCGCCTGCACATCTCGAACGACCATGCTGACTGCCACTGCGTCGAGCGAACCGATGACGAGTGCATCGAATCCGAACTGCGACGAGAGAACACGAGCCACGGTCTCGTGCGTCTCTCCGGTCTGCACCGACATGACGGCAACGCGCGGTCGCAACTGGCGCAGTGATTGATGCTCAAGAGGGATGGACACGAGAATCGAAGTGTATGGGATCGTCTATCGTCTGCTGTTGATGGCACACAAACTCACATGCGCTGAAGTGGACGCACTGCTGCCGACGGTCTCAAAGTGGTCCCGGCGCGACCACCTTCTTGAACGAACCTTTGTCTTTGTGAACTTCATCGAAGCGATGCGGTTCGCAAATGAGATTGCGAACACTGCCGAGGATGTGCAACATCACCCCGACATGCTCATCACATACAACCGGGTCACTCTGGGGTATTCGACGCACGATGCACAGGGTCTCAGCGCGAAGGACTTTGAGGCAGCGCGTGTTGCCGATGGGATCTATCAGCGGATCGCAGCCCACTGAATGGGTCCCCCGAAACGGGTCATGACGAAGTCTGCGCGAGGGTGGTTCGTACGAACTGTGCACGCGCTTCGAGTTCGGCATCGCCACCCTCTGCGGCGCGCGGATCGATGACAGAGAGGTGCGCCGGTTGCACCTGCAAAAGCAGCCGTTGGAGGCGTGCGAGATCCATCGGCAGCAGTCCCAGCACGATGCCGAGACGCATTCGACTGAGGTTTCGTGTCGCACTTGCAGCGGTCAGGAGTCGCGCCGCGGTCAAACTCGCTTGTGCCCGAAAGACCAGGTCTTCGATGCGATTGCGCTGCTTCTCCATCGCCGCAGCACGCGCATCGCGCTCGTAACTCATCAACTTGGGAAGGACATTTCCATGGAACTCTCCCAGCAAGTCTTCTTCGGAGGCGCCCAGCGTCGTTTGGTTTGAGAACTGAAAGAAGTCGCCGCTGGACTCCGACCCCTCGCCGTAATAACCGCGCACTGCAAGATGGAGATCACGCGCCGCACGCTTGATGCGCCCCACCTCGCCAGCGATTTGGACTCCAGGAAGGTGGAGCATCGCACTGAGCCGAATGCCGCAGCCCACATTTGTTGGGCACGCCGTGAGGTATCCCCACCGTGGGTGAAACGCGAAGTTTGTGGTCTCAGCAAGACTCGACTCCAGCGCGACCGCGGCGGCAAACGCATCTGGAAGTCGCGAACCTGCGCACAGGAATTGAATGCGAAGATGATCCTCTTCGTTGACCATCACGCTGGCGTGTTCGTCGCGTGAGAGAGCGAGTGCCCGTGGCGCGTCGTTGTTTGCAAAGTGACGAGAGACGAGGTGGCGCTCCGCGAGCAAGATGCGATCACGCGATGGCGCCGACTGCAGTTCGATCCAGCGAAGGCCTCGGTCACTCTCGTTCGACAGGGAGGGTTGTTCAACCGCCCTCCGCACAACACGCATGATTTCCAGTCGCACCGCATTGCTCGCACGACTGATGAAGGGGAATCCAGAGATATTGCGCGCCAATCGCACTCGGCTGGTCACGATGACATCGGAATCAGGTCCGATCTGCGAAAGCGCGGCTGCAAATGGAATCGTCATGGCGGTGGCGCGTCGAGCGCGTTGAGTGCGTCACGAAACTTTGCAGCGCGTTCATATTGCTCCGACGCCACGGCCAGTTCAAGATCCCGCATGATCTTGGCACGCAAGACTTGGGATCGTTCCGCCTCTGCGCCGCCCGTGGGAGCTCGTCCAACATGGTGTGTTGCGCCCGCTTGAGCGCGTTCGATCATCTGCTCAATCATGGGCATGAACGCGTCGTAGCAGGCGGGGCATCCGAGTGTCGCAGTCTTGCGAAACTCTCCGAAGGTCAACCCACATGCGTGACAGGTCTGCGAGCGTTCCTTCGAGCGTGCGCCCTCCACTTTGACCGCGGCGGCGAGTTGAGGGAAAATGTCCGCGATGGGTGATTCGATCGGCAGGGGATATCCGGCTGCGATCGCATGCTCGGGGCACAGATGGACTTCGGCTGACACTCCGTTGCGAATAACGATTTCGTGGACCAACGCGTGCTTGTCGCAGTGGTCGCACTTCATCGGCGGGCGACCACTGTGCGAATGGCAGCAAGGGTTGACAGTAGTTCCGGCATCTGATCGAGTGGCTGAATCGTCGCACGATCGCTGAGTGATTGTGAGGGATCGGGATGGCACTCGAGAAAAATCGCATCGACGCCAGCGGCAACCGCAGCGCGCGCAAGCAGTGGCGCGCGCTCGGGCTGTCCTCCGCTCGTCGCGCCTTCGCCGGGTCGTTGAGTTGAGTGCGTGGCGTCGAAGCAAACGGGGACGCGCATTTCCAACATCTCGCCCAGACCCGCGAAATCGTTGACGAGTCTGTGGTAACCAAAGAATGATCCCCGTTCCGTCACCATGATTTCTTTGGCCCCACCCTCCCGCAATTTGCCGATGGCTCCTGCCATCTCGGCAGGTGCCATGAACTGACCCTTCTTCACATTCACCGCCCGACCAGTCGCAGCAGCCGCTGCGAGTAAGTCAGTCTGGCGCGCAAGAAACGCTGGGATCTGCAGAATGTCAACCACTTGCGCAGCGCGTGCCGCCTGCGAGGGTTCGTGAATGTCAGTTGTGACAGGAACTCCCAGGCGTGACTTGAGTTGAGCGAGCATCTCGCAACCCCGTGCAAGCCCAGGACCGCGCGGACTCAAGATGCTCGAACGATTGGCCTTGTCGAAACTCGCTTTGAAGACGAAGTTGAGCCCATTCTTGGCACACGCATCGCGGAGTGTTCCTCCGATGAGCATATTGATCTCGTCACTCTCGAGGACGCATGGCCCGCCGATGATGAGGAGTGGTCCGCGCCCAAAGGGGACCGCAGACTGTGAAAAAAAGCTGGAAAGGTCAAGCATCGTGTGGTCTCAAAGTCCTGCAGAAAATGAACAAGTCGGCTTGTGCGAGGCGTACTTGTATCCGATAGTCAGCGTAGCGGCACGATGTGCTTCGTGTGCCGAAGAAGCAGCTGTGATTTGGAGGACAGAACCATGGATGAACCGAACAACGAGCAAATGCCAGATGATTCACGGTCGTTTACCGAAGCGGTGGAACGATTGCTGAAGGGCTGGTACTCACCGCGCCCCATCGAATTCGTCGCGCCACTCAAATTGACCGTCGATGGAAAGACCTTGGGAATCGAAAACCTCTTCCGCATGGTTCAACAGGATCCGCAACGCGGACCTTCGTTCATCCGTGGGTACTTCGATCGGATTTTCGAGGGCGACGCAGTCGGCGCGAGCCTGATTCCATTCGCCGTGGCGAAACATCGGGTCATGCCACGCATTCAACCTGAATCGATCTTCGACGGCGTTGACCGCGAATCGATCGCTCACTTGCCATACGTCAACGGAACCGTCATCGTGTTCGTGATGGACATGCCCGAAATGACCGTCAGCGTTTCGACCGAGCAGATGGTTCGCTGGGGGATTGGTCCAGAGGAACTCGAAGAAATTGCTCGAAAGAATCTTGGTTCGTACGCACCGGACTTGCAGGTGCAGGTGATTGCAAGCCACGACGGAGGGCGCGCTGCGCTGCTTTCCCTCAAGGATGGCTACGACGCGGCGCGACTGTTGTTGGCGAAACTGCACGAGCGGCTTGCGAAGGAGTTGCGTGGTGACTTCTACGTCGCGACTCCAGCACGTGATGTGTTCATCGCACTGTCGTATGGACCAGAACCATTCCTTCAACGCGTTCGTTCGCGCATTGCGCGCGACTACTCCCGGTTGCCCTATCCCATCACGAGTGATTTCTTCATCGTGACACGTGATGGCGTTGCGGGAACCGCACAGGCG
The DNA here is from genome assembly GCA_009691725.1 of Phycisphaerales bacterium. Classification (GTDB taxonomy): domain Bacteria; phylum Planctomycetota; class Phycisphaerae; order Phycisphaerales; family SM1A02; genus F1-60-MAGs104. The sequence goes on from SIAP01000003.1 coordinate 57,891, forward strand.
GCGTGAAGTGCGGATTGGCGTGCGCGGTCTGTGAACAGCGGAGTCGCTGACCTGTACCCTTCAACGCATGAAGGTCGAACCCATCCTCGCCGAACTCAATCGCCAGCGTGCCGATCTCACCAAGGACCCAACCGACATCGAGTGGTTTGCTTTGCACCACGCATTCTGTTTCATCTCGTATCACCTCGCGGACTTCCAGAAGTACCTCGATGAAGTTGTGAAGCCAGGGGATCCGAAGCCCGAGTGACTGGCGCGGAGACCCCTCGACTGCGGGCAAATCACGCCCATAATCGGGCTTGTTCTGCCCGCAGAGTGGGTTGATTGATGTGGGCATTACACTCGCAAATCCTATGAGCGAGACTCGCGACTACAAGCCCACGCTGAACCTTCCAAAGACTTCGTTTCCGATGAAGGCGAATCTTGCGCAGGCCGAACCGGCGACGCTTGCACGCTGGCAGTCCGCCGACATCGCCGGGGCGATCGCCACCGCACGCAAAACCGCCACGCCCTTTGTGTTTCACGATGGACCTCCCTATGCAAACGGCTCGATCCACGTTGGGCACTTGCTGAACAAGGTGCTCAAGGACATCGTTGTGAGGAGCGTGTTGATGGAGGGTCGCGGATGTCATTATGTCCCGGGGTGGGATTGCCACGGACTTCCGATCGAACATCGCGTGATGACTGGTCTCGTCGAAAGCGGCAAGGCAGCGAAGCTCGACACGCTCAGCGACGATCATCGGCGGATGGCGATCCGCCGCGAGTGTGCGGCATATGCGACGAAGTTCATAAAGTCGCAGTCGGTGCAGATGCAGCGACTCCTCACGCTTGCCGACTACGCAAATCCCTATTTCACGATGCAACCTCAGTACGAAGCGGGCACGCTCGAAGTCTTCGCAGCGCTGCTCGAGCAGGGGTTCGTCTTTCGCCAACTCAAGCCTGTCCACTGGTCGATTGCGAATCAGACGGCACTCGCAGAGGCCGAGCTCGAATACGAAGACCGAGTCGATCCCTCTATCTATGTCGACTTTGAAGCGGTCGATCGTGCGAAGGTTGATGCGGTCTTTGGAGTGGAGTGCGCCTGCACGGCATCGTTCATGATCTGGACGACAACGCCCTGGACTCTGCCGGCGAATCTCGCCATCGCCGTGCATCCCGCACAACAGTACGCGCTGGTCGAAATGGATGGCGCCCTCACCATCGTCGCAGCAGAAATGCTTGACAAGGTTGCCAAGATCGCTGGCGCAGCAGCGGTGAGGACGCTCGCGACGGCGCGCGGGAGCGATCTCGTTGGACTGGAGTACCACCATCCCTTCTGTGATCGGAAGAGTCGCATCGTTGCGGCGGACTATGTGACGATGGAGGATGGCACGGGTCTCGTGCACACGGCGCCTGGTCACGGCGACGACGACTACCGCACTGGCTTGCGCGAAGGGCTCGAAATCTACTGCCCCGTGCAAGGTGATGGCACTTTCGACGGAACAGTCCCCGAGTGGTTGCGCGGGAAACTTGTCTGGGATGCCAACGGACTCGTCGTGGAATACCTGCGAACGAGCGGACATCTCGTCCACGAACTGAAATTCTCGCATTCCTATCCGCATGACTGGCGAAGTCGCACTCCCGTGATCTTTCGTGCGACAGAGCAGTGGTTCATCGGTGTTGATCGTCCGGGGAATCGTGGTGGTCAATCACTGCGCGCGATGGCGATGGACGCCGTCAACAATTCGATCAAGTTCGTGCCGCAGTGGGGTCATAGCCGGATGAAGGGAATGATCGAGAATCGCCCCGATTGGTGCATTAGTCGTCAGCGTGCGTGGGGGCTACCGATTCCTGCTTTCCGCATGGCAACCGACAGCGTGTTTATGACCGCCGCAAGCGTGCGCGCGGTTGCAGAGTGCGTGCGTACCAAAGGGAGTGATGCGTGGTTCACGCTTTCGCCCGCCGAGCTGCTCGCGACATACGACGCTTCGAGCGATCCAGATGCTCCCACGGATCTCGCCATCGACGCACTCACCAAGATGTATGACATCTTCGATGTTTGGTTTGAAGCGGGATCGTCATGGAATTCTGTGCTGCGTCAACGCGCAATCGGCTTTCCTGCTGACCTCTATCTCGAAGGGAGCGATCAGCACCGCGGATGGTTTCAGCTTTCGATGCTGCCAGCGCTCGGTGTGACGGGCACGAACCCATTTCGAACGCTCTTGACGCACGGATTCCTCGTCGACAAGGATGGCAAGAAGATGAGCAAGAGCGCGGGCAATGCGCTCGATGTTGATGTGATCTTGAAGGATTTCGGCGCAGAAGTCGCCCGCTGGTGGGTCTCTGGCGTGGCGTATGACGGCGATATCCGCATCGATTTGGATTACTTCAAGGTGGCGGGGGAGTCCTATCGAAAGGTCCGGAACACGCTGCGATTCCTGCTGTCAAACCTCTACGACGCTCCGCCGTGGACGCAGGAGGAGGCGACCGCGCGTGCCACGGCAGCGACCCCGGAGTCAATCGATGGATGGCTCATGGGAGAACTCGCTGCGCTCGAGTCAGAGGCGCGCGCGGCGTACAACGAGTACGACTTTCGTCGCGTGCATTTGGCGATCTTCAACTTCTGCAATGAAACGCTCTCGTCGGTCTACTGTGCGGCGGTCAAGGATCGCCTCTACTGCGACACTGCTGATAGCCCGCGTCGACGCCAGACTCAAGCAGTCGCACGAGTGGCGATGGAAGTGCTCTGTCGTTTGCTCGCACCGTTCCTACCCCACACCGCAGAGGAGGCGTGGATGGCGCTTCGCGGCAGCGATGCACCACTCTTATTTGCTCAAACACATCTCGATCTCGCGGCGATTGGCGGAGTCACCGCGGTGCGCGATCCACGCTGGAGTGCTGTGATGACAGCGCGCAGTGCGGTCTCCAAAGCGCTCGAGGGTGCGAAGAGTCTGGGGATCGACAACCCCCTCGACGCTGCAGTCACACTGCCAGATCCGCGGGGGTCACTCGCCCCCTTTGAGAAAGAACTCGCCGACCTGTGCGGGGTCTCGCAAGTCACACTCGATGCGAAAGCAACGATCGTGACAGTCAGCGACCTTCGCTCGCAGCCACGCTGCGACCGCTCCTGGCGACGCGATGGCACTGTGCGGCAACGATCCGATGGGGGAATGCTCAGCGACCGTGATGCGCTGTCGGTTGGGGTGTGATGCGGCGAGCACGAAACTCGATGGCACCCACCTCCTGCGAGGTCGTTGGTCGTCCGAAAACCCGCTGCTCCAGTCTCAGCAGGCTCCAGTCTCAGCAGGCTCCAGTCTCAGCAGGCTCCAGAAAGAAAGACGGCGTTTCAGTCCTTCCCAAACGGATCTGATCTCAGCTGACCTTCGAGCCGGATTTCACAGCCTTGTCGACAGTCAGCAAGATCACATCGCGTGCATCGGGTCCGGGCTTCGCGCCTGCGGCGGCGCCCGCGACCGCGCTGGCATCCGAGCCCGTCTCAGAAACAACCGCAATCTCGCGCAGTTCACTCGCGGCAAGAATCATCCCAGCACTGGTTTCTCCGCGCAGTTGACGAGGTTCCAAGTTCGCCACGATGATGACTTGCTTGCCCACCAGCGTCGACGGGTCGTACCACGCCTTGATACCCGCACAGACTTGGCGTCCCTCCGGTGTTCCGTCGTCGAGTTGAATCTTGAGCAACTTGTCTGCGTTGGGATGCGCCTGCGCACTGCGAATTGTCGCCACGCGAAAATCAATCTTCGCAAAGAGGTCGTAAGAAATCAATGGCAGCGGGTCGCTCATGAACCAGCTTTCACTGGTGCGGTGCTCGCGGCATCGCTGTTCGTCCCATCGTCAGCGTCATCGTCGGCGCGCTCCTTTGGTGGATTGACCAGTTTGAAGCCATTTCGCTTGATCAATGCATCCAACTGAAAGAGTTCGGTTGGATTGGACGATCCAGAATCTCCCGCAACGATGGTGCGGAATCGTTGATTCGCAAGGAGCGGACCGACGGCCTCTTGTGTCATCGGCATCAAACTGTCGATGCGCACAATAACCAGCGACAACTTGTCTGCTGCTGGGATCACAAGCGTTCGTTCGGTCAGCGGCAGATCGGCAATCGCTCTGCCTGTGGGCAGGCTCATTGCTCGATCCACAATCGCTTTGACGACTGGCGCATCTGATCCAAGACCTGGCAATTGTCCCGGCAGTTTGAGACCGTACTGCAAGAACTGGCTATCGCTTTGTCGTAGATCCTTGAACGCCTCCACAGTTACTCCGTAGTTTGCCGCGAGTGCCCCCAGCCCTTGATCGACCGCTTCAGTTTGAATGGCAGCCGTTGATCCCGCGAGTTTCTCGTAGCGGGCAGATCGATTGATGTCTGCGATCAGCGCATCACGCACAGCGTCCACAGTTGACGGGGCGCTCGATGCCTCGATGGCGGTGGTCCGCATCACATAGAGATCTCCCGTCAATCCCTCCAACACTGGGCTCGTGATACCAACTTGAGTCACGAATGTTGGCGTCCCACCAAACTCGCGCAGTGCCTGCACCAGTTGCCCCGCGTTGACTGGTTGGGTACCGAACCGATTCGTCGTGGCAGTTCCAAGACCCGGGATTGCTCCAACTTCATTCGGCGAAATCCATCCCTCGCCATTGGTCGAGAGCAGGGGAGCGGTCATGCCAAACTTCGCAGCGATCTCGCTCGCCAGAGTGGCGAGGGGCAATCCGGTCGTCGCCCAGTCTGCGGGCAAGTTGTAGTAGCCGTTGACTTGGGGAATCCCGCGCATCGACAACTGCATCCGATCAGAAACGAACTTTGTGATCTCGCTGCGCTTCAACGCAATCGTTGCTGCCAAGACCTTGGCACGAACCGCCTCGCGCGAGCCTTCGAATGTGGATCCTTCTGCCGTCGTCGAGAGTGCTGCGGCGACGAATTCTGTTTGGTGCTCAAGCCAGTATTTTCGCAGTTCAATATTCGACAGCGCTGGACTCTGTTCGACCAGCGTGGAGATCGACGCAGCGGGAACAGTGAGCCACTCAATCTTCGCACGGTCTGGGAGGCGATATCCGAAGCCATTCGTTCCCTCACCAGCCACGATGGCACCAAAGGATGCCAATTGTGCGGCGAGCGCCGACTCACTCGGTGCGGGCACTTCAACCTTTGACTTGATGCCATCAAGCACCACGATCTCGCCAGACACCGCGGCCAACATCGCGGCAGCGGACTGCTCGATCCGTGTCGCAGAGAGGCGACTTGGTCCACTGATGATGAGGTCGACATAACGGTCAACGCCATTGAGTTTCGCAACCGTCTCGAAGACCTCCGTTGGAGTCATTCCAGATTCGCGGCAGAGCGCACCGAGCAGATTGCCTTCGGGAACCTTGCTCGAAGTTGCCATTTCTGCGATTCGCGCGCGACCATCTGCCGCACCGCCCACGAGCCCTGCACGCTGCGCCTCGTTGACGAGCAGGAACCAGTGCACGGGGTCCTTCTCGACTCCCAGTGTACGAACGGTGGGGTCGCCGATCAGCGAGATCGCCCGCAATTCTTGCTGCATCTTCATGCGATCACCCTCTGTGATCGTGACGCCATCAACGGTCGTCGCCCATGCTGCACGCCCCGTCATCGTCTCGGTCAGGAAGGTGCTGCTTTGGTCAAAGACGAGCCACGACACCATCAAGAGCGTCATGCCGACGATCAGAATCCATCGCGACGCCTTTTCATTCTTTCGGAAAAACTTCAGCATGTCTATTCCTCTTTGTCTTTATAGCAGTCTTGCGAGCAGTCTTTCTAGCAAAAGAGCGCACGGACGGTCATCGTCCGCGCGCTCTGGAGATCTCTCGTGACACGATCAGCGGTAAAACTCGACGATGAGATTCGTGTTCACGTCGAATGGGATTTGTTCGGATGATGGAGTCGCCAGCACATTCGCCGTCAACTCTGCAGGATTCACGGCAAGCCAACCCGGCACGATGTGCCCAGCAAGGCTCTCCATGTTCTCGCGGACGAGTTTGTGAGATGTGTCACGCAGCGTGATCGTCATGCCTGGCTCGCACGCATATGAGGGTCGATCAACCTTGTGACCATCGACCTTCACATGACCGTGCACAACAAGTTGCCGAGCCGCCCAGATGGTTCGAGCGAATCCAGCACGTCGCACCAAATTGTCCAAGCGTCGTTCGAGGTTCTGCAGGAGCACTTCTCCAGTGTTTCCCTTGCTGCGACCAGCCTCTGCGAGGTAGCGCCGGAATTGCTTCTCAAGCACGCTGTAGTGGTAGCGGAGCTTCTGCTTTTCGTCCTTGCGCACCCCATATGGCTTTGCTCGTTTGCCTCGGAATCCATGCATTCCAGGAGGGGTCAATTGTCGTTTGGCGGTGTGCTTTGGGATGTCAGCAATCGGAACACCAACGCGACGGGAGAGTTTGACTTTGGGACCGATATAGCGTGCCATGGGTAGTCGGGCATTGAACACCACCCCTGCCGAATTGTCAAGAGATTGGCTCTCGTGTTAGAGCTCAACCCCTTCTCATGGGGTGGTCAGCGAGGTCGTGCAAGAAGCGATCAGTACGCCCTCGAGTCGCTCCGCTCGCGCCAGTTGAGAAAAGCGCGGTTGAGAACCCGATATCCGCCCGGGGTGGGGTAGTCGCCCGTGAAGTACCAGTCCCCGGTGTGCTCTGGCATGGCTCGACGAAGACCCTCGACGGTTTGGTAGATCACTTCGACCTCCCCAGACCAATCATCCGATTTGGGTCGAATCAGTCGAGCGATCTCCTGCGAAAGCTCATCCTGAGTGAATCGGTCGTAGATCAATCGGACATGGTTCTTCATCCGGTCGGGTGCAAGGTTCTCTTGACCCTTGCAGAGCGACTCGACCTCATCGAGCAGGGCGTCATCTCCTCGTTGGCGAACGAGCCCGATCGCTGCCTCGAATGCAATAAACCGACCAAGTTGGCTCATGTCAATTCCGTAGCAGTCTGGGTAGAGAATCGGAGGCGCACTACTGACCACCAGAATCCGCGACGGATTCAGCCGCGACAGAATGGTGATGATGGAATCGCGCAGGGTCGTGCCTCGAACGATGGAGTCATCCACCGCGATCAGGGTGTCACCCGTGTTGATGGTTCCGCGAGTGATGTCATAGACATGGCTCACGAGGTCGCGGCGCGCAGCATCATGTGTGATAAATGTGCGCAAGCGTTGATCCTTGTGTGCGACTTTCTCGGCGCGCACACGAACATCCATGAGTGCCGCAATGCGCTCTGGAGTCGCTCGCCCCTCTGCGACGAGTCTGCACACTTCGTCGCTGCCACGCTTGCGCATGATTCGCTCTGTCTCCTGGACGAGTCCGAGATACGCGCTCTCCGCGGTGTTTGGAATGAACGAGAACACGGCGTGTTCAACCGATCCGCCAAGTCGTTCCAAAATGCGCGGAGCGAGGTTTTCGCCGAGTCGCTTGCGCTCCTCGTAGATCTCATGATCGTTCCCTCGACTGAAATAAATCCGCTCGAAACTGCATTGACGAATGGGTCGCGCAGGTGCGAACCGCGTCTTGGCGATCGCGCCGTCGCGTTTGATGCTGAGCACATGACCGGGTTCGAGTTGTTCAATCGCATTCACCCCAACATCGAAGACGGCGGCAAGGGCGGGGCGTTCGCTCGCGATTGCGACGACTTCGTCAGTGATGAGCACGAATGCCGGTCGGATGCCCGCAGGGTCTCGGCAGGCGAAGCAGTCGCCGTTGCCGATCAGCCCCGCGAGTGTGTAGCCACCGTCGAATCTTGCAGTGGCGCGCTCGAGAATTCGACCATAGTCGAGTTGGAGAGACACGGATTGTGCGAGTGCGCGTCCCTCGAGCGCGGAGAAAGAACCGGGTCCACTCGTGGCAATCAAGTGATCGTGTTCGCCGTCAATGGCATGACCGATCTTTTCGAGCACCACTCCGGTGTCGCTTCCACCAACTGGAGCAAGACCATATTCCACGAGCAATTCGAAGAGTTCCGGCGAATTCGTCAAATTGAAATTGCCGGCGAGAGCGAGATTGCGACTTGCGATGATGGACCTGCGCAAGAATGGATGGCAGGCGTCGGACGAGCGACCGCCGAATGTGCCGTAGCGCAGATGCCCGAGGCTCACTTCGCCCAACAGCGGCACGCGGCGCTTCAGATCGAGCGGTGCGATGGTGCGCAAGAGGGCATCGCTCATGTTTCGGATGGGTGAGAGTGCATCATCGAAGAGTCGTTCAACGGGATTGCGCTTGGCGCTGCGGGCCCGCTGCATGAAGGGCTCTCCCGGCGGCATGTCGAATCGCACTGTGGCAATTCCGGCGCCATCCTGCCCTCGATTGTGCTGCTTCTCCATCAACAGATAGAGCTTGCGGAGTCCCCATGCTGGATCGGCGTACTGTTCCTGAAACCACTCAATCGGCTTGCGCAGTCGCACGAGTGCGAGACCGCATTCATGTGTCAGTGCGTCGCTCATTGGAGCGCGGAAGGGTAGTGCAAGCGGATCAATGGGGTGTGCCCACGGATCTCGAGGCGGAGACCAAAGGAACTGCCCGCAAACGGGGGGTGAGGGGGGTTACGCGATTGCGACTTCGCTGCGGCGAATGCGCATTAGCGGCGTGGGAGCGTCGGGGCGGCTGATCACCAATGCGTTTGCCATCGACGGGAGTGCAGCGGTGAAGAGTGATCGCGCCAGTTCGGGTCGGTTGCATTGCTGCGAGAGATGGAGCAGCACGAGGTGCTGCACACTTCCCGCGGCGGTCAGGGTTTGTGCCGCGACGAGCGCCTGCTCGTTGGAAAGATGACCGCGACCCCCCATGATGCGAGATTTCAGAAAGTACGGACGGGTCGATTCGCGCTGCATCTGTTCGTCGTAATTACTCTCGATCGACAGCATGTCGAGGTTTGCAAATGCCTCGAGAAGGTCGTCGGTGACCGCGCCGAGATCCGTCGCGTGACCTATCCGTGCATGCTCGCAGTCGAAACGGAAAGCAGTTGAACCGAGCTCATCGTGCGGGACAGCAATCGGTTGCACATCAGCGGTATCGCCAAGGCGAAATGGACCATCGAGCGGCCGCAGGCACGCGGGTGGAACACCCATTGACAGCGCCATCTCTGCGTGCGCCCGCCTGAGAATGACGGGAACTGGAGCGCGTTGGAGTTGCCGCACCCACCCTGGTGACCAATGATCTCGATCCAAGTGCGTCAGAAAAATCGCACGCAGTGTGTGGAAGCGAGCCGACGCTCCGGCGTCGACGAAGGACTGGCGCACTCGTCGTGGACTCAAACCCGCATCGACAAGGACGAACTTCCCGGAATCATCGAAGGAAATGGCAGTCGCGTTTCCCCTGGAACTGCTGCCAAGGACGCAGACAGACGCGCTCATCGTGCTGACCTCTGACATTGAAGCGGGTGGTTCGAATCGATCATCCTGATCTCCGTCGTGCCATGGGTCGGGTGTGCAGTCCGTGCACACACGCGATCACTCACCCTTCTCGTGACGACCGCGCGCGATCACGATACCTCGTTTAGAGGACTCGATGAAGGCGATGTATTCGGCGATGATTGGGTCGTCAGCACGGGTTTTCAGGATCTCCATCGCGCCCTTGGGCGCCATGCGGCTGCGGCACAGCGTGGCGAATACCCATCGTGCCGCGTCGATGGACGCGGTTGAAAATCCAGCACGACGCATCCCAATGACATTCACTGCGCGTGCATGATTGACTGTGAGCACCATGAAAAATGGGCAGACATCTTGGGTCGCACCGGAGAGGCCGCCGATGAATGCGCCACGACCGATGCGCACAAATTGTTGCACGCCCGAATTGCCGCCAGTAATCACACGATCTGCAACGTCGACATGTCCTGCGAGCGATGACGCATTGGCGAAGACGCAGTTGTTCCCAACCACGCAGTCGTGGCCCGCGTGCGAGTTCGTCATCCAATAGTTGTGATCGCCGATGCGGCCGGGTGCATCGGTCTTTGGTCTGCTGATCGTCACCCCCTCGCGAAAAACATTGTGCGATCCGATGATGACTCCTGCGCCAGCGATATCGGGCGAGGCTCCCAGATCCTGTGGAGCGCACGCAATACAGGCGTTTGGATAGAACACATTGTGCTCGCCAATCGTGAGGGGGCCCTCCAACTGCACGCGCGAACGAAGCACCGTTCCCGCACCCACGGAGAGCGGACCGAGCGTTCCCATCAGATGACACCACGGACCGACCACAACATCACTTGCAAGCGTGACATCTCCCTCAATAATGGCTGTGGCGTGAATCTTCGGCACCTCGGGAGAATAGCGATTGCTCACTACGATCGCCCTGCGATGGATGGAGTGCGTCACAGTGATCTTGTGGAGTTCGTCGATCTTGGACGGATGTCTTATGCAGCCGCGTACAGGGTGCAATGCGACGCGCATGAGCGAGTTGTTGCTTCGCGACCGCCCATCGGCGAGGCGATCATCGAATCCCAGCCGGCGGGAGCGGTGTATTTCGTAGAGCACGACCCACCCGTCATCACAGTGTCACGTCGCAAAGATGCGCACCGCCATGTGCTGCTCTCGACGGAACAGTTAGCGGGGCGCGGCGTCCAGTGCGTCGAAACGGATCGCGGCGGGGATGTCACTTGGCATGGTCCCGGGCAGATCGTGGTCTACCTCGTTCTGGATCTGAATCGGTTGGGACTTCGCGTGCACGGCTACTTGCGCATGCTCGAAGGCGCGGTGATCGACACGCTCGCGGAGTTCGGCGTGCGCGGCGTGCGTGATCCTGCAGCGACGGGGGTGTGGGTGGATGAAGGGAAGAACGCCAAGAAAATCTGCGCCATGGGAGTGCGACTCTCGCGCTGGGTTTCGATGCACGGGATTGCTCTCAACGTGCATCCGGATCTCTCGAGCTTCGACCTGATTGTCCCCTGCGGACTGGTCGGGCGAGGTGTGACGAGCCTCGCGCGCCAGTTCCCCGATGCTGCGCCAACGATGGATCACGTCAAGAAAACGCTCGCGCTGAGGCTCCTTTGCGCACTCGAAATGGCGGCGCAGCAAGCCCTGCGCAGACCAGAAACCACTTACGAGCGTCCATAGCACGGCGAATCAGCGGCGTTGACTACACTTCGGGGCTCCCAAATCCGATGCAGATCCGCAACTTTTCCATCATCGCCCACATCGACCATGGCAAGAGCACGCTTGCGGATCGCCTCTTGCAGGCAACCAACGCGCTCTCGCAGCGCGAAGCTCGTGCGCAGTTTCTGGATTCGATGGATCTGGAACGCGAGCGCGGGATCACGATCAAGGCGAGTTCTGTCACGGTGCATCACACCTGCGACGGTGAAGATTTCGAATTGAATTTCATTGACACCCCAGGACATGTTGATTTCACCTATGAAGTGAGCCGAGCGCTGACGGCGTGCGAGGGGGCGATTCTCGTTGTCGACGCCACGCAGGGTGTGCAGGCGCAGACGGTGGCCAATGCATACCTCGCTGCGGGTGGCGGTCTTGAAATCATTCCTGTCATCAACAAGATCGACCTTCCTGCCGCAGATCCGGATGGCGTCGCAATGGAAATCGAGCAGGTCTTTGGACTGCGCGCCGAAGATTGCGTGCTCGTCTCTGCCAAGACTGGGCAAGGGATCCATGAACTGCTCGATCTGATCTGTCGGAAACTGCCCCCTCCGAAGCCGGCAAAGACGGATCGGTTGCGCGCATTGATATTCGACGCAAAGTACGACGATTATCGAGGAGTCGTGGTGTATGTGCGCGTGTTCGATGGCGCACTCAAGACGGGCGACAAGATCCGCATGATGGGGACTGGCCGCACTTTTTCCGTGAGCGAACTCACCAGATACACGCCGCATCCAACGCGTGTCAAAGAAATCGGATGGGCGCAAGTCGGTTCGATCAGCGCGAATATCAAGAGCCTTGCAGATGTGCGTGTTGGAGATACGGTCACGCTTGAGATCGCTCCCGCCGAGGAGGCGCTTGCTGGATACGAAGAGCCAAAGCAAATGGTGTTTTGCGACTTCTATCCATCCAATGCAGATCCAGATGTGGGTTCGGGTCGCAAGGCAGATTTTGAAGCACTGCGAGAGGCCATCGAGAAACTCAATATCAACGATGCAAGTTTCACCTTCGAAGTGCAGCACTCCGAGGCGCTGGGATTTGGTTATCGCTGTGGATTCCTCGGTCTCTTGCACATGGACATCGTGCAAGAAAGACTCGAGCGCGAGGGTGGCGTCGAGGTTGTACAGACTGCGCCGACGGTGAAGTACATGGTCGACCTTCACGACGGCTCCAGCATCGAGATCCACAATCCCGCAGAACTGCCAGACGCAGGGCGGATCGCGGCGATTCGTGAGCCGATTGCCAGTTTGGAGATCATGTGTCCCACCGAAAACATCGGCGATCTGATCAAACTCTGCGACAGCAGACGTGGCACATTCAAGGCGCAGCGATTTCTCAGTGACCATCGGCAGATTCTCGATTACGAACTTCCGATGGCGGAAATCATCTACGACTTCTACGACAAGTTGAAGTCGATCACGCGCGGCTATGGCACGATGGACTATCACGTCACCGAGTACCGCAAGGACAATCTCACCAAGGTGAACATCTTGGTGAATGGCGAACTGGTCGAGGCGCTGAGCCTCATCTGCCATCGCAGCACCGCCGAAAATCGAGGTCGATTGATCTTGTCGAAGCTGCGAGGTCAAATCGATCGCCACCAATTCGAGATCGCGCTGCAGGCCGCGATCGGCGGCAAGGTCATCGCGCGGGAATCCATCAAGGCAATGCGCAAGAATGTCACCGCGAAGTGCTATGGCGGCGATGTCAGCCGCAAGCGAAAGTTGTTGGAGAAGCAAAAAGAGGGGAAGAAGCGGATGAAGCAGATCGGTTCCGTGACGATTCCCCAAGAGGCGTTCCTGGCAGTCCTCGATCAAGGGGATTGATTCGTCGCGTCAGAGAGGAACGGCCGCTTCTCGCTACTCTCACGGGCATGCGAATGATGACTTCTATCGTTGCGGCCTCCGTGCTTTCGAGTGCGCTCACCGCCTTCTTTATCTCAGGGATCGATCGATCAGCGGCGGCACGCGCCCTGCCACTTCCGGTGGATCTCGGACCAGCCGATGCACTCGTGCTTGCGGGCAAAGATGACTTGCGCATTACAAATGCAGATGGCCGAATGAGCTGGTCGGATCAACCAGGCAGCCGCGCGTTCTCGCTTGGGACGGTGCATGTCGGTCGAATTCTCAATGCGCTGATGAAGAGTGAGAAGTACCAGCGCGAGCGCGACGAATTTGACGCTGTGCGAGCGGAGAAGGGCAAGGAGTTTGAGGGTCGTTACAAGGAGATGATGGAGAAGGCGCGGGGGCTCACTCCCGACTCTCCTGAGTTTCCAGCGATGCGCGAGCAGTTTGAAGCATTTCAGAAAGAGGCATCCCAGTGGAACGAGTCCAGTGAGGCCGCGGGTCGCGAGATGGTCGCACGCCACTATCAGGGTGCGTATTCCGATCTGCGCGTGGCAGTGGACGTCGTGGCAGATCGACGGAAGATCGACCTTGTGATGCGCTTCGTTCCACCTGCGGATGAAATCAAGCCGGGAGATGAAACTGAACTCGCGCGACAACTTCTCGCACGCACCTTCCTCCGTGCGCCAGAGGCGCTCGATATCACCGAGGACATCTTGACCGAAATGAACATTCAAGCGCCAAAGAAGGACTGAGCTCGGCATGCGGCACTCGTTGATCGTCATCGTTGGAGCGCTCGTTGCGGGATGTGTCGGCGGCATCATCGCGATCGCGCTTTCTGGAACTCCAGCTGTCGCATCGAAGTTGCTCCCTGCGGATCTTGGTCCTGCGGATGCATTATTGTTGATGTCGGCGGACGGGCAGCTCTCGCTCACCAACAAGGGTGGACGACTTGCGTGGTCCGATGCTCCATCGGCGCGCGCATTCAGCGTCGGGTGCGTTTTCATTGATCGGGTGATGAAGGGACTCCTCGCGAGTGACCGCTTTGCATCAGAGAGGCAGAGATTCGACGACGAGGCGCGAGCACAGGGAGAGTCGTTTGAGCAGCGAAGCAAGTCCCTTCAATCGAAGTACCCAGATCTCAAGCCGGACGATCCACAGTTCGAACAGGCCAAGCAAGAGTTTGCGCAACTCCAGATGGAGTACGAAAAGTGGTTTGCAGCGCTGCAAAAGATTCAATCCAAGCACATGGGAGAGCAGGTTCAGACTGCGTATGTCGAACTGCTCGCTGCGCTCGAAGTTGTGGCGGAGAAGAAGAAGATTGACTTTGTTTACCGATATGTTCCGCCAGATCGCCCCTTCGATTCGATGAGTCTCGCGGATGCGATGCTTCAGGTGCAGTCTCGACCTTTCTTGCGCTCCCCCGCGTCGGTCGACATCACCGAGGAGGTCATCGTGGAGCTGGGCTTGCCTTCGGATCCCTGACGGTGGGGGCGGGCACGCTGGCCGCTGGATCTTTGGCCGCTGGATCTTTGGCCGCTGGATCTTTGGCCGCTGGATCTTTGGGCGCGGGGCGAAGCTCTCCGATCGGTGTTGTCAGGGCTTCGAAGGTCTTCGCTGGTTCAGGCGAGTTGGGGGGCGCTGGATCGCTTCGATCCACAATCGTGCAGATCACCCTCTCGGACGACGGTCCAGCTGTGCTGAGAAAGATGTATTGCTCATTGCAACTCCATGTTCCTCGGTGACCCGAGCGCGAGATGAGCGGCGCATCTGGATCTGTGTTTGCGGCGGCGTGCAATTCGTACGTTCCATCGCCGTCGAGTTGCAGTGATCCGCCTGGACCGATCCAGCGACCGACATACGAATCTTCTGGTGCAGTCGGCGCACTCTCGACACGGCGGAGGTCTTTGGCGATTTCCAAACTCGCCATCAGCACCCCCTCAACACGGCGCATCGCGGCGCGAACGCGCGGAGGTGATCTGCCGGGCGTCTTGGGGTCGAAGTAGGGTTCGAGCCAGAATGTTCGGTAATTTTGGTGATCCCATCGACCTGATTTCGACACAGCACGGAATCGATTTGGTTGATCCCAAAAGTAGAACGCGCCGTCGTCGCGCATGTAAAGCACTTCTCTCTCATTCGTCCACCACCCGGTGATCTCGACGATTTCGGTCGGATCGAGGTCGCTCGTGCCGCTCGCAGGGAAGAAAATCGGTGCGGAGATCGGGGGCGTTGTTGCGGCGAGGACCGCACTGCAGAATGCACTCGCGCACACTCCAACGATCGAAGCCGTGCGCAGTGCCGTCATGCGCGTTGGAGTGACTCGGCTCACCGAACCACCGGCAATCGAATAGTGCGTTCGAGATCCGCCACGGGTTGCGCAACCAAGTCGTAGCCATCGCTGTCAACAATCGTGCAGCGCACGAGTTCGCCTGCTGCAAGCGATTCGCGACTCAGGACGTGTGTCAGTCCGTCAATCTGTGGAGCCTGGTGGTAACTGCGTCCGCAATAGAGCGTGGTTGACTCGCCCACGCCACTCGTCGCACGACCGCGCGTCTTCCCGTGTGCTGGACCATCAAGAAGCACATCGAACTGTGCGCGTTGTTCCGCGACATACGCGGCGTTTTCAAAGGCGATGGACTGCTGCAACTCCATCAATTCCTTTTCCCGTCGTCGACTGACATCGTCACTCACCATCAGCGCGGGGTCGTCGTGCATCGTTCCCGAAGGAGTCCCTGACTCCTGCGAGTAACGAAAGACTCCCATCGCGTCGAATTGCGATCGCTCGATCAAAGCGAGGAGCGCCTGATGATCCGCTTCTGTTTCGCCCGGATGCCCGGTGATAAAGGTCGTGCGGATGGCCATTCCAGGGATGCGTTGACGCAACTCCTCCAGAATGTTTTCCTGATGCGCAGTCGTGACATTGCGGCGCATCAGCGTCAGCATGCGATCGCTGGCGTGCTGCAATGGCATGTCGATGTACTTCACAACGCTCGAGAGTCTCGCGATGGCATCCATCATCTTGGTCGTGAAGTTGGATGGATAGGCGTACATCAATCGAACCCATCCGCCGCCGTGCTCTTGCACCGCACGATCCAGTCGCTCAAGCATCCCGACAAGTCCAGACTCGTCGCCGATGTCCATCCCCCAACTGGTCGTGTCTTGACCGATGAGATTCAGTTCGTATGCGCCATCAGCAAGCAGAAGCCGCGCCTCGTTGACAATCGCGTCCGCAGTCTTCGATCGCATCTTGCCACGAATCGATGGGATCGTGCAGAACGAACAGCGTTGATTGCAACCCTCGGAGACGCGCAGGTACGCCCAGTGTCGCGGAGTCAGGCGGAAGCGATTCTCGTCGCCTTCGAAGTATCCGATGCCTCGACCATCCTTCCCGTTGACGGTCAACCCAACAGTGGGGATGCCACGATCTGCCGCCGCAATCAAGGCATTCGAGGAGATCCAGTATCCCGGACGGACGCCCTCGTCGCCGATCGTTTCGCGCGCTCCCGTCGCTCCGCGCACGGCATCGATGATGTGATCACGATCGAAGACGCCGATGAGCGCATCGATTCCGGGAGCCCACTCGAGAATCTTCGCACGGTGGCGTTGCACGAGGCAGCCTGCGACGATGACTCGTTTGAGTTCTCCCCGTTCCTTTCGGGCGAGCGCGTCCTTGATGACGCCGAGCGACTCGTCTTTGCTCGCTTCGAGAAACCCGCAGGTGTTCACAACAATCGCGTCGGGCGACTCGTCTTCGTTGACCAACTTCATGCCATCCCGTGAGAGCAGCCCAAGCATCTTCTCGCTATCGACAAGATTCTTGGGACAGCCCAAACTCACGAAGGCAACTCGCTCAATGACCGTGTCACGCATGCAATCGGAGTCTAGGCATAGAGTCGGTGATCGCGAATCCAAGATTCCACTTGCGGAGAAACGAGGTCGTCGATGGGCTCACCCTGACGAATCCGTTCGCGCACCTCCGTCGCGCTCAAATCGATTGCGTTGAGGGGCAAAACAGCGTGATTCCAGCGTGCGGCATTGCAGTCAAGCCGTGCAAACTTGGCGTTGAGCGCCGCAGTGAGGGCGCCAGCGTCCATCGGCGGGCGTGGCACAACGGCAACGGTCGCAAGTGATTCGGCGATGGTGCGCCACTCTCTCCACGAATCGAATTGGAGGGCTTGATCGGCTCCGATCAGGAGCACGAGGTCGTCGCGCGTGAGTCCACGCTCGCGTGCGACTTCTCGCAGTGTGTCCACAGTGAATGATGGTCCAGTGCGTTCGATTTCACGAGTGTCGAATTCCACACCACGGACGCCTGCAAACGCCAAGCGCGCCATGGCGATGCGCGCTTCAGAGGGTGCCGCTGAGCGACCGGTGCGAAGCGGGGCATCACCAGCCACCACGACAAGAACGCGCTCACAGTGCAAGAGTTCCGCTGCCCTGGCGACGATCTCGCTGTGCCTTCGATGTGGAGGATCAAATGTCCCGCCAAAGACAAGGAGTCGTGGAGCGGTCGGCTTGCGGAGGAATCCCACAAGCGCTTCACACACCGCATCCATGGCGCGACTCGCGTCCTTTCCCAAGCGCATCAGCGTTGGGATCCGCGTCGGATGAAACAGCGTCATGAGTAGCGCACGCGTGCGCAGCGTGCCGTCATCTCCAACGAGTGATGTCATCCACTCTGGCAGCGACATGGCGGCATCGTCGCTCACGCCGCGCACAACTCCCCACCTCCACCCTCGAGCGGTTGCCAACGCCGCAAATGCAGCGGATTCCATATCAACGACATGCGCGTCACTCTGCATGCGGAGCGCCTGCTTCGCACGCACGTCCTCGCAGGGACGATCGACCGAGGCAATCGACACACCCTCTCCCCGTTGTAGCGGAGGAACATAGACGGCACTTTGACGCGCATGATCCGCGCCAGCGGCCACGACTCGATGAGCCCACGCGACGGATCCACTCTTGAGTGCAGGATCCAATCCTCCAGCGAGTCCCGCGAGCAGGACCACGCGACCAGCCGGAGATTGCTCTGCGCGAGCTCGCGCATCGCACTTCGACCATCGAACCACCGCGCCTGGACCAACGCCGATCGTCGCGCACTCTGCGTCGATCCCTTCCTTCGCAAGTGCACTTTGAATCGTGCATCTTTCAAAGTCCGTTGGGGCGAGGATGAGCACGGAAATATTGGACATCAGGTGCAGCCAGTTTGCCGCGTCGGGACTCAACGCTATACTCTTTGCCCCTCGGCCTCATCGTCTAGCCCGGCTAGGACACATCCCTCTCACGGATGGAACAGGGGTTCAAATCCCCTTGGGGTCATTGTCAATCTTCTGCGCCGAGTGAGGCGCAGAACAGTCAGTACAGGCCCCATCGTCTAGCCTGGTCCAGGACACCTCCCTTTCAAGGAGGACACATGGGTTCGAATCCCATTGGGGTCATTATTTGTCGGGTGAAAATTGTGTTTTGCCCAACGAGAAGTATGTTTGGGGGGTAAGTTGAGAGATCACCATGATGTACCACCGCCGCGAACTGTTCTCGATTGTGGCTCTGCTGTGCGCTGTCCAAGGCGCTCACGGAGCCGTTCGATATGTTGATGGAGCACTCACCACGGGGTTGAACAACGGCACTTCGTGGGTCGATGCCTACTACGGTCCAGCAGCGGTTGCGACGGCGATGAACGCAGCGGTGTCTGGTGATCAAGTGTGGGTGAAGGCTGGCACATACAAACCAACCACCACCACCACGCGCACGATGTGGCACACGATGAAATCTGGAGTTGGTGTGTACGGCGGATTCGCAGGCGGCGAGACACTCTTGACTGCGCGCAATCCACTCGTCAATGTCACGACACTCACTGGCGACTTGACTGGCAATGACACGCCAGGTTCGGCGACGTATATGGGAGAGAACTCGTACCACGTGGTGATGGGCAGCAGTGTTCTCAACACGGCGATCCTTGATGGATTCCGCATCGTCGGCGGGTACGCCAACGTCGGTTCAGCGTCCAACTACGACAAGGGTGGCGGCATCATCATTCTCACCAATGGCAATCCAACCATTCGCAACTGCAAGTTCATTGGGAATCGCTGCACATTTGGTGGCGGCGCTGGATACATCTATCAGGCGCAAGCCACTTTCACCGACTGCGAGTTCACCGACAATGTTGGCGGTTCGTATGGTGGTGCCTTCGACACCAATTCCACCACCGTCAAGTGGGAGCGCTGCATCTTCACGAACAATCAGGCAGCGCGAGCAGGGGCGATTGAGTCCTTCGGCAGTTCGCAGACCACGATCACGAATTGCATCTTTCGATTGAACAAGGCGACGACCACGAATTCCGGCGGAGCGATTTGGATGGGCACGACGTCGACGGTGACGGTTCGTGACTCGACGTTCGTCGGGAACACGACAACCGCCACGAGCGGCGGCGGCTTCTACAACACCAGCGGAACGGGCAGTATCGCGAATTGCATTTTCTGGGGGAACACCGGCGCAGCGGGAGCGATGGCGAACAACCAGATCACTGCGGCTGGCGGCACCAACACCGTGAGTTACTCACTCGTTCAACTCGGCGCATCAGGAGCTGGAAACCTGAGTGCAGATCCACAATTCGTTGATCTTGCGGCGGGTGATCTGCGCCTTCAAATGAGTTCGCCGGCAATCGATGCTGGGAGCAACGCGCTCATTCCTGCGGGGGTGACACTGGACTTCGCATTGCTCGCACGGCGCGTGGATATCGCGTCCGTCGCAGACACGGGCGTCGGAACCGCGCCGATCGTGGACATGGGCGCATCCGAAGTTCAAGCTCCGCCTCCACCTGCCTGCCCACCTGATACCAACGATGACGGGTATGTCGATGGGTTGGACTTGTCGACGGTGCTTTCCGGATGGGCGACACCAATGGGCGATGTGAATGGCGATGGCTACACAGATGGCGGTGATCTCGCCGTGATTCTGTCGGGATGGGGTGCTTGCCCGTAAAGTGTCGGGGTGATGTCATTCCAAGCGACCCTCGACTGGCCCAGCGCAGAGTTCGAGGCACTGTGGACTGAAGTTGCAGGTGCGACGCCCGCAGGATCGTTTACGAAGGACAACATCGCTGAGTTTCCGGTGATTGCACGCCCCAATTGGCAGAGCGTTCCTGCGGGAGCATGGGTGCACATCAGAGGAAAACTTGAACAACGAACACCCCTCGGAGACGTTCATCCAAATGGCGAAGAGTGGTTCGTGCGCGCAGAGAATGGCGATCCTGTCGCCGTCTACCTGATGTCAGATCTCAGTTTTTCGGTTGGAACGACTGTCTCCGTCCTCGGACGACATGCGGGGCTGATTCGACTGATGAATCGTGCGGGAGATGTGCAGGAGTATCAGGCGGTGATCGCACGTCCACTCGATCAATCTGCTACGCACACTCTGCAAGCCGCTGGCCAAGCCGCTGGCCATCACGGTGGCGCAGAAGCGGCGGGCGAAGTCCCTCTGTCGTTCGTGGTGGTTGGTGCGGTGATCCTTTTACTCTGCGCATGGTTCGCGATTCGCTTTCTTGTGAAGCGTTCGACCGGTCGCCCAATGCTGCACATTCATCAAGTCGCAGATCGTGCGCGTGCGATTGGCATGGCAGAGGAGGCCAAGCCATGACGCGCGAAATGGTGCAAACATTCGGTGAACAGCGTGCGCCAGTCATCGTGGGCAGCGGTGTGTTGGCATCGATTGCCAAGCGTGTGCGCGAAGTCAACGGTGGAAGGAATCCAACCAAGGTCTTGATCGTGTGCGATGGTGCGATCGAGTTGACATGGGGAGAGGTTGTCGCCACCGCATGGAAGGATGAAGCGAGTGATGGCATCGAAGTGATGCGCATTGCACTCTGCGCCACCGAATCGGCAAAGTCAGTCGCATCGTGGCAGCTGATCTTGGACGCCGCGGTGCGAGGCGGATTGGATCGCAAGAGCCTCATCGTGGCAGTCGGAGGCGGTATCACTACCGACATCGCTGGATTCGCCGCGGCGAGCTACCTGCGTGGAATCCCGTGGATCGCAGTCCCGACAACTCTGCTGGGAATGGTCGATGCCGCGCTCGGTGGGAAGACTGGGATCAACCTGCCAACCGGCGGTGGTGCGCTTGGGAAGAATCTGGCGGGAGCATTCTGGCCGCCCGCTGCGGTCCTCTGCGACACCCTCACGCTCTCCACATTACCGATTCGGACCTTTCGAGCCGGACTTGCCGAATGCGTGAAGCATGCGATGCTCGGGGATACGACGATCGATCCGCTCCTCGAAGACGCGCTCCGCTCGTATTCAAGCTCCCAGGCCGGGGATCAATGGAGGCTGATCGATCTGGTAGCGCGGGCAGCAGCTGTCAAACTCGCCATCGTGGCACGCGACCCAAAAGAGGCAAACGAGCGCATGCTCCTCAATCTCGGGCACACCTTCGCACACGCCATCGAGTCGGAACTCTCGAGCGAAGTCCTCCACGGAGAGGCTGTCGCCCTTGGGCTCATTGCTGCGAGCAATGCATCGGTCGCATCGGGAAGGATGACGCAGGCTCAGTCACGCATGCTGAGGGATCGAATCGCTGCGCTCGGCTTTGGGATCACCCTGCCTCGACATGTTTCCCTCGAAAAACTGGTGATTGCGGCGGGTTTTGACAAGAAACGAGAGGGCGCATCCCTCACGCTCGTCCTGCCCCTCGCGCAGGGATCCGCCGAAATCGTGCGCGGAGAGAACTGGGAATTGCTGCGGGATGGCTTCCGTTCGATTGGCAGTTCGTAGGCGCCGCAGGACGCGCGAGGTTCTTGGTGAGACTTCAAGGAAAGCAGCGGAGTCTGTCGATCTTGTAGCCATATGCGTGTCATTGCAATTGTGAATCAGAAGGGTGGGAGCGGCAAGACCACCACCGCTGTCAATCTTGCTGCGGTCTTGGCTGCGCGCAAACAGAGAACGCTGCTGGTCGATCTTGATCCCCAGGGGCACTGTGGTTTAGCGCTGGGGATCGCGCCGGCACGCATCGAAAGAGGCATCGAAGATGCGTTGCAGCAGGGGAGTGGGACTGCGCTCCTCGACGATGGGCTGTTTTGGGAGCCTGCGCCAAACCTTGTCCTCGCTCCCTGCACCATTCGCCTTGCAGGATTGGAAGCCCCCGGCAGTCCCCTCGCCGAAGCGCACGACCGAGATCGTCGATTGAGTGGGCTGTTGGATCGCGTTGCGCCGCGCTTCGAGTGGTGCATCATCGACTGCCCTCCTCACATCGGGCTTCTCGTCTTCAACGCACTGCACGCATGTGACGAGGCACTCATTCCGATTGAAACTGGCTACTTCGCCTTGCGTGCCGCGGAGAGGCAAGTTGCCACCGTGCGCGCTGTGGCAGATCGATTGCAACGATCGATCATCGTGAGAGCACTCCCCACGCTGGTGCGCAAAGACTCGCCCATTTCACAGGACATCTTGGTCGCGATCGATCGCGCCTTCGGCAGTCAGGTTGTCCCTGCGATGATTCGAGAGCACGATGTCCTGCGCGAAGCTGCTGGATTTGGACAGCCCATCACGGAGTATGCCCCGAACTCCGACGCATGTCGTGACTTTGAGTGGCTCGCAGAGTGGCTCATCGCCCATCCGGTGAATGCGCAGCGCATGGGTGGCGTCTCGGCTCTGGCAGATCGCACGAGTCCAGACGCTGCGTTGATGGCGCTGCTCGCTGCGCCTCGCACGAACACCCGACCAGTTGATCCACCAATCGTCGAAGTGGAATTGACGCCGATGCAATCGTCCGCGACCGAGAGTCGCATTTCAGAATTGGCTGAGCGATTGCGCACTTCGAGATAGGATCGCACGAATGAGCCGAGCAGCCGACGACTTTGACGGACTGACCACGGCGTTCTTGGGGAGTGGATCACGGGGTCGCATCACGCCTCGAGTGCAGGCGATGCCGATGGTGCTGGTGGTGGGGAATGTTCCAACCCTCGCTGGCATTTGGATCGCACAGTACGCAGATCAAGTTGCGCGGACATCGGGACCAGTGGCATTGATCCGTCTTGATGGTGTTGCGAGCCGAGCCGAGGTCTATCGAGCACAAGGTCGTGCGATGCCGCTCGACGGAAATGCGTGGCTCGAGCGAGCAAGCGCCTTTGCACGAGGATGGATTGTCTGCGTTGACTCGCGCACCTCGGCAACCGAGTTGTTGGAGGCGCGTTGCGCACTCACTCTGATGAGCGGCACTGATGAAACAGCCATCGCCGCAGCGAAGCGAACGATTGAAGCGATCGTGCAGGCTGCGTCAACAGTGGGTCAGGCACCGCCCGAGATTGGGTTGGTCTTCGTCGGAAGCGCAGAAGATGTTGCTCAAAGCGCAGCGCGGGGGCTGATCGCGTGGGCTTTGGAACGATCAATGGGAGTTGCATTGTCGATGGTCGCACATGCTCCCCGCGTCGATCGCGTTGAATCAACGGGTCCTGTTCCGCTGGCCATGTTGAGTGGACTGGACCTTGGGGCAGCGACTGAATATGTCTCGATGGCGATGGCGGGCAATCCAAATCGGTTCGATGCTGCACGGAATGCACCCCCGCCAGAGTCGAATCGAGTGACTGCCTCGCCTCCATACGCACAGGATGCGGTGTCGACGAGTCTCCCCGCTGCGGCACCACTTCCAAAACCCCTCCCTTCAGAATTGGCCGCAGTCTATTTCTCACAGTTGTCGGCACTGCCCTTCACCTGTCCCGATGCATCTTCAGTGGTGCTTGCGCTCGATGAGAGTGGTGCGCTTCACCTGATTCAAATGGGCAACACGCAGCACGCACTTCGCGTGACGGCATCGTGGGCTCGTGCAAACTGGATGTTGATCGTCGCGGCGTGTCCGCGATTGCAGACGAGCCCCCCCAACATCGTTGAGCATCTGCTCCTCGATGACGCACGAGATGCCGCACCCCTACATCGAACCGGCGTGCTCCTGCATGCGCGCATGGATGTGTCTGTTGGTTCGGCGTTCGTGCGACAGCGCATCGATCTGAATGACGCCGCAAGTGCTGGATTGCCCTCGTCGTGACGCCCTCATCGTGACGTCTGCGCAAGGGATGCATTCCACACCGAAAGCCAATTTTCGCTGGCGAATCTCGCGCACGACTCTCCTGTCCAACCCCGTGCAAGAAGCGCATCTGTGAGAGCGTGATATCGCTGTGGACCGCGCAATTCTGCGGGCACGAGCGCCGGCGAGAATCCTCCGTCGAGGTCTGATCCCAGTGCGTTCACGCTGTCGCACCCTGCCACCTGTGCGATATGTTCGATGTGATGGATCGCATCTTCGAGTGTTGCTGGTCGATCCACGGCGAGGAACTTTCCGTAGAGATTCAACCCCACGACGCCGCCGCGACGCGTGATCTCGCGGATGTGTTCATCGCGAATATGGCGTTCGCTCGAATTGAGGAGCGCGCGCGCATTGGAGTGTGAGGCCACAATGGGTTGATCGGTCATCGTCACGAGATCGTCAAGTGCGGCATCGGAGAGATGACTTGCGTCATGCACGATGTGATGCGCATCGAGTGCTGCGATCACATCACGACCTGCGGCCGTGATCCCGCCACCGGTCTGATTGCCGCCAGCGAATCGGGAACCGAGTGCCCATGTCAGCCCAACCATACGAACACCGCGCGCGTGCCAGCGTGCGACATCATCCCCGTCGCGTATGGGATCTGCACCCTCCATCAGAATCACGAGTCGTGGCAGTGCGTCGTCCGCGAGATCACCACGCGATCGCACGATCCGCAGCAGACCATCTCGTTCGAGTGATTCGTAGTAGGCCATCTGCAATTCCGCAGCTCGGTTGGCTCCCTCCCAATCCGAAGCGTCCCTGTATCCCCACGGTTTCGTCGCAGCCTCGACCCCAGACTCCACAAAGAGAGTTGCAGCCATGATGCCGACTCCACCTCGAGCGAGTGCAGGAAGACTGACACATCGCTCTTCGCCCTCCCTGGGTTCACGTCGAACATCGCTGTGTTCCTGCGAGATGTACGCCAAGTCCAAGTGCCCGTCGATCCAAGAGAATTGCATATCGCAAGGCTAGGCTTTGGACGGTCTCCTCGACTACGATCCCGCTCCGCATGAGTTTGACCATGGAGCCAACCGCAATCACAGCCGTTCAACCGCACCGAGCAGGGGTGCAGTTGCCGCTGAAGAATCGCTGCGTTCTGGGGACCTGCGCACTCGGTGCATTGGCGCTCTTGCTCGTCGCAGCGTGGCTCGAGCCATCGTCTGCCCTGTTGGGAACGCACACCCAACTTGGAATCCCCCCGTGCACGTGGCCAACAACGCTGGGGATTCCCTGTCCGAGTTGTGGGATGACCACTGCATTCGCACTTGCTGCGGATGGTCGGTGTGTCGAATCGCTCAACGCGCAACCGCTCGGGTTCATCTTGGCTCTCTGCGCTGCTGGATTCGCAGTGGTGGCCGGCTTCGCTGCCGCGACTGGTTCGCCGATCGTGGGTGCGCTGACACAGCAATGGGGTGCCAAGTGCTGGTGGGCTCTGGGCGCGGCGATCCTGCTCTCGTGGGGATACAAGATGCTCGCAACGCAAGGAGCGTTCTCATGATTCGGATCTGCTGTCTTGCTGCGCTGTTGGCACTCATGCCGATGAGTGGGTGCATTCTCTTTGGAATCGGTTCCGCCATCGGATCCAACATCGAGAAGAACAAGCAGATCGAAGTGCTTGCGAAGTACCGAGGGCTCGAGAACAAGTCGGTCGCAGTCCTGGCCCACACGGATATGCGAACTGCGTATGAGTATCCAACCGCACTCCCCAATCTCGTTGGCAATACCGCCAACTTTCTCGCAAAGAATGTCTCTGGAATCAGATTGCTCGACCCGAAGTACTCGGTGTCATGGATGCATCAGACGCCTGGATGGCCAACCATGCCGTTGGCGGACCTCGCAAGTGAGCTGGATGTTGACCGCGTGATCGTGATCGACATGTTTGAGTATCGGTTGAATCCGGAGGGGAACAGCTTCATGTGGGATGGCGTCGCCGCAGCGAACATCGGCATCGTCGAGCGAGATGGCATTGATCCAGACTCGTATGCGGAGGAGTTTCAGGTCATCTCGAAGTTCCCGGACATGGATGGCATCGGCAAGGCGCAGGCGGGACCGCGCGAGATCGAACTTGGTTTGCAGAAAACCTTTGTCGACGAAGTGACATTTCTCTTTTACGACCACATCGAAGACAAGTACCCAGACCGAGGGATCAAGCGCAAATGAACTCGGTCGCGAATCCACCGCAGCCGTTCGTGCGCAGATGTCGCATTGCGCTTGTTGTGGTGGGAGGTGCAGTCGCGCTCCAGGGTTGCAACTTTCTGATCCCATTAACGTACCTCGCCGAAGGACCTCCCAAGGCGCCAGCCGCCTTTGAATTGCCATCGAAACGGACTGCATTTGTCGTCGACGATCGAAAGAACAGGATGGCTCGCGTCGCGTTGCGCGTCGAGATCGGCGAGTCTGCAGCAACCGGACTTCTCGAAAACAGCGTTGTTCCAGAGGTGATTTCGACGCGTGATTCTGTCGCCATGGTTCGGCGTCTCGACACCGCATCGAAGCCGGTGTCGATTCAGCGGGTGGGCGAATCGCTCGGCGCAGAGCAGGTGGTGTTCATCGAAGTCGATGAATTCAATCTGTCAGGTGGTCGCGCAGAGGGCGGTCCAGAAGCAGTCGCGCTCGTGAAGGTCATTGACATCACCACAGGTGAGCGACTCTGGCCATCCGCAGGGTCAGAAGCCGTGCAGTCTTCGCTGCAAGACATCGACCCATCGCTGATCACGACGAGCGCAGGTCGGCGTGAGATTGAAGACAAACTCGCCGCACAACTCGGCGATGACATCGCCAAGTTGTTCTACGCCCATCCCCGACGCGAACTCGGCGGACGTCTTGGTGTGAAGAAGTGAATCAACGGGGCGCGCTGCGGCTTCTTCCGCGCGCTGGCGCGCTCCATCTGCTCCAGACAACTGATGGGATCGGTTGGAGTGCGGGTGCCATGACCGGAGATGTTCGGACAGACCAACGCATCGCGATCGGTCCATCGTGCGTGCGTTCGCACGAACGAGCAATGTCCCTGCCGCTCGACGGGATTCTGACCGCGCCGCTTGGAATCGAGAGATTGCTTGCCCGTCGATTGCGTGCGTGGGTCCTCCGAGACGGCACCTGCCCAGCACGGGTGATTTCGTACGGAAGTCAGGTGGGCGATCTCGCAGGGCGCGCGCTGGTCGATGTTGACCGAGTTATGCACCGAGATCCGCCGAGCGATGCCATGATGCAGTGTGCGCGAACGGCTCTCGCAGGGTGGCGAGAATTCACCGTTTCCAGACGCGCCGCGCTGCGTGAGGAACTCGGCATTCGCCCAGAATCGTTGGTGATTCTCGCTGGTGGCGATCGAGCGCAGTCCATCGACTTTCGAGCCGCATTCGATGCCACGAGCCAAGCAATTCTTGCCGGATCCGACTTCGTGCTCATCGCGCCGCAGAATTCTCGTTGGGCGTCCGAGACAGTTCGGTATGTGGCTCGGGTTGGCATGAGTGATCGGGTGCGACTGATCGATGATGCTGAGATTCCACACCAGCTGTGGCAGGTGGTCGATGTCATGTTGCTTCATGCACCGAGCGGTGTCGCGGGGAACCGATCGTGGTGGGGATGGTCCGCATGGTGGGCACGCGCTGCGGGGATTCCCGTGATCCACGAATCATGCGCCCATGATTGCGAGGGATCGTTGCGATTCGACGTGGGTGACCGCAGCGGTTGCGTGCGGGCGCTTTTGGAGTTTGGAGATCACAGCGATGTACGTGAGGAACTCTCCGCTGCGGCACTGCGAAGTGCGCACAGGGCGTCGCGTGGCGAGTCGCCGCACGGCAGCGTCAACCCGAGCGAGTGCGCTACGCAAGTATCGATCTAACGACTTCGCCCTTCACATCCGTCAGTCGAAAGTCACGACCCTGCGCTCGATAGGTGAGTTTGCGATGATCGATCCCCATCAGGTGCATCATCGTGGCGTGCAGATCGTGTACCTCGACTGGATTCTCGATGATGTTGTATGAAAAATCGTCTGTTTTCCCGTAAGAAATGCCTGGTTTCACGCCTCCGCCAGCCATCCAAATCGAGAAGCAGCGGGGGTGGTGATCGCGCCCGTAGTTCTCGCGCGTCAGCGCTCCCTGGCTGTAGACGGTGCGACCGAATTCGCCAGCCCACAGCACCAGCGTCTCGTCGAGCAAGCCGAGTCTCTTGAGGTCTTTGACAAGTGCCGCTTGCGGTTGATCGACTGCGTTGCACTGCGCGCGGAGTTCTGATGGCAGGTTGCCATGTTGATCCCATCCGCGCATATACAACTGGGTGAAGCGAACGCCGCGTTGCGCGAGTCGACGCGCGAGCAGACAGTTGGCAGCAAAGCTTCCCGGAGTACGAACTGCGGGACCGTACATCTCAAGCGTCTCTGCTGGCTCTGTGGAGAGGTCGGTCAGTTCTGGGACAGACATCTGCATCCGATACGCCATCTCAAACTGCGCGATGCGGGCACGAATCTCTGGATCGAGCGTGGTCTGAAACTCCTCTTCGTTGAGGCGACCGACCAAGTCCAACATACGCCGTCGATCATCGCGCGAGACGCCATCGGGATCGCGCAGGTATAGGACGGGATCGCGTCCAGCCCGCAGGCGGCATCCCTGATGTTCGCTGGGAAGAAATCCGCTCCCCCAGAAGCGCGCAGAAAGTGCCTGCATGTTGCCGATTCCCTGGGTGATAAGCACGACAAATGACGGGAGATTCGCGTTGGAACTGCCGAGTCCGTAACTCATCCACGAACCGACTGAGGGACGTCCCGGTTGTTCCGTCCCAGTCTGGAAAAAGGTGATGCCAGGTTCATGATTGATCGCCTGCGTGTGCATCGATCGAATGACGCAGATCTCCTTGGCGATACTTCCCGTGTGTGGGAGCAACTCTGACATCATGAGCCCATCTTCATTGTTTTCGTGTCGATCGAATCGAAAAATGGTGGGCGCGACTGGGAAGCGGGCCTGACCGCTGGTCATGCCAGTGATGCGTTGACCGTTGCGAATCGAGTTGGGGAGATCGACGTTGTATTGTTCGTGCAGCGCAGGCTTAAAGTCGAAGAGGTCGAGTTGGCTGGGCGCTCCCTCCATGTGCATGTAAATCACGCGCTTCGCCTTTGGAGCGAAGTGGGGAAGCTTCTGCAGGATCTCGTCGGGGGTCACACTGGTGTGAGTTGCAGATGCGCTTTGGGATCCAATCAGTTGACCCAGTGCAATCGCGCCGAGTCCAGCGCTCATCGTGCCGGCGACTGATCCAAAGAAGCGTCGTCGCGTCAGGTTCACGAGGTACTCCTCGAGTGCGTCGGAAGTGGGTGCGCGTGGCGTGCGTCGGTGTTCCATGGATTAGTCCTTCACGAGCGATGCATCACTACACAAGATGGCGTTGGCGATGAGCGTCCACGCCGCAATCTCAGATGATTGTTCCGGCGGTGGCGAGGGCGACTCGCCGGTCGCCAGAAATTTCTCTGCATCTTCCACCTGCGCTTCATACCGAGATCGATTCGCGGTGAGAGTCTCCATCAGCGCATGCATGCACTCCTCTGACGGTCGCTCACCAGTACAGCGCAGATAGAGCAGCGCGAGCCGTGCGACATCGCCCACCGCATCAGCCAGCACGCGTTCTGCGGCGTGGCGGGCGATCTCCACAAACTGTTCATCGTTCCACAACACCAGTGCCTGCAGTGGCGTGTTCGTGGTGAAGCGGCGCGTCGAGCAGAACTCTCGCGAGGGTGCATCGAGTGTGAGCATGGCGGGGGGGGGCGAAGCGCGTTTCCAGTAGGTGTAAAGACTGCGCCTCCAGAGATCGCTGTCCATTCCACGTTGATAGATGCGAGTGTTGGACTGCGGCATCGCCACTTCTTGCCAGAGTCCTTCAGGCTGATAGGGCTTCACGCTGGGACCTCCGAACTGTTCGTGCAGCAGTCCACCAACAAAGAGTCCTTGGTCTCGAATCTGTTCTGCAGGGAGGCGTTGGCGCGGGTACCACGAGAGCAATCGGTTGTCTGGATCGCGCGCGCTGATCTCAACTCGAAGGATCGACGCTTGTGCGTAGGTGTTGCTGGTGAGGATGAGCCGAATCATGTGCTGCAGATTCCACCCGCTGGTGCGGAACTCCACAGCAAGCCAATCGAGCAACTCGGGATGTGTCGGCCATTCACCCTGCAATCCAAAGTCGTTTTCGGTGCGAACGATGCCGCGGCCAAAGAACTGTTCCCACAAGCGATTGACGACGACGCGCGCCATGAGTGGATTCTCTGGTGAGGTGATCCACTGTGCGAGCCCGAGACGATTTGTCGGTTGACCCTCCGCAAGAACTCCAAGTGCGGCGGGAATCGAGCGCTGCACGGGTCGCTCCCGATCTGGTTGGTCGTAGAGGCCGCGCGTGAGAACAAATGTTTCGGTCGGCACCATGCGATCCTTCATCACCATGGTGTGCGGGATCATGGAGGTCACCGTCGTCCGCTCCTGCTGCGCCGCCGTGAGTGACTGCGAAAGTGCTCGATACCGTGGCGATGCGCTCGCCCTCCATGCAGTGCGTGCGAGTGACCGCGACTCTTCGCGTGTGAACCTTTCTGGAAGGATGATCGGAACCATCGCTGTTGTCATCGCACCATCCGCAGCATGGGCACGGTGGTAGAAGCCGCCGATCCCTCCCGTGTTGACAATCTTGCAGACCAACAGGTTTTCGCCAGCCTGCAACGGAAGAACCACGCGTTCCTGATCGGGTTTCACCGCGCGGTCTGTACGCGTCTCATGCACCTGCGCGCCGTTGAGAAAGACTTGAATTCCATCGTCGCTGCCAAGTGACACCTCGAGATCGCGAGCCGTGGGCGCGAATATCTGCCTCGCGAGGTACTCGGTGGATGTGCCTTGCGCAAGTCCGACGACCTGACCCTCAAGCACGGCGGGGGCGTATCGCCATCCAAATTCGCCCCACGATTCGCCTCGCGAAAAGAGTCGTGCATTCTCGGGCCCACGCGCCACTTCATATGGATCGCTCCCCGCCTCTGTGATCCACGGACCAGCGATGTACCACGCGCTGGAGGACACTGGGAGCCGCGCCATCACGCGGTCGCTCGCAGCAGCGATAGACACTCGCACGCGACCCATCACATGTTGACCAAATGGAGAGGTGTATCCCAGCGAGACGCGCAGGTTCGTGCCACCAGTAAATCCAAAGGGCACGCTGGATGCAAAGAGCGCGATGCGCGACCCGGGACGCGTGTGCGAGTCAACGGCCCACTCTCGACCATCGTCCTTTGTGAGCGCGTTGGTCGCGGAGAAGTCCCCATTGGATTGCTCGACATCTGCCCACGCCCAGTCCAATGGAATTCGTTCATGTCGCGACGGATCTGCCGCCGAAGTCGCTTCGACGACGATGGAATCGAGAATCGCATTTCCGTTGGGAGCCCGTCCGACCCGACCCTCCGTGAAAGACGGGTCGCTCATCACTTCGACTGCAATCATGCGCAGTTCGGTGGCATCTGTGGAGAGCGTCAGCGTGTGCCGATCGTTCGCAGGATTCGCCCCGCTCGCGAGCACCGATCCATCGCTCTGAATCGCCAGCGTCGATCCATTGGATGACTCAGCGGCGATCGTTGGCGCAGCGACCCATTCGATGGCGTTCTCTGCGAGCACTTCGCTGGAGTACTGCGCGAACGCCGCTGATTCGTCGCTTCCTGGAAGATCTCGCTCGACGGTGAGTGCGGCGATGGATTGATCGAGTTGTTGGAGTTGCGCCTGTTGTGTTGGAGTTGGCGTCTCGAGGAAGGGCTCGAAAGATCGCTCTGCATCGGGGAGTTGCGAGTACACGCCCGGCTCCTCCACCGAATTGAAGAATGCCAGCACGCCGTAAAAATCCTTGGTGGTGATGGGATCGAATTTGTGATCGTGGCAGCGCGCACACTGCATGCTCAACCCCAAGAATGCACTGCTCGTCGTGGCGACTCGGTCCACTGCGTACTCCAACAGATATTCCTCATTGATTGCGCCACCCTCGTCGCTGGTGACATGATTGCGATTGAATCCGCTTGCAATAGTTTGCTGAGTGGTTGCGCCCGGAATGAGATCGCCTGCAAGTTGATCGATGACGAACTGGTTGTAGGGCTGGTTGCTTCGGAAAGACTGGAGCACCCAGTCTCGGTAAAGCCAGATGGATCGACCCGCGTCCATGTGGATTCCAGATGTGTCTGCAAATCGAGCCACATCCAACCACGGAACAGCCATTCGCTCCGCATAACGAGAGCGATAGGGTTCCTCGGTGAGCAGGCGATCGATCAACTTGCCGCGCGCGTCGTCACTGGTGTCAGCAACGAAGGCATCAAGTTCGATTTCAGTGGGTGGAAGTCCAGTGAGGTCCAGAAAGATTCGCCTGCAGAGCGTGGCGCGATCTGCAGAGGGACTTGGCGAAACATTCGTTTGCTCCAAGCGTGCGAGGATGAATTGATCAATTCCATTCGCGCTCCACGCTGCATTCTTGACCGAGGGCGACGCGGGACGAACTGGCGGAGTGAATGCCCAGTGTGATTCATACTGCGCGCCTTCATCAATCCAGCGACGGATGGTCTCGCACTGAGCAGCGTCGAGTGCATGCTTGGTGCTCGATGTCGGCGGCATCATCTCTTCTGGATCAGTTGAGGTGATCTTCTGCCATACAAGGCTCGCCTTGGACTGCCCCGCAACAATGGGAGCGCCGTGTGGACGGATGTGCGTTGCGTTCTCGAACGAGTCCAAACGCAGATCGCCTTTGCGCGCGGCGGCGTCAGGACCGTGGCAGACGAAGCAACGGTCCGAGAGGATCGGACGAACATCTCGCCCGTACCGAATTGGTTCAGGGGGAATGGCTGCAGACGGCGCGTCGATGCGACTGATGGCGACAACGATTCCAACCCCGACTCCGCCAGCCACAAGCCATCGCGTCCGGTTCACCCAAACAGAGTAACTCAGCCGAGGCGATCGGCTACGAATGGGCACGAGTTTGGGCAACATTCGCGGTCATTTCTTCCGCGATCGCGCACGCCGTGTTGGCGTAGAAATCGCGGAGAATTGACTGTGGCAGAGCGATCCCTCGCAGAGCGGGTGAGTCCTTGGGTGCGAACGCGGCCGGATCCACCATCGCAAGGTCGGGGTCTGCGATGGGACTCGCCCCAGTCCAGTTGGTTTCCCAGAGTGTGCGCAGCGCCCAGTATCGGCTCGCATAGAGATCAAACGCGCTCGCGCGCGAATGCGCTTTCGCGTCCATCTCATGCACCGTGGATGCATCGCTGAGATGTTCGTCGCTCGTCACGATGTCGGAGCCGAACATGAGTCGACCACTCCAACGTGCGAAGAAATCGCCAACCACGCTTGGCTCGTGTCGTGATACTTCGCGAATCATCCACTTGGTCGCGCTGGTGTCGAGCACGAGATTGGCATGGCGCGTGAGGAGTCCGCTGAGGAACTCCAGATCTTCTGGCCATCCACCCATGTGTGCGGCGATCCATCGTGCTGGGAATCGATCGAGGACGATTTCGAGCGGCTCGTACTGCGATGCCTTCGTTCCATACCGCGATGCGTCTGCATAGCGCGTGGCGAACCAGGTGTTGGGATCTGCCACATGCACCATGAAAGTCATTCCCAAGTCGAAGGCGGTTTGCATGGCCTCGATGCGGACCGGATTGTCGAGTCGCATCAATGCGGGATCGCCGACCTCGTGGCCGATGTCGATCCCGCGCGGCGCAGCCCAGAACTTTGCGATAGATGCTCCCCTGGCGTGAAAGTCGCGGATTCGTCGCGCGTATCCAACCCCGTGAGATTCACGGCGATTGGGGTCTCGCCAATTCGGCACTGCAATGAATCGAATCCGATTCCCAAAGAGCTCGCGCAGTGGATCGAGTTGCTCGATCACGGATGTCATGCTCCAAATCTCTGCGACCCCGTAGAGATCCATGGCTTCGATGAGGATCTCCGCCGCGCGCAGTCCGCCAACATGTGCGTGCGCATCCACAATTGGAATGCATGGCGAACCGAGCCGCGCAGCGAGGTCGCGATAATCCCAGTTCCAAAGATTTGAATCGTTCACCATCCCAGAATGTTAGGAGGGGCGGCGAACCTTTGAGGATGCGCGTGCGCGTCCCGTGCCGTTGGGTTTCTCTGTCGATGGACTGCGCTTGGCGATGCGCGCCCAACCATGTGAATGAACTCGAGAGACGCCCCGCCGCGCCACTTTGGTTTTCGGTTGTTCGACGAGACCGGCGTGATGGACCATCCCGATATAGACCTCGTAGTCCGCTTCAATGTCGAGGTGGCGAACCAGTTCGCACGCGATGTATCCGAGTGCACGCATCGGAACTGGAGACCCGCCAGGCACAATGAGATGCGGAATCGTGAGAAACGCATCGACACCTTGATCGGGTGCCGTTGCAAACATCATTCTTGTTGCACGGTCGTCATGGGCGAGCACACAAATCGCAAAGTTTCGGCTGTCACGAATGACGGGAGAGAGTGATTGACCCTTCTCCATCGCGACGAGCATCATTGGAGGATGCATCGCCACCTGCTGCACGCACTTCACCACGACAGCACTGCGGAGTTCGCCGTAGGCAGAGCTCAGAAGGAATGTCGTCGCAGGAACGAGATTGAGCACATGCTCCACGGAGTCTCTGTTTGCGGCTGGTCGGTCAGTCTGCATGAAGTAAGAAAAATCCCAAAGAACACGCCTCGAGCGGATAATACTCTGGTATTCGGGTTTGTCCACAAATCTATTCTCTGCAACCAGTTACGCCAATACCTATTGGGCACCATGGTTCTAGGACCACGATTCGTGCAGCGCGATGTCGCGATTCGCATCAATTTTGTTGTAAAGTGTTGCATTGTGGGGCACAGTGGGTATAGTTCACCACGACTCACATGGTCCACACCAATGCTCTTCCTCGGCGAATACGAACACAGTCTCGACTCGAAACAACGTCTCGCCATACCAAGCGAGTTGCGCGAAGTGCTCAATCCAGCGGTCAACGGGGACTCGTTTGTTGCAGTCCCGGGCGCGGACGAGGTACTCACACTCTGGCCCAACGGAACGTTCGAGAAATTGGCGATGGATCATGGCGGGTCGTTGATCGGCGACGAAGTGCTTCGGCAATTCGAGCGATCTTTCTTCAGTCAAGCAGCACGCTGTCAACTGGATTCTGCCGGTCGCGTGCGCATTCCGGATCGACTGCTCACGCGCTTTGGATTGGCGGGTGCAGTCGTCATCTTGGGAGTTCGAGACCACTTGGAGTTGATCGCGTCTGCGCGGTGGAAGAGTCAGCAGAAGGAACGGAATTCTTCTGCGGGCGAACTTTTTCGTCAGGCCAATCAGATTATGAAATCACGATCGGGTGGGGCGCGGTGATGGATCGCCGCAACCACTTCGACGCCGCTTCGCCACGGATGGCGTCGCGCAGAGACAACCCTCGGACCCCGCACGGACGCGGCTTCTGAGCAGACAACAGGGTCAAGGATGACCCAAATCGTTCGCACGGATAAGCCATGGATGGCAGGCTGTGCGAATAGTCGGGCGGAATCACTTCCGCTCGATTATCAACCTCTTGCCCCTGCGTCACTGGCCCGACGCAGGGGTTTTTGTTTGCATTTCCGGCATTGATGGCTGATTCTGCAAAAAAGATGGCATTCTCAGCTGGCACAGTTGGGAGATCGACCCAGCGTGAGTCGCATCCCATAACGGGGTATTTCGTCAAATTGTGATTTGGGAAGAATGATGCGACCGATCGAGCGATACCCTTCAAGAAGGTCAGCCGCTCGGTCGATGAATGTCATCCGAGTATTCGCAGGGAGGACGCATGGTGCGTCCAAGGCGAGCTGAGCAAGTCGGTGGGCGACGCCCCACCGTATCAAGGGCAGGAGGTCCGCAGCATGTTGGTCATCACCAGACGCGAAGGCGAAGAAGTCGTAATCGGAAACCCCGCTTCACCAATCGGGATCGTCCGTATCGCATCGATCAAGGGGGACCGCGTGCGGCTTGCTTTTGAGTTCCCTCGCGAGGTTGCGGTGCATCGCAAGGAAGTCGCTGAGCAGATTATTGCCGGCGCGAATGACCCAAGCAAGAATGTCATCGGTCAGATCCGTCCGGCCGAAGGCGGTGCTTGAAATCGCTGGTCTCTGATTCGCTGGTCTCTGTCTGCGGGAGGGGGTTGCGATCACGCGACGCGATTGCGCCGGACCTGCGCCTCAATTGAGCGCTCGCACCTCAAGCACTTCAGGGATGCGCTCCCGCAGTTGTCGGGCAATCCCAGTTTGCAATGTCATGTTGCTTGAAGGGCATCCGATACACGCGCCGTGAAACCGAACTTCAACGATGCCGTCGTGGACGCGGACGACCTCGACATCGCCGCCGTCAGCCTGAATATCAGGGCGAATCAAGTCGATCACCGCCCGCACTCGTGTCAGGAGGTCGTTCTTTGAATTCTCTGATTCGACGCTGCGGGATGGCACCACGATGAGTCTAATCAGGTTTTCTTACACTCACGCGATGCAGGTCAGCGTTGCTTCGTACCTTTGGACTGTCGCGGTGGTCATCCTCTCGTGTGGATGTGCAGCCACTCCCGCCGGTGATCCACTGCAATCCCTGAGTCGTACGGATCTCGTGCCAGCACGCCAGATTGCGGCGATGAGATTGCTCGACGCGGATCCATCCTCTGCCGAGTACCTCAAGGCACTGCGCAAGATGATCGTGCAACCCGGGTTCTCTCTTGAACTTCGCAATGAAGCGTGGGAGCGTCTCCTCAAGAGTGATCCAGTTGGGTTGAGGACATCGCTCGAACTCAACCTACCGCGCATGATGATCTACGAGTGGCGGCGCGAGGTCTGCGTGCGGCTCGGTCGGCTCGGATGGAAAGACATGACACCAACCCTCGTTCGTGCGTGGGCGGTTCCGGTGATCGCGTACGGCAACGATTTGTGGCAGCGTCCCGAATACGACGCACTGGTGGCGCTCTGGGGGAAAGAGCGCGTTCCCCAAGTCTTGTATGAATTGTTCCTCAAGAGTGATCCGATCAAGGAAGCGAATCTGCGGAGTCGCTGCTGGGAACTCTTGCTCGCCACTGGGCAACGCGATCGCATTCTTGCGCTGCTCGCTGATGAGCAAACCGCGACGACGGATTCGTTCATTCTGGACATGCGCAGATCGGCGAGCGATTTGGGAATCATCCCTCGCAATCGCGAGGAAATCTTGTGGATCCGCGCGCTGCGAACTCCAGCGCATCGAGCACTGTGGGATGCCGCCCGTGCGGGCGTGGCGCAACTGCCAGCAGATGTGCGAGCATCGCTCGAACCGCGCGACATTGCAATCATCGTGGCGGCCGCGAAGTACAGCCCGCACTTGCTTGGGCGATCCCGTGATGATCTCTTTGCCGAGGTGAGCACCCGTTTGCGATCGGAAGGAACTCGTCGATACAGCGCATCGTTCGAGGGGTATGGCACGCAGCTTGCAGAGACACCTCGCGCGCACGAGAGCGAGATGCGGTGGGGGGATTGTGCGGCAGTCCTCATCGCGCTCTCGGCGCTCGAAGAGGGCACCATTCGATCGCACCTCTTTGACATTGCGGATCGCGATCAGTCCGATCGGCTGACCGAATATGGCGGACTGCTGCGACTGGACGAACACGGGAGATACGAACTGGTGGAGTTCAGTCCGCAGTCGCGCGGGAGCGATGTGCGTTACGAGGCATCGCAGAAGATGTTTGATGCGGGGTATGACGCGCTCTTCCATTTTCACAACCACGCGCAGGCGTATGACAATCAGCGGTACGCCGGTCCTCATCTCGGCGACTTCCATTACGCAGACAACACGGGAGTCAATGCACTCGTGTTCACATTCGTCGATCACAACACACTCAATGCAGACTTCTACCGGCACGGTCAGGTGGTGATCGATCTGGGAACAGTCAAACGACAGGAGTAATGGCAGTGCGCTTTACAAAAATGCACGGCATCGGCAATGACTACATATTCGTCGACACTGCGCAGGAAACCGTAGAGGATCCCGCATCGCTCGCACGAGCCATCAGTGATCGACACACCGGGGCGGGATCGGATGGACTGATCTTGATTGGTCCTCCCACGGATTCATCGTGTGCAGATGCACGGATGCGGATGTTCAATGCCGACGGAAGCGAAGCAGAGATGTGTGGCAATGGGATTCGATGTGTCGCCAAGTTCGTCGTGGATCGCGGCCTGTCGGGCGAGAATCCACTGCGCATCGAAACGGGGCGTGGGGTATTGGAAGTGCGCTGGTTGGTTGGGTGCGACGGCCTCGTTGATGATGTGGAAGTCGATATGGGTGCGCCGATGTTGGAATCCGCTGCGATGGGCGTGCGCTGGAGCGGTGTGGATGGGACGGAGCGAATTGTCGCACGGAGATGGCCGGGCGCAGACCTTCTGGCACCATTCGCTGTGGAGCCAACGGCGACCGTGGTGTCCATGGGCAATCCGCACATCATTTTCTGGGCGAAGGACGTCGCGGCGGTGCCGCTGGAATCATTCGGGGCGTCGATCGAGCGCCACGAGTTTTTCCCACAGCGCATCAATGTGCACATCGTCGAGGTTCAATCGCCACGCGAGTTGCGAATGCGAACGTGGGAGCGCGGATCCGGCATCACGCGTGCATGCGGAACCGGCGCGAGTGCCGTCTGTGTTGCGGGGGTGCTCGAGTCGCGGAGCGATCGCGCTGTTGTGGCTCATCTTCCCGGTGGAACACTCGCGCTTCGATGGGACGAGACCTCGGGTCGCGTCCTGATGCGCGGAGCCGCAACGCACGTGTTCGATGGCAAATGGAATCAACGCACTGCTGGACTCCTGCATGGCGCGTAGCGACTTCGAGTCGAAGATCGCAGAGGCGATTGCCACACGGCGCGAGCGTATGGTCGCGGACATTGAGCACCTGGTGGCGATTCCAACTGGGCATGGTTGCCGAGCTGGTCTGGAATCTGCTCGTGCGTGGATGAGCGCTCGACTGACTGCGATGGGCGCCACCATGTCGCGCTTTGCCGCTGCTCCTCGACCAGAGTGGCTGCGCGAACCCACGACCGCCGGAGCCGATGCCGGCGATGTCATCTGTGCCACACATGTGGGCTTGGGAGAAGGAATTCGACTTCTGTTGAGTGGGCATCTCGACACTGTGCACGATCCCGCGAGTCCCTTTCGCGAACTCGCACCTGATGTGGGCGGAATTCGACGGGGACCCGGCGCAGCAGACATGAAGGGCGGACTGGTCGTCGGATTGACTGCCCTTGAAGTGTTGCATGAACTTGGCGTTGGTGTGCGCTGGTCATTCGTACTCAACGCAGATGAAGAGAGCGGAAGTTTCTCGAGTGCTGATCACCTGAGAACGATTGCGCGGGAGCACGATATTGGGCTGGTCCTTGAACCGGCGTCCGACGGAAAGTTCGTGACGGAGCGTGCAGGATCTGCGCAGTTTCGAATCGATGCCTTCGGTCGTGCAGCGCACGCGGGTCGAGATGCGGCGCAGGGCATTTCGGCGGTGGGTGCACTCTGCAAGGCGATCACCGAGATGCTGTCGATATCGGATCCCGCAACCGGGCGGACGGTGAACATCGGTCCATTGCAGGGTGGCGAGGCAACGAACATCGTGCCTGATCACGCCGTCGCATGGGGAAATGCGCGATACCGCACCGATGAGCAACGGGCTGCGATCGAGTGTGCGCTGCTTGCGATACAGACGCACGAGTCGAACTCGATTCCGCGCGTCACAGTGCAGACACTCCATAATCGTCCACGAAAACCAGAGACTCCAGCTGTCCGGGCGATTGCCGATGTCGCGCTTGCGGTCGCTGCTGATGTGGGAATCGCGGCGGGGACGACTGCGACGGGCGGCGTGAGCGATGCCAATGTCCTTCAGTCGGCGGGACTTCCATGCCTCGATGGACTCGGGGTGCGCGGCGGCAATCTCCACAGGTCCGACGAATTCGTGGTCGTTGAAAGTCTGGTCGAGCGTGCGACGCTGCTGGCCATCCTCATCGAGCGATTGGCGCGAGGGCCATCCGTACCATGACCACAGTGAGCACGAAGTTCAAAACAAACAATGCGCCGTTGTCGCATCTTCCGCCGCTCGCAGTCAACCCGAGAGTGCGCGGTGCGATCGATCTCATCATTGACGAACTGAAGCGCGAGCAAGCGTCAATGACCGGCGCGCGTGGGAGCGATTCGAACAAGACGGAGGCGTACGCCGCGTGGATGAGTCGCAACAATGAGTTGCGCGGTCGACCAACGATGTACCCCTATGTCGGCGCTGGCTTCGGTCATGGACCACTGGTGCAACTGGCGGATGGCAGCGTGAAGTGGGACATGCTCAGTGGGATTGGCATCAACATGTTTGGGCACAGTGACTCGCGAATGGTGGAGGCTGCGATCGAGGCGGCGCTTTCGGATGTGTGCATGCAGGGTCACTTGCAGCACAACACCGATGTGCTGGCGATCTCTGAACTCCTCAGTGCCGAGGCGGCGCGCGTCAGCCGCCTTCGCCATTGCTTCGTGACGAACTCGGGTTGCATGGCAAACGAGAATGCACTGAAGATCTGCCAACAGAAGACGCAGAGCGCACCGAGGGTGATCGCCTTCAACGACTGCTTCATGGGTCGCTCGACCACCATGAGTCAGATTGGCGACTCCGCTGCGTATCGCCAAGGATTGGTGCAGAACATCCTCGTGGACTACATGCCGTTCTACGATCCCGCACAAGGGTCCAGGTCGACCGATGCGACTGTCAGGGCGCTCAAGCAGGCGATCGCTCGATACCCCAAACAGCACTCGTGCTTCGTGATGGAAGTGATTCAAGGGGAGGGCGGCTTCAATGTTGCGCCGCGCGAATTCTTGGTGGCGCTCATGCAGATTTGCAAAGCGGCGGCCATCCCGATATGGATCGATGAGATTCAGTCATTCGGACGAACCGAAAACATGTTTGCCTTCGACACGCTCGGCGTCGGCGAGTTTGTTGATGTCGTCACAGTCGGCAAGATGACGCAGGTCTGTGCGTGCCTCTTCACGTCGGACTTCAATCCCGGTCCTGGGCTGATGGCCGGAACATTCAGTTCCAGCACAAGCGCCTACCACATTGGATTGCGTGGGCTTGAGATACTGCAGAGTGGCGGGTACTACGGTGCCGACGGGCGCATCGCGAAACTGCATCGGGCATTTCGCGAGTGCGCTGAGGATCTTGTCGCACGCCGCGGCGAGTTCTTTCCGCCAGTCGTCGACTCGCATGGCCGAACACTGCCCGATGTGATCGGCGGAATCGGTGCGATGCTGCGACTCACGCCACTGGGCGGTGACAAGGACCGCATCTCCGCGCTGCTCAAAGTTCTTTTCGAGGAGGGGGTCATCGCCCTCAATTGTGGACACGGTCCATATCACCTGCGATTCCTGCCGCCGATTGGCGTGATGGAACCCGCGCAATTCAAGCCAGTGTTTGCCATCATTGAGAGGGCACTCCAGCGAGTGCCATAAATCATGTTCATCATTCGCCACGCCGTCAACGAGGACATGCCGCAACTTCTGAAGTTGTCGCGACTTGTCCATTCATTCAACCTGCCGCAGGACAAAGATTCGCTTGCCGCAAAGATCGATCGAAGCACTCGCGCATTTTCTGGAGCGGTGAAGGATCCCAAGGGTCGCGAGTTTGTGTTTGTGCTCGAGGATCTCGACAGCAAGTCAGTGGTCGGAACGAGTGCGGTCTACTCACGGATCTCGTGGCCCGGTCATCCCCATTTGTTTTTCAAGGTTCGCAAGCGCGAGCATTACAGTCGTGATCTTGGTACTGGACAGGTGCACGTCACGATTCAACTCGACAGCGATGAGAGTGGGCCAAGCGAAATCGGCGGACTCATTCTTGCGCCTGGCTACCGCGGTCATCCGCAGAAACTTGGATCGCTGCTTTCGTATGTTCGCTTTCAATTCATCGGGCTCCACGCCGCGTGGTTTCAGCCTCGGATCATCGCTGAGTTGATGGGGGCGCTCACCCCTGACAGTCGTTCAACTCTGTGGGACTATCTCGGTCGACGATTCATCAATCTCTCATACACCGAAGCAGACACCTTCAATCAGCGCAGTAA
The DNA here is from genome assembly GCA_009691725.1 of Phycisphaerales bacterium. Classification (GTDB taxonomy): domain Bacteria; phylum Planctomycetota; class Phycisphaerae; order Phycisphaerales; family SM1A02; genus F1-60-MAGs104. Next base: position 100,000 of record SIAP01000003.1, read on the forward strand.
GGAGTTCATTCTGAAACTGTTTCCGTCGGTGGAGATGTATATCTCCCTGCTTCCGCCCGAAGCGAGGCAACTGGTGGGCAAGGTCGGGGACGAGACGCTGCCCGCGCTCAAGATGCTCGAGAAACTCGGCTTTACGGCGCAAGATCATGTTGATCCATTTGATGGAGGTCCCTATTTGCACGCGCAGCGGGATGAGATTCCAATCGTCCGTTGCTCGGCAACGAGGACTCTCGCAGGCGCAACCAAGAGCGCGACCCACACTGGCGTTGTGTCGTGCATGGGCGATCACGGATTTCGCGCCATGCGAAGTGCGTTTGAGGTCACCGGTTCGAATGTGCGATTGCCTGCGAAGTCGATCGAGGCGCTCGGCGCTGCTCCGCGGACGGCGATTGGTCTGACCGCCTTCGACAAAACTGGAAACGCCGTCGCGATACGCAGTAGCAGCCCGAGCAAGAGGACGCGAGGGGCTGGGAAGAGTCGATGAGTGAGGGTCACCGGCGGGGGCTTCTTGACCATCCGCCGAGCGACTTCATCCGGGGGGAGTTTCGGTCTCTGACATCAACCGCGGATGGCGCGGCAGTCGAACAGATCGTGAGTTGTGATCCCGCTCATCCGTGCACAGAAGTGTGGCGTGGCGCAGCAGTGTTGGCGCATATCGACCATGCGGTGCAGGCGGCGCGCGAGGCGGCACGCGGATGGAACGCAACGGGGGAAGAGAATCGTCGAAAGTCGCTTCATTCGTGGCGCGCTGCCCTGATTGCGAATGAGGATCGGCTGGCGCGATTGATCACACTCGAAACAGGCAAGACGCTCGCCGAGAGTCGGCTCGAAGCGAAGGCACTTGCAGAGAAGGTCTCAATCACCCTGGATCCAGTGAGCGCGGATCGAGTGCGTGGCTTTGATTTCCAAGTCACACCAACGCGACAAGGAGTGTGCGCATTTCGTCCACACGGGGTGATGGCGGTCCTGGGACCATTCAACTTTCCAGCGCATCTTCCCAATGGACACATCGTGCCAGCGCTGTATGCGGGGAACACCATCGTGTTCAAGCCAAGTGAACGAGCGCCTGCTGTGGGGCAGTTGCTCGGCGAGATTGCGGCGAGCGCTGGGTTTCCACCCGGCGTGTTCAATGTCGTTGCGGGTGGCGCGAGGGTTGCGCAGCGACTGAGTGAGCATGGTGACATCGACGGAATCCTCTTCACTGGGTCTTGGTCTGTCGGTCGTCGAATCGTGGCAGCGAATCTCGATCGCCCCGGACGAGTCATCGCACTGGAAATGGGCGGCAGTAACGCAGCGCTCGTCTGCCGCGATGCGAACCTGAAGCAGGCAGTCATCGAATGCGTGCGAAGCGCGTTTGCGACAGCGGGGCAGCGCTGTACCTGCACACGGCGCATTCTTGTGGATGCGTCGATCGCTGATGCGTTCATCCCACTCTTTGCGAGAGTGGCGAGCACACTGGTGATTGGCGCAGGAGATTCAGCAGAGCCGGTCTTCATGGGACCGGTCATTTCATCGGCGGCGAGAGATGCAGTCATGGCGTTCCAGTCGCGGCGTGTTCGCGAGGGCGCGGCGATCATTCTTCCTGCAACGACGCTTGACAGAGCGGGTTGGTTTGTCTCGCCTGGCGTGTTGCAGGTTCAGCGATTCGACATCGCAACAGATGAGGAGTGCTTCGGTCCGATCGTGCAGATCGCAGTTGCCAGCGACGACGACGACGCCATCGAGCAAGCGAACGCATCGCATTTCGGACTTGTCGCGGCAGTGTTTACGGCGAGTGAAGAGCGCTGGCAGCGCATCGCGCCGCATATTCGCGCTGGGTGCATCAACTGGAATGTGGGAACCGCGGGTGCGAGCAGTCGCCTTCCATTTGGCGGGCTCGGTCACTCCGGAAATCACCGACCCGCTGGCGCATTCAGCGTGGACTACTGCGCTGCGCCGATTGCACACCTTCAGGAGCGCTCCGATGCGGCAGCGCTGCCGCAAGGGATGCGACCCTTCTGAAGAGTGCCCGTGAATCGCTTATCCTCCGTGGATGCCGACGGATCTCCCGAGCGGGCGAACGCAACCGCGATTCGCAGGAATTTCGACATTCATGCGATTCCCGCGCCTGACCGACGTGGGGAGTGAGCCGATCGATTGGATTGTCTACGGAATTCCATTCGACGGCGGAACGACATTTCATCCAGGCGCGCGATTTGGTCCGCGAGCGATTCGCGACGCAAGCCAGTATCTCAAGGCTGCGAGCATGGAACATCGAATCGATCTCGCGATGTCATTCTCGCTTGCGGACGGTGGCGACTCACCCGTTGCCCCTTACTCATGCGCCGACAATCTTGAGAGCGCGACCACCTTTGCACATGAATTGGGTGCGAGCGCACAGTCCCATCTCTTGGCGCTCGGTGGAGACCATTCGATTTCGCTTGCAAACATCCGGGTGGCATGGGATCGCGCAGGGTCTCCTGCGAATGGTCTTGCTGCGGTCATCTTTGACGCGCATATGGATACGGTCGATGCCGTCTGGGGCGAGTCTTACGGTCACGCGTCGTTCTTGCGCCGTGCGATCGATGATGGGTGTATCGACCCCTCACGCACTGTCATCGTGGGTGTTCGCGGGTCGCTCAATACGCTCGATGACATGAAGTATGCAGATGCCGAGCACATCACGCTCGTGCCAATGAGCAGTTTCATCGACGACTCTGCCGCTGCTGAACGAAGCGTGCTGGAGTTTCGCCGCCGCATCGGTGATGCGCCTGTGTATTTCTCGTGCGATGTCGATGCAGTCGATCCAGCGTTCGCCTCCGGGACAGGCACGCCCGTGTGCGGTGGATTCTCCTCGGCGCAATTGCTCGGGTTGATTCGCAAGTTTGCTGGAGCGCAACTCGTTGGAGCAGATGTTGTCGAGGTGTGCCCAGCCCGAGATCAATCGAACAACACGGCGATGCTTGCTGCGCAGATCGCCTTTGAGTTGCTCTGTGTCGACGCTGTCGGCCGGCGAGAGTGAATCACATGCCCGATGCAGGCTGTTGACCAATCGAAATCAGGCGCAGGAATTCGGATCTGGTGGCGGGGTCTTCCAAGAAAATCCCAGTGAGTTTGCTGGTGGTGGTCCAGGCGTGTGGCTGACGCACGCCGCGATAGCACATGCAGAAATGGCGGGCCTGAATGACGACCGCTGCACCCATCGGTTGGAGGTGCATCTGAATTGCGTTGGCGATCTGCGCAGTCAATTTCTCCTGCACTTGCAACCGCTTCGAGAAAATCTCGACCACCTTGGCGAGTTTGGAAAGTCCAACGACCTTTCCATGTGGGATGTACGCGATGTGCGCCTTGCCAACGAATGGAACCATGTGATGTTCGCAGTGGCTATGGATATCGATTCCAGTCAGCAGCACCATCTGGTCGTAACCCTCGATCTCCGAGAATGTTCGTCCGAGTTCCTCTGCGGGATCCATCGCGTAGCCGCTGAAGTGTTCACGCATCGCGTGCACGACGCGCTTGGGTGTGTCGATCAGTCCCTCGCGATCGGGATTCTCGCCGATGAACTTGAGCATCTCACGCACATTCGCCATCGCCGCGATGCTCGCGGGATCGGTTGGTTCAGGTCGTGGCATAAGAGGGCGAATGATAGGCTCGCTGACGATGTCGCGCTCGATTCGCAAGATTGTGCTCGGAGCCTTGGTGCTGACCGCACTCTGCGTTGTCGCAGCGATCCTCTTCTGTGATGCCGTCGCTGCGCGCATGCTTGCGACGAGCGGGAGTCATGTCTTGGGAGTCGACACCACCGTGCGCTCCGTGCATCTGGGGATCTTCGACGGCAGATCGACACTCAACGGGCTGCGCGTCTCCCAGCCCTCTGGATTCGGGGAGGGAGCGATGTTCACTGTTGAGCGAGCGTCCGTGGCAGCTGGGGTGTTTGAACTCTTTGGCAGGGACATCGTGTTGGAGTCGGTTGAAATCGACGGGATCCATGTGTATCTCGTTGAGTCCGGTGGACTGGTGAATCTGCAGGTGGTCGCGCAAAAAGTTGTTGGCAACGATTCTGTGACGCACCCCGCGCCGCCATCCAATGGCGATGCGGGAACGGTCACGATTCGGCAACTCAGGGTCACCAACATTCGAGTCTCTGCAACGGGTGGATCAGTGCTTGGCGAGGCGTCCGTGGATGTCACCCTGCAGGATCTTGTGATCAACGATGTGGGATCGAAGACTCCCTTCAGCGAGATTGCGCAGCAACTCACCGTGAAACTGATGGACACGCTCACGACCGCCATCATTGCGGCGAAGATCAAGGGTCTTCCCATGGAGTTCGCCACCGGGCTTGAGACCGCTGCGTCCACGCTCACGGATCTCACGAAGTCGATCCTGAATGAGAGCGGCGGCGCGATCAAGAGCACCATCGACGGCGCAGGCAAGGCGCTTCAAGATCTCTTTGGGCGTTGACTCGGCTGCTGAAACATGCGCTGCCACCATCCGAGTATTTCCTTCAACCTGTGAATGCGCAAATCCGGTGGACCGTTGCGACTCATTCCGTGGCTTGACTCTTTGGGATAGCGCACGAAGCGCACGGGCACATCCTGCGCCGCGAGCGCGGAGTGAATCTGTTCGGATTGTTCGATGTTGCAGCGCAAGTCCCCCTCGCTGTGAATGAGCAGCATCGGCGTACGCGCCTTCGAGAACGCTGCGATCGGACTGGACTTCCACAGCGTCGATGGATCCGCATAAGGAGTTCCCTTCCAATAGACGCCCGGCACATCTGGAAAATCCGAGTTGCCGCAGTGGCTCACAATGTTCGAGACGCATCGATCGCTGATCGCACCGCAGTACTTCGTGGAGTGCCCAACCGCCCAGAGCGTCATGTATCCGCCGTAGGAACCGCCCATGATCCCAACGCGACGCGCATCGACCCTGCTGTCGCGGCGAACCGCGTTGGTGATCGCTTGGATGTCGATCCAATCTTTGTCACCCCACGATCCCGCAATCGCGTGGCAGAAGTCTCGACCATAGCCCTTGGACCCTCTGGGATTCCCATACGCCACTGTGTATCCCGATGCGGCGAGCAATTGAAACTCGAGGAAGAAACTCCATCCATACTGGGCATGGGGTCCACCATGCACTTCGATGACGGCCGGCGTTCGACCTCGCGCTCGCGCAGTGGCTGGTGGCCGCATGATCCAATAGTGCACCATCATGCCATCCTTCGCTCGTACCCAATTCTCGTTTGGTATCGAAAGATCGAGTTGATCGCAGAGCGCACTGTTGAGTGTGGTCAACTGTCGCACGGGAAACTCACGTCCGGCGACTTCGGCAACACATACTTCTGGCGGTTCTGTGGGAGCAGTGCGGATGAGTGCGATGCGGCTGCCATTGTGCGCAAGCGTGCATGGAAGATGCTCCGCCCCCGGTGACGTGTGCATCACGACATCGCCGCCCCGCGCACTGACACTCGCGAGGAATCCAGAGCCATGCCATCCCACGCGCATGATGATCGAATCACTGCCAGGCATCCAACGGAACCAGGCGGCGAAGCCGCTCTCGGCACAGTCTGAAAGTGTCGCGCTCATCAGGCAGAAGTCACATGAGGAGAGCACATCGTGCGTCTTCTGTGTGTGCAGGTCGTGCACGAACAGACCGAGATTCTCGGTGGCGTAGGCGTCGTTTCGACCTCGACGACCTGCATACGCGAGCTTGGATCCATCTGGGCTCCACGCAATCGCACCCTTTGGACCAGTTGGCAAACCCTTCACGCTGGTGATTGTGCCATTGCGAACATCTGCGATCACGACCTCAACAGCCCACGGTTCAAAGAGTGCGCGTTTGGATCGATTGACGGTCGCCGCGATCGAACGAGAATCTGGAGACCACGTAAAGGTGAATGTGCCCATCGTGTCGCCCAGCGCGATCTCGCGCACGCGCCGTGTCTTGATGTTGATGACGCAGAGACGAAATCGTGCGGCCCCAAAGACTCCATCGCCATCGAGTCGATACCAGGGATCATCGACGATCAATGGTGGCGTGCTCTGACCCGCGCGTGTGCGTGCCGCAGCCGCAGCTGGCGTGCGACTCGTCAATGTGTCGCGCACAGCACACGCAATCGATGTGCCGTCTGGAGACCACTGAACATCGCCGATCGACGCCGGCGCAAACTTCGTCAGGCGCTTCAAGGAAGCGAGACGATGTCCGCGCAGCGAACCGAGCATGATTTGGGGGATTCCCTTGTCCTTCTCGCTGACGAAGGCGAGCGCAACTCCGCTCGGTGCCCAGCGCGGAGTTCGATCGCGCGGTCCGCGCGTCAACATGTGCGCCTTCGGTGTGCCGCTTGCACGTGTCAACCACAGTTGGGTGCGATAGCTGCCCGGTGTGTCGGCACGCTTGTGGACAAACGCAACGCGATCGCCAGAACTGTCAATCTGTGGATCTGATGGGACGGCGAATTGTCGGACATCCTCTGCTTCGATCAATCTCAACGCGGACTTCGTTCGTCGTGGCATGGAGTTCATCGTAGGATGAGCGCACAATGACATGGACATGGCGAGGTCGAGATGACGGAAGTGATCCAGCCGCGCAGAGATGGCATCAAGTGATCAAGCCGTGGGATGCGATTGCGCACGCACGCGGTCGCAGGCACCCGATGGTGGTGATCGGCTACCCCACAGATGCTGGCGTTCGCGCCAATTTCGGACGCGGTGGAGCCGTCGAGGGTCCTCTTGCTCTTCGAGCTGCCTGCGCAAATCTGCCTGCTCCCACCACGCACGCACTCTTCGATGCAGGGGATGTGTCAGGGGGTGGTGACGATGTCGAAACGTGGCAGCGCGCGCTCTCTGCAGCGGTCGCTGCGGTGCGCGCGGGTGGAGGGATTCCGGTGATTCTTGGTGGAGGTCACGATCAAGCGTTTGGTCATTGGCTGGGGACCGTGCACGCGGCATCCGAGGGATCGATCGTGGGATGCATCAACTTTGATTCACACATCGACATGAGACCGCTGCTGGGTGGGCGCGCACACTCGGGGACTCCCTATTCGCAGGTGCAACAGTGGTGCGCTGCGCATCACCGTCCATTCAAGTACCTCCTTCTCGGGATGCAGCAAACGCACAACACGCCAGCACTCATCCAATCTGCATCGGCAGGAGGAGGACAATTGGTCGATGCGGACGCATTTCATCCAGGACAAGAGGCGTCACTCTTGCAGTTGATCGATCGGTTCATCGCAACCGTCGATCATGTGTGCTTGAGTGTTGACCTCGATGTCTTCAGCGCTGCAGTCGCGCCGGGAGTGAGTGCGCCATCGCCGATGGGAATCATTCCTGATGCGACATTTCGCACGATCATTCGTCGCATTGCTTCGAGTGGGAAGATCGCCGGAATCGAAATCGCAGAGTGCGCGCCCTGTTTGGATGTGGGTGGCAGGACTGCTCGGTTGGGGGCGGCCGTAATCGACACCATTGTCCGAAGCCTTCCATTGGTGCCGTGATCGTGAGCCACGGATGAGAGTTGGAATCGACCTTGGCGGAACAAAGATTGCTGCGTGTGTGCTCGACGCAGACGGCAGCGAGGTTCTTCGTCGGCGAGTCTCCACGCCACAGGGTGACTACGAACAGACGATCGCATCGATCACCGCACTCGTCCAGTCCATCGAGAAAGAGGTCGGTGCAGTGTGTACGGTGGGAATTGGATACCCCGGAAGTGTCTCGCCACTCCGCGGCGTGCATCGCAATGCGAATTCCACTTGCCTCAACGGACGCGACCTCATTGGCGATCTGCAGGCGAGGCTTGGTCGAGACATTCGAGGCGCGAATGATGCGAATTGCCTCGCGTTGAGTGAGTCATTCGATGGTGCTGGTACTGGAGCGCGCGTGGTGTTTGCAGTCATTCTTGGCACTGGAACGGGCGGGGGAATCGTTGTCGACAAACACATTGTGGTGGGTCGAAATGCGATCGGCGGTGAGTGGGGTCACTGCCCAATGCCAGGGACCGATCGCGCAGAACGCCGCGCGCGACCCTGTTACTGCGGGCAGTTTGGTTGTGTTGAGCAGTTTCTCGCAGGTCCTGCGCTTGAATCGGAATACTTCCGCCATGAGAGCGAGCATCGTTCACTCCAAGAGATCAGCGGACGCGCTGCGACGCACTGCGATCCGAGTGCGACCGCTGTCATCCAACTTCTCTGCGAGCGACTCGCCGATGCCCTCGCAGTTGTGGTGAACACGCTCGACCCAGATGTCATTGTGCTCGGTGGCGGAGTGAGCAACATTCACGCGTTGTACGAATGCGTTCCCTCCTTGATTCGCCAGCGCATCTTTTCGGATCAGTTCGAGACGCCCCTGGTGCCAGCGCGATTCGGTGATGCGAGTGGCGTGCGAGGCGCAGCGCGTTTGTGGGAGTGATGCGTGGCCGCAGGAGCGCTCGAGTGCGCTGACTTCTCGACCTGATCACCGACCCGGACGAACGGACGCGAGTATCTCCGAGTCAATCGACTGCACTTCACCGCAGATGTCGCACGCGACAATCTGGCCAGTGACGGGACCGAGCATCAACCCCATCATGGCGTGACCTGTTGCGACATACAGACCGGGCGTTTCACGAGCGAACCCGATCACCGGCATTCCATCGGCGGTGCAGGGGCGATAGCCCGCCCACTCTTGTGTGACGCGTCCTCCATCGATCCCGTGCAGATATTTGCGCGCACCTGTGACAAGTGCATTCATGCGTGTGCGCATCCATGGTCTGCCAACAGGAGCGATCTCAAGCGTTCCGGCAAGGCGAAGTTGTGCGCCCATCGGGTTGTAGGCAACACACAGTTCGTGCATCACGCCACCGTTCGCCGGCATCTGTGCGACGCCGTCGAGTTGCACGTGATAGCCCCGCGCAGGCTGCATCGGCACGGACACCCCAGCGCATCGTGCGAGATCATCCGACCAGATCCCAGCCGCCACCAGTGTGGTGTCTCCCTGCACCACTTCGCCACCGGTGAGTCGTGCACCGACGCACACTCCGCGGTGATCCCGTTGCAATGCGCTCACCTCGGTCCCCATCCGAATCGTCACCCCTCGTCGCCCCAGCGCATCGGCCAATCCGCGGACGAGCCGACTCGGATCAAGGATCGCAGTGTCGAGATAGTGAATCGCGCCAGCAATCTCGTCGCGGTAGGCCCCATCGCGTTTGCGCAATTCTGCGCCAGAAATGACATCCGTGCGATAGCCATGTTCGGCGATCACGCGCCCCTCACTCCGGGCGGACTCCAGATTGCGAGCGTCCAGAATGAGATCCATCCATCCATTTCGTCGGTACATGCAGTCGATCGACTCTGCGTCGAGCATCGCTTCCAGTGCCTGCACGGTGCGCCATCCCATGGCACACAGCGTTCGGACACACCTTTCCATATGGGCTGCGTTGCAGTGGCGATGAAACTTCCACAACCATCGCAGCAATGCGGGCGAGAGACTCGGTCGAATCCACAGTGGGCTCGATGAGTCGAACATCCATCGAAGTCCGCGCCAGGAGGCTCCTGGTTTTGTCAGCGGATAGTGACCAATCGAAAAGAGCCCAGCGTTTCCGCACGACGCGCTGTCGAATGTCGTGGCTCGGTCGAGCACAACGACGTCCATCCCTCGCTTGGAGAGTTCGTACGCACTGCACAATCCAACAATGCCTGCACCAACCACAACCGTCCGTGGAGTCGCCATGATTTCGTATCCTAGAGAGATGAGCTTTGGACTTGGCGTGATTGGTTGCGGCAGTATTGGTGGCGTTCACGCCCACGCCGCACGCCGCGCTGGCATCAGGGTCGTTGGTGCATGGGACATCCTTCCCGAGCGCGCGACGGCGTTGGCGCTGGAGCATGGTGGTCAGACGGCGCCCAGCATCGATGCGCTCTTGGCGATGGCTGGGATCGATGCCGTTGCCGTTGCGGTGCCAAATGATCGTCACTCCGAGTGCGCCAGCAAGGCGCTGCGTGCGGGAAAACATGTGCTGCTGGAAAAACCAATGGCGATGAACGCAGCAGAGTGCGATGAGATTCTCGCGCTCGCCAAGAACAGCGCAGGTCAATTGCAACTTGGGTTTGTCTGTCGTCAATCGCCCGCAGCGCTGGTGGCGAAGCGGTGGATCGACGCGGGACGAATGGGCGAGATTTATCACATCAAGGCGAGCCTCTATCGACGTCGCGGCATTCCTGGTCTCGGCGGATGGTTCACCACAAAGAAGCATTCCGGTGGGGGACCACTGATCGACCTTGGTGTGCATGTGATCGATCTCGCGCTGCACCTCGGTGGTCATCGAGCGGTTGAGCGAGTGAGTGGAGTCACATGGTCCAAGTTTGGCCACCCAATTGCTGACTATCGCTACACATCGATGTGGGCTGGTCCGCCGAAGTTGGACGGCACCTGTGATGTCGAGGATGGCGCGACCGCGCTCATCCGATGCGCGGGCGGACTGACCATCGAAGTGAATGTGACATGGGCCGCGAACATCCCAACGGGTTCCACCGTGGACGGCATTTCGGTGTGGGGCAGCAGAGGCGGCGTGTTCTTCGACATCTTTGGTAAAGATGTTTCCATCGCAGCCGAAGAAGCAGGGATGCTCGTGGACATCAAGCCGCAGTTCGACGCACCAAATCCCACCGATCAAGCGTGGGACGAGCAGTACCGCCACTTTGCCTTGATGGTGACCAAAGGAAAAACGCCCATCGCCACGGGGGCGCAAGGGCGTTCACTTCAAGCAGTGCTTGATGCGATCTATCAGAGTGCAGAACTCAATCGCGAAGTTGAACTCTAAAGTTCAAGTCACAGAAGGCGATTCAGATGGGCTTCCCATCTGCGGGTGAGCCCGTCTCGTAGCCATTGAGCGTTTCCTTCATCTCGTCGAGCATGCCACCCTCGGGGGTATTCTCGATCGCTCGCTTCTGAGTCTGGATCGCCGACGGCTTGTCGCCCGACTCCCAGTAGGCACGAGCAAGCGTGTCCAAGATCGCACCATCTTTTCCGCCGCTCGCGTCGACTCCAGCTTTTGCGGCTTCGAGTGAGAATGGAATGTCCTTGACCTTGACCGCGGCTTCGGTCATTGAATACCACGCAACCTGATTCAGACCAGCAGAGTTCTTTTCTGCAATGAGTCCCGCGACGACCTTGCGACCGAGCGTGAATCCTGCGGCTGTTTGATTTGCTGGTCCGATGAGGATCTGAAACTTCTGCAACTCCATTCCGAGCGCCTGCTGTGGAGTCGCAGTGAGGATCGCCTCGTCGAGCATGGCGAGGAATTGGGTGAAATCTCCAGACTTCTTCGCTTCTCGCATCACGGTAGACATTCGTCGTTGAACCTTGCTCGCTTGCGCAGCACCTTCGAATGCCTGCTTGGCTTTCTCAATGTTCCAGGATCCAGCGACGATTTCTTCAAGAGGGCCATCCATCGACATTGGATGACCAATCCACTGCACGACACTGTCCTTCACGATGAATGCGCATGGGATGCCATTCTGCAGCGCTGGTTTCATGTACGCGTTGGTGGTGGAGTGATCTTCGTCGCAGCAGAGTGTGTACTGAGTCTTTGCTGCCCACTCTGGCTTGTCGAGAAATGTCTTCACTGTCGCGACTGGTTCATCGCTGATGCCGATGATCCGCAGACCCCGGTCGGCGTACTTGGCTTGCACCTCGCTCAAGTGCGGCATTCCAGTGCGGCATGGACCGCACCATGTTGCCCAGAACTCCAGGATGTAGGTCTTCCCGCTCTCGAACTCAGCGATCGAGTCACCCTTGACCCAGTCAGAAATCTCAGGAAAGGCTGCTGGGGATCCTGGGGTCATTGTTGGCGATTGTGGTTCGACGCCCGCTGGCTTGTCTGGAGCGACGAGCACGATCTTCGCTGCAGGAATGGTCTTGCCTCGAGCGGCGGTTCCATCCTGAGCGCTACCGCTGGGTGGGGTGGCTTGAGGAAGCGCGAGGGTCGCTGCGATAATGAGTGAGAGCATAGGGATCTCCGTATGGTGACAGAACTGAACCACATGAGAGTAGCGGACGGGATACCTTTCCCCGATGCCAGCACGAGTCATTGATGGAAGGGCGTTGGGTGCGAGCGTCCGCAGCGAGATCCGCAGGCGGATCGCCACGTCGGGGCGACCGGTGCGATTAGACGCGGTGTTGGTGGGTGACGATCGTTCTGCTGGGATTTATGCGCAGAACCAAGCGCGCAACTGCGCCGAAGCGGGGATCGATTATCACATCCACACGCTCCCCGCAGAGTCTGGCTATGAAGAAATCGCCGGACGCATCCTCTTGATGAACACCGATGACTCGATCCGAGCCATCATGATGCACCTGCCGCTGCCAGTGGGAGTTGATGCGGAGCGTGTGCAGTCGCTCATCGACCCCCAGAAGGATGTCGAAGGAGTGAACCCTGCGAACATCGGGAATGTGGTCTATGGCCGACGGAGTTTGGTGCCGTGCACTGCGCTGGCGGTGATCGAGATGATCGAGTCGACGGGGATCACACTCAAGGGTTCGAAGTGCGTTGTCGTGGGAGCGAGCAACATCGTCGGCAAGCCAATCGCCATCTTGCTGATGCGCGAAGAGGCAACTGTCATCAGTGCCAACAAGTACACCAACGATCTTCCGATGCTCACACATGAGGCTGATGTCATTGTCGCTGCCGCCGGCGTGCCTGCGCTCGTCACGCGCGACTGGGTGAAGCCCGGCGCAGTGGTGATCGATGTTGGCATCAACCGAAAAGTTGGCGCAGATGGAAAGGCGTTCACCGTTGGCGATGTCGATCCCAGAGTGAGCGAGGTCGCAGGATGGATGAGCCCTGTTCCAGGCGGGGTCGGTCCAATGACAGTTGCGATGCTGCTGCGAAATGTCGCGGAAGCTGCGCTGCGGTAGATCGTCCTGCTTGTTGCGCGGCGGCTGGCGCAGTCGATGGCGCAGCGGATTTCGTTGCGGCCTCCGCGCTCTCTGTCGCTCGCGACTCGCGACTCGCGACTCGCGACTCGCTACTCGCTACTCGCTATTCATGGGGCGGGAAAGAGTCTTTCGAGCGCCTCTTCATATCGCGCCACAGTCCCTGCAACGATCTCCGCTGGCACATCTGGTCCTGGCGCCGACTTGTTCCAGTGCCCATCTGCGACCATTGACAGCAACCAGTTGCGCAGAAACTGCTTGTCGAAACTCGCTTGCTCTCGTCCTGCTGCGTACTGTGCGCGATCCCAGTAGCGACTTGAGTCAGGGGTCAGAACCTCGTCGACGAGCATGAGTTCCGTGGTGGGCGCTCCTGCGGCATCGAGTGCGAATCCGAATTCAAACTTCGTGTCCGCCAAGATCACGCCGCGTGCGAGGGCGTGTTCTGCGGCGATGGAGTAGATGCGAAGTGTGAGTTCACGGAGTGTTGTCATCAACTCGCTTCCAACGAGCGATGCAGCATTTTCGAATGAGATGTTCTCGTCGTGACCCTCGACCGCCTTCGTCGCAGGGGAAAAGATCGGTGATGGAAGCCGAGCGCACTGTGCAAGTCCAGAGGGGAGTTCGACGCCGCACACGCTGCCAGACTGCTGATACTCCACCCATCCACTTCCAGTCAGGTACCCGCGCGCAACACACTCAATGGGCACGACATGCGCAGCACGACACACCATTGTTCTTCCAGCCAGCGAACTGCGAAGCCGATCATCGATGCCTGGGATGAACGGGAGATCGGTCGAAAGCAGATGATCTCTCACCATGCTGTGATTGCGAAGCAAGGCAAACCATCCCGACGCCATCTGGGTGAGCAGTCGACCCTTGCCCGCAATTGGCGTGGGCATCACAACATCGAAGGCAGAAATGCGATCCGACGCAACGAGCAACAATCGGGGACCGTGCGCATCAGGCGAAAGTTCGTAGAGATCCCGAACCTTTCCTTGTCTTCGACCCGGCAACGGCAATCGTGTCTCGAAGAGCGCGTCGGCAGTGGGCATCGGCATTCCCAAAGTGTATGGAATTGAGATCCCCGCGATTCGACCGCTACACTCGAAATCGATCGATGTTGAATTTTGCAATCCAATCTGCGTCGAGCGATTCAGTGTCGATCGATATCGCCAATGCGTATCTGCTTGCAGCCAACGATGTCGCGCTCGCGGGACGGATTCGACGGGGGCGGACTCGATTGGAGTGCGCGCCGGCGACGAAGCAGGCAGCGGCACTCAATCTCGAAGTCGAGATGCGTGACATGGGTCGCCTCTCGCTCTCGACGTGCTTGCTCGAGCAACGCGACGAACCCTACTCATTGATGCTTGAGTTGGCCCGTCATTGCATCAAGCACTTCATCGCCAAGTGCGACGACTGGCAGATTTGGGATCATCCCGTGGCAGTCGATGCTCTGGTCCGGTGGAATCAGGCACGTCGCCACTTCACTGCGGCAATGACCACCCACAATCTGGCAGATGCGGACGACCTCAGCCTTCGCGCACTCGTGGCTGGCCTCAAGGCGAGCGAACTGCTCGCAGTGTCGCAAGCGCGGGTCTCTCTGCATCGTCGCTTCAGCGTGAAGGCCGCTTCGAAGATGGTGTTGGGAATTCGGGTGGATCCGCGCACTGCGCCAACAGAGGCGGCGGAGGCTGCTCGTTCGTTTGACATGATCAGCGTCCCGCTGTGTTGGGGAGAGATCGAAAAAACCCCAGGCAAGTACGACTTCAGTCGAGTGACCCCGTGGTTCGATTTCGCGCAGAAGGCTGGGAGAACGGTTCTCGCAGGTCCTGTGATCGATCTCCAGCCAACCACAGTGCCACCTTGGATTGCCCAGAAGCGTGGCGAGTTCGGTCCACTGCGGGATGGCATCTGGAGATTCTGTGATGCGGTCGGCCGTGAATTCGCTGGTCGCACTGGAATGTGGAACATCGCCTCTGGAATCAACTGCAACGCATGGTGGACACTCAATCTTGAAGAGATGGTCGAGCTCTCTCGGCGAGCAGTGGTGGGATTGCGTCAAGCGCGCAAGGGTGTGCCGACGCTGCTGGAATGCCCAGATCCATTTGGCCATCTCGTCGCGTCGCGTGCTGGTGCGATCTCTCCACGGGGAATTGTCGATGCGCTTGTGAATGATGGGATCCACTTGGACTGTCTGATGTTGCAGTTCGTGATGGGTGAGCCAGGTGCAAGGAACTTGACGCGAAATTTGCTCGAGGTCTCTGCGTTGCTCGACACCTACCGCCCACTGCGCAAGTCGATCTTCGCGAGCTTTGGCGCGCCGAGTGCGCCCGCCTCGGCGACGGCGGGATATTGGAGAACGCAGTGGAGCGCGAAGAGTCAGGCTGTGTGGGCGAGCAAAATGTTCGCAATCGCCATGTCCAAGCCGCATGTTGGGATGGTTTTGTGGGATTCACTGATCGATGGGGTCGATGGTTCGCTGCACCGTGGAGCGCTCGATGCGAGGTGCGTGGCAAAGCCGATGTTGAACTCACTGTTGTCCGCGCGACGTGCCCTTGCGGCGCCCATCGGACCATGGAGCGCACGCGAGAAGCAGTCCACTGCTGCCACCACAGACGGGGCCGGCGCGAGTTCTGACGAGAGTTCTGACGAGAGTTCTGGCGAGAGTTCTGGCGAGAACGCCGGCGCGAGTTCTGGCGAGTCAGCCGATGCGTAGCGGGCATCAGCCAGCGGCGGCGCATTCGAGCGGACATCCTCGCTCATCCCAGAGAGTTGGAGTCGGCAGGGTTGGAGTCGGCAGGGTTACTGGAAGAAGAACTCTCTCACGCAACACCATCGCACTGGTGTCTATTGTGGGAATCGCCATCGCCGCAGCAAGTGTTCTGACAGTGAACGATGCGCGGAGTCGCCGAGCCGAGATTCTGTTGCCGGTCGAATATCAGATCGATCTCGACCACGCAGACGCAGCGACGCTCGCATTGCTTCCCATGATCGGTCCCGCACTCGCAGCGCGAATCGTTGAAGAGCGTTCTCGATGTGGTCCATTCGGTGGGGTGCATGGGCTCGAGCGGGTTCGTGGTATTGGTCCAGCAATCGTCGCCTCGGTCGAGCCGTTCGTTGCGACGCACACGCCCACTCACACGCCCACTCACACGCCCACTCACACGCCCACTCACACGCCCACTCACACGCCCACTCACACGCATTGATCGCACCAAGCGCGAGAAACGTCCCGTAGATTTCCGCTCATGCCTCCCATGCCGCTCATGCCACACATGGATTGGTTTCCACGCATTCGAGATTCCACATCAGTGGATGCGATCGTGAAATTGCTCCATGAAAACAAGGGAAAGCTCCCCATCAGCGTGACGGGTTCGGCTGGTTCGAGTGCATCTGTGATCACAAGTGCCATCGCCAGCCGCATGGCAGCGCCTGTTGTGCTCGTCATGGCGCACCGAGACGAGGCAGATGAAGCCGCAGCAGAGATTCGCGGGATTGTTGGGGCGTTGGGTGCGGAGTGCGGCGTGGATTGCGCGCTTTTCCCGGCACTCGAGTCATCATTCGCTGCGCATGAAGTTGCCGAACAATGTGCCGAGCGCATGCGTGTCCTGCGACGGATCGATGCCGGCGATTCGCCACGGATCATCGTTGCTCCAGTCACGGCGTTGATGCAGGGGGTTCCCTCTGCGGCCGAGATGCCATCGATGCTCATGACGATCTCGCAGGGGGAGCGGCACTCCAGAGAGTCACTTCTTTTGTGGCTCTCGCAGGGTGGATATGAGCGGATGGCGACGGCGGAAAGCCCCGGCAGTTTCGCAGTGCGCGGAGGCATCATGGACATCTTCGCTGTTGATGCGATCGCTCCGATTCGGATTGAACTCCAGGGCGATGAAGTCGAGCGCATCTTTGAAGTGGATCCAGGAACGCAGGCGACTGATCGCCGAATCGAATCGATCGATCTGATCCGCGGGGGAGGTCTCTTCGACGCAGATCGCGTCGAGCCGCTCTCGGATCGATTGGATCCAAGAACCATTCTCGTGCTGCAGGATTCTGCGGAGATTTTGGAGCAATCCAGGGGGTATCAAGATCGGTTGGCCGATGGTCGTGGCATCGTTCCATGGAAAGACACGCTTCGCGCGCTGCACCTGCGATGCGCCACGACGATCGAGTGTGGTTCGCTGGTGCAGGTCGCAGATGCTGCCAGACATGTGTCAATGCACATCAAAGCGCTCGATCCGTTTCCCCCAACGCCAGCGGCTGCCGTTGCGAATGTGTTCGAACGTGCGCGAACCCACGCTGTGTGCCTGCTCTGTGAAACTGCGGGGGACTTTTCGCGTGCGAGCGAGTTGTGTGCGCAGCATGCCCCCGATCCGCAGCACGCAGCGCGAATTCACATCGAGCAACGCCGTCTGCAGCGCGGATTCACCTTCGAGGAGGGACCCAATACGAAAATTGCGCTTGTGCCGTGGCACGAGTTGCTCAATCGATTTGGTGTGCGGCGCCGAGGTGGAGCGCAGGCACCCTCGGGAAGTGGTCGATCCCGCGATGCGTTTCTATTCTTCGAACCAGGTGACTATGTCGTGCACCGCGATCATGGTGTCGCTCTCTATCACGGGTTGAAGCCGCTCCCGCAGCAGGAGCGCACATCATCGAGCGACGATGAGTACCTCACGCTCGAGTTTCACGGCGGCGCCCTCCTCCACGTTCCGGCGAGCAAGGTGTCACTCGTGCAGCGGTACATCGGCGCAGGTGCGCAGCGACCACACCTCTCGGCGCTCGGTGGAAAGCGGTGGAGTAAACAGAAAGAGGATGTTGCCGAGGCGGTGCGCGATCTCGCAGGAGAACTCATCCGAGTACACGCGGTGCGCGAATCCACAGCGGGAATCGCCTTTCCTGCCGATTCCCCCTGGCAGAGGGAGTTTGAGGCGGAGTTTCCATTCGTCGAAACGGAGGATCAGGTCACGGCGATCGCAGCCACGAAGCGCGACATGGAGCGCGCGCGTCCGATGGACCGGCTGGTCTGCGGCGACGTCGGATTCGGCAAGACTGAAATCGCTCTTCGCGCTGCGTTCAAGTGTGCAGACTCCGGCAGGCAAGTGGCAGTGCTCGTGCCAACCACGGTGCTCGCCGACCAGCACGAACGCGTCTTTCGACAACGGCTGCGCGCATATCCCTTCGTCGTCGAGGGTGTCAGCAGATTCAAGAGCGATCGTGAGGTGCGCGAGATTCTCGATCGTGTCGCTGCGGGAACCGTCGATATTGTTATTGGAACGCATCGATTGCTCTCTGCCGATGTGCGTTTTCACGATCTTGGGATGGTGGTCATTGACGAGGAACAACGCTTCGGTGTGGAGCACAAGCAGCGGCTCTTCGAGTTTCGGCTGACTGCGGATGTGTTGACGTTGAGTGCGACGCCCATCCCACGCACGCTGCACATGGCGATGCTTGGTCTGCGCGACATTTCAAGTTTGACGACGCCGCCTCCTGACCGTCGCGCGATCGTGACCGAAGTCATGCCGTGGAGCCCCGACCGTCTTGCAGGTGCGATCCGCCGTGAACTGGCTCGGGAAGGGCAGGTCTTCTGGGTGCACAATCGGGTCTATGACATCGAGTCCGCGGCGGATGATGTCCGACGACTCGCCCCAGATGCGCGCATCGTCGTCGGTCATGGTCAGATGGGCGAGGGTGAACTGGAAGAGGTCATGCGCAAATTCATGCACAGAGAGGCGGACATCTTGGTGTCCACGACGATCATCGAGAGCGGCATCGACATTGCAACAGCAAACACGATGATCATCGACAACGCCCACCGATTCGGGCTGTCCGAATTGCACCAGCTTCGCGGTCGAGTCGGTCGATCGAACCATCGCGCATACTGCTATCTCCTCCTGCCCACAGATCGACCAGTTCCGGCGGATGCAATGAAGCGTTTGCGTGCGCTCGAGGACTACTCCATGCTTGGCGCGGGTTTTCGCATCGCCGTGCGAGATTTGGAGATCCGCGGGGCGGGGAATCTGCTCGGCAGTGAACAGTCCGGGCACATCGCAGCCGTTGGTTATGAGTTGTATTGCAAGATGCTCGATCAGTCAGTCCGCGATCTTCGATGTGAACCACAGATCGTGCCAATCGACACCGTGATCGACATCGGTCTCACTGGGTTGCTCTCCAAGTCGTACATCCCCAGCGATCGCCGCCGACTTGAGGCATACCGCAGACTCAGTGATGCAACCACGCCGGAGCAACTCGCCAAGGCCATCGGCGACCTCGTCAACGGATATGGCGATCTCCCCGATGTGACCGCAGACCTCTGTCTCCTGAGTGAAATCCGGCTTCGTTCGACCATGATGGGCGTGCGATCACTTCGCCGCGCCGAGGGTGATCTGGTCTTTCGCACTCCCGATCCGCAGGCGATCCATGCGATGTTTCGTGGTTCCAAGGGATCCGTTCGGACTGTGGGGGACCGCGATGAGAAGGGAATCGTTGATGTCTATTGGCGCCCGCCGCAGGATCTGCGCACGGCACGAGCCATCGCACAGGAACTTCAGAAACGGCTCACTCGGGCGACGACATTGCAGAGTCGATCGAACTAGTTCGGACACTCGCGCTGCGGATTTCCGTAGTGATGTTCGAGATAGCGCGCCACATAGTCCAAGATGCTTGAGCATTCTGGGATGTCTGGATTGCTCGTGGGGCCGAGTGGTTCAAAGCGCATGCCTCGAAAACGCTCGGCAGCATCGCGGAGTGAAAGTCCATGTTGCAGCGACAGGCTGAACGCGCGGCAGAATCCTTGCAGGAGTCCCGAGAGTGTCGAGCCTTCTTTACTCATCTTGATGAAGATCTCGCCTGGGCGTCCATCTGGGAAGAGCCCGACGGTGAGATAACCCTCGTAGGTGGTAATCGAAAACTTGTGGGTGAGAGATCGGCGTGTCTCTGGAAGGACTTCGCGCCGCACTGCAGGAATCGATCCAGTCATGCCAAGAATTCCTCCAAGCGATCAATCACACCGGCGATCCCTGCCAGTCGAAAGGGGATAGACAACGCCACCGAAGTAGTCAATCGTCAAACTCTCCACTCCTCCTGCGGTTTTCGTCCATCAATCCTTCTTAGATTTTTCTCGTGTCTTGCGTGCGCTCTTGGTCGGCTGATCGGACTTCGAGTCTTCGCTATCGGACTTGGATTTCGCATCCGCCGGCGCTGCCTCTTCGGCGGTCTCTTGCTCTGGTTCATACTCACGACTTGGCGCAGCAGATGTCTCCAACTCGATGATCCGGTCGGGCTTGACGACAACGATGACATCGGCGAGGAGGTCGCGACCGAATTGGATCGTGACCGATTGCGTTCCGACTCGGCGAATTGGATTGTTGAGTCGCACGGCACGCATGTCGATCCCGTAGCCATCGGCGATGAGTTGATCGCTGATGTCCCGTTGTGTGACTGCGCCGTAGAGGACTCCCTGATCGTTGCACGCACGAATGAGGTTCACCGTTGCACCGCTGAGCCGAGCGATCACCGCTTCGCGTGCAGCGCGTTGCTTGGAGAGTTCGGCCTCTGCGATTGCTCGCGCTGCCCTGAGCGATTCGATCTTCTCTGGCGTTGGCGCTTCGGCCATCGCATTGGGAAGGAGATAGTTGCGGG
Source organism: Phycisphaerales bacterium (assembly GCA_009691725.1). Taxonomy (GTDB): domain Bacteria; phylum Planctomycetota; class Phycisphaerae; order Phycisphaerales; family SM1A02; genus F1-60-MAGs104. The sequence continues at coordinate 120,516 of SIAP01000003.1, forward strand.
CGAATCCGGGTCGAACCTTGACGACATCGCCAACGAGTCCGAGGTTTTCGATCGTTTCGAGAAGCAGAAGTTCGTAATTGCGTGCCATGAGTCGCTGTCCTTTCAAGAGAGAGTTAGAGGCGCCGCCGGGCCTCAACGAGTTTCTCCGGCGCGTGCCGAAGAAAGCGGCTTGGGATGGACCGCCCTTGGTGGGCGGGGCGAAAGTATTGCAGATTCCACCGTGATCTGCAAGCCCTTGCCGCCAAATCTCTTACGACGCCGCTTTCATCCGCAGGTGCTGAATGAGGTCGATCTTCGTGATCAGCCCACAGAACCGCTCTCCGTCATGGACCACCGCAACCAAGTCGGCGCGAAAGATCGGCAGAAGGTCGCTGGTTGACCGCGATGGATGGATCGTCTCGACGCGGCTCGTCATGAACTCACTGACCGGGCGATCGTGTGCCTTGGGATCCTGCGCAAGCGCAAGGAGCAGATCGCTCTCGTCGAGGATTCCGACAAGTTCATCTTGGGAATCGAGAACTGCCATCTGACTGACACTGAACATACGCATGCGGCGGATGGCGAGTGCGAGAGTGAGCGTCGGGTGCAACACGAAGTCCTCGCCTTGATCGTGCCTCCGAGCGATGAGGTCGCGAAGGTCACCGGTCTTCGGTCGCGAGATGAAACCAAGATCCCGCATCCAGAAGTCGTTGTACATCTTTGACAGATACTTCGCGCCGCTGTCGCAGATGAGGGTCACCACACGCTTGGGTGTTTTCTGCTCACGGCAGTACTGCAGTGTTGCGTGCAGCAAGACTCCAACACTTGATCCTGCGAGGATCCCTTCCTTGCGCAGAAGTTCGCGCACGGCGGCGAAGGCTTCGCCATCGGTGACGGTGTATGCGCGGTCGATGACCGCAAGGTCGAGGATCGATGGCACGAAATCTTCGCCAATCCCTTCGACGAGCCAGGATCCAGCCTCGACCGTCTTCCCTTCATTGACCAGCGGCGCGAGGATCGATCCGCGCGGATCAGCAAGGATGATCTCGCACTGTGGGTTTTGAGACTTCAAGAATGCACCGACCCCTGCGACAGTTCCACCGGATCCCACTCCAGCGACGAACGCATCCACGCGATGCTCCATTTGCTCCCATATTTCAGGACCAGTCGTGTCGAAGTGCGCCGCCGTGTTGTCCGGGTTGGCGAACTGATTCACATAGAACGATGCGGGATCCTCACGCGCCATGCGCTCTGCCATGTCTTGGTAGTACTCGGGATGCCCCTTGGCCACGTCAGATCGTGTCAGCACGACCTCTGCACCCATCGCACGCAGGTGTGCCATCTTTTCTTCGCTCATCTTGTCTGGCATGACGACGGTGAGTCGATACCCCTTCACTGCGCCCACGAGCGCCAGCGCGATACCCGTGTTGCCCGCAGTTGCCTCGATGATGCGACCGCCCGGCTTCAACTTTCCAGATCGCTCGGCAGCAGCGATCATGGAGAGCGCGATGCGATCCTTGATTGATTGCCCTGGATTGAGATTCTCAAGTTTGACGAAGAGTTCGCAGGGACCAGCGTCAAGATGGGTGATCTTGAGCATCGGCGTGTTGCCAATCATGTCGAGGACACTGGAAAAGACGGGAGCAAGCGGCGCGGGCGTCATCCGTCGAGTGTAATACTTACACGATGTCTGATAGCGAGCCTCGGATGATGGTCGGAAGAGATCCGGAGGGACGGTTGGAGCTGGCGGTCGAAGGCGCACGGTCAGGTCATGGCGCGTCTGTCGACTTTCGGCGCACGACACTCCGTGGGATCTCATCGTCGCCACTCATTCGTGCGTGCGGACCACGGGGGACCCTGCTCGATGCCACGGCTGGACTCGGCGGCGATTCATTCATTCTTGCGGCGGCGGGTTTCTCGGTGACGGCCGTCGAGCGGTCTCCACTCGTCGCTGCGGTCTTGCGTGATGGGCTGGCGCGCGCAGCGGCAGAGCCTCGCACTGCGACCATCGCTGCACGCATCGAACTGCGCGAGGGAGATGCGCGGACGATCATCGCCGCATCGCAAAGCGTGTGGTCGGTGATCTATCTTGATCCGATGTATCCAGTGAAGAGCGGGAGCGCGCTCGCTCCCAAGCCAATTCGACTCGTGCGCGAAGCAGTGGGCGATGATCTTGATTCGCGGTTACTGTTTTGCGCTGCGGCACAGGCGAGTTGTGGACGAGTGGTGGTAAAGCGGCCACACCATGCCGAGTCTCTCTGGTGCGAACCTGATCTTGTGTTCGAGAGCAAACTCGCGCGCTACGACACATATCTTCGGCAGGGGAAGTCGTTGCGTGCGATGGCGCAGGGGATCGAATCGTGAGCGCACTGTGGATCTATCTGCCTGAGTTACCGCACAGCGCGCCATCGACGTGTCGCATCAACGCAGACGAGGCGCGTCACGCCACGGCGAGTCGACGGCTTCGGGCTGGTGATGCGATTCATCTCTTCGATGGCAGAGGGCAGGTCGCGGACGCGGTGCTGAGCGTGCTCAATCACAATGGGTCGATCGACGCATCAGTCGAGGCTGTTCGAAGCGTGCCACGCATACTGCCGGACATCGAGATTGCCTCTGCCATTCCAAAGGGGGATCGACTCACCACTCTTCTGGAATCAATCGCACCGCTCGCAGCATCGCGTTTCACTCCGCTGCAGTGCACGCATTCGGTGGTGCGGTGGTCGCAGGCCATCGAGATGCGAGCAGCGCGAGTGCTCATCGCAGCCTGCAAGCAATCACATCAGCCTTGGATTCCCGAAGTCAACCCAGAGGCAACGCCTGTGTATATCGCTCGTGATGCTGTTGCACGGGGACGGCGAGTCGTGATCGCAGTACCAGGTGGCGCACCGCTCGTGCCACGCGCCGAGACAGGTCAGCCGATCACGATGCTCGTTGGTCCCGAGGGCGGATTCACCCAAGTCGAAGCAGATGCCGTGCTCTCGCTTGGCGGCGAATCCATTTCTCTGGGCAGTTCGATCCTGCGAATCGAATTGGCAGTTGCCTGCGGGCTTGCGCGGCTACGTCTGTAGGGGACGACGACACGAATCCGTCGCGGTGGCACACGATTCGTCCCGCAAAGGGGATGAAGTGGCGCGATCCAGCAGAAAATGGAGCGTATCGGGGTCGAACCGATGACCTCCGCGTTGCAAACGCGGCGCTCTCCCAATTGAGCTAACGCCCCAATGCGTCAGTCCAACGACTGTCCACGAGGAGGTGGGATACTAACGACTTTTTAGCCGCCGCTGGGGGCGGGTGCACGAGGAGTCAGAAAGTCAATCGTCTTGGGTGTGATGGTGTCCATCTTGAGTGCGTCGTCAAAGACTCTTTCGCCCTTGATTCCAAGGAGTGTGCCGAGCATCGTGGGGAGTTGGAAGCCCTCTCCTGGGGTGACATATCCAACGGTCTGCCCGGTCGAAGGGTCTTGCAGTCGATAGAGCAATGGCAGTCGCGCCCCGTCGTAGACGATCGACGCATTCAACACGCCCACTGCGGTGTACTCGCTCCGAGCCTCAATCGCCAGTGCAACGCCGTTGATCTGCGCGCACTCGCCTGCGATCCGCGCTCGTGTTGTCTGCAACTCAAGGATCTTGTTCTGCACTTCCTGCTGCACTTCCAATTGCGCGATGCGCGATTCTGCGCGCGCTCGCAGCGTTGGCTCGCCCGCGGACTCTGCGCACAACAACACATACTGCGTGTAGAGCGCCATGAGTTCAGCATCGGCAATTGGTTGCCCTTTCACCTTGAGCCACGTTGCTTCCAAGTCAGCAAAGGTCGCCCGACGCCTTTCGAGTGCGATCTGCTCTGGACTCTTCGAGGGCTTCGCAGGAACGATCTCGGCGGTGGCGACAATGCCACCTGGTTCGCTCGCAGATTCGCCAACTGGACTGCCAGATGCGTCGCCAGCTGGAGTGATGCCCTGCGCAGTTGGATCAGCGAGTCCATCGCCTTCGACGACCACCGCATCAATGACGGGCGGTGCGTCGAATGCCGCTGCTTCGGCAGGAGTCGACCGTCGCAGAAAATTAGAGTTGATCCATCCCTCTCCAATTTCAGGCAAACGCACCGTCCACACAGAGCCCCGTTCGCCATCGATGCGATTCACCACCAAGAGGGTTGCCCCTGCGTCGATGCGTCCGATCTGCTTCCATGAACTATCTAGAGTGGACTCTGCGCCAATGTTTGGAGCGCGAAGTTCCGTTGCCGCATTCGCTGTGATCGATGCGCCGTCTGCCGACAGTTGCGCTCGATCGTCGACGGGAACGAATCCAGTGATGTCTGCAAATGCCAACCCTGCGGTCTGCACTCGCGCCCATCCAAAACTTTCTTCAACCACGCGCACCACTTCGCCGCGATCCATCTTTCCAAATGGATAGGAACTTTGCACACTCGGTCCAGAACGGACATACACATTGTCCGCTGTAACGGTTGCAAAGTATTGAGATGATTGGGATTCCGCGGGTGGCGCCGCGCCTTGTTTTGCATGCACAGGTGAGTGCAATGCGCTCACTGTTGCAAAGAAGGCGAACGCGACCAGGGGACCGGCTATCCGTGCTCTGTCCATTCGCAAATCATATGCGGTAGTATTCGAGTCGTGCTAGTGCGAATTCGAAGAATTTGTGTGGGAATGTGTTTTGCAACCCTGACGCTCACGGCGTGCCAGTCCCCGATGTCCGACGATGACGGCTCGGCACAACTGCACGCCGCAATCGAAGCTGCGATCGCCCGACAGGGGGCGTCGCCTCGTGATCCATCCGACCCAGTTGAACTCAAGTCGGTCTCGCGCACTCCAAGTACGCTCTTTTCGACCCTCGAACAACGGATTCCAGAGCTCGACTCCCTCGGTCCACAGGGAGTCAACGGTGGTCTTGGCCTTGATCTCGGTCCAAGTCTCGATTCCGGATCAGATCCGCAGGTCCAGCTGAATCTAAAGAGTGCCATTGCCGCGGCCGTAAAGAACAATCTCTCTGTCCAGGGGGCTCGAATCGAGCAGGCGGTTGCCGAAACCGATGTGGTGAGGGCAGAAGCGGCATTTGATGCGGTTCTCGTGGCAACGACCGGCTACCAATCCAACAACATCCCTCCGCCACCGATCAACATGCCCGGAGGCTTGGACAATGCTTTCACTCAGGAAAACAACCAGACGAATCTCTCGACAGGGATTCAAAAGCGGCTGATTTCGGGCGGAACTGTGGCAGCGTCCATCAACATGGATTACATGCAGCAGGCGACGCAGAGCATCTACGACCCTGCAAACTATTGGACCAACTCGGTCAACTTCAATCTCGACCAGCCGTTGCTTCAGGGCTTCGGCAGCGATGTGAACGAGGCGCAGATCCGCCTTGCCCGCAACCGCGATCGTGCGGGCGTGGTCACGCTGCGAAAGTCGCTCCTGGACATCGTCAAGCAGACTGAGGTGCAGTATTGGACGCTCCTGGCCGCACGTCAGCAGGTGGTTGCATCGGCGTGGCTCTTGCAGGTCGGCAGCGATGTGCGTGATGTCTTGCAGAAGCGATTGAATTTCGATGCGACGGTGGCTGATTACTCGTTGGCAGTGGCGATCGTGGAGCAACGGAAGGCGAATCTCATTCGTGCATGGCTGCGATCGCGCGACGAGAGTGATCGACTCAAGTTGCTGATGAACGATCCCGGAGCATCCGTTGGGTCGGACGCGCTCCTCGTGCCGATTGATCATCTCGTGCAGGAGTCGATTCGTTACAACCTGCGCGATGCAGTCGTGACCGCAGTCGAGCAGAATCCACAGGTGGCGATCGCCCTCCTTCGTATCGACGATGCGGCAATCGGCTTGGTGGTTGCGGACAACGGTCGACTTCCGCAGTTGGGATTGCAAGCGGGGGTGACACTCGCGGGTCAAGACACCGATGGCACGGGTGATGGCTCTTTCAGCGGCGGAATGAACGACATTGCGGATGCGAACTTTGTGTCGTGGTTGGCGCAGCTCGCCTTCAGCCAACCCATCGGAAATCGCGCTGCGGAGGCGGAGTATCGGCGTGCGCGGCTGGTGCGCTCTGCAGCGGTGATCGGCTATCAGAGTGCCATCGAGAATGCAGTCTTCGATGTCAAGACATCGCTGCGCGGTGTGACCACGAGTTACGAACTGATCGATCAATCTCGTGCGAGTCGCCTCGCTGCCGCAGAGAGTCTGCGCACACTTGTTGTGCTCGAACAGACGCTCGCCGCACTCACCCCCGAGTTCTTGCAAACGAAGTTTCAGGCGCAAGACAGATTGGCGAGCGCGTATCTTGCAGAGGTTGATGCCATGGTGAGTTACAACACTGCGATGGCGCGGCTCTACAACGCGATGGGCACCGGGCTGACGATGAATCGCATTGATCTCAAAATTGTTGAGGCGGCACCCTGATCATGGCGGCGATTCTCGGCTACACAGATGAAAACATTGACATGGCGGCGGCGCAACTCGGTCGCGGCGCAGTGGTCGCATTTGCAACTGAAACGGTGTACGGGCTTGGTGCAGACACCTTCAACGAAGAAGCGATCGCCAAGATTTATGCGTTGAAGCGCCGTCCCGCAGGCAATCCACTCATCGCGCATGTGGTGGATCTCGCGGCAGCAAAGCGAGTCTCCACGGGATGGTCTCGGCGTTCGCTGAAACTCGTGAGTGCGTGCTGGCCTGGTCCGTTGACGGTCATTCTCCCTCGGCGACCCGATGTGCCAGCCGCTGCGGCGGGGGGGTATGACACGATTGCCGTTCGCAGTCCTCGTCATCCGTTGGCGCGAAGTTTGCTGTACGCATGCGGTGGGGCGATCAGTGCGCCCAGCGCAAATCGAAGTGGTGGAGTGTCACCGACCACAGCGCAACACGTTGCAGATGATTACGAGGATCAACAGGATCTGATGGTGCTCGACGGAGGGCCGTGCATCTTGGGTATTGAGTCGACAGTGATTGACCTCTCCGAATCCAAGCCCGTCGTGCGACGACTTGGTGCGGTGACCATCGAGCGCCTTGCGGAGTTACTTGGTCCGATCGAAATCGACATGGTGATCGAACAGGGAGTGAGTCCAGGAAGCGCACATCGTCACTATGCGCCGCGACTTCCTGCTGAAATCGTTTCGAGCGATCACCTTGCGCAGGCGCTCGCAGGCGGCACCGTCGCTGCGGTGGTCTGTTTTTCAGGATCGATTGTCCCCCCGGGGCATGTCCGATTTGAAATGCCCGGAGATCCAGAGGGATATGCGGCGCATCTGTATGAAGTGTTGCGCCGCGCGGATAATGCGAATTGTGCACGCATCGTGATCGAAGCACCGACGCAGCGCACCGGTCTGTGGTCCGCAATTCAAGATCGATTGAGCCGCGCGACTTCCATCTAGCGCGACAAGTCGACAGGGTGGGATGCCACGCTCCCGACCCCTTGCCATTCCCTCGACCCCTTGCCGCTCCCCTCTACCACGCCCGCATCGGAATCGGCACATGCAAGTTGTCTGCGCAGTTTCGGGCGAGTTCGTATCCAGCATCTGCGTGCCGAAAGACTCCCATCATGGGATCGTTGGTCAACACGCGCTCGATGCGCGCTGCAGCTTCTGGAGTTCCGTCTGCGACAACAACTTGTCCTGCGTGCTGGCTGAATCCAATTCCAACTCCACCGCCGTGGTGAAAGCTCACCCACGATGCGCCGCTGGCGATGTTCACCGCAAAATTCAGCAGCGCCCAATCGCTGATGGCGTCGCTGCCATCCAACATTCCCTCGGTTTCACGATTGGGGCTCGCCACCGATCCGCAGTCCAGATGATCTCGCCCAATCACAATCGGTGCCTTCAACTCTCCGCGCTGCACCATCTCGTTGAAGCGAAGCCCTGCGAGATGTCGTTGCCCAAGTCCAAGCCAGCAAATCCGCGCAGGAAGTCCTTGGAATGCGACATGTTCCTGAGCCTTGCGAATCCACCGGTGGAGTGAGGCATCCTCGGGGAAGAGTTGCAAGATCGCTTCGTCGGTGGCGCGGATGTCTGCGGGATCACCCGAGAGTGCCGCCCATCGAAATGGTCCGCGACCGACGCAGAACTGCGGGCGGATGTAGGCGGGCACGAATCCTGGAATAGCAAATGCGTTCTTGAATCCATGATCGAGTGCGCGCTGTCGGATGTTGTTGCCGTAATCGAACACCGTTGCTCCGCGTGTTTGGAATGCCACCATGAGCCGCACGTGTTCGGCAATCGATGCCATCGCTCGCGCTGTGTACGCGGCGGGGTCGTCGGAGCGAAGCGCATCCGCCTCGTCGCGTGAGAGTCCCGCTGGGTAGTAGCCATTGAGCGGATCATGCGCGCTGGTCTGATCCGTGAGCGTGTGCGGGACGATTCCTCGTTCATCCAGTCGCGACAAGAGATCGACCGCGTTCGCCAGCACGCCCACGCTCGTGGCGGTACGCGACTGCGTGAGCGCGACCGCACGATCGATTGCTCCATCGAGATCCTCATGAATCTCATCGAGATAGCGATCTTTGACACGCTTGCTGAGGCGTTCGCGGCAGACATCGGCGATCAGGCACGTCCCATCATTCATGGTGATGGCAAGCGGTTGTGCGCCGCCCATGCCTCCGCATCCTGCGGTCACATGAAGCGTTCCAGCGAGCGAACCGCCAAAGTGTTGCCGTGCACACTCTGCGTATGTTTCATAGGTTCCCTGCAGAATCCCTTGCGTGCCGATGTAGATCCAACTGCCCGCCGTCATCTGTCCAAACATGATGAGTCCCCGTGAGGCGAGATCATCGAAGTGCCCCTGCGTCGCCCAGTGGGGCACGAGATTGGAGTTTGCGATCAAGACTCGTGGTGCATCGGGGTGCGTGCGAACAATGCCAACGGGCTTGCCGCTCTGGACGAGAAGTGTTTCGTCGATCGCCAGCGATCGCAGGCTCGCAACAATCGAATCGAATGCCGCCCATGATCTCGCAGCTTGACCGCGACCGCCATAGACAACGAGGTCGTGCGGTCGCTCGGCGACTTCCGGATCAAGATTGTTCATCAACATCCGCAGCGCTGCCTCTGCAGCCCAGGTCTTGCAGGTCATGGCACTTCCGCGAGGCGCACGGATCATCCGATCCGAAGTGACGGAGCGTTGGCTGGTCATTGTTGCGAGTCTAGAGGAGCGACAGTGCGGGGACGCGCAGTGCGCCCTCGGCGATGAGCGCGGAAATCGCTGCAATATCAGGTGCTGGAGAGCGGTCATCCGTGAGTCGTTTCACTTTCATGCGCACGAGATGGTGTGCGTGCTCGACGCCGGTGCCGCTGAGGAGTGGTCGTTGGTAATCGATGGCCTCGGCCATCACCAGCAATTCGCAGGCGATCACATCACGCGTCAACCGGATTGCATCACGCGCGTGCAATGCACTCGTTGCGCCCATGCTGTTGTAATCCTCGATGCCTGCGCATGTGGAAATGTTGCCAACGCTTGAGGGATGCGCAAGTGTGCGCAGTTCATTGCAGCATGCTGCGGCGGTGTACTGCACGATCATGTATCCGCTGTGCACTCCGGGTTGGGCTGAAAGATGCGCCGGAAGTTTGTTCTCCTTGTCATGCCCAGAAAGCGCCCAGAAAATGCGCCGCTCAGCAATCCCGGCGAGATGGCACAGTGCGATCTTGAGAAGATCCAGCGCGATCGCCAGCGGCATGCCATGAAAGTTGGCACCCGAACGCACCTGCCACGCCCCCCCTGGGCCGGTCTGTGACTCGAAGACCAATGGGTTGTCGGTCACAGCACCCAACTCGTTCTCGATGATCTGCGCTGCGAACTGCGCACTCTCCATGACCGCGCCAAGCACCTGCGGCGAAGCGCGAAGTGAGTAGGGATCCTGGACGCGAGGATCGTTGTCGGCGTGCGATGGACCGATCTGCGAATTCTGCAGGAGTTGCCGAAGTGCCGCTGCCGCAGCCATCTGCCCCTGCTGATTGCGCACATGATGGATTCGCTCGTCGAGGACTGACGCTGCGCCTCGGCATCCATCCATCGCCATGGCGGTCGCAGCGACGGCGCCGTGGAGGACATTTCGCGCATCGTGAATTGCCAGCGCACCAAGCGCCGCCATCATGTGCGTGCCATTCATCAGCGCGAGTCCTTCCTTCTCTTGCAGGACTATCGGCTCGATCCCGGCGGCGCGTTGTGCGTCATGCGCATCCATCACGCGACCCTCGACGCGCATCACTCCCTCGCCGATCAACCCCTGCGCGATGTGTGCCAGCGGAGCAAGGTCGCCAGACGCACCCACAGATCCGCGCGAGGGAACGAGTGGGGTGAGTCCCTGATTGAGATGTGCCAGAATCGACTCCACGAGCTGCGGTCGAACTCCCGAATGGCCTCGGGCAAGGCTTGCAGCGAGCACCACCATCATCCCTCGCACGCTCTGGTCGTCGAGCGGATCTCCAACGCCGGCAGCGTGGGAGCGCACGATGTTGGTCTGGAGGCGCGCCAGCTGATCGCGCGGCAGTCGAACATGAGCGAAGGAGCCGAATCCCGTGTTGATTCCGTAGAGGGCATCGCCCGTGGCGGCGGTCGCCAGCATGCCGTCGCGGACCTGCGACATGCGCCTCGCACAGTTCTCATCGAGTTTGACGCGCACACCATCGCGTGCAACTGCAGCGACAGCATCGACGGAGAGCGCACGACCATCCAGCGTGAGGGTTGAAGAAGTGTGTGTCACCGCAGCGAGGATACTTGGACATTGCGTCCGAGCACTCCTGCGGATACACCTTGCATGATGACCACTTCGGTAGCGACGTCACACTCGACACAGCAGGCGGCACGCATGATGGAGCGGCCATGGATTCGCGGTGTTGTTCTGACCGTCACGATTGGGACCGCGATGTGGCTGGGGGTCAGCGCGTCGCAGCAATTCCTCGATGCTCGTGCCGAGCCTGCGGGATGCGTCACGCTTGCGACATCAACTTCTGCTGCGGTCGTCACGATGTGCATCCTGATGGTGCTTCTCACGGCGCTTGGCATGATCGCCGGGAAACTCGTCAACGCAGTCGTTGGAGTCTTTGTGTTGGGGACTGGACTTGCTGCGCTGTCACTGCGAAGTGCTGCGGTGTCTGGTGCGTTCTTTGAAGACGCATCATTCGTCTCGATTGCAGTCGAGTCGATGATCTGGTCAATTCCAACCGCGATTGCTGTCGTAACGATCTTTCGATTTGCAGGATCGCCACCCGATATCGAGACTCGACGCCCCGGCGAATCGTGGTGGCTTGAGTACTTCGACCCTGAGGCTCTCCGTGCTGGACTCGTTGCAATCGTCGTTCCAATCGTGGTGTGGTGTGTGGTGCGCAACATGCTCAAGGGGCAGGCATTCGGTGGCGCGTGCCTCGGCGGCGTCGTGGTGGGAATCGCCTATCGAATGATGGCACCGAGAGTGCAGCCGATCGTGGCATTCGTTGCACCGATCCTGGCGATCGGCCTCTCTCAATTCGTCACGGCAATGCGGCTGAGCGGCGATCTCGGCGTGGCGTTCGCAGCCAACGCGCTCCCGCCGCAAATGCGTTTGATGCCGATGGATGTCGTGGCGGGATCGTTGACGGGAGTCGCCATCGGCATCGGTTGGGCTCGCAGTTTCGCCAAGAGCGACACACACCAGTCATGAAACTCGTCGTCACAGGAACCATTGGTATTGACACGGTCTACACGCCGCGCGACAAGCGAGAGGGGGTCTCTGGAGGGAGTGCTGCGTACTTCGCTGCCGCTGCGAGCAAACTCTCGCCGGTGCGCGTCGTCGCGGCTGTTGGTGGAGATTGGCCCGCAGAACACCGCGAAATTCTGGCCACACTTCAAGGTGTCTGCATCGCTGGTCTCGAAACGCGCCCGCAGTCGAAGACCTTTGCGTGGGGTGGTCGTTACTTCGACGATGTCAATCGACGCGAAACGCTTTTCACGGAAGTCGGCGTGTTGCAAGAGGCACCGCCGATCGTGCCAGCGTTGTATCGCGATAGCGAATTGATCTTTCTCGGAAACACTCATCCGTCGGTGCAACTCGGATTCATCGATCAGTTTCCACATCGCACGCTGGTCGTTGCAGACACGATGGACTTGTGGATTCGCACGGCGCATGGTGAATTGACGGAACTTCTGCGGCGCGTCGATGGTCTCATCATCAACGACAGCGAAGCCTGCGAGCTGACCGGATTTCGCAATGCCATCAGTGCTGGAAGGAAGATTCTCGATTTTGGACCGCGATTCGTCGTCGTCAAGAAGGGTGAGCACGGTGCCATCTTGATTCACCGAGACGGCATGGCAGTGGTTCCGGCATACCCAATCGACGACGCGCATGTGGTGGATCCAACGGGCGCCGGAGATAGTTTCGCAGGTGGATTCATGGGACACATTGCGCGAGAGAGTCGCGATGACTTTGTCGCATTGCAGTCGGCGATGGCACACGGCACGGTCGTCGCCAGCTTTGCGCTCGAATCGTTTGGGCTGGATCGAATGCGCACGGTCTCGACAGAGGAAGTCCAGCACCGATTCGCAGAATTTCAAACGATCGCACGAGTGGGGTAACGAATGAGAAGAACGATTTCATGGGTCGTCGCAGTGATGTTGACCGCGAGCGCGAGCGCGGACTGGATTCCATTCAATCAACTCCCCGGAGGTGCGCGTGGGGAAGAAATCGCATCCGAGTTCGCAAGTCAACGCCTCGCTTCAATTCGGGATGTTCGATGGGATCCTGCGCACACGAGCGCGTGGTTTCGCAAGGACGGGGAGTGGTTCACGGTCAACCTCTCAACGGGTGAGATCACGGCAGCCCCCGGTGGCAATGTCCCCGCGGCGGCCGCTCCGCGCATTTCGCACCAACGAGGAGGTGGAGCGGGACCGCAGCGAGGGCGACAGCACGCGGTGACGCCATCGGTCGATGGAACAATGCTTGCAGAGTCGCGCGGCGGAAATCTCTACTTGAAGTGCGATGGAAAGCCCGAGCGTGCAGTCACGACGGATGGGACTGCGACGATGCGTTACGGCACGGCCAGTTGGGTGTATGGAGAAGAACTCGATCAGTCGACTGCGATGTGGTGGAGTCCACAAGGTGAACAGTTGGCGTTCTACAAGTTCGACGATGGAAATGTTCCGCTTTACACACTGCTTTCAGGACTGACCAAATTGCGTCCGTCAATCGAGACGGAGCGCTACCCAAAGCCTGGCGACCCCAACCCGACTGCTGGTTTGTGCGTGGTCGATGTCAAGGAATTCTGTGCGACCGACGCTCCCGCGGATCCAGTCGCCGACGCATCGAGTTTCATTCGTTCGATCGATGTCGGCAGCGCTGACCAGTACATCTATGGAGTTGCGTATTCCCCACGCGGCGATCAACTGCTCTTTCATCGGCTCAATCGAAGGCACGATGTGCTTGAACTCTGTTCGGCAGACGCTGCGACGGGTGTCGTGCGCGTGATCGTGCGCGAAGAACAACCCTGTTGGAATCACCACCGTCCGCAGATGGAGTACCTCGCGGATGGTCGTCGTTTCATCTGGTCGACCGAGAAGTCGGGATTCAAGCAGTATGAACTTCGTTCGCTCGACACAGAGTCTGTCATCACCCTCACGAGCGGTGACTATCCCGTTGGGAAAATCGTCGAGGTCCATGAGGAGGCGGGTCTGCTCTTCTACACCGCATTCCCAGCCGAAACGCCGATCAATCCACAGCTCATGTCTGTCACACTCGACGGCACCGAGCAGCGCAGGTTGACCGCGCACGACCGCCACTACGGGCGATTCCGAATCTCGAGTGATGCACAATTCTTTGTCGCGAGTGATGAGACGATCGCAGAGCCGCCATCCACGCGGCTGTATCGAATGAGCGGAGGGATCGTCGCAACGCTCGCGCAGGCTCCGAGCGACGTGTGGTCTTCGCGCAGACTCCCGCCTCCACAGCTCGTATGTGTGAAGGCTGCCGATGGAGTCACAGACTTGTACGGAACGCTCCACTTCCCAAGCGGATTCGATTCGGCACGATCGTGGCCCCTGCTCGTGGAGGTCTACGGCGGACCCTACTTCGCAACGGTGTCCAACACGTTCTCTGCGCCTGCGCGCGAATGTGAACTCGGATTTGTGATGTTGCGCTTGGATAATCGTGGAACACCAGGACGCGGCAAGGCCTTCGAGGATGCGACCTATCTCAAGCTCGGTGGTCCGGACATGGACGATCAAGCGGCTGCCGTGCGCCAACTTTCGACGCGCGCTGGGATCGACCCCACGCGGGTTGGGATCACTGGGATGTCTTACGGCGGGTACATCGCTGCCCTCGCACTCGTGCGCTTTCCCGACATCTTCAAGGCCGCGGTGGCACGATCGGGACCCATGGATTGGCGGCAGTACGACAGCATCTACACCGAGCGATTCATGCGAACTCCCGCAGAGAACAAGGTCGGCTATGACGACGGCAGCGTGGTTCTGCACGCCGATCGCATGGCAGGAAAACTCCTCCTCATCCACGGGATGCAGGACGACAATGTGCATCCGAGCAATGGATGGGCGCTCGCGCAGAAACTTTACGACCGAGACTTTTCATTCGACATGCTCTTCTTTCCAAAGGCTGCGCATGGCGGCTTTGGACCAACGGAGGAGAATGCGATGTGGACATTCTTTACGCGCGAACTCAAAGCTTCGCCGCTGGGGAGTGTGCCGGGCTCAATCCTCGATCCATGACCGCTGCGCATGCGTGACTCCCAATGACGCAACCGATCCTTCCACCTGATCGCGGTCGCGTTGCCACCGAGCAACGCAATCTAACCTCCACTCACCTCGATCAACTCACCACACTGCAGCAGGTGCAGGCGATGGCGCAGGATCACGCGGTGGTTCACCAAGCGGTTGCGAATGCGGCGCCCGCGCTCGCGGCGTTCATTGATGCACTCGTCCCGCGCGTGCGTCATGGTGGTCGTCTCTTCTACTGTGGTGCGGGAACGTCCGGAAGACTGGGCGTCCTCGACGCAAGCGAATGCCCGCCAACATTCTGCAGCGATCCATCGCAAGTCATCGGACTCATTGCCGGTGGCGACGTGGCACTTCGTCGCAGTAGCGAGCGACGAGAGGATGATCCACAGGGAACCGAAGCAGAATTCGTCGCACACGCGCTCGGTGCGAGCGATGCAGTGCTCGCCATCGCGGCGGGGGGAACCACACCGTACGCACTGGGAGCGATTCCGTTGGCGAAGGCTCGCGGTGCGCTCACGGCATTGCTCGTCTGCTCGCCACGCGAACGCACGGCCGACTGTGATCATCTCATCGTGCTCGCCACTGGAGCAGAGATGCTGACGGGATCAACGCGTCTCAAAGCGGGCAGCGCGACGAAACTTGCACTCAATTGCATCACGACGCTGCTCTTCACACAGTTGGGAAAGGTGCATGGCAATCTGATGGTGGACCTCGCCGCCACGAATGACAAGTTGGTGGATCGCGCAATTCGAGTCCTCCAGATGCTCGATCCATCGCTGGATCGCCCCTCTGCAGCAGCGCTTTTGCAGGAGGGCGGGGGCCGTGTCAAGACGGCGCTTGTGATGCGCTCACGCACAATGGATCGCACCGCCGCAGAGGCCCATCTCCTGCGCTGTGATGGAAATCTACGCCGCGCACTCGAGGCGAAGTAGCCGCCGCGAATCAATCATCCGCGTGCGTCGAGCCAATGCGTCGAGCCAATGCATCAAAGAAAAACGCGACCTCGCCGAAGCGAGATCGCGTGAAATGTCGCGAGACATTTAAAAATCGAGATCGTCTCAACCAACCAAAGCGTTGAGCGCCTTCGTTGGACGAACGCGAACCTTCTTGCTCGCTGGCTTCGCCTTGAAGACCTGAGTTTCGCCAGTGAATGGGTTGACTCCGGTTCGCTCCTTCGTTGCTGGCTTCTTGACAGTCTTCATCTTCATGAGACCGAAGAAACTAAACACGCCTGGACCGCGGCTGCCGAGATCGGCGCCGATGATCGTGGAGAGATTGTCAAACACTTCCTTCACAACGGTGCGCTTGATGTCAGACGCAGCTGCGAGCTCTGCGATGACTTGGCTGCGAGTGCGAACCTTGCTCGAAGATGTTGGCTTGAACCCCTTCTTTGCGGTTACTTTCGCTGCCTTTGGAGCCTTCGTCGCCTTCTTGGCGCTGGACTTCTTTGTCATTGTTGCCATCCTGTGATGTCCTTTCTATTGACTAACCCGATCGAGAAAATGGTCTCGCTCCCATCCACACTTCCAGTGCGGCACCGCAAATGTACGGCATTTCATGGATGCATTGCAAGAGCGCAGCACCAGAAACTGCTATTTTTAGGCACTTTTGTGGTCGATCAACGGGCGCCGGGTCGAACGGTCGCGCGACCGATCGATGCGTAGACGAAGCCCGCATCGCGCATCTGACTCGATCGGAAGAGATTTCGACCATCGAAAATGACCGGTCTTTGCATTCTTCGGAGCATCTCTGCGAAGTCAGGTGATCGAAATTCAGCCCATTCTGTGCAGATCACGAGCGCCTCCGCTCCATCGAGTGCCTCGTACTGGTCCGTGAAGCGGTCCACGGTTGGCATCTCGTGGGCGAGGTGATCGAGCGCGACTGGGTCGTACGCCCGCACCTTTGCGCCAGCGTCCAAGGCCAGTTGCATGAGAGTCAGGCTGGGTGCCTCTCGAATATCGTCGGTCTTGGGTTTGAATGCAACCCCCCAAAAAGCCAAGGATTTACCGCTCAAACTGCCACCCGGACGACCGGGCGCTCCCGCAGCAAGTTCAGTGGTGATCTTCTTCCAGAAATGACCTCGCTGGTCCTGATTGACCTCGTGGACCGCGGCGTTCAGTTTGCAGTCCAACCCAACTTCGCGACCCATCGAGACGACCGCCTGGGTATCTTTTGGGAAGCAAGAGCCGCCATACCCAAGCCCGGGGTAGAGGAATTGATTGCCGATGCGCTTGTCGGCGCACATGCCCTCGCGCACCGCACCGATGTCTGCACCGTAGAGCTCGCAGAGGTTGGCCATCTCGTTGACGAACGAGATCTTGCAGGCAAGCATCGCATTGCTGGCGTACTTCACCATTTCTGCACTCCGAACATCCAGAATGAAAATCGGATTGCCCTGCCGCACGAATGGGTCGTACAAGGCGCGCATCGTCTCGGCAGTTTCAGGATTGTCAACGCCACAGACCACGCGGTCGGGCTTCATGAAGTCCTGGATCGCATCGCCTTCCTTGAGAAACTCCGGGTTGTCGGCGATGTGGAATGGCACGGTGGTCTTCGCTGCGATCGAATCGCGCACGCGGTGGCTCGTTCCAACAGGAACGGTGCTCTTGACGACGATGGTTTTCGTTGGGGCGCTCGGGCCGAGCCGCTCGAGTTCGCACGCGATGTCATCTGCAACGCTGAGCACATACTTCAAGTCCGCACTGCCGTCGTCGCGGCTTGGGGTCCCGACGCAAATGAAGATGATTCGCGCATCACGGTATGCCGCAGCCTTGTCGGTCGTGAAGGAGAGACGATGGGCGTTGGCGTTGCGCACGATCATCTCGCTGAGCCCCGGTTCATAAATGGGACTCTCGCCCTTGCGAAGTGTTGCAATCTTGGCAGCGTCAACGTCCAGGCAGGTGACGTTGTTGCCCATCTCTGCGAAGCATGCGCCCGTCACAAGTCCGACATACCCAGTACCAACCATGGTGATATTCATTGCGGGGGCGAGTGTAGAAAAACTATCTCACTCTGTGCGCTTTGCGAGGGGCTTTCGGCACGCGTTCACTCTCGAGCATCCGAAGTTTCATCGCGAGAGCCCAGTGCGTGGGGGAGCGCTCTGATGGCTTCGCCATCGCTCCACAAAATCCGCCGAGCCCATTGGCACTCACCACCCGGTGACATGGCACGAGTGGTGCGAGTGGATTCTTCGCCATTGCCGCCGCAGCTGCGCGGTGGGCCTTTGGGCGTCCAGCAGCCGCAGCGAGCCATTGATATGTGCGCGTTTGTCCGCGTGGAATTGCCAGCGAAGCGCGCCAGCACGCGGCGTGAAAGGGGGGAACCGTCGGCAGCATGCGTGTGATGGCCGCCGCCGAGATCGCCCGTCCAGAGATGAAGTCACCGATCAACGCGGCGGCATCCATTACTTCGGCTGGCGGCTTGGTTGGGCTAGCTCTCGTGCGGCCCTTTCGGTAGCGAGTTCTCGCACATCCACGTTGGTGCTCGACGATGACTGTCGCGCCGGCAAGGTTCATCATGTGGTGTGCCATGCTTGCCACGATATCTGCGCCAGTGCCGCAGTACCATCGAATTGATGACCACCGCAGCACCGCAATCGCCCGCTTCTGCCGCACATATGTGCACTATGTCCGACAGTTTGACCGCGATGTTGACGCGCGTCGATCCAGATTTGGCTCGCATTCTGGCCAGCGAACGCACTCGGCAAGAATCCACACTTGAACTCATCGCCAGTGAGAATCATGTGAGCAGCGCCGTCATGCACACGGCTGGATCGTGGATGACCAACAAGTACGCCGAGGGCTATCCAGGCAAGCGTTACTACGGCGGCTGTGAGTTTCACGATCAGGCCGAAGACCTCGCGCGCAACCGCGCCAAGCAACTCTTTGGATGCGCTTACGCCAACGTGCAGCCCCACTGTGGAGCGAATGCAAACATCGCCGCGTTCATGGCGGTGTTGAATCCCGGCGACACGGTGTTGAGCCTGCCGATCAAGGCGGGTGGCCACCTGAGCCATGGGCTCAAGGTGAACTTCAGCGGCACCTTTTACAAGATCGTTGACTACGGATTGGACGCGACCACCGAAACGCTCGACTACGACGAGATCGAACGACTCGCGCTCGAGCACAAACCCAAGCTCATCATCTGTGGATACTCGGCGTATTCGCGCGTGATCGACTTCGCACGCTTTCGTGCCATCGCAGACAAAGTTGGCGCGCTGCTCATGGCAGACATCGCGCATATCGCCGGTCTCTGCGCAACGGGCGTTCATCCGAGTCCCTTTCCACACGCGCAACTTGTCACGACGACGACTCACAAGACTCTGCGTGGACCGCGCGGCGGCATGATCATGACCAATGATGAAAAGATCGCCACGCAGGTCGATCGCAA
>SIAP01000035.1 GCA_009691725.1 Phycisphaerales bacterium
CACTGCTCGCACTGCTCGCACTGCTCGCACTGCTCGCGGTTGAGTCGCGGTCGCGCAGCAAGATTCCCCGCGTGCGCGCAGTGTCGTAGATCGTTGCGAGGAGTCCAACCAGCGGAAACCTTCCACCCATCGGGCTCGCTCCGAGTCGTCGCAAGAGCGCGTGGGGTGTATGAGTTGGCACCGGTCGTGATTCAAGTTCTTGCAGGCGGCGTCCAGGGCGCCAGAAGTCATGCAGTGCATTCTCGAGCGGCGTCACGAGCGAATCGTCGGTCGCAGCAGGGGGCAGCGGATGGGCTTGATTCTCGCCGCGCGTCGAGAGTGTGCGGGTCTGATGAATCTGCTCGAGTAGCCGCGCGACGGGCATCCCACGAAGTTGAAAGATCAGCAGCGGTTCTTCTTCGAGGCGTTCTGCCAAGATGTACGACATCGCCACGACATGCTTGCAGATTTGCGCCGCTCCACAGGTGCAACTCACCACCGGGTCACTGTTGCTTTTCGATCCGGGTTTGACCGCGACAACTGGCGCCTTGACGGCGAGCGATGCGAGCAGCGGCGCGACAGTCGGCGGCAACTCTCCAACGAGAAAACGCGCCGCAAAGACGGCCTCTGCAGAAAGTGCGGCGATGATGCGATCCCACTCTTCGGGAGTCCACTGGGTGAAAGTGAGTTCGAGTCGATAGGGACGCGATGAACGACCCTGCACATCTGCTTCGATGCGACCGATCGACGGAATCATCTTTACGGTCTGTCCAGAAATTGCGTAGGCGAGTCCTTCTTCGCGCTCATTCGCATCCGCCCCCGCGAGAATCGCCCGCAGGAAGAGATCGGCGGTCCACGCGAAGTCGGTGACCCCTTGCTTGCGTTTGAATTTGTATCCACCGATGACGCGCCGAGGATTCTCGGGCTGGCGCGGTTTGTTCTGTTCTTGGCGCTGCATCACTCGCCACCTTCCAATCCAGAGTGGCGCAGGGTGAGCAATTCGCGCAATTGACCAGTTGAGAGTTCAGTGAGCCACGCATCGCCAGCACCAATGATGTTGGTTGCGAGTTCGGTCTTCGCCTCGATCATCTGATCGATGCGTTCTTCAAGACTGCCAGTGCAGATGTATTTGTGCACGTTGACGGTGCGGGTCTGACCGATACGAAATGCTCGATCAGTGGCTTGATTCTCAACGGCAGGATTCCACCAGCGATCGAAGTGAAAGACATGATTCGCCGCAGTCAGGTTCAGACCGACTCCACCGGCCTTGAGACTGAGCACAAAGATTGGAGTTGTTCCATCAGACTTCTGAAAGCGCTCGACCAGCGCATCGCGCTTTGCCTGCGGTGTTCCGCCGTGCAGAAAGAGCGGCTCGACATCGAGTGCTTGCCGAATCATTCCCACGAGCAGGTGTCCCATCTGTCGGTACTGCGTAAAGATCAGCGCGCAGTCGCCGGCCGCGACAACCTCTTCGAGCATCTCGATGAGTCGCTGCGTCTTTCCGCTGCGCCCAGGCGCGAGCGCCGATGGCGGCAGCGTGACGAGCGCTCCTGAGTCGACATCTTCGTCGGTGTCCACTTCGATCGTCGGCGCGGGAGCATCCTTGGCGACACTTCTTGGCTGATGCCCAATTTCGCCCGACGCCTCACCCAGAAAATGCGCGGGATGATTGCAAATCTGTTTGAGTTTGACAAGCGCACTCAGCACGAGCCCGCGGCGACGAATTCCCTCGGTGGCATCAACCTTGCCGAGCATTTCAGCCACAACTTGGTCGTAGAGGCGCATCTGCTCGGCGGTGAGGGTGATGTGCTGGCGACTCTCCACGAGCGGTGGCAGATCGCTGATGACTGTTGAATCGGTCTTGAGTCGGCGCAAAATAAATGGACGCACGAGTGCGCGCAGTCGTTCTGCCGCATCGCGGTCGCGGTTGCGTTCGATAGGAGCCGCAAAGCGCCGCCGAAAATCCTGATTCGTGCCGAGATATCCAGGACAGCAAAACTCGATGATCGACCAAAGTTCTGCGAGTCGGTTCTCGACTGGAGTTCCAGTAAGCGCGACCCGTGATCGCGTCTTGAGCGAACGAATCGCCGCGGTCTGCTTCGTTGGCGGGTTCTTGATGTACTGCGCTTCGTCGAGCACGACGCGCCGCCACGGCACATTTTGCATCGTCTCTTGATCGCGCACGACAATCGCATATGTCGTGAGCACGACATCATGGGACTGCGCCATTTCACAGAAGCGCTCGCCAGCAGGGCGGTCGAGTCCATGGTGAATATGCACGGTGAGTTCGGGAGCGAATCGAGTGAGTTCGCGTTTCCAGTTTCCCAGCACCGACATCGGAGTGACGAGCAGCGATGGGCCGGGCGGTATTCCGCCATTCGTTGCCCTTTCATGCTGCAAGAGAGCGATGAGTTGGATGGTCTTTCCAAGTCCCATGTCATCTGCGAGACATGCGCCGAGCCCAAGTCGGTCGAGAAACGCGAGCCAGCTGAGTCCTGAGAGTTGATAAGGGCGCAGCGTTCCGCGAAATGCTTCGGGTGGTTCTGCCATCTGAAAACTCTCAGCAGCATCGTTGCCCGAAAGCAACTGGCGAACCCATCCCGTGGCTTGCACACCGCTAACTGGCAGCGCTTCGGGTGGTCCATCAATTCCGTGTGCCATGCGCAGCGCTTCGACGAGGCTCATCTGTCCACCAGGATGACTGCGCAAGAACTTGAGCGCAGAATCAATGTCTTCGGGGCGCAAGTCAACCCATCGTCCACCAACCCGCGCGAGTGGTGCGCCGCGCTGCGACAGTTTTTCGAGCATCTCAATCGAGACGATTTGCGTTCCAAGCGCAACCTGCCAGCGATAGCCAACGAGTGACTGCAGGCCAAGTCCAAGACCCGCGCCTTGCGATCCCATTGCCTGCGACCCCGCGTCGAGCATGGTCGGAGGATGCTCTGGCGAGTCGATGAGCAAGTTTGCATTGATGCGGCTCGCCGATTCTCCCCACCACTCTGGCACTTCGACAAAGAAACCAGCCTCGAGCAAAATCGGGCGCAAATCGCGCATGAATTGATAGATCTGGCGGGTGTCGAGATCGAGACCCGACGGACTCTCTTCTTGGAGTGCCTCTTCTAGTTCAGGCCAAATGCGGCTCGCGCGCGCAAGTTCTTTCAGCAGCATCTCCGAAAGTTCTTCGGTGCGCGCCGATTGTGCGCTGCCGCGTCTTCCCCCAGCCCGTTCGAAGAGCGACTGCGCATCGATCACCGATTCAGGAGCTTCAGGATCGACCAGTCCAAAGCAGACGCGCCAGTTTGCATCGGTGCCATCCTCGTTTGGGTCGAGGTCTGGCTCGCGCACTTCGAAGTGCAGTCGCAGACCAGTGGTCGAACGTGCTTCGTCGAGCACCCCCAACCATCCGCGCGTATCACGCAACACATCAAACGTTGCCCGTCGTCCAATCTTGATCGCGTCAGATTTGCCGAGCAATCCCGAGAGCCATGCCGCATGTGGATCAGTGGCTGGGTCGAAGTCTGCAATCGAATCTTCGAAGTCATCTTCGACTAGCGCGGTGCGGATGATCGCGTCGACCATTGCGCTCAAGAATGAGTCGACAATTGGCCAAGGATGGTCGCTTGATCCGTCGATCGATCGCGCCGCGGCGGGCATGCTGGCGAGCAAATCAGCAAGTTGGGTGTTGGCATCGGCATCATTCAGCCAGGGACGCCACTGAGCGCTGTAGGTTCCATCGCGCCGCTGCAGCACTGTGGGAATCACCCGTTGATCGATCACACAATCGAGGGCAAACTGCGCCAAAGCAAGCCACCAGTGCATTGCGTGCGCAGTGACAAAGTGATCATTGTGAATGCCCTCAATCTCGCGCAACTGCAGCAGAAGTGGAAGGGCAGTTTTCGCAGTCAGCGCGATCGTTGGTACGCGGATGAGTTCGAGTGTGAGTGTCTCTTCGTCGCTTGAAGACTGTCCAAGAAGTCCAGCTAGGCGACTTGATGCGAGCGGGGCGTGGCGCATCGTGTGGGCAGCGGAAGATTCGGCGACGTGCGGCAACAAGAGATCAAGGTGTTTTTCTTTCGCGCCGTTGAGCGATCCAACAACCATTTCGATTGCGCGGCGCACATCTGGCGCGGGGGCAGCGAACGCGTGTGCAGGAGCAACAGTCGCACCGCCACGCCCTGCGGCAGCAAGTGATTCGCCCCACAGGTGGAGGCAACCGTCAGACCAATTTGCGTGAACTACAAGCATTCGGAGATACGTCGCGTGTGAACAGAAAACGAATGATTGCGCTGGGGATCGAACCCAGGACCTAGAGGTTAAAAGCCACTTGCTCTACCAGCTGAGCTACGCAATCGAGTGGGTGGGTGAATGATGGGGGAGGAAGAGTGTACCGATGCGCCTCCCGAGCCACCACCGCAGCGAAGACGGCAGAAAAGTTGGGAAAACGAGGATTTATCGGACTAGCATTATTGCGCCGCGGGCAGAATGCCGATAAAGAATTGGTCTGAGGGCTGGTCTGAGAACATCCAATTTTCTTGAAAGAATGACACATGAGCGTTTCCGTTCCAATCATTGCGCAGTTTCTCTCGTACCTGATCGACGAGCGTCACTTCAGCCCATACACATCGCGCTGCTACGGCCTCGATTTGCGCCAGTTCGCTGATTTCATCGCTGGTGAATATGGGATTGACTTCGATGAGGCGCGCGAGCAGGCCGTACTCGAGAAGCGCGACACAAATGCAACCGGCACAATTTGCGGAAGGCTGCTCGCGGCTGATGTTGAGGTCGTGCGGGCGTTTCTGACCCATCTCGCTGGACAGAATTACTCCGCAGCGACCACCGCGCGAAAGATCGCCACGTTGCGGTCGTTTCACAAGTGGATGGAGAAGCGCGGTCTGACATCAAGCAATCCGATGACGTTGATTCGCACTCCTAAGCAGGCGCGGCGTTTGCCCAAGGCGATCAGCGTCGATCAAGTTGAGCGGCTGCTCGCCGCTCCCAGCGATGCCGACCTGCTCGGGGCGCGTGATCGCGCGATTCTCGAAACACTCTATTCGACTGGAATCCGTGTGAGCGAGGTTGTCGCGATCAACCGCGGTGATCTCGTGGTGGAAGGAAGCCAGCTCAAGGTGAAGGGCAAGGGTCGTCGCGAGCGCGCGGTGCCGATCGGGTCGCATGCGATGGCGGCAATCGCTCGCTACTTGGTGCGCGCCGAGGCTGAGAAAGTTCCGATGGATTCGACTCGACCCCTCTTTGTGAACAAGTTGGGATCCCGCCTCTCGAGTCGTTCTGTTCGGCGCAAAGTCTCGAAGTATCTGAAGATTGCGGGGCTCGATCCAGATATCTCGCCCCACACGATTCGCCATTCGTTCGCGACACATCTCTTGGATAACGGTGCCGATCTGCGCGCGGTGCAGGAATTGCTTGGTCACCAATCGCTTTCTAGCACCCAGGTCTACACGCACCTCACGACTGCGCGCATGCGCGAGGCATACGACCGCGCGCATCCCCGCGCAGAAGCATCCTAATCACCGTGCAGAAGCGGATCGATCCACTCGATGGTGCTCCGTGGATGCTGCTTGGCGGCGACTGCATGCGCGTGCTCGCAGAACTTCCTGCGGGATGCGTTGATCTGGTCTATCTCGATCCGCCATTCAATTCTGGCAGCGAACGACGCGGGCGATCAGGGTTGCACTTTGCCGATCGATTTGGCGACATCGCCGCCTATCGCGCCTTTCTCGCGCCGCGGCTGCAGGAGAGCTACCGAGTTCTGCGCGACACCGGATCAATCTTGGTGCACGTCGATTGGCATACGAGTCATCACGTGCGCTTGATGCTCGACGAGATCTTTGGCAGTGAAAACTTTGTCAACCATCTCGTCTGGTCGTATGGACTGGGCGGATCTGGGCCGCGATCCTTTGCGCGCAAGCACGACGACATCTTTTTCTACGGACGCACTGCCGAGTATTGGTTCGAGCCTCCGCTAGTGCCGGCGCGCAGCGCGCGACTGCGCGGACGGATGAAAAAGTCCACCGATGTGCTTGATATCGCGTCGATCAACAACATGGCCATTGAGCGCACAGGATGGCCAACGCAGAAGCCCATTGCGCTTCTCGACATACTCGTGCGGGCTTGCTGCGCACCGCAAGGCACAGTGCTCGATCCCACCTGCGGAAGTGGAACAACGCTCGTGGCTGCCGTGAACTCTGGACGACGCGCAATCGGAATCGACATCAGCGACGAAGCGCTTGCGATCGCGACGGCGCGGCTGGAAGCGGCTGCCAAGAGTGCTGGTACTAGGAATCCCACGCCGCGAGTTGCGCGAGCAACGCGGCGGGATCGTCAAGGTCCTGAGCCGTTGGCGCAGTCAGCGTGACGTGACCAATCTTGCGCCCCGCGCGCGCTCCCTTTCCGTAGAGGTGCACATGGGCATGGGGAATCTCGAGCAGTCGCGCCGTGATCGGAGCCCGCCCAACAAGATTGATCATCACGCTCGACCCATGCGCGTGCGTCGATCCGAGTGGAAGACCGGCAACGGCCCGTAAATGATTCTCGAATTGGCTTGTCACCGATCCATCGATGGTCCAGTGTCCTGAGTTGTGAACTCGCGGAGCCATTTCGTTTGCGACGAGGCCAGCGCTGGTCACGAAAAACTCAACGGCGATGACGCCGATGTAGTCGAGTGACTCCATGAGTCGCTTGACGTACTGCTGCGCACTCGCGGCAAGTTCTCCCGTCGGGTCACAGGGGGCGGGAGACTCACTCTTCCACAGGATTCCGCCGCGGTGTTCATTCTGGGTGAGCGGATAAAAGGCGATGGCGGGGGTGTGGGCGCGTTTGCGACCACGCACTGCGATCTGCGAGACTTCGGCAGTGAACGAGACAAATGACTCGAGGATGCAGGGAACACGACCAAGTTCAACCCATGCGACGCGCACACTCTCCGCCGCGTCTTTCTCGGAGGCATGCAACACGCGCTGTCCCTTGCCGTCATATCCAAGCCGTCGTGTCTTGAGCACTGCCGGTAGTGCGACAGTTCGCACAGCACTGGCGATGTCTGACAGAGACTTGATTCCAGCAGTTGCCTGCACTGGGATGCCGAGTTCTCGAAACGTCGCCTTCTCTGTGATGCGATCTTGGGCGATGGCAAGTGCGCGCGGAGTTGGCGCAAGAGTTAGTCGCTCATCGAGCCAGCGTGCGGTCTCTGCGGGAACGTTTTCAAACTCGTATGTCGCGCATTCGATGTCGCACGCGAATCGTTCGAGCCCTTGCGCATCGTCGTATGGTGCGCGAATGATTTCGCCAAGATTGGCAGCGGGGCAATCGCTCGAGGGTTCGAGAAAACGAAACTGAAAGCCCAGTGGCAACCCAGCAAGACCGAGCATTCGCGCGAGTTGTCCGCCGCCGACGACGCCAATCTTCACGTGCGTGTCTTTCGCGATGTTGCGCGTTTCGACTTCGGGGACTTCTTGCGCTTGGCTCTCTGGGGTGCGGCGGGATCGGGATCTGCGAGCACCGCGAGAGTCTGTCGCGATCGCCACGCTGCAAGTGCCCGCAAGATTTCTGGACGGCTCCCAGCGAGAATCGCCGCCGCAAGCAAGGCAGCGTTGATCGCGCCAGCGCGTCCGATGGCCAGTGTTCCAACGGGAATCCCAGCGGGCATTTGCACGATTGAGAGCAGCGAGTCGAGTCCTTGCAACGTTTTACTTTCGACTGGCACACCGAGCACTGGCAGGCATGTTCGGCTGGCGGTCATCCCGGGTAAGTGGGCTGCGCCGCCCGCCCCTGCGATGATGACAGCGATTCCGCGCGGCGCGGCACCATCGGCATACCTGTAGAGCTGCGTTGGAGTTCGGTGGGCGCTAACGACGCGCTGTTCATATGGAATGCGAAGTGCATCGAGCACCTCACACGCGTGCCGCATCGTCTCCCAATCACTGCGCGATCCCATGATGACGCCGACCAGCGGCCGATTCATTGCCATCAGCCAATAGTAGCGGTGGCAAACTTACTGGTGCAATCATTCGTCATGGCTGCACGATTCCCACGGGCGCTGCGGGTTGCATCGCCAATATCGGAAAGAGTCGTTGAATTCCATTCGCCATGAAGCTCACGGCGACTGCGGAGAGCAGCAGGCCCATGATGCGGTTCACGATGTTCATGCCAGTGATGCCTAGCAATCGCGAGACTCCACGGGCAGCGCGCAACGCGGCGTAGGTCAGCAATCCGATGATCATGCATAGTCCAACCAAGATTGCCTTGTGTTGATTGGTACTAGACATTCCAGTCACGATTACCGCCGTTGAAATCGCCCCCGGACCAGCGAGCAGTGGGATCCCAAGCGGCACGATTGCGACACTCGCTCGCTGCGCAGCTTCAATCCGCTCATCCGCAGAGATGCGCGCACCTCCATCGGCGCGGGCGTTGAGCATGTTGATCGCCATGAGCAGAACGAGGATTCCTCCCGCAATCGAGAAGTCCATCACATTGATGCCGAATAGTCCAAGGATGAACTCGCCCCCAATAATGGAGGTCGTGAGCACCATGAAGACGGTGATGGCAGTCGAGCACGCCGCGCGGTGGCGCTGCGCAGAAGTCATCTGCTCGGTGACGCTAACGAAGAGCGGAATCCCAAGCAGTGGATTAACGATCGCAAGCATCGAAACAAAGATTTGCGCGTAGTCGACGTCGTGCACACGCCTAATGTACGGGCAATGTGGGGGTGGTTTGGGCGGGTAAAGTTTCGGGCATGCGCAAAATTCAAACGACTCTCCTCTCCGTTGCCTGGTTGCCACTAGTGGGTTGCGTCATCACATCCAACATCGGGAACACCGGGGCGCGGCCGATCACGCGGCAAGAGTCAATCGCCACATGGAGCCTCACCGATGGTGAGAACGAACTCTTCAATGTGATTGTGTCGAGCGACGGCGCAGCAGTGAGCACCTGGTGGAAGGGGGAGCACGGCACTGCTGGCGAGCGCGGTCGCTGGGAACTTGTGGATGGCGCGCTCGACATTCGATATGGCGATGGATGGCGCGACGTGATCACGACTGCGGCACTCGGATATCACAAGGTCTCGTATGCGCCTGGACTCGCCCCCAACGCGCCAACAAGTGATCGGCCGAGCAATGTCGGGCAGGCTGTGCTACTCACCGGCGACGAGATTCCATTCGTGGGAGTCTGGACAATTCCTGGCGCTCTCGCGGGTGCAAAGTATGAGGTCATCGTTGCGCTGCGATCGGATGGAATGGCGATGAAAAATGTTGACGCGATCAGCCAAGGCACTTGGCAGATTGAAGCCGGCACCGTGCACCTGTACTGGGCTGATGGATGGCACACAACCATTGAGAACGCCGCCGATGGAACAAGTTTCTCGAAGTCTTGGAAGCCGGGACTCGCGATCAGTGAAATGCCCACCGGATCGGGCGCTGTGCAGCGCATGCTGCAGTAAGTGCCGTGAGTCTCAGTCGTCGCTTGTGAACGCTTGCGATCCAAAGCCTGGCTGTGCGCCTGCGAATGGATAGTCAGGTTCCATGACGGTTGGGTCTTCGTCCCAACGTTCGTCCATGTTGGTTCCATCGAAGGCCCAAGATCCTTGGTCGCCGATGTTGTTTGATGCGTGCGAGAGGCGGTCGCCACCTTGCTCGGCGTTGACAGATTGCTCTGAGTCGCAGCCACATAGGCAGGCGGTGATCGAGAAAACGATCGCGCGGACGACCAGACAGCGGACAGATGGTTGTGATGGTTTGAGAGAGGTCACGGGTAGGAAGTATAGGAACAGCACATAGGCGCTACCGCCAGAACGCACCGACGACCAAGATCAGCCACGCCGCAATTGCGAACGGAAACTTTGCGAGCGTTCCGAGAATGCGTCCACTCGCCGCCCCAACTGCGGGGGCGACCGACTCTTTGAGCGACTTCTTCGCGCCGCAGATTTCACCCACGATTGCGCCGAACGCGGCTCCGAGCGCTGCGCCACCGAGTGTTCCGACTATTGGAATTGGAATCAACACTGTTCCAGCAATCGCTCCAATCACTGCGCCCATCATCGCGCCGACCATTCCCCACTTCGAACTTCCGCCCGTCCGCGCGCCCACAGCTCCCGCAATAAACTCGACAGCTTCGGCGCCTAGCGCGAGCCCGACGGCGAGTGCGATTGCCGTCCACGCCCGCCAATCTCCCCCGGCGCCGAGCCACCAGTCATTGGCGAATTCATTGACGATTGCTAGCGCGATCATCATCCAGATCCCTGGCAGTCCAAAGAGCACGAGTACCCCGCAGAGTGCGCCCAGCAGTGCGAAGAGAGTCGCGTTTGAGTAGAGCATCCACACAGCGCAGAGAGGTTAGCTGTCCGCATCGCACGCGAGCGGCACGAGGCGTGACTCTCGCGTCAGGCGATAGGTGCGGGCGCTCGGGCTTGGTGCCCACCGCAGTTCAATCAGCTCATCGCGCGAATCGCAGGATGCCCCAGATGGGCGCCACCATCCTCGGGCGACTGGCGTCACACTTCCGCGACCATCCGACAATTCAAAGCGTTCGGCAAGATGCACATAGAACAGCCGGTGATCGTTGATCTCGACCAACTGACTCTCTGAGTCACCGCTGAGTTGATCGAGTCGCCCCGCGCAGCGAAAGGTGCGGGCAGTCGATTCACCCGCCAGAAACCAGTCGAAGTGGACTGCGCCATTGAGTTCGTCGTGCCGCACAAGAGCCATTGGTTGCCACACGTTGTGCACTCGTCCTTCCACGGCGATGACCGTACAATCTATTTCAATGGACTGCCACACTCCCGTGCGATGGATCGCTTACTCGTTCGCCTCGATCGTTATCACGATGACTGCCTGTCAAGGACCGCGGTCGACTGAGCAGTCGATCGATCTTGGCAACCACTACCTCGAGTTTGGCGAGTGGCAGAAAGCCGCTGACACATTTCAGCCTGTCGTTCAAAATACTCCTGGACTTTGGAAGGGGGAGTATGGATATGGCGTTGCGATGGCAAACCTTGGCGATCTCGTCACTGCGCGGCGCTGTCTCGAGACCGCGAACGATCATTCGCCTGGCAATCTCACCATCATCACCGCGCTCGCCGATGTCATGTTTCGCCAGGGCGACAATGGACAGATGTATCAGTTGCTTCGCGGCGCTGGCGCAGCGCTTGGGCGGGTCGAGCCCTACCTCGTGCTCGGTGCATATGCGGTGAAACTCAAGGATGATGACAGTGCGATATTGGCCTATCAGTCGGCGATTGAAGTCAACAGTGGAACGCTTCGCCCTATGACGACCGAGCCTTACTACCAACTCGCACTCTTGCAACTTCGTCTTGGAAATCCAACCGAGGGGCAGCGTCGCCTGCGTCAGGCCTATGGAATTTCGGCCGCAGATCCGCGCGTTTCACAAGAGTTGCAGAGTCAAGGTGTCACGATCGACGCTTCGACTGCCATCCCACCAGGACTCTAAGAGATGGGGAGTGGATCGCGATCGCGCCCACAGCCATCATCGTCGAGCGGGTTGCTCGACGCCACGGGTTGGACAAATCTCTTGGCCATGCTCAGCGACCCGGCGCGGTTGCGTGTGCTGCGCGCACTAGAAGCGCAGGAACTCGCCGTCGGTGAACTCGCCCGCGCCTTGCAAATGCCGCAGTCGACCGCAAGTCGCCACATCAAACCACTTTTTGATGCGGGACTCGTGAACCGCCGAGTTGAGGGGACCACAAGTTTGTACAGAGTTGATCACGCGCTCATCGCCCAGGACGTGCGCGCACTGTGGGCACTGACCCGTCAGCGACTTGTCGGCAGTGCCCAGTCTCAGGATGACGATGCGCGACTCGCGGCGGTGATCGCACTGCGGCGCATCGGAACGACGGGATTCTTCGGACGAATCGGCGGAGAGTGGGACTCGATTCGTCGCGCCCTCTTTGGAGAATCGGTGGGATCAGATGCGGTGCTCGGACTGCTCGATCCATCCTGGGTGATCGCCGATATTGGATGCGGTACGGGAGAAGTCGCCCAGCGCATCGCACCATATGTTGCGCGTGTGATCGCAATCGACCGTGAGGTTGCAATGATCGATGCCGCGAAGCGCAGATTGAGCGGCGTGCGCAATGTCGAATTTCACAAAGGCGATGTGATGAAATTGCCGCTGAAGGATTGCGCACTCGATGCGGCAGTTGCGATGTTGCTCTTTCATCATGTCGAGGACCCATCTGCGGCGGTGATCGAATTGGCTCGCACGCTCAAGGTGGGAGGTCGATTGCTTGTCATCGATATGGTGGAACATGACCGCAGTGAATATCGCACAACTATGGGGCATCAGCACCTTGGATTTTCCCAGAGCGATGCAAAGGCGTGGTCACGCGCGAGTGGATTGGATCTTGATCGCTGGTCTCGCATCACTCCAGGAGTGGATGTTCGTGGCCCTGGACTGTTCAGTGCGCTGATGACGCGGCGCGAGAAGGCGTAATTGAGTCGTAAAACAACGGAGATTTACGGCGTTTCGTTCCTTGCTCGTATGCAAACGCGTATTTGATGAGCAGTGGTTCGCTCCACGCACGCCCAAAGAATGAGATGCCCACA
>SIAP01000036.1 GCA_009691725.1 Phycisphaerales bacterium
CATGCGCAGGGGCAGCCAGCAGCGCGGCACCGCTCATGAAGTGATCAGACATGCAGAGTCGTGCGATCACCGCATCAAAGATCGCCCGAGGCACCGCGGACTGGCGCACGTTGCGCACCGCCGCGTCACAGAGCGCGATCAAGTGGACGAGTGCTGGCGGGTCGAAGTGTTTGGCATGCTCTGCGATTCTTGCCCGCGACTCTGCCGGAAGGTCAACCATCGCACTCTCTGGAGAGCAGACACGCAGCAGCAGAGCATCTCGCAATCTCGAAGCGATTGTGTCGAGCGCGTGATCGCACGACATCCCTTGATCGAGCAACGCGCCCGCGCGTTCGAGTGCCGCTCCCGCGTCACTTGTGGCAATCGCAGCCAAGAGTGCCTCGAGCAATTCTTCGTCCGGAAGTCCAAGCACATCACGTGCGAGCGCGACTGAGACATGTCCCGATGCAGCAGAGACCAATCGATCGAGCAGACTGAGACCATCACGCATCGAACCGTTGGCGAGCCGAGCAACTTGCAGGATGACTGCCTCGTCCGCAGTGAGTTTCTCGCTGACGAGGACCGAGCGCAGATGCGCCGCAATCGCACTCGTTGCGATGGATCGAAAATCGAATCGTTGACAGCGACTCTGAATGGTCGCAGGCACCTTGTGCGGTTCAGTCGTGCACAAAATGAACTTCACATGCGCAGGTGGCTCTTCCATCGTCTTGAGGAGCGCGTTGAACGCGGGCTGGGTGAGCATGTGGACTTCGTCGATGATGTAGATCTTGTAGGGACTGCGCGCTGGAGACATCCCCGCACCGGCAATGAGATCGCGCGCATCATCGACACCTCGATTGCTCGCGCCGTCGATCTCAATGACATCCATGTCCTGCCCGCGCAAGATTGCATCTGCGATCGCGCCCTGCTGTGTAAGTGCATCGACAGCATTCAACGCCCGAGCAAAGATCCGCGCCATCGAGGTCTTCCCAACACCTCGCGTTCCACAGAAGAGGTATGCATGCGCGGTTCGACCGAGTGCGATGGCGTTTCGCAGCGTGTTGGCGATCGCATCTTGGCCGACGACTTCGTCGAATGATCGTGATCGATACCGCCTCGCAAACACCTGATATGCAGCCGCTGTGGGCTCATTTGGAAAAAGCCCGCTCACTGCGGGGACATCCGCGGACTCACTTGGCAGAGGTGCGATCGCAGGCTCGCTCTGGCGCGCGCGACTCTTCGTACTGGCTTTGCTCGTCATGATTGAATGATTGATTGAAGGGAGGGGTCTGCACACGAATCGAAGGAGGTAACGGGGAGGACGACCAGGCGACCAACGGCACGGGCGACGACGCTTATGGCTGCTGCCGTCAAGCCCTGACCAGGTTCACGAGCCGTCCGCCCATCGGGCCCGGCCGTCCTCCTCATTACCTGAAGTGATCGTAGCAACCTGACTACACTCGTTGTGTGACGAAACCGACCGAGCCCCAGCCGTCGATTCAATCGGTGCGCCCCGATCGGATTCGACGAACGCTCCTGCCTCCGCCCCGCCTGCGCGGCAGCAAGTTTTTGCTCCTTACGGTTCGACTGATTTTCGTGGCACTTCTGGTGGTCGTCACGACGGTGACCGTCGCAAGTTCCCGCACCGTGGAGGAGTTTGGACCCCCCACCGTCATTGGATTGATCATCGCCGCGGTCGGACTGGGGATGGTGGTGCTGCTCCTGGATCTGTTGACCCCAAACAAACGTCTGACTTCGGTCGCCGGCGTCTATCTGGGTATCTGCCTTGGACTCGTCGCTGCGATCGCCTTTGGCTCGCTCATCGACACGGTCGCTCGCGCGTGGGAATTGACGAGCGGTTCGGCGCACCTCTACTTGAGTTTGACCAAGATTCTCATTGGAATCGTGCTCTGCTATCTGTCTGTGTCAATTGTGCTCACCACAAAGGATGACTTTCGGTTGGTGATTCCCTTCGTCGAGTTCAACCGCCAAGCCGGCGGCGTCGAACCGATCTTGCTTGACAGTTCAACTTTGATCGACGGTCGGATCGAGTCGCTCGCGATTGCGCACCTGATCGACGCACCTCTGGTCGTTCCAAACTTTGTTCTGGAAGAACTCCACACGCTCTGCGACAGCGAAGATCGGCACAAGCGCGCCCGTGGTCGCCGCGGGTTGGATCTTGTCTCGCGTATGCAGGAGAACACAGACATCGACCTGCGGATTGAAGAGGTCGAGATGGCGGGCAAGGGAGTCGACCGCATGCTCGTCGAGATGGCGATGCGGGAGCACATGCGCATTGCGACCAACGACAGCGGACTGCAACGCGTGGCAAACATCAGCGGCGTCCTCACGATCAATCTGCACGAGGTCGCTGCTTCGCTGCGCCCGCAGCTCTTCCTCGGCGAATCGATGACCGTGGAGATCACCCGCATTGGTGAGCAAACGACTCAGGGAGTTGGGCATCTGCCCGATGGGACGATGGTCGTGATGGACGGCGCTGGCGACAAGGTTGGCGCAAGCGCGACGGGAACAGTGAGCAACATCTTGCAGACTGCGGGCGGTCGCATCATCTTTGCACGCATCGACTCGGCGATTGCGGGAAGCCCGCAGTCCATGGCCGCCCTCGCAGTGGGCCAACCAAAGGAACCCAGCGAAGAACGGGCGCAAGGAACACGAGAGTCTGCGCACGAAACCCCGCGGCGATCGGTCCCTCCTTCAATGCGAAATCCTCGACGCGGATAGAACTCCAATGTCATCGCAACCGGTCAACTCCAATCCGTCATTGCATTCGGTGCCGACCCATCGTCATGAAGTGCTGCTCGTCGGTGGCGACTTTGCAGCGAGCCGAGAGATTCGACTTCTCCTCGAGAGTGCCGGTGGCGTCGGTGTGACGCTGTGCGTGCGAACGACCGACGCAACGGATGAGGCGATCAGAACCTGCCCGACTGTCATCCTCGTGGATTTGCGGCTACCTGGGGTGGATGGTCTGCAGGTTGTGGATGCCCTGGAACGCTGTGCCGAGATTGGCGCCGTACCGACCATCATCCTTGCGACGCAGGAGACTGATTCTATTCGCGAGGCTGCGTTCGCCCGTGGGGTCTCGGATTTCATCATCTTTCCCGTGAGCACGACGGAACTCATTGCGAAAGTTCGTACGCACTCCAACGGCTACCTCAATGTCCTCAAACGAAACCGCAGCATCGCTGCGTATGAGTCGCTTCAAAGCGAATTGCGCACCTCCCATCGCGCGCTCGAAGAACACCGACGAATTGGAAGTCTTTCAGCGCACGAGGCAGTCGATCCGGACTGGCAGATTCGCTTGAACGGACTGATGCAGATCGGAGTCGAACTCCATCTCATCCAGGACTTGCAATCCTTGTTGGATCGCATTCTCTCCGAAGCACGGCATCTGCTTCGCGCGACCGCTGGAACGATCTTCTTGCGCGAGGGCGACACGCTGCGCTTTGCCTTCTTTCAGAATGATGAGTTGGCCCACCGCACAGCTTCGGGGGAAACTCCGCATGTTCCTACGTTTTCTCTGCCGGTCTGCGATCGCAGCATCGCTGGATGGGTTTGCTTGACTGGACAGTTAGTGAACATTCCAGACTGCTATCGGATTCCTGCAGATGCTCCCTATCGATTTGATTCGTCGTTCGATTCGCTGCTCGGCTTTCGCACCCGCTCGATGGTCGCCGTTCCACTGACGGATCATGCGGGGAGGATCCACGGCGTCATCGAATTGATTAACCCAGTCTCCGACCAGGGGAACCCCCGTGTTGGTTTCCCGGTGCAGGACACCCAGTTGATGGAGCATTTCGCCAACATCGCAACGCTCGCGATCAACCGTGCGCACCACCGAGAAAACGAGATGCGGCGAATGTTGAAGATGGCGGAGTTTCGCGATGCCGATGAAACGGGCGGACATATAGAGCGTGTCGCTGGCTACTCGGCGGTCATCTTCGAAGAGTGGTCCAGGCGTCGTGGATTGGAGGGCCCTGCCTTCGAGCGACAGCGGGATCGATTGCGCGATGCGGCGCGCGTGCACGATGTCGGAAAGATGGCGATCTCGGATGTCATTTTACGGAAGACCGGTCAACTCGATGCTGCTGAGTATGAAGAGGTCAAGAAGCACACGCAGCGAGGAAGCGAACTCTTTTCGTCGCACAACCCATCGGACCTCGATGACGCACGGCGCGAGGTCGCGCTTCTTCACCATGAGCGCTGGGATGGCAAGGGCTATCCCGGAATCGAAGAGGCTGGTCGTCGGCGCGGACGGCGCGGCGAGGAAATCCCGCTCTTTGCGAGAATCGTCGGGCTTTCAGATGTGTTTGACGCCCTCAGCACACGCCGCTGTTACAAGGAAGCGTGGGACGAGGCGCGCGTTTTGGAGTTCATGCAGGGTGAGAGCAATCGCCACTTCGATCCCGAATTGGTTGAGATCTTTTTCGCTCAACTGGATGCCATCCGGACCGTCCGCGATGCGCACCGAGATCACCTATGACTTCAGTGAAGGGCAGATCGCCCGTGGTTTCGCTGGCGTTGGTCGTGATGATGGCGTGGCTCTCCCATGACTCGTCGGGATCCCCAGCTACGACTCGCTTTTCTTTTCGTGAGATCGCGATGGGATGCGAAGTGCGGATCGCGCTGTACGCATCGAACGCACATGATGCAGAGCGCTTCGCGCGCGCTGCGTTTGATCGCATCCATGAGTTGGATCTTGTCCTGAGCGATTACGCCGCATCATCCGAAGTGCGACGACTCCCCGATCGAGCACAGGAAGAACTGCCGATTTCTTCGACGCTCTCGAAGGTGATCGCGCAGTCCATCTCGGTTGCGCGAGCGACCAACGGTGCCTTCGATCTCACCGCCGGTGGGATCACGCGCATCTGGCGGGAGGCTCGTGCGCACGGGACGATTCCCAGCGACGCCGCGATCGCAGCGGCGCTGGCGTGTGGCGGATGGAACTCGCTCGCTCTCACACAGCATGGAACGCATCTTCTCTTCTCGAAGCAGGGGACAACGCTCGATTTCGGCGGCATCGGGAAGGGACTTGCCGCGCAGCTCGCCGTCGAAACACTGCGAGAATTGGGGATCACCCAGGCGATGTGCGCAGTCGCCGGCGATATTGCATGCGGCGATGCTCCGCCTGGCGAACCGGGGTGGAGAATCGAGATCGATTGCGGCCTCGCGGGGGCTCCAGCACAATCGCTCTGTCTGAGCAATCGATCCATTTCGACCAGCGGCGACGCAGAACAACATCTCGATGCACGAGGCGTGCGATACTCGCACATTTACGATCCGCGCACGGGTCGTGCGGTGACGCGAAGAGTTGCATCCTCCGTCATCAGTCGCGATGGTGCCCTCGCCGATGCGCTCGCCACTGCGCTCTGTGTTGATGGCCACACGCTGCTCATGTCAGAGGCGCGACTTCGAGCCACGCTTGGCGGCTTCGAAGCCACGGTGATCGAACTCGATTCCCTGACAGGCCAGCCACGCGTCACGACGACAACTGGCTGGCCGACTTCCCAGGCATCGCCACCGGAGCCTGCTGCAGCGGTCCAAACTGCAGCGACGGCGGCATCAGATTCATCGGGTGGGCCAGCGCGTCATCCCAAGTGAGTTCCGAGCCGGAGTATGCAGCCATTCGCCCCATGATCGCGCACATCGTGCTTGCGGCGACCTGCGCAGTCTCGTTGAGCGGCGTGCCATTCACGATCGCGTTCTGAAGATCGATGTGCTCCTGCACATATGGATTGTTGTTGGGACCCTTGAACATCCAGTCCGTTTCTCCAGTGATTCGTGCGGATCCTGGACTCAATCGCAGAACGCCCTTTGATCCATAGATCACTTCCTCCACGCGTCCTGCGGTCCCATCCTGCTGCCGCGCCATGCTCAATGCGAACCTCGGCGAATCATCGCCTTCGACAGGTGGATACTCGAAGTCCACTGCGAAGTGATCAAAGATGTGACCAAACTCGTTGATGTCGGTGCGCACTTGCCGCCCACCGACAGCAACGCATCGAACGGGATGTGTTCCCATCGCCCAGTTGGCAATGTCGATGTTGTGGACGTGCTGCTCGACGATGTGATCGCCAGAAAGCCAAGTGTGATAGAGCCAATTCCGAACTTGGTTCTCGACATCACTGCGCGCGGGGTCTGGCGCAACACTCCACAGCGTTCCCATGTTCCAGAAGACGCGTGCTGCGACGACTCGTCCGATCGCCCCCTGCCGAACTTGTTTCATCGCTTCGAGATACGACCATTCATGTCGCCGCTGAGTTCCTGCAGCGACGCGGAGATTTTTCGCGTCAACTTCTGCGGCGGCGGCGAGCATCGTGCGAATGCCCGTGGGATCCACCGCGACTGGCTTTTCAACAAAGGCATTGCGACCCGCTGCGATCGCCGCGGAGAAATGAATCGGTCGAAACCCAGGCGGCGTCGCGAGGATCACATAATCACAGGGAACCGAAAGCACCCCTTGATAGGCGTCAAACCCCGTGAAACACTGGGCGGGAGGGACTTGTGCGCGATCCCCAAAACTACTCAAGCCAGCTTGCGCGCGTGTGATTCGCTCGGGAAAGAGATCACCGAGTGCGACGATGCGCGCATCGGGCGAGGCCTCAATCGCATTCCCCGCGGCACCCGTTCCCCGTCCGCCGCATCCGATGACGCCGACACGAATCTCGCGTCGACCACGTGCCGCAACACGATGTGCGGCGCGCGCGTTTGGGGAGAACGCACCGAGTACCCCCGCACCGACCATCGTCGCGGCGGTCGCCTTGACGAAGTCGCGGCGATTGATGTCGCCAGCGTGAGCACTCATGACGTTGCTCTGGTTGAAGTGTTGGTGCCGGGATGCGGAACCCTCCCGACGGGCATGGGGTCGGCGAACGAACTTGGCGTGAGATTTTCGCTGCCATTGACCGCCTCATCCCAGGTCACTTGCTGTCCCGAGTACGCAGACATGCGCCCCATGATCGCCATCAGACATGAATCCGCCATGAATTCTCCTTCGTTGATCGATCGACCATCACGAATCGACTTGAAGAATGAGTCATGCTCAACCTGGTACATGTTTGGCGTCGGGCCATCCTTTGGATAGGACCACATCGTGTCACCGGAATAGTCCTTGATCCAATGTGTTGGTGCCCAACCATTGATCCATGCGTACCCCTTGGTGCCGTTGATCCAGTCGGTGTTGTCGTTGTGACAGTTGGGCTGCTGCCGTGCGATCAATGTGGCTCGCGGTCCATGCTCATACTCGTAGACCACCGTGAAATTGTCGTAAATGTCGCCGTGCTCTGGTGCATCTGGTCGGCAGAAGCGGCTTCCCATCGCGGTGCACTTCGTTGGATGCCGTCCACCCATAATCCAGTTGATCTTGTCGACCGAGTGAACGGCCTGCTCCACAAGATGATCGCCGCTGAGCCAGTTGAAGTGCTGCCAGTTACGCAACTGAAAGTCGAAGTCGCTCCACCCCGCCTGCCGAGGTCGTGTGCCCAGTGGTGATGACAGATAGGTCGCGAGCACACCGACAACGTCGCCGAGTCGACCCTGGTGAATCTCCCCAATGATGGCTCGCTCGGGTGAAGAACTGCGCCAACAGAAGCCGCTGACAAGCGAGAGTTTCTTTTCGCGCGCGCTCTTCACACTCTCCATCACCGATCGATAGCCCACCGAATCAACGCACACTGGCTTCTCGCAGAAGATGTGCTTGCCAGCGGCGACCGCCTTGGCGAGTTGCAAGGGACGAAATGATGGCGTCGAACAGAGCAGCACCACATCAACCAATGGAAGCACGCGATCGATCTCATCGACTCCGACGAACTGTCGCTCGGGTGCCACTTGCACGCGATCTTTCGCATCGGACTTCATTAGATTGTCGAGTGAACTGTCGAGTCGATCTTGAAATGCGTCAGCCATCGCCCAGATCACAACCCCGCTGTCCGCGGCCAGTGCCTGTGCAGCCGCGCCAGTGCCACGACCACCACAACCGATCAGACCAATGCGCAGTTGTTGAGCGCGAGGCGAGAATCCGATGGCGTGAGCGGGAGCCAAGATCGCCGCACCCCCTGCAATTGCCGCAGTTTTCAACAAGGTTCGACGCGATGATGTCGGCTGACTCATTTCGATTTTCCTGACTTGGGTTGTGGTCCTGGAGGGGGCGAGGGAGATGCACTATTCGATGTGGTCGATTCGCAGCAGACAACGCGAAAGCCGATCCATCCCGCATCGGCGAGCCACCAAGTACTGCGGGGAATCTGCGGATCGCTCAAGTTCCAGTTTGGCGTGTCGTGTTCCAGCGCAGCGCAGCCGACCTCCCCCATTGCATCGCGATATGACCCACCGACGACTGCACCGGCGCCATCGGGCAGCGTGCACCACTCGGCGAGGTTGCCATACAGATCATGCAACCCCTGAGCATCCGCTTTCTTCGTGCCGACCTTGTGCGTTGTGCCATCGCTGTTGCCATCGAACCATGCGAAGGCCTCGGGTGCTGCTGGGTCGATCTTGGAGTCAGCGCACGCACCCTTCCATTCTGCTTCGGTCGGCAGTCGATACATCTTGCCGGTCTTTGCCGAAAGCCACTCGCAAAACGCTTTGGCATTTGAAACACTCACCGAGTTTGCAGGCCAGCCAGCGTGTCCGAAACCTCGATCGGCTGCGATGTAGGGTTTCGTCGGGCGTGTCACGGCATCTGCTGGCGATGGGTCAGTCTTCTTCGTGGACTCGTCCCGATCGAATCCGTAAATGCACACATCGAGTACCTCCCAGGGGATCTCTGTTCGACTCATCCAGATGTGCGTTGCGCCAGCCGCCGCAGTTGCGCCAGCCGCCGCAAACACGGGCAACATGTCAATGGAAAGTGTTGTCCCTTCGATCTTCTGCTTGAATGCAACGTGTCTTTCCGAGGCAGCATCATCGGCGCTGATTCCACCCTCCAGCACGAGACAGCTCGCGAGGATCCAAAGGAATATCCGCTGGGAAGTCGGCATTTCAATTTGGAAGTCTAGCGACCTGTGGCATGATGAACTCATACGATGAGACCGACATGATGATTCTCTCTCTCTTTGTTCTGACCGCGAAGGTCCTCACGATCGACGCGCTCGGACTTTCTCCGTTGTCGCTCCATCTCGAGCGGATGTCCGTTGTCGCACCAGATGCCGTTGTCGTGCGTGTGCCCGACGCGAGCGTTTCCGTGGGACTGCCAGAGCCGCTCGATGCGTCAAGGGTTGAGTTGTGGCGTGCCCGTTCCGCAGATGGACAGTGGAGTGGATTCCTTGCATTCAGCCCACTTGGCGGGATCGGTTGGATCGAATCTGGGTCGATGCGTCTGGTCTTGACGAGCGATTCGCCACGCGCGAGCTCTGGACTCCAACAGGGTCCGTGGCACTTCGAGCCCGAGGGTCGGCCCAGTGCGCCGCCCACCGAGAATCTCTGCAGCGTGCTTGAGAATCCAAATGACGATGGCTCGCTCGCAGGTGGCGGTCTCGTGGGAGTGGCAGTTGCGACGCTTCCGCGCATCGTCGAACTCGCAGTCGACGCTGACTATGAGTTCGTGTCGATGTTCCCCTCGTCACAGGCGGCGACTGATTACATCATCGCGCTCTACGGTGCGAACAGTTTCATTCTGGAACGCGATTGCCGTACGAGGCTCACGGTGAATTACATCCGACTTTTCGAGAGCGTCGATGATCTTTACAACCAACCCGATCCGCTGGGTCCCTTTCGCAACGAGTGGAATACGAATCAGACAGCGGTCCAGCGCGACCTTGCTCAGTTGCTCACCGGTCGAAGAAATCTTCCATACGGCGGCGTGGCATGGCTCAACGCCGCGTGTCAAGATTACGGCTACTCAGTTTCGGGCTACATGATCGGCTCATTCGCCGATTCGACCGAGACCAACCCTGGCAACTGGGACATCATCGTGTCGACCCACGAACTCGGCCACAATCTGGGCACGTATCACACCCACGACTACGGGCTTGACACCTGTGCATCGGGTGGCGTGCAACGCGGAACGATCATGAGTTACTGCCATGTGGTCTCTGGTGCGACATCGAATGTCGACTTGAGATTCCACCGAGGCACGGCAGAGGCGGTCATTGGATGGGTGAGTGCGAGTGCTCCCTGTCTCGCTCGTGATTGCAACGGAAACGGAATCGACGACGGGGATGACGTCGCCGCGGGTGCAGTCGATGCGAACGCCGACGGCATCCCAGATACCTGCCAGGACTGCGATGGCGATGGGCTGCTCGATCCTTTTGAGATTGCCCTCGGCGCAACCGACTTCGATGGCAATGGCCGACCGGATACATGCGATGTCGATTGCACCAGCGATGGCGTTCCTGATCTTGCCGACATCACCAATGACCCTTCGCTGGACGGCGACGGCAACTTCATCGTGGATTCGTGCCAGACTGACTGTGACAGCAACGGTGTTGCAGATGGCGTCGACTTGGTCGTGAATGTTGCGCGTGATCTCGACCGCGATGGGAAGATCGATTCGTGTGAAGACTGTGATGCCAACGGCATCGCCGACGCAGCGGACCTCGCGGGCGCGTTGGGAGTCTGGACTGTGCAGTTTTCGCCACCGCGACTCATCGAACTTGATGGTCGCTCTGGAGTTCAGCGGCGCGTGGTCGATCCTGCAAGTGCGGGTGTGCATGCGATCACCGCGGTCGAAACGGCGACCGATGGTTCGATGCTCCTCGGTGTTGTGAGTGAAACTGGTCCAGCACTTTTTCGACTGGACCGTGCGAGTGCGCAACTCACGCGCGTCACGGCGATTGCAGGCGGATTTCCACTTGCGCAGCGCATACGAATTGTCCCAGAAACCAGCGGTCCAGACGCAGCGTGCGATGTGCTGAGCACCACCGATGCGCGAATCACGCGGTGGCGTGTCAATGACGGCGCAGCACTGGGCACAATTGTGCAGGGCAATACCGAGAGCGCCCCCCGATCATTCGCTCGGCACGGGAGTGCGTATCTCCTGCTCAATGCGGATAGCACGATTGTTCGAGCGAGTGCAGGAGGCGCACCGGCACCCTTTGGCTCGCTTGGCGCTGGCGCAGATCCAACCGACATTCTGGTTGCATCCGATGGTCGTGTGCTTGTCACAGATCGCGCGAGTGATTCGATCGTGGCATTCTCGGCGACGGGCACCGCGCTGGGGCGCTTCGATGTTGGACCAAATGCGGGCGGAAGCGTTGCGCTCACAGATCCGGAGTCGCTCATGACATCGCGGCAGAATCCAAATGTGGTCTTCGCACTCGCCTCGGGTTCGAACGCCGCCGTCCATGGTCACCGACTCAGCGATGGGTACTACCTGCGCACATATCGCATCTACAGGGTGGATACCGTTGGCGCGAACGCCTTCACGCAAGTCGGTGCATCGCCACTCGACACAGACATGAACTTCGAACTCGATTCCTGCGAGGGACCGCGCTCGCCCGATCTCAATGGTGATGGTCTCGTCGATGGGCTCGATCTCACCACGCTGCTTGCGGCGTGGGGAACGGCGAGCGTCCTCGCAGATCTCGACCGGAATGGAACCGTTGGTGGATCGGATCTCACCGCACTGCTTGCCGCATGGGGATGACCACGCGCGCGCTGCCCCCGCCCGCAACGCCGCCGTTACTCATGTGCGAGGATTGAACATCGCAGCGTCGAGGATCGACCAGAGATGGATGATCCATCCAAGCAGAACGATCCAGAGCACTCCAGCAAGCACAAACATGATGACTGCGCGCAGGAGCCGACCTTGCAGCAACTGCCCAAGGCCGGGCACAAACAAACTACCCAGCGCAGCGATCACATTTCTGGCTGATCCCTATCCAGCCATCGATCAGCCCCAATCAGAAAGAAGTGCTGCCAAGTCGGATCCGCCGACGGTGCCGTTCCCATCGATGTCCGCTGAACCGGCCGTGCCCCACTGCGACAGCACGACTGCAAGGTCAAGGCCATTGACGACACCATCGCTGTTCAAGTCCGCAGGACGGCTCGCCGTGCAATCGAATCCGATGATGCGCAGATCATCGAGACCCGCCTCGAC
>SIAP01000014.1 GCA_009691725.1 Phycisphaerales bacterium
CTCCATCTTGTTGCTTGGCACATTGATGAAGTAGAAGGTCAGGTCGTGCGATGTGAAGGCATTCATCCGACTGCCACCGCCCTTG
Source organism: Phycisphaerales bacterium (assembly GCA_009691725.1). Classification (GTDB taxonomy): domain Bacteria; phylum Planctomycetota; class Phycisphaerae; order Phycisphaerales; family SM1A02; genus F1-60-MAGs104. The sequence goes on from SIAP01000014.1 coordinate 86, forward strand.
GTGTAGATCTTGTCGAACTCGTCTTTGATGATCGAGCCAACCTCTTTCTGTTGAGACTCGAGTGAGGCGATCCGATTCTCGATGACCTTGGCCTGTGCAGCAGCGTCTGGCGCACTCTTGGCAATTGCAGCGAGTTCCTTGCGCGCAGTTGAGAGAGCCTCGGTGTTCATGCGACCTTGCTGGCCATCCATCAGCAACTTGAGTTCGCCCCGCATCGTGGCGAGTCTTGGCGTGTCGTTGGCAGGATTCCACGGGTCCTCGATTTCGCCAAGGAAGAACCGTTGATACTGCGTCGTCCAGGTCTCGTTGTTCATCGCGGTGCGCAGGTTCTTCTGCGCGGTGCGAAACTCTGCGTCCTTCTCGGCATCGAGTGTGCCAATGGTGTTCGTTCCCTTGAACATCATGTGCTCGAAGAAGTGGGAGATTCCAGTGATCCCCGGTCGCTCGTTGACGCTTCCGACCTTTGCCAACCAACCCGCCGAGATCGTGTTTGGCTCGTCGTCGCGTGCAACAAGGACGAACTTCATCCCGTTTGGAAGCGTGAAGATTTCTGGAGTGAGTTGTTGGGCTTGCAGGGTCGAACTTGCCACGCAAGCGAGCGAAAGGCCGAGAAGTGATTGAAGGGTGAGTTTCATGGGTGCTCCAAAAGAAAGGTGCGAACGAACATTTGTAGCCGAAATGGTCGAATCAGGGCGTCACCGAGGGCATTCTTGGACTATGTTTAAGCATGCTCACCACACGCAGAATCGCGGCAGTTGCTGCGACGATTGCTATGGCTCTGCCTGCGTCGGCACAGGTGCGCGTGTTGAATTACAACTATGCGCACCTTGGGGGGGATGCGGCCTCACTGCAGGCGGTCATTTCCGCGGCGCACGCCGATAACAAGACCGGTTGGGCGAAGCCCGTTGACATTCTGTGCTTTCAGGAAGTCACCGCTGCGACGGTTGGAACACTCCAAGACATCGTCAACGGTGCTGCCCCCGCAGGCGCAACATACGCCCGCGCAACATGGACTACTTCGAGCAATGAGGATGCCGCAGCGGGGGCGCAGTGCGCTTTCTACCGAGTGCAAACGATTTCAGAAACCACCGCATCACACGCAGACATTTATACTGGCGCCGGTCGATTCGGTGATCGATGGCTCTTCAGATTGAATGGGTACTCGTCGGCCGCCGCATCCTTCTATGTGTACAGCGCACACTTGAAGGCATCGCCTGGATTCGAATCCGATCGCGAAACTGGTGCGCTCGCACTTCGTTCCAACTCGAATGCGATCGGTGCATCCGTGCGTGCGATCTATGTTGGCGATTTCAACATTTATGTGAACACGGAGCCCGCATATCTGGCTTTTCTCGCGACTGGAAATGGTCGCGGCAATGACCCGTTTGGCTCTGGAACCTGGGCTGGTTCATCCAATGCGTGGAAGCACACGCAGAGTCCGCGTCTCACATCTGGCACGCTCGTTGGCGGAGGCATGGACGACCGATTCGATTTTCACTTGATGACCGATCAGATGATCGATGCAGAGGGCATCAGTTTCATCCCGGGAACCTATCGAGCCTTTGGCAATGATGGCAATCATTACAACATCGCCATCAACACGGGTGCGAACTTGTACTACCCAACCGAGCGCGCGCGATCCAATGCCCTTGCCAACGCACTCTTTGCAGCGACCGATCACATTCCAGTGATCGTGGACTATCAGGTTCCCGCTGTGATGTCGGCATCGATGGGGGCACTTCCAGCGCGCGTCATTCAAGGCGCGCAGGTTGCAGCAGTGGTCTCGGTACAGAACATCGCGTCTGTCCTCGCCGCAAGTGGCAGTGACGAATTGGATTACACCGTCACTGGAAGTGTCGGGCTCGCGGGAGCCGCGTCTGGTATTGCCCCCTTGGCTCCCGCATCTGCAACGGCCAATCTCACACTTTCGACAGGTGTTGCCGGAGTACTCAATACACAAGCGACCGTGACAACATCCTCCGAAGGGGCGCAGAACACTCTCATTGTTGTGCAGGGTCAGTGCACGGTGCTTTCGCGCGCGAGACCATCGTGGCAAAGCGCGTCCATCACCGCCACCACTTCCGTCCCGGTGACGATCGCACAGGGTGGCGCTGCGGTCGATGTGGATCTGCTCGTCCACAACTTTGGATGGACCACGCTTCAGTCGAAACTGGACGGGGATTATGTCGCGCTCCCAGCTGGCTCTGCGGTGTCTGTGGTTGGTGCGCTGCCACAAGCCATCGCGGGAACCGCTGGAACGCTTCGCCTGCGCATCAATCCAACAGGATTGCCAGCGGGACTCACAACGGTGAACGGAACGCTGCTGACGAGCGATGAAGACATTCCAGGAGAGGGGGATGGCACGCTGAGTTTCTCGGTGGCGATCACAGTGGGCGGGACGTCGCCGCGACCGGGCGACATCAATCTCGATGGTGCCGTGAATGGACTTGATCTCGCCATGTTGCTTTCGCAGTGGGCTGGTTCTGGATCAGCAGACTTGAACGGATCTGGAGGTGTTGATGGAGCTGACTTGTCGATCCTGTTGGGCAATTGGGGTTAGTCGTTGGTTCGTCGTTGGTATTAGGCTTGCACGAATGAGAAAGACCATGAACACCGAAGAGTCCATGCGAATCATTGCGACTGCGTTCACACTCACCGCGTCCCTGTCGTCATTCGCCGGAGACATTGCAGTCACGAGCGTTGAGATCAACCAGGGTGGTCAATTCGGAACGACGACCCTCGTCGGCGGTCGGCCGACAATGGTGCGCGTGAAAATTGCTGTGACTGGTCAGACGACTGCGCAAGCAAATGTCGATGCGGTGCTTCGGGTCTACTCGGGAGGGGTGCAGATTGCGGGTTCGCCGTACTTCTCTCGCAACGGTCCGATCTCGGCGCCAATCTCACCCAATTCGCTCAACCTCAACGACACACTCAACTTCACCATCGTCGCTCCAGTCAGCACGGACGTGGACTTTCAAGTGGTTGTTGATCCGCGCAATCTTGTCGCAGAAACCAACGAGACCAACAACCTGTACTCGCTCAACAACAAAGTCTTTGCCTGCCGCAAGACGCTTGATGTGGCCTATGTCTCGATCAACTACACCATCGGCGGCGGGCAACCAGTCGCTGCCACCATCGAGCCGGGCATCGGGGATGGATTCATGCGCGGCATTTACGCGATGGCTGAATTGAATTACCACCGATCACCGCTGGGTCCGCTCAATTGGACCACCGACATCAATTCCAGTGATGGGGTGCTGTTGAGCACACTGCAAACGATTCGTATGACAACGATTCCTGCCGCGGGTTACGCACGGCCAGAGTTCATCTATGGATGGTTGCCCGGCAACCCATTTAGCGGGAACGGCGAAGCGAGTGGGATTCCCGGAGATGCAGCGTTTGGAAACACAGAATCGAGTCGTTTTCAGCGGACATTCGCGCACGAGATCGGTCATTGTTGGGGGCGAAGTCACACGGGAAACACCATCGCCTCTGTTGGATTCGATGTCGAGCACAACCTCGCGTCGCCGCTGAATCTGGGGCAGCCACATGCGACGAGTCAATACGACGTGATGGTTGCGGGACAACTCACCAATGTGGCGTGGGTCGATTCGGGGACCTACAACGATTGCCTGACCGACACGCGGTCACAGTGCAGCGCATTCAATCCGCCCGGCGGCGGCGAGGAACTCGCCTCTGATGCGCAGCGCGTGCTCCAGTTCACTGGGTCCTACGAACACAGGGAGGGTCGCATCGAACTCTTTCCGGTGAACCAACTCGATCTCGCTTCACCGACGATCGACGATCCCCGTGGCGATCTTCTCATGCAATCCTTCGATGCGCAGGGCGGACTGCTGACGAGCGTGCGGTGGCGATCGGCCACAACGCGTGAGTCGTGCGAAGCGTGCGTCAAGGGCAAGCCACATCTGCACGATCACTCATTTGTTTCGCTGTTGATCCCCGCGACGGTGGGGAACCAGCAGCCACATCGGATCGAGTTGCGTGACCTTGCAAGTGGACGGCTGCTCGCGAAGCGAGTGCGGACACCATCCTCGCCGCAGATCGTGCGTGTCGGCAGCAGAATCATCGACGGAATCGGTGTTGCGAGCCACACAGGTGCTGGTCCATTCATCGAGATTTTCTGGGATGCCAACGACGCTGATGGTGATGCGCTTTCAACGGATGTGTTGCTGAGTCGCGACGGCGGTCAGTCGTGGTCCGCCATCGGGGTGAACCAGCGGTCCTCGTCGGTGCGACTCTCACTCGCAGACATTCCGGTGGCACTGGAGGGCGAAGGAATTGTCAAGGTTCGAGTGAGTGATGGGCTCAATGTGATTGACCGAGAGATGCCAACGGCGATTGGTGTGTTTGGAGTCGGTGGAGCAGACGAAGGATCTGTCGCAGGCGACAGCGCATGGTCGAGTTTTCAGGGCGAGAACCCGCCTGATGTGCACATGATTTCGCCAAACGCGAACCAGTCGTATCCCGCGGGTGCGAGCATTCTTCTGCACGCATCAGGGTGGGATCTCGAAGATCAGTTCATGGCGAACAACGCATTCACATGGACCTCATCGATCGGCGGCGCGATTGGGACGGGTCGTCAGATTCTCGTGGCATCGCTGCCAGCCGGTTCCCACACGATTCGACTTCGCGGGACTGATCTGAGCGGGTTGTTCGTCGAGAAGGCTGCGCTCATTACCGTGACCGCACGCTCCCTGTTCAACCCCGATGTCAATGGCAGCGGTGCTGTCGATGGCGTAGACCTCTCGACGCTGCTGAGCAATTGGGGGATAGATGGTGTGGGCGATCTCAACTTTGATGGCATCGTCAATGGCGGTGATCTCACGATCCTGCTCACAGGATGGACGACATGACGAGCCGCATGACGAGCCACATGACGACTCGGGGAATCATGCAGTCACTCCAAAGCACGGCCTTCGCGAGTGTGCTTGGCATGGCGTGTTTCTCCGAAACGTGTGCCCATGCAACCACCGTGACGGTGGGTTCAGTCGCTGATGCAACGCTCATCTCTGATCCCGATGGCTTTCAGTATGCGCTCGGGATGGCATATCAGATTTATTCGGGGCGGGTTGGCGATCAGGGGCTCGGAACACTTCGCCGCGGACTGATTCGCTTTGATGTTTCCACAATCCCCCCCGGCGCAGTCGTGACGAGTGTGCAACTGAAGCTCTACATGAGCGCCACGCAAGGCGGGACGCACAACATCTCACTCCACCGTGCATTGCAATCGTGGGGCGAGGGGGCATCATTCGCCTTCGGTGGAGGCGGTGCGCCAGCGCAGACAAATGATGCAACGTGGGTCAATCGCTTTTTCCCGGGGCAGCCGTGGACGACACCGGGTGGCGTCTACGATCCAACGGCAAGCGCGACCAAGAGCGTGGGTGGAATTGCCTGGTACGCGTGGACAACATCAACGCGACTCGTCGCGGATGTGCAAGGGTGGATCAGCCACACGATCCCCAACGATGGCTGGTTTGTGATCGGCAACGAAACCATACTCCAATCCGTGAAGCGATTCGATTCGCGAAACTCAACTGTGAACAATCCGCAGTTGATCATCACCTATACCCCACCGCCTGCGAATCCAGCGGACGTGAACAATGATGGGTTTGTGAATGGCGTAGATCTCGCCATCGTCCTCGGTGCGTGGGGGAGTGCGAATGCCCAAGCGGACATCGACGACAACGGCACTGTGGATGGTGTGGATCTCGCAAGCGTTCTCGCATCGTGGTAGAAGAGAGGCGTGAAAGCGAATCCTTCGCAAGGTTCTCTGCAGGGGACTGCTCCATTGATTCAGGCGGTGGGTCTTCGCAAGAGTTTTGGCTCACTCGAAGCGGTGCGCGGGGTCGACTTGATCGTTCGCGCTGGGGAAGTGCTGGGATTCCTGGGACCCAATGGCGCTGGGAAGTCCACGACGATGCGCATGCTGACGGGATTTCTGCAACCCGATCAAGGAAGTGTGCATCTTGCGGGTTTCGACATCGCCATCGATCCGCTGCAGGCGAAACGACAATGTGGGTACTTGCCCGAGGGTGCTCCTGCCTATGGAGACATGCGCGTGGAAGATTTCCTCGCGTTCGCGGCGCGAGTCCGTGGATATCGCACACGCGATGTCGCAGATCTCGTCGAGCGCGCGGTCGCACGAGTGCATCTGGAACCCTGTCGTGGACAGCGCATCGAAACTCTCTCCAAGGGGTACAAGCGTCGAACTGGTATCGCGCAAGCACTGTTGCATGATCCGCCAGTGTTGATCCTCGATGAGCCCACCGATGGACTTGATCCCAATCAGAAACATGAGGTTCGGCAGTTGGTGCGCGAACTGGGCAAGTCGCGTGCGATCATCCTGTCAACGCACATCCTGGAAGAGGTCGAAGCGGTATGCACACGTGCTGTGATCATCAACCGTGGCGTGACGGTCTTTGACGGAACTCCCAAGGAGCTGGAATCCCGCGCAGGTGCCGAGGTGACAGTGAACCGCATCGATCATGTCTTTCGGTCTCTCACTCGCGGGAGAACAACTCGACCATGAGCAAAGCGCAGGGACCGCCAGCGACTCCATCGGCGCTCACACGAACGGGGAGTGTCTTTCGCCGCGAGTTTGTGTCGTACTTCTCGACGCCACTTGCTGCAGTCTTTCTGGTGATGTTTGTGGCGATGGCTGGATTGTTGGCCTTTCAATCTGGCGGGCTGTACTCGCATGGGCAGGCCGACTTGCGTTCGTTCTTTCGGTGGCAGCCGTGGCTTGGGCTCTTCTTCATGCCCGCACTTGGGATGCGCCTCTGGGCAGATGAACGCCGCAGTGGATCGATCGAGTTCCTGATGACGCTGCCGCTGACCACCCGCGACATGGTGCTTGGAAAGTTCCTTGCGGCATGGGCATTTTCGGTGGTCGCATTGATGCTGACGCTTCCCTTATGGATCACAGTCGCATGGCTCGGGTCGCCTGATCATGGCGTGGTTGTGGCGGGATACATCGCGTCTGCACTGCTGTTCGCGTCATTCCTTTCTCTCACAACATGTCTCTCCGCCTGTACGCGCAACGCAGTCGTCGCATTCGTGCTTGGCGTCGCAGCGTGCTTCGTCCTCTTGTTGACAGGGTTTCCGCTGGTGTTGGATTTCTTTGCGCAGTGGGCTCCCACATGGGTGACCGAATCCGTCGCTGCGATGAGCGCGCTGGTGCATTTTGACGCAATGACACGCGGCGTCTTCGATGCTCGCGATGTGATCTACGCACTCTCTGTTCCAGCTGCGTTTCTGTGGATCAATGTGTTGATTCTGGATTGGAAGGAATCCAGATGAATGCGACACATCGTGCGCTCCCGGGTCTCGGTCAGATTGCGTTGATTCTCGTCGCGCTCATCGCCCTCAATGCGGCAGGTGCGCTGTGGATTGTGGGATGGCGCATCGACCTCTCGCAAGATGGTCTGTACACCATGTCGCCAGGAACTCGGGCCATTCTCGCATCGTTGGACGAACCGGTGCGGCTTGATCTCTATGTCTCGCGAGACGCCATCGCCGACATTCCAGAGCTGCGGGCACATACCCAGCGCGTCGAGGAGTTTCTTGAGGAACTCGTCGACCTGGCAAAGGGTCGAGTGGAGTTGCGCGTGATCGATACGCCGCAGTTCAGCGAGAGCGAAGACGACGCGCGCGGAGCTGGGTTGGTCATCCAGCCCGTGAACAACAGCGGCGCGACTGCGATTCTTGGACTCGTGGCGATCGGTCCCACCGGCGTGACAAAGTCGATACCGATCTTTGCGCCAGACCGCGACTCGTTCATCGAATACGAGATAGCAAAGTCCATTGCAACGGTGGGGCGCGCACAAAAGCCGCGCGTCGGGTTGCTGTCGTGCATGCCGCTCGAGCCGCCGACCACTCTGGCCAATGGCGCACCAGGTCCACCACAGCGCGCGCCATTCGTCGTGCAGCAGATGCGCGATCTCTTCGACCTTGTCGAGATTCCCAGAGACGCAACGACGCTCCCAGCGGACCTTGGGGCATTGCTGCTCGTTCAACCGAGGCGGCTCTCTGATTCGATGCTTCGATCGATCGACGACTTTGCAGTAAACGGTCATCCGCTGGTCGTATTGGCAGATCCATTTGCAGAATCCGACACGGATCCTGACGCACGAGCCATGGGCGCGAAGGTGCCCGGCACGACCTACGACTTCCCCCTCCTCGGTGCGTGGGGAGTCGCGATTCCGCGGGACATGACTGTTGGAGATCTCGATTTCACAACTCGGATCACGACACCAGGTCCAGGGGGAACGATGCGCGAATTGGATTATCTCGCGTGGCTGAGTTTGGACCGCAAGGCGTTGAGCCAGACCGATCCATTGATCAGCGGATTCGAAGCGATCAACCTCAAGAGCGCGGGGGAGGTCATGCGGGCGACGACGGTGGATGCACGCATCGCGCCAACGATTGAAGGGCTTCTTGTTTCGAGCGATCGGTCGCAACTCATTCAAACTCTCAAGCTGGGCTACTTCGGCGACGCGGAGCAACTCTTGCGAGATTGCAAGCCAGATGGCGTGCGTCGCGTGATCGCAGCGCGCATCAGCGGTCCCATTGGAAGTGCCTACTCGTCAACAATCGGAAGTGCCAACATCATCGTGATCGCCGACGCTGATCTGCTGTGGGACGAAACCTGGGTTCGTGATGATCCACAATCTGGAATGAAGCGCGCATTCTCTGACAATGGTCCGCTGGTCATTGGACTGCTCGAGCGCATGGCAGGAGACCCCGCAGTTGCGTCGCTGCGATCACGCGGCGGATTTCGTCGTCCATTTGAACGAGTCGAAGAGTTGCGCAAGGCGGCCCAGGCGCGCTCCATCGCACGCGAGAAGGACTTGGAATTGGAAGTGCGACGAACAGAGATCAACATCGCACAACTGCAGAGTCAGAGTGGCGGTGCAGAGTCTGGGCAAATGCTGCTCTCCTCCGCACAACAGTCGGAACTGGAGGCGCTGCAATCCAAGGTCAACTCATATCGCAAGGAATTGCGCCTAGTCCAATTCGGTTTGCGTCAGGATGTCGATGCCCTGGGGTTGCGGCTGCTCATTCTCAACGTCATCGCGTGGCCAATCGTGGTTGCGATTGCCACCGGGCTCTGGTGTTGGATGGCCGCCCGACGAATTGATCGCACTCGGGCTCAAGAGGGGTGACGTGACTTCAGCGGCTGCTGGGTCCGACGGCTCCATCCATATCCACATGAAATGCAGTTAGACTCACTGTGGCAATTCCGCCGCGAAGGAGACTTCCATGGAAGCATCTGGATCCTCAAGTTGTTGCGACAAGAAGGGCAAGTTTTGTGGCATGCTTTTCAAGATTCTGATCGTCGGACTGCTCACCTGCATGGCCAGCAGCCTGTGGGCGATCGACAAAGCCTTGGGAAAGATCGCATTTGTTGACGCGACGTCCGGCGCACAGCGCTGACGGTCAGGTTTTACTGCTCTGGTTGCAGAGCTGTGGGAGGCGCGGGGACGACACCTGCTTCTGCGTACCAGAGGTTTCGAAGTTTGACTGGCCCATCCGCGCTGCTTGGATGCGCTTGAAACAGAACTGGATGATCGCCTGGCGCTTCTGCCGCGCTCATCCCAGTTTGGTTTTTTATCTCGACATCATCGTGCACTAGCACGCCATTCCACACCACCGTCATTCTGGCGTTGGCGACTTTGTCCTGGCCCTGCCAACGGGGAGCGGTGAACCAAATGTCATAGGTCTGCCATGTCCCTGCTCCCGTCGACGCATTCACCGTGGCCGCACGCTGTCGGTAGATCGATCCAGCTTCGTTGAATGCAGCCACGTGGGGAGCGGTCGGAGTGTTCATGATCTGCACTTCGTACCGCTGCGCAATCTTTACGCCTCCGTTGCCGTTGCGCTGCGCATCCTCAACGGTGCCTCCCGCTGGACTGAGCCACTCGACATGCAGGAAGAGATCGCCGAATGTCTCGCTGGTGGTCAAGTCGCTTTGGCCGACGACTTCGACACACGGCGTGATGAGTTCGCCATGATCGATCCGCCATGGTGCCAGCGGTGCGAGCGAGTCCGCACCGAAGAGCGTGTGTGATTTAGGAGGTCGCTGTGGCGATCCAACGAATCGTGAAAAAGACTGTGAAACAGCGGGCATCGCATTCACAGTCGACCATGACTCCGTGGCCCACGGTGATCGCCCGTCAAGGTCGACCACGCCGCGCAATCTCAACGACACCACCTCGCCAACGCGCCACGGATCGAGCGTCAATCGAACCTGCCTGCCATCGGGTGAACTCTCGGCGTGCGTGACGCGCACGAGGTGCTCACCCACTTTCGGTCCGCCATACGACTCGCGTGGTTCGTATCGCCACGCACGGAGTTCAAAGTGGGCCGAGTCGTTCAACACAGCCGGATCGACGGGTGACGAGAGCGTTACGAGCACGCCACTGGGTTGCGCATCGACCCGCAGCATCTCGAATGCTGCACTTCGCGCAGCGTCTGGCGATTGCTGGGGTGTCCACGCTGGAGCAAGTCGCTCCAGTCCGAAGGTCTTGCCATTGTGATTCCAGTTTCCATTTGCGCCAACACCGCCGACATACAGCGCGCGATCATCACCGCCGCCCCACGCCAATCGGTTCACGCCTGCTTCGAGTCCTTGCGAATGCATGAAGACCGTTCCCTGATAGTGATCGCCAACCTTTGAGATCGCCACCCGTTGAATCCCGCCGTATGTCACATCACCCACATACATCTGCCCACGATGCGGTCCATCGACGACGAGGATCGGTTGACTTGGCGAGTTTCCAATCTCGCCGTGTGGAAACCAGACCACCGGAGGATCTGCAACATCGACGCCGTCGCGCGCTTCCTGATGACCGTAGAAACCGCCCCCGTGCAGATGATTCATTCGACTCGCAGGAAGCCACGATCCCTGATTGTCGCATCCAAAGAGTTCGCCATCCACGCCGAGGCACATGCCATTGGGTGTTCGCAGACCGCGCGCTTCTCTGCGCAGATCACCCGTGGCCACATCGATTGACCACAACGATCCGGGACCATTTGAAACAGGGAAATCGCCATCGCTTCCCGGGAGATAGTCCGTCAACCCGCCGCGCAGTGGCACGCTTGTCGCACACCACAATCGACCGTGGGACTCCACGAGATTGAAGGTGAATTCGTGGTAGTTCGCAGAGTGCGGCCATCCCAGTGCGATCGCCTCGAACGAGTCCGCGGTGCCGTCACCATCGCGATCTCGCACGTGCGTGATCTCACCCTTCTGCGCAACGATGAATCCATCCTGTGCGGCGATCATTCCAAGTGGCTCGCCCAGTCCCTCTGCGAAGAGATGCGGCTGCGATGGCTCAACCCCATCAGCGTGGTCGGTCGGAACAATCCAAATCGCCCCGCGCGAGTCCCATGTCGCCACTGCAATGGCACCATCGGGCAGTGGAGCAAGCGCACCCACCTGCGGCTGGAAGTCACGGGCTCGAAAGTGCTCGAGTCGATATGCGGGATGCACGCTCTCGAGAGGTCGACCATCGCCAGCACTCCGTGTGATCATCGCAGAATCGTGTCGCTTGATTCCTGGGCTTGTCACGAAGGTTTGCCCAGCATCGGTGCGAAGTGCCTCTGATGGAATCGGGAGGAAGCCAACTTCGCCCGGTGGCGACCACTGCAACGAGAGGACAAACTTCCCGCCATCTTCGTAAAAGGGAATGCGCAGCGAATGCAGCCCGACAGTGAGATCCGCGCCGCCCTCGGCGACAAAGGCGGGGCGAGACTCGCTGTCCAGCAGGGTCGTGCCGTCGATGATGACTCGCGCGCCGTCGTCTCCCACCAGTCGCAGCAAGTATCGACCTGCAACATCGATGCGCAGCCATCCTCGCAGCACGCCCGCGAAGCAATCCGTGAGTTCTCCCTCGCCGTCTGTCAGTGGATCTCTGATCGAATCGATGCTCTCCACGATGACGGAAATGTTTGGAGTCTGACCTTGGACAACTTCGGGCCACTCTGGCAGTGCACCATTCAACCGCCAGACATCCATGGTCAGTCCCCGCGCTGTATGCGGCGGGGCATCTTGTGCGACAAGACAGCATCCAATGAGGGCGATGACTTCGCTGATGGAACTCATGGTGTGCTCCACTGGAAGGAATGTCGCGATGGCGTCTCGCCGTCGTATTGCAGGTGGGTTGGCAACGGTGGTGCAAACCAACTCTCGCATCCGCCCCCGTCACTTCCCTGCAAGAATTGGGTGATGGGGCATCGCCGTCCATCTGGGAGTGTGATTTCGAAACGAAGTCGCACCGAGTGATTTGCCTCGAGGTCGTACCCACGCCAGCGCACGGCGCAGGGTGTGCCATCAGCGCTCCACGCACTCGCTTCCAGAAGCACGCGCAGAGATCGAATGGACTTCGGCAATGTGCCGCATGTCAGCAGGGCATCCAATGATCCATTCCATCGGGGAAGCCGTTTGAGATTCCACTGCCACGCGTCGTCGCTTGTGACATGCGTCGCGCTCTCGAAGTGAGCCACGGGTGCGGCACTCTTCGAGTCGAGCAGTTCAAAGCGAATCGGCGCGCGCCCACGTTCCTCGAACCAGAGCCACGCATCCGATATTCCAGTGAGGTCGATGCCACGCACGCGCGCCGTTGGCTCATCTGCGGTGAGCGAGAGCGACTCCAACAACGGCACTGCAGCGAGTCGATTGACGAGGAAGTCCTCCGGCCCAACCAGCGGCAGCGACTGGGATGTCTCTTGCGAAAAGTCGAAGACCTTGCCACGCCACTGAACAGAACCACGCCAGACCTGATCGAGCGAGCAGGTTCTTGGATTGAAGAGCGCGTGCGATCCATTGTGAAAGTCGATGAGCACCATCTCTGGGCGATCCGCCAGTGCAGTCCGCACCACGCTGGGAGCATGCGTGGCGCGTGGCCTCGCGACCGCTGCTGATGTGCAGCGCCACTGCAGCCCAGCCATTGCCACCCACGCGGCGATGGCGCAATGACGCAGCAGGTGAGATCGACCAATCATGGTCAAAAGGGTAAGCAAAGACCGCCCCACGAGCGGGGCGGTCAGAAGGCCGAGGTGGGATTCGAACCCACGAATAACGGATTTGCAATCCGTCCCCTTGGGCCACTTGGGTACTCGGCCAAGGGGGCGCTATGTTGGCGTGGAACTGCCTCGCCGTCAATCGCCAAGAAATGTGTTCATTCCACTGGAAGTCTCCTAGACTGCGTCCATGACCAACGCCACTGAAAATGCCCCGCAAACGATTGTTGTCCCAGCGCCACTTCAGGCTGGACCTCTCAGACCATGGGCGGTGATCGTGCACAACGACGATGTCAATACATTCGACTTTGTGATTCGTTGCCTGCGTGAAATCGCACGCCTCGAGATGAACAACGCAATTGAAAAGACGAATGAGATTCACAAAGACGGCGCATCGCAGGTCACATTCGCTCATCGCGAGCATGCGGAGTTGATTTGTGAACGGCTGCAAGGGCGCGGGCTGACGGTGTCAGTTGAACGCGCGTGAACGGGAAGAGTCGAAAGTGTGGTTCGCGTTTCGCGTGGGGCGTGTGCCTCCTTGGACTTGTCTCGCCCGCTGTTGCGCAGACGCCACCTGAAACCCCTGACAATCCAACCGAATCTGCGCCCATCGCTCCAATTGACCTTCCGCAGATCGACGGGATTCGTGGCGATGCTGTCGAGCCACCCGCGGCTGCTCACGCCGGTCGTGTGGTCTCACCAGCTGCCGAAGCCGCTGAAATCATCGCGTCGGGGCGATTTCTTGCGCCGCTCATTCCAGAGGGCGGATACCTCACGCGTGCAGCTGGGTCATTGGGACGCGACGAATTTCTCAGCGTGTGGACCCTTGATCTTTCAGACCGAGTTGACGGCGCCGCAGGTCGTTCGATGATCCTCCTTCCGACTGACACATTCGCGGACATGATTCAGCTCCATCTCGCGACGATCAAGGATGGGACGAGCCCACCGCTCTTTGAAGTGAGTGGACCGATTCTGGTTTTTCGATCGAACAATTTTCTGCTTCCGACATTCGCACATCCCATTGATCGTCGAGTCGATCGCGCGCCATCGGAGCCGCTCGTTCCCCCCGGGGCAAAGCGATCTGCTGCGCTGGGAGCGATTGCAGTTGCGGCAGCGCCGAATCAAAGTCCAGCCGAATCGGTGATTCCACAGACAGCACCGTCGGCAAAGACTCCAACGGGTCCAGCCGTTGATCAGCGCATCGACCCAGAGACCTTCGCGCAAGAATTGGAGCGGCGGCTTGACCAGCGCGTGGCGGTGGTTCCGTCGACTTCAGATCCGTCGATCGCAGCACTTCCAGCGCCGCCTGGCGTCGAGCAGCCATCAATCAGTCCCCCTTTCCCAAGTCACGAGATCGACGTCCAAGCGCCCATGATCGGCGCACGCACCACGGATGTGTCTGCATCCGATTCCCAACCAGATGCACAATTGCTTCCACCGATGCGCGTGCAGAGCCGTCGTGGAACCGTCACGCGCGATCCCATCAGTGGAAGTTGGAGATTTGTCTTTGCGTCCGGTGTGCGTGACGATGGCGACCTCTCGCTTGAACTTCTTCCCTGCTCGATGCTCACCAAACTCATTACGGTTGCGCGGTCAAGCGCAACTGCCGCGAGCGTCTTGCTCACCGGTGATATCACCCTCTTCGAGGGTCGTAACTACTTGCGTCCCGTCCGATTTCAATCGCTCGGCGCAGGCAAGTGGATCGGTCCGTAGGACTCGCGACGGACCGGGCGAGAGTTTGCCGAACGACTGACCATAGATTGCCCAAGGAATGGGGCTCGCCCAGAACCTTGGAGGGATCGCTATCCTCTGCGCCCCCATGGCAACAAAAAAATCATCGTTCCCAAATGCGCGTGTTGAAACCTCTCTAGGACTCTTTGAAGTGGAACTCTGGGATGATGTTGCGCCCAACCACGCTGCGAATTTCACAAAGTTGGCGAAGTCCGGTTTTTACGATGGAGTGATCTTTCATCGCATTCTCGCGGGCTTTGTGATCCAAGGTGGTTGCCCAGATGGCACTGGCACTGGCGGTCCAGGGTGGACTGTCAAGGCAGAATTCAACAACCGACCGCACGAGCCGGGAGTTCTTTCCATGGCGCGCTCCGCGCATCCAGATAGCGGGGGGAGTCAGTTCTTCGTCTGTCTGACACGCGAGAAGTGCAAGCATCTCGATCGCGAGTACACGGCGTTTGGCAAAGTCACTTCGGGGATGGACACCGTCGAAAAAATTGCGGCGCTGCCCTGCGATCGCAACGGTATGCCAAAGAATCCGCCCAAGATGCTCAAGGTCACCATGCTCAAGGTCGCGTCAGCATGAGCGACCCCGCTGCGGGCGGCGATCGATTCGCCCGCATTCGGGATGCGATGATCGCCTTCCGCAATGCACGCGAGTGGAAGCAGTTCCATGATCCAAAGAATCTCGCGGAGGGGTTGTCGATTGAGGCGGCGGAGTTGTTGGAGGTCTTTCAATGGAAGACGACAGAAGAGTCGCGCGCAATGATCACCGACGAAGCAGCGGTCGCACAGGTCTCTGAAGAAGTTGCAGATTGCTTTCTCTACTGCATTCTCATGGCAGATTCATTCGGCATCGACTTGATCCGCGCGGCAGAGCAGAAACTCCTGCGCAACGGCGAGAAGTATCCAGTCGAGAAGTCGCGTGGCAGGCGAGAAAAGTACGACGCGCTCTAGACCCGCACCCGACGCGCTGCAGGGAGTTCTGCCAGATCACCGGGCGCTTGCTGGCGCCTGGCCAGCCATTGCGGCAGGCTTGATTCGAAAGTCGCGACGATCAACACCGGGAAGTCGCGCCGGCGACAACACCAGTTGCATCTTCAGAATCTTTGGAATCTCGGTGGGTCGACCCTCCTCGATCACCGCAATCGGCGTCGCCGCGATCGAGTCAATCGATCGACTGCCAGAGACCGCGTATCCAAAGGCGCAGTACTGACCATCGAGTCGCGCGGTGCCGTCTCTGCTCAACGCGAAGAAAAACTGCGATCCGGCAGAGTGGGGTTCATCCCCGCGCGCCATCGAAATGACTCCGTAGTCATGCGCAAGCGCACTCGGCTCGAGCGCCAGTGCGAATCCTGGTCCGCCATTTCCTGTCAGCGTTGGATCGCCCCCCTGAATGACAAATGGTCGTCCCTCGCGATCTGCGGGGACGACGCGGTGGAATCCGCCGCGGTCGTAGAAACCATCTCTGACCAGGGTGCGAAAGTTCCACACTGTGTTTGGCGCCTCGTCCGGAGAGAGTGCGACAAGAATCTCTCCGTGGTCGGTGCGCACCAGCACATCCATGTCTGCATAGAGTTTGAACCCTGATATCGCTGGAGGATCTCCCGCGATCCAAGTCTTACGAAGTTCCGTGATCGCCGGATCGTCGGGATCGAGCGGACGATCGCCCCATCCAATGATCTTCGTGAATCCGGTGGTCTGGTCTGGACGCAGTGCGCGTGTGGTGCGCACGGGTGCAGGTTCCCAGATCGGCTGCACAACAATCGGCGGCCCGATCGGTTCATCGCCCTCCACAAGTTGCAGCCATGCGGCGCACTGGAGTGACTGCACTGCCGAAATCACCTCCATCAGATTCACACGACCCTGCACTCCAGTTGCCATGCCGAGAACCTCGCCGCCGCGATCGAGGAGCATGAGCGTGAGTGGTTCTCCACTTGGGTCGCGCCGCACCACAACTTCGAGCGGTCCTTGCGGCGTCGAATACAACTGCGATGCGCGCATTGATGCGATGGATGCTGCACGGATCGGATCCGTGACGGTGAGATCGCCTTCCAGTTCCCGGAATTGTCGGAGTCGTTCGGCCGCCGCTGCGGGGTCGCCGCTTTGCGCTGGACGCGCCCGCGCAGTCTCGCGAGCAGTCGTGGGAGATTGTTGTCGCGGTGCGGTCGGGGCAGGATCTGCGGAAGTCTGTGCGAGCGCCGCAGCGGCGTTCCACAAGAGGCAGCAGATCGTGGACCAGAGAATCATTCGCACGCGGTCACGCTATCAGAGGGCAGCGGGATAAGACCATCCCGACGGCGTGTCGATTCGTATGATCTTTCTATGACAGGCTCGATGCGACCCACGATCATCCAGACTCGATTGATCGTCGGTCTGGAAATCCACATCGAATTGGCGACGCGGTCCAAGATGTTCACGCGCACTGCCAATGTTGCGCATTCGGATCACTTCGCTGCAGCGCCAAACACGCTGGTGGATCCAGTCGTCGCTGCGCTGCCGGGAACGCTGCCCGTCATGAATCGCAGAGCTGTCGAGATGGCGGTCATGGTGGGGCTGGCGCTCAATTGCACGATCCCATCCCGTTGCAAGTGGGATCGCAAGAACTACTTTTATCCAGATCTCCCAAAGGGTTACCAGATCAGCCAGTACGACATGCCACTCTGCGGTGCCGGCTGGTTCGACCTCGTGATCGCGCCTGGCGAGCACAAGCGAATAGGAATTGTGCGTGCCCACTTGGAAGAAGACACGGGGAAATTGTGTCACGAACTTCCCGGAGGACAGCCGTTCGATGGATCGCTCGTCGATCTCAATCGCGCAGGCACACCGCTCCTAGAAGTGGTGACCGAACCAGACTTCGCAACCGCGCAGGAGGTGGTGACCTTTGCGCAGGAACTCCGCAATCTCTGCAGGTTTCTTTGTGTCACCGAAGGAATCATGCAGAAGGCGCACATGCGATTCGAGCCCAATGTCAACCTCGCGTTGACACTTGATGACGGACGCGAAGTGCGCACGCCGATCAGCGAGATCAAGAATCTCAATTCATTCCGAGCCGTTCGTGGAGCGATCGATTATGAGGTCACCCGCCAGACGCAGGAGTGGATCGAGCATGGACTGGAACAAGGTCGTGGCATGAAGTCCACGCGGGGCTGGGACGATGTGGCGATGGTGACTCTCTTGCAACGTGAAAAGGAAGACGCGCACGATTACAGATATTTTCCAGATCCCGATCTCGTGCCAGTCGAGATCGGCGCCGCATGGCTCGCCACGATTCGCAGCGAGATGCGTGAACTTCCAGTGGCGCGCCGTGAGCGCTATGCAGCGGCTGGAGTGGGCGAGAAAGATCTGCGCCAATTGATGGACCTTCCTCCGCTCTGCGACTTCTTCGATGCGTGCGTCGATGCGGCGGGTGGAGCGAAAGCATCACCTGCGGTCGCCAAGATCGTGCTGAACGCGGGGGCTCGGCGTGCCAATGAGCGAGGTGTCGGCGTCGAGGTGCTCGGGATCACGCCAGCCCAAGTGGCCCAGATCGTGGCGATGCGCGAGTCTGGTGCGATCTCTGCGCAGGGCGCAGATCAGTTGTTTGGACTTGCATGCGAATCTCCAAAGTGCGCGGCCGATCTTGCTGCAACCGCCGGCTTGCTCGTCAGCACTGACCAGGGCGAACTGGAGGGTTGGGTCGATGCTGCCATCGCTGCAAACACGCAGGCAGCAGATGATGTTCGCGCCGGAAAGATGGCGGCGATCGGTCGAATCGTGGGCGCAGTTGTCAAGCAGGCTGGAGGATCAGTGGATGGCAAGACTGCGCAAGCAATGATCCTCGCACGGTTGGAGAAGCGGCGATGACCGGTTCTCCGCTCGTCCCCGAGTATTGGCGATCGCAGGGGGTTGAGCAGGTTCTGATCGACGAAGCATCGATCGCGCGGCGCGTGCGCGAACTTGGGTTGCAACTGTCAGTCGAACTTGGGCGCGATCAGGATGTGGTGCTGATCGCAGTCTTGACTGGTGCGATTGTCTTTGCGGCGGATCTGATGCGCGCGATACCAACTCGCGTGGCGATCTCGATGGTCAGCGTTTCGTCGTATGGTGCGTCCACGACGAGTCAAGGAGCGGTTCTCGCGTCGACACTTCCACACAATCTTGCTGGAAAGCATGTGATCATCGTTGATGAAGTCCTCGACTCTGGTGGCACGCTGCGATTACTTCGCGCTGAGTTAGGCAGACTTGGTGTTGCGTCGCTCCGCGCGTGCGTGCTCTTGCGCAAGCAGCGCGAGCCGGCGCTTTCCACGCCATGCGAAATGGTCGGCTTCGATATCCCAGATGTGTTCGTGGTGGGGTATGGCTTGGACTTCAACGATGAGTTTCGGAACATGCCATTCGTCGGGGTCCTCGGTCCAGAGGGGATCGAAGCGGGATCGATTCGATGAGCCCGACGCTCGCGACATCGCCACACGCAGCGCAACCGGTGGCTGGCGTCATTCCAGAGGATGAGACGATCCTGTTGATGGTCAAGCCCAGTTCATGGTTCATCGTCGTGACCAGTATGCGTGCGCTTCCCGCCGCCGCCGCTGCGGGAGCAATCCTCATGGTCGCGTCACTCGATCCCTCCATTCCATGGGACTTTCGAGGTGCAATCCTCGCATCGACCGCGATCATCGTTGCCCGTGCTGCGTGGCAGTCCCTCGATTGGTGCGTGCGACTCTATGTCTTGACCGATCGCAGAATCGTGGTTCGGCGAGGAGTCATCCCAGAGGTGAGTGAGTGTTTGCTCGCTGAAGTCGCTGGCATTGGACAGCCGCGGCGCAGGATTGAAAGGCTGGGACGAACGGGGTCGCTGGCGATCTTGCGAGGTCCATCCATTCGAGTTCGTCGAGCGCGTAGAGCGAAACAGAAGTCGTTGGATGAAGAGAGTGCGCAACTGGCTTCCAGCGAAAGTCGTCGCATTCACCCCCGCGTGCATGTCGAGCACAGCCTTGAGTGGTCGGTGATCCGTGACGGCGAATCAGTGCGCAGGAAAATCCTCGCAGCAGTCGCGCGCTATCGATAGTGCTATTCCCAGCGATGTTCGCGGGGATCAGGCAGTTTCGTGCCCAGCGTCGTCAGAGATGCGGCGTCGGTTGGATCGAGGGATGTCGGCGCAACGATGTCGATGACTGCGTAGAAGTCACCAGGCGTCTTTCCGACTGGAGCGATGCCCTTGCCGGTCACGCGCAATTTCTTTCCGCTGTGCGTTCCAGGTGGGATGCGCAGCGTGATCGAACCCTTCAGCAATGGAACACCGACCGATGTCCCGAGTGCTGCTTCGACGATCGTGATTGGAACATTGATCGAGACATCCATCCCGTCGCGATAAAACCACGGATGGGGGGCGATGCGTACCACCACCATCAGATCACCTTGTGGACCGCCTCCGATGCCGAGTGATCCCTTGCCAGGAACGCGAAGAACGCCACCGCTGGAGATGCCCGCTGGAATTCGAACATCGATGGACTCAATCTTTCCAGCCGCATCTCGAGTCGAAATGTTGCGCGACCCGCCGACCGCTGCGGTCATGAAGTCAACTGTGACTTCTTGTTGAGAGTCCTGCCCGCGCGCGGATCGAGTCGGACCGCTACGAGGTCGCGGCGAGGCTCCAGTACGAAAGAAGTCGCCAATCCCACCCAACCCACCGAGCATCTCCTCGAGATCACTCTGGTTCACATTCTGCCATGGTCCACCACCCTGTCCACCACCCTGCGCGCCAAAGCCAGCACCGGCACGACCAAACTGGTCGTATTGCCGCCGTTTCTCTGCTTCCGAGAGCGTGTCGTAGGCCTCTTGCACTTCCGAGAATCGCTTGGTCGCCTCGGCCGCCTTGTTCTTGTCGGGATGAAACTCCTTGGCGAGTTTGCGATATGCACGGCGGACTTCGTCGGCAGTCGCCGTTCGTGCAATCCCAAGGACCTCGTAAAAATCCCGCGCCATCGAGTGATCGGAGTATAGAAGGATGTACCGCAGCCGATGCGTACTATTGGAATCATGCATCAGGATCCTCTGCCGCTGACACTGCTCGCATCGAATCGATCCTGTTCGGTCCCCGCGACGCAACCCATTCGCAAGTCTCGGATGTCCCCGCGCCGATTTGCGGTGCTCATCCTCGTGCAATTGCTGATGATCGGGCATCTGATTCAGTGGCTTGTTGTCGGAGTCACGCTCGCTCCCATTGAGCCGAGCGAGTCGATGGAGACGATCAAGCACGGAGCCATCACAGTTGGGTTCATCTTCTTCACCGTCGCCATTCTTTCGACTGCGATTCTGGGGAGATGGTTCTGCGGATGGGGCTGTCACATCGTGATGCTGCAAGACTTTTGCGCATCCATCCTTCGACGGTTCGGCGGCCGTCCAAAGGCTTTCCATTCACGCTTTCTGCGCTGGATTCCACTGGCATTGGCGGTGTACATGTTTGTGTGGCCCGCCGTCTACCGATTCGCCATCGCACCATTTGTGCAGCCTGATCTGATGCCGACGACCCTCTCGTGGAAACTCACGACGACCGACTTCTGGGCGACGATGCCGGGCTGGGCGATGTCGATTCCATTCTTGCTTGTCTGCGGATTCTTGGCGGTGTGGTTCCTGGGACAGAAGGGCTACTGCACCTATGGCTGTCCCTATGGTGGCGTGTTCGCTCCAGTGGAACAAGCTGCGATCGGGCGCATCCGCGTGACCGATGCCTGCGAGGGATGCGGTCACTGCACGGCCGTCTGCACTTCCAATGTTCGAGTGCACGAGGAAGTTGCGTTGTACGGGATGGTGGTCGATCAGGGGTGCATGAAATGCATGGACTGTGTGTCGGTCTGTCCCAAAGATGCGCTCTACTTTGGGTTTGGAAAACCTGCACTCGGCGTTCCTGTTGCACAGCATGCGGCGAAGCGGTGCGACTTCTCCATCACCGCTGAGATCGCGATCCTGGCCTCTGCGCTCTTTGCTTTTTATGCCGTCTATTTCCCATTTGGTGAAAGCGCCGGAAAGGCAACTGTCCCGTTGCTCTTCGCAAGTGGAATCGCAGCGTGCTTTGCGTTCATGCTGTGGAAGTCATGGCACATTCTGTCTCGAGCACCAACTGGATTTCACCGCATCAGTTTGGCTCGCGCAGGTCGCATCCAAGGCGCGGGATATGCCTGGGTTGCAGTGACGACGGTGGTGTTGATTGGGCTTGCGGACGCGTTCGTCGTCAATGTCTGCGCATGGCGTGCCTTTCGAAATGACTTGCAGGTGCAGTTGTCGGAGAGTGCGGTGTTTAGCCCCCACGCGCAACCCGTGGCGCATGACACACAGGTCGCTGCACAGGATGCGCTTGCGTGGTACGAGCGAACGCTGCCGCTGAATGCCGGCGGAATCGCGATCTTTTCGGCATCGCGCAATGCGATCGACTTCCGCAGAGTCTGGCTTCACGCGGTGCTCGGGGATCTTCCGGCCAGTCTCGCCATCGCGCAAGAGAGTTTCGCATGCGACCCGCAAGAGTCGACGGCCATGTTGCTGGGACGCGTGATTCGCGCCATCGATCGTCCCGGCGAGGCGGAGCGCTACTACGAGTCCATCAGCCAATCGCATCCCAAGTTTGTGACTCTTGCTGAGGAGCGCGTGCAGTGGCTTGTCCAAGAGAATCGCATTGAGGATGCGATTGTCATTGCTCGCGCGGCTGCGAAAGAGTCCGTGGATTCCACGGGGGGCGCTCCATTGGCGCAGCGACGACTCTCGATGCTGCTCATTCAGCAGGGCAATGTCGCCGATGTGGAGGAGGGGATCGCGTTGACCCGAGTTTCAATTCTGCAAGAGCCTCGAAACGCATTTGCGCACGGTGCGATCGCGATGGGGCAGCTGCGGCTCCGACAACCCGCGTTGGCGCTCGTCGCCATCACGACCGCGCTCGAGATCGCCCCCGATGAGGCGTCGTTCTACGACATTCTCACCGAGGCGTGCCGCGCACTCAACGACGACGATGGGGCGAAACGCGCGACGATCCGGGCGATTGAGTTGCGTGCGAAACTGCAGCCGCATTGAATGGTTATGCTTTCTTCCCCATATGAATCTTGTTCTCACCGACATCCTCAATCCCAGTGCGATTCGCGTTCCGTTGGTGGCAATGGATCGTCGTGGTGCACTCGAGGAACTCGTCGATGCACTCGCATCCACGGGAGCGGTCACCAATCCAGAATTGCTCAAGAAGTCCGTCTGGGATCGCGAACAGCAACGATCGACGGGAATTGGTGAGGGGCTCGCCATCCCGCACGGGAAGTGCGCTGGCGTTCTTCGGCCAGTGATTGCGATCGGTCGCCCTGCTGCTCCCATCGAGTTCGAAGCGATCGATCGACGCCCCGTCCGCTTGATTGTGCTGCTCGCATCGCCGCCGGAAAGGACCACTGAGCACATTCAGGTGCTCCATCGAATCAGCCGCATCTTTTCAAACATTGCGACCCGTGAACGAGCCTGCCTCGCACAAACACCGCAGGCGCTCTACGAAGAACTGCTCAGCGCAGACAACGCGCTGGCGGAACGCTGAACTCTGCCTGCCACGCGCTCGATGGTGTGCGTCACTTTGAACCCTGGCACGCCCACTGGCTCATCTCACTGCGGATTCTGGCTCGGTTCATCCAAGTCACCGTGAACACAGGCAGCGCGATGAGCCAGAGAAACCAAAGCCCAAGCATTGCAAACATCATTGCGCCTGCCACACTGCGCACCGCGACCTGCGGCATGATCTGCGGCATGATCTGCGCTTGAGCCGCTTGAGCGAGATAGGCGATCCACAATCCGCTGATCGAGATTGCAAACTTGAGCACGGCCCAATTCATCAGGATCGCGCGACATTGCGCACGCCGCTGGAGAAGTTTGATTCCGCCAAACAACAGCAGCGCCGCCACTGCGATCGACACAACCCCTTGGGTGATGTTCAGTGATTTATACTTCGACATTGCGGCGAAGATCTCTTCTGTGGATGGTCCCGCAGTTCCGCCCGCGCTCGCCGATTTCGAGATCAGTCCCGCAATGGCATCGGCAAAAACAGCCCCGACGATGCCGCACAAACCCCCGAGCACGCCAAGCACCCCAAAGGCAATCGCGACACCGCCGAGGCAACTGGGCCAAACGGTTGCACTCATCGTGGCAGGCGAAGCAGAAGTGGAAAACGATTGCGGAGTGTCGCTCATGGGTGTCGTATAATACTGGCGCCGAGTGTCGATTCTGCTGATTCGATAGAGCGGACTACGGCAGCGCGATACGTGCGTGGAAGGCACCATCCGTGCATTCACTCGGCGGATCACCTGGCATCCCCTGTGGCAACCACTCTTCGTCGCGCACGACTCTGCCGCCAGACTGTTTGGCGAGCCATCGCACTTGATCTTGATTCTCTGCCTTGTCCAGACTGCAGGTGCTCCAGAGAATCGTGCCGCCGGGCGCACAGAGTCCACGGTGATGATCTGCAATCCCACGCTGCAGTCTCGTGAGTGCATCGAGGTTGCGCTCATTGAATCGGTATCGCGCCTCAAGCCGCCGTGCGAGTACGCCGGTGTTCGAGCAGGGGACGTCCAGGATCACCAGATCAAAGTGCTTTGGCAGTTGTCCGAGTTCCGCAAGCTCCACCACGCGCATGTTGGGAATGGATCGTGCTCGCAATCGAAGTGCGCTCAAGCGCTGCGGATCCGGGTCGGTCGCCCAGACTTCGGCGCTTGGATGACGCATCGCGCACTGCACTCCCTTGGTGCCTCTTCCAGCACACGCATCCAGAATGCGCTTTGGTGAAAGATCGCGCGTGGAGTCAACCACTCGCGCGCTGGCGGCATCTTGCACGATGAGGTCGGGAGATGCTTCCAGCACGCGCGCGAGATCCGAGGTGGATCCTGTCCAGACTCGAAACCCCTCGTGACTGTGCCGCACGCTGTACTCAGCGATCACCGAATCATCGGCGATCGCTCGTCCAGCGGCAGAGTGAATCACCAGTGGCATCTGCAAGAGTCCGTGAGCTGCAAGCTTGCGCGTGGTGTCCATGCCGCGGTGCGCCGCCCAGCGGGCAATCAATGCTTGTGGATGACTCGTCTGGGCAGCGAGACGCGCGATTGGGTCCGCCGGCAGAACGCTTTCTTTGAGTCTCAACACCGAACCATCTGGAAGAGGGATCGCGTCTGCGTGTTCCCACCAGTTCAGCTTCTCGCTCGCAGCGACGACTTCGCCGCGAAGACCCGCGATGCGCCGCAGGAGTGCGTTCACAAATCCACCAGCGCCAGCTTGCAATCGGCCGCGTGTCCAACTCACACAATCGTCAACGACTGAATGCACTGGCTCACGCGGCATGAAAAAGATCTGCGTTGCGCCAACGAGGAGCGCAGCACGAACCTCTGGCTGCACTTCCAACCATGGTCGAGTGCATGAGACACGCGCGATCGCCTCCGCAGTCAACCAATGACGGATCGTTGCGTACTCAATCGCACCAGCGAGCCCGCCGCCCGATGGGGTGAATTCACCCGAAGCGCCAAGGTCTCCCGTCGCATCGTCCGACGATGGAGAGGCGTCGGTGTGTCGCACTGGTCGCGCACTGCGCGCGTCGAAACGAAGTTCTGGAAAGAACTCGACTTGCGCAAGAATTCGCGTCAGTGCCGCCGCACGGGCGGGAGTTGCGACTCGTGCACTCACTTGGTGCGCGCTCGCACCGCAGACTTGCGAAGCGCAGGAGCCATGTCAGCGCGCTCCCAGAGAAATGTTCCCTTGCCGCCCTCGCCTGGCTCTCGTCCGAAGTGACCGTGATATGCAGTGTGCGAATAGATCGGCGCGAGCAACCCCAACTTCTCGACGATGCCGCGTGGAGTGAGGTCACATTGACTCTCAATGATGCGCGACAGTTTTTCGTCCGGGATTTTTCCCGTGCCTTGAGTGTCGATGAGCACGGAAGTCGGCTGTGCAACACCGATGGCATACGCCAACTGCACTTCGCAGACTTCTGCGAGGTCCGCTGCGACGATGTTCTTGGCGATGTATCGAGCCATGTACGCAGCGGAGCGATCCACCTTGGATGGATCCTTGCCGCTGAATGCGCCTCCACCATGTCGACCGCGACCACCGTAAGTGTCCACGATGATCTTGCGACCAGTCAGACCGCAATCACCGTGTGGTCCACCAATCTCGAATCGCCCTGTTGGGTTGACCCACACCTTGATCCCATCATGCCACCAATCACCAAGCACAGGTCGAATGATGTGCTTGAGAACTTCGTCGCCCAACTTTCCTTGGCAGTCGTTCCACATTGGATCATGCTGTGTCGACAAGACCACATTGATGATCTTGCGTGGTGAGCGGCCGTCGTACTCGACAGCAACCTGGCTTTTCGCATCGGGGCGGAGTCCCTTGATGAGTTCCTTCTGACGCACCTCCGCCTGTCGGGCAACGAGGCGATGGGACAACATGATCGGCAGAGGCATCAACTGTCGAGTCTCTCGACAGGCGAACCCAAACATCATGCCTTGATCGCCCGCGCCCTGCTCCTTTTTCGTCGATGACTTCTTGGTACTGCTGACGCCACGCGCGATGTCGGGCGACTGTCGACCGAGCGTGACGAGCACGCCACACGAACGACCATCGAAGCCCTTCTCTGCCGAGTCATAACCGATGCGAATCACCGTGTCGCGAACGACCTTTGGGATGTCCACATAACCGGAGCAAGTGACCTCACCTGCAATGACCGCCAGCCCCGTGGTGAGCAGCGTTTCGCAGGCGACCCGCGAAAGTGGGTCAACAGTGAGCATCGCATCGAGGACCGCGTCCGAAATCTGGTCAGCCATCTTGTCAGGATGGCCCATGGAGACCGATTCGGAGGTAAATGTGTAAAAGTTTGTTGGCATATGAGGTCCTGTGATGGAATAGTGATAAGCGGAGGAATGTACACCGCAAAGGAC
Organism: Phycisphaerales bacterium; assembly: GCA_009691725.1. GTDB lineage: Bacteria > Planctomycetota > Phycisphaerae > Phycisphaerales > SM1A02 > F1-60-MAGs104. The sequence continues at coordinate 26,782 of SIAP01000014.1, forward strand.
TGTCCAAACAAGGCAGCCTACGCTTTCAACTGATGGCTCGGCAGATGCCAATCTTCAGATCGATCCCGCACGAGGCGTGCTCGGCGGCGCTGTGTTTCGCCGCCATTTTCTGGGTTGGACCGGCCGGTGCTGCGCAGAAAGTTGCGGTCGAGGATCCGCCATTCTCGACCGACCATATCTTGGTTCGTGTGCGCGCCGGTTGTGCTGCCGTGCAGTCGCCCGATGGTCAATGGAGTTTTCGCACTGCCGCCGCAGCACCCGATGCACCACTCGGTCTGGTGATGCAGGCGATGGGGGTTTCCAAGATCGATCAGATTCCTCGTGAGCAACCAGAGAATGCAGAACTCGCACGCGCGCTCGGTCTTGACCGCTGGTACCGCGTCACCATCGCGCCAGGATCGAACGCGCTCGGTGTTGCCGATCTTCTTCGCGCGACGTGGGACGGCTTTGAAGTCGCCGAGGTTGATGGAACGGGCGGTCTCGCCGACATTCCAAACGACACGAGTTTCACGACCCAGTATTCGCTCCTCAATACGGGTCAGTCTGCAGGCACAGTTGGCGCTGACATTCGCGCGACCAACGCATGGACTATCACCTCAAGCAATCCATCGCTCATTATTGGAGTACTCGACAGTGGAATCTCGCCGCACTCCGAATTGACGGGACGGATTCTGCCCGGAGTCAATATTCCTCTCGGCACGACCGACGCGACGGATGTCTGCGGTGGACACGGAACGCATGTGGCGGGAATCTTGGCAGCGCGGGGGGACAACGGTTCGGGCATCGCGGGGCTCTGCTGGGATGCAAAGTTGTTGCCCGTGGTCATCGTGAATCCCTGCTCTGGGCTTGAGTCATATGTCGCAGACGGACTCGTGTGGGCAGTCGATCAAGGCGCAGATGTCATCAACATGAGCTTGCAGTACAGCGTTGGTTCGACCTATCTCCATACCGCAGTGCAGTACGCAACGGCGCATGGTGTGCCAATGATTGCCGCCGCAGGCAACAACAACACCGCAGTCGCGTTCCCCGCGCGTTGGAGTGAGACCATCGCCGTGGCGGCATCAAATCGATTTGATGCACGGTGGGTCAATTCCAATTTCGGTCTCGAGATCGATGTCGCTGCACCGGGGGAGTCGATCTACTCACTCGCACTGAGCGGTCTGTACGGAACACGTACTGGAACGAGCATGGCGACACCGCATGTGGCTGGAACGGTCGCGCTGATGTTGTCTCGCTATCCGACGATGAGCGCGGAGTTCATCCGGTCAACGCTCATGGAGACCGCGCGCGACATCAACGCAACGGGGTTTGATGTGTACACCGGAGCAGGCGTGATCAACGCTGGCGCAGCGGTCGCCTTCGCAGATGCCGCAGACCCCGGACCTGCCGACATGAATGGCGATGGTCGCATCGACGGAATCGACCTGACCACATTCCTCACCCAGTGGGGAAACTGCACAGACTGTGAGTGCACAGCCGATTTCGATGCTGACTGCGTCGTCGGTGGGATCGACTTGTCCGTGCTTCTGTCCAATTGGTCGCCACAGTAGTCTGTTGTTGCGCCGGAGCAGCCCATGCCTGTCCAAGTTGAACTATCGAGAATCTATATCCGAGAGATGATCGACATGCAGATCATCGAACTCTCCGAAGTTGGCGGAACGCGATCATTCCCCATCGTGATTGGTCTGATCGAAGCGTGTGCGATCGAACGGCGACGCAAAGGCATTCCAGCGGAACGTCCACAGACTCATGACTTGCTGTCGAGTGTGATCGAAGCACTCGGCGCCACGGTTGAGCGAGTCGAGATCAATGCGATCACCGGCGGCACTTTTTTCGCCACGATCGTGCTGCGCAAGGGATCCAAGGAGATCGAATTCGATGCTCGACCGTCGGATGCAATCGCCATTGGTGTTGCGTGCAATGCTCCCATGTTCGTTGCGGAATCCGTGATTGCCGAAGCATCCGCGGGGCCAGTCACAGCAACTCCACCGCTGCAGAATTCTTCCGACGATGATGCCGACGAAGACTCAGCTGATGGCGATGACGACGGTGATGGCGACGATGATGGCGACGGTGATGGCGACGATGATGGCGATGACGGGCTTGATGATCTCTTTGACGACAAGACCTAATCAGTCCACACTGGTCTGAATCAGTCCACACTGGTCTGAATCAGTCCACACTGGTCTGAATCAGTCCACACTGGTCTGAATCGGGCCGAAGAGTTCATTCAACACGACGGTCGCGAATGCCCCGGCAGGCAGATCGAATGCCACGCGGATATAGCCGCCGAACTCGTCCGTTCCAGAGTCGAGCGACGCATTGGCAATCGCAATTCGCAGTGGCCGCCGTTCGCCAGCAGGTGGATGGCTTGCGCCGCTGAAGAGCGCGCTCTCCACGCCAAAGGCGCGCAGGGCGGCGTGCTCGCGGTCGGCCGCTTCGCCCGAGGTCGCCAGCGAGCGAGGTCCACAAAGAGGACCCGTTGGTGAAATCTCAAACGACGCAGCGCGAGCCGCGATTGACTCCATGGATTCACTCTCATCAACGACGAAGCATGCGCCGCCCGCGTGGCGGTACGCCACATCACCCACTCCCAGCGTGGCGAGCCGTTGATCGCCGATGCGGTCATCCACGATTCGATTGAAGATCGCCGACTGCAGTGCGTTCACCCAGAATCGAAGTGTTGCGCCGCCGAGCGACTTGATCGTGCGAGATGCGGTCCATCCACGCGACTGCGCAAGAGCAACCTTGCGCTCGTCCCAGTCGCCTGCCCCCCACAACGGGACACTCGCACTCCATTCACCTTGGCTACACAGCACACGCGCCTCGTGTTGGTGCTGCGGATATGGAAGATTGGAAGTTCCAGTGATCTCCCGCACGAGTGCAGTCCAATTCTCTTCAAGCACCAATCGACCGAGCCGATGATTGTTCAGTCGCATCCCAAAGCGCTGCGGTCCAAACCCGTTTGGAAGACCCGTCAGCGCAAGCTGTCGCAGTCGGCGATAGACCACCGGTGCCTTGAGCGGATCGATCTCGCGCACGCGAATCGCAAAGCGATTTCCCTGCAGATGCCCAGTTCGCAACTTGTTTCCGTGGCGCCGACTCCAGAGAACGACGAGTCGATCATGGATGAGTTCTGTCGGCGATTCGGGCCCTGGAAGACCAATGGAGACCGCCTGTCGTGTGACAGCTCGCCGATCTTTCTTTCCAGCACTGCCGATGTCTGCAGGATTGACTCGAAAATGCTCCGACAACACATGGAGCATCTCGTCGTGTGGCATGTCTTGCTTCTGAATCCCCACGTAGAGATGTTCGCCCTCGCCAGAGGGTTGGTAGAGCGGGAGTTCGTCCACAAGAAAATCGCTCGCGCGCACCTTGATGACGCCGCCGAGTGGTTCGCCAGTGCAAAGTCTGCGAGTGAGGAGCGGGGAGGGCATCTCGGCGACCGCGATGGGTGGATGTTCGAGCGTGACGCCGCGTCGCTCCAGAGCCGCGACGATCTGCGCAACAGGATCGCCTGCGTGATCGATGTGTAGCGCGTGCCAACCACGCGCCGTCGCAGCCTGCACATTTTCGGCGAGATCATCGGCGAAGAAGATGTCGCCACCAGCGCACCCCGTCGCAGATTCAAATGCGGCGTAGATCGCAGGGTCGGGTTTGCACAGACCCATGAGATGCGATGCGTGTCGCAGCGCGATCGCTGCGAATGCTTCGCTTGTGGCCTCCATCTGCCGCCAGTGTGCATCATTGGTGTTTGACAGGCACGCCACACGAATGCCGCTGGCAGCGAGCGAGCGCAGCATCTGCGCAACGCCGGGATAGTCGCCACGTATCCATGCCGAGTGAATGCGGTCGAGTTCATCGGATGAGTAGACCCCGCACACGCTCTCACAGAGTTCGTCGAGAAAGACGCTGTGTGTGGCGAGCCCCCGTTGGTATCGATCGGTTGCGCTCTGTCGAAGCGGGCGCGTCGCGTCATCGCTCGCTCCGACTGTGGAACGCGTCGGCAGTCCCGCCGCAGCGCATCCCTCCTTCCACGAACGGCAGATGCGCACCACCACACCGCCGAGGTCGAGGCAGACGATCTTGGGTGGAGTGGTCGGTGGAGTCGTGGAGTCCATCACACACTCCGCGCTGTGCGCTTGGCGGATCGTCGTGCGCGAAAGAAATTGGACAGCAGTGCGCCACACTGCGAAGCCATGACTGATCCGATGACTTCGAGTCGATGATTGAGTCGCGTATCGCGGCAGAGATCGAAGAGCGTGTCGACGGCACCAGCCTTTGGATCGCGCGCTCCGTAGAGCAATCGTGAAATGCGGGCATTGACGAGTGCGCCGGCGCACATCGGGCAGGGTTCAAGCGTGACCGCCATCGAGCATCCAGTGAGTCGCCATCCACCAGTGGCAGCAGCCGCGCGGCGGAGTGCTAAGACCTCTGCATGACCAGTCGGATCAGCACTTGCTTCGCGATCATTGGACGCCTCCCCAAGGATCACTCCCGCTCGGTAGATCACCGCACCGACGGGAACTTCTCCGTGCGTCGCGGCCGCACGAGCCAATTCGATTGCGCGACGCATCATCTGCTGATCTTCGGTCGAAGCGCCACGAGGAATCGACTGGATCCGTTTGCGAACGCGCGCGCGCCAGCGTGGCACCGGACCGCGCACTCCCCCGCGCACGGCAGAGCGCAGGCAGTTACTCATCGCCGACATTTCCTTCGCGCGATGCACCGCTCCCAAATCGATCGCCAAACTTTGAGAGCACACTTCCAGATGCAACGCGCGATGGCGGTGCCATCACAATGAGCCAGATCGAAAACTCGAAGAGCAGATAGAGAGGCACGGCGACGACGACCAGCGAAAGCACATCGCCAGGCGCGACGGCAGCGGCGAGAACCACCACGCCAAAGAGTGCATACTTTCGATTCTTGCGCAGCAGTGGTGGGTTCACCAATCCCACCCAACTCAACAGCAAGAGTGCGATAGGAAGTTGAAAGGCAAGCGCAAAGCACATCGCAAAGAGCAAGACGAAATCGAGGTATTCGCTGAGTCGAAAGGCAGAGACAAGTGGCCCGGGATGACCGAGCGCGATACTCGCAACTTCAACCCGACCTGGTTCGCCTGCGACTGGAATCGCGATTCGCAATTCTCGCGCAGTTGTGTTGACCCATGAATCACCGGCGCGCGGCGCGACGGGATCCACTGCCACCGCGATCATCGGCGTGGAGGCCGTTGCGAGTGGCGCACTCACATTCGCATCAAGGACGGTTGTGGGGGGCACGCTGAAACTCACCAGGACGGTCAGCATCAGCGGAAGCATCACCCAATAGAGCAGTGCGAGTCCAACGATCGCCAGCGCACCGCTCCCCGGCAGCAGGAGCCGGACGAATCGCTGTTCGTGTTGATAGAGCCCCGGTGAAATGAACTTCCACAGTTGCCAGAGCACCCACGGTGCTGCCACGACCAGTGCTCCGATCAACGAGATTTTCAGATCCGTCGTGATCGTTTCGATCGGGCTCAACACCGTCAATTGTGCGGGCAGGTTGTTGGCACGCATCGCCGCAAGCAGCGGAGCGCACAGGAACATGCGGATGGAGGATGCGAAGAGGAACAGCAGCAGCATCAGCGGCACAGGCACAATCACCGCAAGAAAAACGCGCTTGCGTAATTCGTCGAGGTGATCTCCGAAACTCATCAAGCCACCTGGGCGCCGCTGCGGTTCAGTCATAGCTCAGCCATCCTAGGCACACGCAACGCATCGCCAAAGAAGCGGACTGCATTCGCATCAAGTTGATCGTTGAAGCGCCGTGGCTCTTCGCCGCGCACAATCGCCAGTTCCGCAGCAACATGCACGACGTGTTTGGGTTCATTTGGCTTCGCGCCACGCACCGGTTGCGGCGAAAGAAAAGGCGAATCTGTTTCGACCATGATCCGATCGATCGGAACCAACTTCGCTGCGGCGCGCACGTCATGTGCACCAGGAAATGTCACCACTCCAGTGAACGACACGTACGCGCCAAGATCGAGAGCCATGCGAACATCGGTGGAATCTCCCGTGAAACAATGAAAGACGAAACGGTCTCCCGGAAGCCCCGATGCTGCGAGGATCGGCACAAGATCCGCAAATGCTTTGCGGCAGTGGATGACGATGGGCTTCGCGAGTCCGCGCGCGGTCCACTGTCGAATGTGATCGAGTTGCTCATCGAGCACGACGCGCTGTTGGGGGTGGGAGGGCGTTGCATAATGGTTGTCCAGCCCGAGCTCTCCCCACGCCACGCACTTGTGATGCTCCCCGGCGCGCTGGAGTTGGCTCCAGTCGCAGGGCTTGTCTGCATATAAAGGATGCACACCCGCAGACGCAAAGAGTCGGGGATGAAGTGCCGCCAATTCCGTGGCGCGGATCGCGTCTGCTGTGGTGGTTGAAATCGTGATCGCACTATGAACGCCAACGCGGGCGGCGCTTGCAAGGACTTCTGCAACGCGTCCATTGAATTCGGGGAATGTCAGATGGCAGTGCGTATCAATCACGGCGATCACGGTACGCGGCGCAGCGCGAGTCGCATCAGTATCGGACCGATGATCTCATTGAGCGTGATGCATGCGATCATGACTGTGGCGAGCGAGATGGCCCACTGCTCTTGTGGAAACTCCGAGGTGACCTGCGCCGCCAGTGCCAGCGAGATGCCAGCTTGCGGGACGAATCCCGCCCACGCCCAGCGCTGCGCTGCGGGAGCGAGTCCAGCCATGCGCGCTGCAGCGGTCGCCCCACTCCAGACCGCGATGAGTCGAGTGCCACACAGCATCAGGACCAGACTCCAGTTGGCGAAGAGTGCCGCGAGATCCATGTGAGCACCGGCGGCACAAAAGAACACGCAGCACACCGGAAGAAACAGACGGCGTGCGGTCGCAAAGAACGAGGCCGTTGCGATGGGGGCAATCGTGTGCGCGAAGTACCCAAGAGTCAGCGCAACAACCAGCGGCGCGGTGGAAGTCAGTTGACAGCACATCAGAATGAAGATCGCCGTGACGAGCACGATGCCGGTCATGCGCCGCTCCATCCTTCGCATCGCCATCGCCAGTGGAAATGCCAGCGCAAAGCCCACACCGATGCTTCCCGCGAGATGGAGCACCACCACATACCACGAGTGATGCGTGGTGGTTGAACCTGAAGACACGATGAACAACACGATCGAGAATGTCAGAACGAGCAGCAGATCCTTGGTGACCGTGGTTGCCAGCAAGAGCCGAGCAAATTCTGTTGGATGCCGCATCTCGCGCAGCAGTGCCACAGAAACTGCGCTGCTACAGGTCGCGGCGAGCGTCGCAAACAGGCACGCCTGCACCGGTGAGTGGAGCATCGCCCATGTCACCAGTCCGACCAGCGTCGACACGACCGCAACTTGTCCAATTGCAAGCGTGGCGATGGCGCGAAAGCGTGCTCGTACAAATGCGCCGTCAATCTCAGATCCGGCCACCAATCCGATCATGACCAGCGCCAGCAATTCCGCTCCTCGCAAGTCTGCAAGTTGGGTTGGATTGATGAGGGCAAGTTCCGGTCGTTGCAGCCACGACCAGAATCCAGGACCGATCAACACACCAAAGAACAGTTGGCCAGTGATCGGTGGGAGCCCGATCTTGCGAATCAATCTTCCAGAGAGCCATGATCCAAGAATGATCAATCCGATCAAGAGTGTCGTTTCACCGGCCGAGGGAAGGTCGTTTGCTGGAATCCCAATGGTGCTCTCGCGCAACTCGCGACCGATGACGACGAGTCCAACGAGCGCGGCGAGCGCGATGGAGAGAAAGGTCGCACCGAATCGGTGGTGCGAGTGGTGTCGACGTCGCGTCGCCATCTCCGCAGGTCGTGGGCTCATCGAGTTGACCTCGCGGATCGTGGCGGCACACACGCCAACGCAACACTCAACAGGGCGATGAGGACCGCGAACGCCAGCAATTGGTCTGCAATCCCGGAAGAATCTTGGATCGCAAACGCCAACAAGATGACAATCGTCAGTGGCGCTTGGCGAATCGGCGCCCGTCCAGCGGGCGAATCGAGAGCGATGGTCGATCGGATGGACGCGAGTGCCATCGTCATGATCAACGGCTTGATCACCCATCGAGCAAGCGCCAACACAAGAGCGATGGTGCCGAGCATGACGGCGCCGGAGAGCGTGGTGATGGTGGCTGGAAGCGCGAGCGTGACCCCGGCAAAGAAGAAACATCCGCTGGCGACCATGGGCTCTGCAGCCACGATGAGATGTTCGAGTCCTCGCAGTCGCCGCGAACTCATCGCGATCGTCGCGCCGAAGAGCATCCCGGTGAGGAGCGCAGAGCCGCCAAAGCTGACCGCAACGCCCGAGAGCAAACAGAGCGCACCGATGACGATCAGCGAGGTACGCGCGTCGTCCTCGCGTGTGTCGCGCAGAATTTCATGCGCGCCAAGCGCGACGACGACGACGGCGCCGATTTCCATGGCGAGTGCCAACATTCCGCCCCATGGCGCAAAGACGATTGTTCCGCTGGAGTCTTCGTAGGCGCACTGCAATGCCAGCGATGCCATGGCAATCGCGGCAATTGCCAATCCCCCAGCACCTCCCTGAACGAGAATTGAAAGTCGTTTCGACGCGACATCATTTCTGATTCCAAGTGATCGTGTTTCTGGGTTCCATCCAATGGCGATTGCAGCGATCGTTCCACTCAGCAGAATGTGCGCAGCAGTGGGGGAGTCGGGTTGCATGATGCGCGCGATCACTCCCCCAGCAACGATGCTGAGCAGGATGCTCAGTGCGAAATCGAAACTCATCCATCGCCAGAGCGCAGTTGGAATTGCCCGGATCAACACGGCACGGCACTGCAATCCCACGATGATCCCGATCCATGTCAGCAAGATGAGGAGGATGGGTTGCAACTGCTCGATGCGCTGCGCTGGCATGATCCCAGTGACCTGTGGGCCGACAACGATCCCAAGAGCCAAGAGAACCCATCCACCGCCAAGCACTCGTGCGAATGGGAAGCGTCTGTGGGCCTGTTCGATCCAGCGGCTGGCTGCCAGGAGGATCACCGCTGCGATCACAATCCAGACCATCGAATTGATCACGAATCCAGTCCGAGGAAGGAATCCACGGCGAACACGACCGCAATGGGCCGATCGTCCTTCGGAATTTCCTTCAAGTACCCCAGCAGCGTCGCGGCCTTCGACGCAGCGCAGAGCGAAAGAATCGTGCGACTCCCAACGGACTGTGGAAGCAACGCGGCAAGCCCTGCGAAGATTGGCATGTCCTGCTGCATGATCGATGCGAGCGATTGGCTCTCGAGCACACTCGCATCCGAGATCCCCGCATCGAGAAGCGCGTTGATGACAGCATCGAATGCCTTGCCGTGTTGGACGAGCATTATCACCATCCGCATGTCTTGAGAGAGTTCACTCATGGTTATTGCACTCTGATGTGAACAACTCCAATAACTGCACATCGCTGGCACATGCCATAAGTCGTTCTCTAGATTGTGGTTGCGCGCAAACCCGTGCGACTCTCGCCAGCGACCGCACATGGCGCCACGGTTCGGCGGTGGATCCCACCAGAGCAACCACGATTCCCACGCTGTGCGATCCCCAGGGGATCGGCTTTGCGAGAGTCAGGATCAACACTGATGCAGCTGATGGCGGGATCTCAGCTCGAATCGCATGCGGAAAGGCGACCCCCTCTGGCGTCGAAGTGGCTCCGATGGCTTCCCGATCTGCGAGTGCTTGCGCCAGGAGGGCTTCACTCAAAGAAGGCAAGATCGAGCGATGCACGGTCGCCGAAATGAATGCCAAAACGGCGGAAACTTCCCCACACTCAATGTGCGCCGCTGCGCTGCTGATCGAAATGACTCGGGGGAGATCCACATGGGAAAATCTAGTTCATTTGCGTTTCCTGTGATGCCTTGACGCGGCAAGAGTGCAACCCCTAATCTCTCATTTCGGTCAGAGTTTGTGAAAAAAAGCACGAAGTCGTGCGGTCTTCATTTATGAGCAGATTTCTTTTCCCCCGTTGGACAAACGCGCTTCTCCCCTTCGTTCTCGTCGCAGGCGCGATCACTCCGCTCTATGCAGCCTTCGTTGTGGCGTACGGATTCAGCCCAAAGACGATCGATGTTGGCTACCAGCCAGTTCAGCCAGTTCCATACAGCCACGCACTGCATGTGGGTCGACTCGGACTTGACTGTCGATACTGCCACACCACCGTTGACCGCTCCGCGTTCGCCGCAGTGCCTCCGACGCAGACCTGCATGAACTGCCACACGCAGATTCGACCTGACAGCGCCAAGTTGGAAGTGATCCGCACGTCCTACGAAACTGGAATGCCCGTGGAGTGGGTCAAGGTGCACAAGCTTCCCGACTACTCCTATTTCAACCACAGTGCACATGTCAATCGAGGAGTCGGCTGCGTGGAGTGCCACGGTCGCATCGATCAGATGGATGTCGTCTATCGATATTCACCGATGGCCATGGGATGGTGCCTCGAGTGCCACAGAGAACCCGTCGATCGCCTGCGTCCTGTCTCTCAGATCACCAATCTGGCGTGGGACCAAAGGATCGAGATGACGCGCGAAGAGCGAGAGTCGCTGATCAAGCTTTATCACATCAACCCAAGCGAGAACTGTTCGACATGTCATCGGTAAAGCATCGTTACTGGCGCAGCGTTGAGGACCTCACGAACTCCAGCGAGTTCCGCGATTGGATGCACCGCGAATTCCCCGATGGTGCGTCGGAGCAAGTCACGGAAAACGAACGGCGCAACTTCCTCAAGGTGATGGGCGCATCATTCGCCCTTGCGGGCTTGGGGCTCGCAGGATGTCGTCGTTGGCCAGAGACCAAGGTCGTTCCAGCAGCGAGCCAAGCCGCGAATCGCATTCCCGGTGAAGCGGTCTATTACAGCACGATCTGGGAGTTCTCTGGATTCGCGCAACCGCTGCTTGCCAAAAGTTTCGATGGTCGACCAATCAAAGTTGAGGCAAATCCAATCCATCCATGGGGTGGTGCTGGCGTGTCGTCGGTCGCGCAAGCGCAGGTGCTTGCACTGTACGACCCCGATCGCAGTCGCACGGTTCTCTCGCAAGGAACGCACTCGTCGTACGCAGCGTTCAGCGGATTCCTCAACAACAAGCGCGCTGCGCTTCGTGCCAACGGTGGCAAGGGTCTTGCGATCCTCACCGATTTCAGAAGTGGATCAACTCACGCCGACATGATCGCGCGTGTGAAGTCTGCCTACCCACAAGCGATGATCGTGGCGTGGGAACCGTTCTCGCGCGATAATGCAATCGCAGGGACTGCGATGGCGTTCGGTGCACCGCAACGACCACTTCCATCATTCGAGAAAGCGCGGGTCATCGTCTCACTCGGCGACGACTTCCTCTATGGATCACCTGACTCTCCACGATTCGCGCGGCAGTGGTCCGCAGGTCGCGCCGTCGATTCCGTCGATCCAAAGAAGCAGCAGATCGCTCGCCTCTATGTGATCGAGAATGGCTTGACGACCACAGGCATGAATGCCGACGAGCGACTCGCCGTTCGGTTGACCGACATGGGTCTGGTCGCCGCGTTGATCGCACAAGGGATTGGTGCCGGGGCGGGATCACCTGAATTGCAAGCAGCCATCGATGCGATCGCACATTCGCAGGCAACACAGTCAGTGCTCTTCGGTCGTGGCAAGATTGTGATCGACGCGCTCATCGCCGATCTCAAGACGCATCGCGGCACATCACTCGTCACGGCGGGGGTGACTGCCAACAGAACGACGCACGCCATGGTTGCCGCAATCAATCGCGCGCTCGAGAGCGAAGGCTCGACGCTGACCTATCTGGCTGAACCCATCGCAGTTTCGGGTGGTGCGTTCACAGCACTCTGCACCGCCATGCAAGCAGGATCGATTGACACGCTGATGATTCTCGGCGGCAATCCGGTCTATGACGCTCCTGCCGATAGCGGTTTCGTCAACGCATTGACCAAGGTTGAAGATGTGATCCACCTGGGCTTGTATGCGGATGAGACCGCCGTGAACGCGTCCTGTTCGTGGCACATTCCTGCCGCGCATTCTCTGGAGTCATGGGGAGATGCGCGCAGCTTCGACGGCACGCTTGCCATCCAACAACCGCTGATCTTGCCGATGATTCCAGTGGGTCAGGGCGGACGCAGCGTGATCGAGTTGCTCGCAGAACTCGTGGGCAGCGATCCAACTGACGGCTACGCACTCGTGCGACGCACCCATGTTGGTCTCAGCGGTCTCGCTGGCAGCGAATTCGAGAGCGGATGGCGAACATGGCTCGATCAGGGATTCATTCCAGCAACGGCGTTCAAGGAAAGCACGGATTCATTCAATTCGGCAACCATCGCCAGCGCGCTGCGCGACGACCTCGCCAACCTCACAGCGGCGAGTGCTCCCGAAATCGTCTTCTTGCGAGACATGAAGGTGTGGGATGGTCGCTTCTCCAATCTCGCATGGATGCAGGAACTTCCAGATCCAGTCACCAAGATCACCTGGGACAATGTTGCTTTGATGAGCACGCAGCTGTCGCAGACACTCGGTCTGCGCCCTGGAGACATGGTGAAGATCTCGCTTGATGGCCGATCAGTCGAAGCCGCAGCGTGGCCCGTCCCCGGATATTCCCAAGCATCGATTGGATTGAGCCTCGGCTATGGACGCACGGGTCCTGGCGTCGGTGCTGCAGCGCGCGATGCAGGATTCAACGGATACAAGATCCGAACGAGTGCGCATCCCGATGTCGCAACGGGCATCACGATCGAACGCACGGGCGCAACCTACAAGATCGCGCATACCCAAGACCACGGTGCATCAGATGCACTCGACCCGGCAGTTCCACACGAAGGCATTCAGGAGCGCCTTGGGACTCTGATCCGCGAGGCGACGGTGCAGGAGTATCGCGAGCACCCGGACTTCGCGCGCCATGTGACGCACGTCGCAAGTCGACTGTCATTGTGGTCGGAGACGAATCTTGATGGCGCACAGTTCCGCTGGGCGATGTCGGTGGACTTGGGCAAGTGCACGGGTTGCAGTGCGTGCGTGACCGCGTGCCAGGCAGAGAACAACATTCCAGTGGTGGGCAAGGATCAGGTCTTGCGCGGCCGAGAGATGCACTGGATTCGCATTGATCGGTACTTCCGAGGATCAAACCCGACCGCTCCAGAGAGTTTCGCGATTCAACCAGTCACCTGCATGCACTGCGAGAACGCGCCTTGCGAGCAGGTCTGTCCAGTCGCAGCCACCGTCCATGACGCGGATGGCCTCAACTCGATGGTCTACAACCGTTGCATCGGGACTCGGTACTGCAGCAACAACTGTCCGTACAAGGTTCGTCGATTCAACTTCTTCGATTACCAGCGGCGCGAACCGCAGCGCGAAGAGGGTCTGATGAAGGTCAAGCCCGAGTACTACATCGAGAATGGTCCAGATGTCTGGCTGCGGATGCAATTTAATCCAGAAGTCACCGTGCGTATGCGCGGTGTGATGGAGAAGTGCACCTTCTGCACGCAGCGCATTCAAGCTGCAAAGATCAGGTACAAGAATGCGTGGGCGAAAGCTGGCGGAACGAAGTCCGGGAGTGCCAACTTTGCGATTCCAGATGGCGCCATCGAAACTGCCTGTCAGCAGGCGTGTCCGACGGGTGCGATCCTCTTTGGAGATTTGAATGTCGCGGACAGCAAAGTTGCCAAGGCTCATCGAAGCGGTCGTTCCTATCAGATGCTTGAGGAACTCAACACCAAGACGCGCGTGCAGTATCTCGCGCGGGTGAACAATCCTGCGACGGCTCGCGAAGGATCCGCTTCACCTGATGGGCATGATGGGCATGATGGGCATGATGGGCATGATGGGCATGGTTCACACCCTGCGGAACATTCAAAAGGTTGATCATGCCGAATACCTTCCACTCTGCATCAACTTCGGCATCAACTTCGGCATCAACTTCGGCGTCAAAGGGTTTCGTTGACAAAGACAATACCGATCAGCCGACATCTGGTCGCGTTCCGTTGGTGTTGAACATGACCACGTTCGGCGAGGTGACGCACCAAGTGTGTCGCGTGACCGAGAACCGCCCACCGCTGGCGTGGTATGTCGCATTCGCCATCTCGTTGAGCATGCTGGGATTCCTCGGCTTCTGCGTCACCTATCTCATCTTTACAGGGGTTGGCGTGTGGGGACTCAATAATCCCGTGATGTGGGCCTACGACATCACGAACTTCGTCTTCTGGGTCGGTATCGGACACGCAGGAACGCTGATCTCCGCAATTCTCTTCCTCTTTCGACAGAAGTGGCGCACTGGAATCAATCGCTTCGCGGAGGCGATGACCATCTTCGCCGTCATTTGCGCAGGGCTCTTTCCCGGTATCCATGTTGGTCGCGTCTGGTTTGCGTATTGGCTCTTCCCGATTCCAAATTCAATGGACATGTGGCCGCAGTTCCGCAGCCCGCTGCTCTGGGATGTGTTCGCGGTCAGTACGTACTTCACCGTGTCGTTGGTCTTCTGGTATGTGGGAATGATTCCAGATCTCGCCACATTGCGCGACCGCGCGAAGGGGAAGTTCCAGCAGTTCGCTTATGGACTCGCCGCGATTGGATGGCGCGGATCCATGCGTCATTGGCATCGCTATGAAGTCGCATACCTCTTGCTCGCAGCACTCGCGACGCCGCTGGTCCTTTCGGTGCACAGCGTGGTGTCGTTCGACTTCGCAGTGAGTCAGGTTCCTGGATGGCATACGACGATCTTCCCTCCATACTTTGTGGCAGGCGCGATTTTCTCTGGCTTTGCGATGGTTGTGTCGCTTGCCGTTCCAGCGCGGCAACTCTTTGGACTCAAGGATCTCATCACGCTTCGCCATCTCGACAACATGAACAAGATCATCCTGCTCACGGGATGTATGGTGGGATACGCCTACTCGATGGAGTTCTTCATCGCGTGGTACTCGGGAGCGATGTACGAGAAATTCGCATTCGTCAACCGCGCCTTCGGTCAATACTGGTGGGCGTACTGGATCATGGTCAGTTGCAATGTGATCACGCCGCAACTCTTCTGGTTCAAGCGAGTTCGCACCAGCATTCCGCTGATGTTCATCTTGAGCATCTTCGTGAATGTCGGAATGTGGTTTGAGCGGTTCGTCATCATCGTGACGAGTTTGGCCAACGACTTCCTCCCATCATCATGGGGAGACTTCATCCCAACATGGATTGACATCGGAACGATGGTTGGAGCGTTTGGACTCTTTGGAGTGTTGTTCTTGCTCTTCTGCCGCTACCTCCCGATGATCGCCATCGCTGAAGTGAAAGCCATCATGCCTGCCGCGAATCCGCATCCTCATCACGCGCATCATCCGGATCATCCGGATCATCCGGATCATGGTGGCGACCACGGCATTCCTGCAGGTGCGGCGCCAGTGCTTCGCGATCCACAATCGGCGAAGGGCTCACTATGACCACGATGACTCCAGACAGACACGATCACGCTCAAGTGATGTCCGCTCCGGCGCGTGTCTACGGAATCATGGCGGAGTTTGAAACGGCTGAGCAGATCACCAATGCCGCCAAGGCGGTCAATGCTGCGGGCTATCGCTTCTGGGATTGTCATGCGCCATTTCCAGTCCACGGACTCGACAAGGCGATGGGCATCAAGCGAACAATCCTGCCAGTGCTGGTCTTCTTTGCGGGCCTCACAGGCGCAACGATTGGATTTGTGCTGCAAGCATTCACCAATGCGGGAAGTGTTTCGATCTGGGCGTTGGTGTGGGTGTCCGGCTATCCATTCCTGATTTCAGGCAAGCCTTTGATGTCCGTTCCCGCGTGGATTCCGATCATCTTTGAACTGACGATCCTCTTCTCCGCGCTCTCAACGGTAGGAATCATGTTGTTCATGAACAACCTTCCACGACTCTCGCATCCGCTCTTGTCCAACAACCGATTCCGACGTGCCACTGACGATCGATTCTTTGTCGTGATCGAGGCGCGGGATCCCAAGTTCCTACGCTCCAAGACCGAGGCTTTCCTCAAGACGCTCGGTTCACGGCACATTGAAGTCGTGGAGGATCGCTAATGCCGCGCATCATCATCATTGTTCTTCTCATTGGCAGCCTGCTCGCAATGCTTCCGCCAGTCATTGCGGCTCAAGCGCGCTCCACGCCAAATCCAAATCGCCCCATCAATCTCATTCAGGACATGGATCTGCAGGCGAAGTTCAAGGCGCAATCCGAAAACGACCTCTTCGCAGACAAGCGATCGCAGCGACCGCAGATTCAAGGAACTGTCGCGCGCAATGAGGCGTATCTCGACACGCACTTCAACGAGGGGACGGTCGATGGTCAGTGGGCAACCACCACGCCCTCGCAACTGCCGATGAACATGGCACGGCTCCAGCGCGGCGAGGAGCGATTCAACATTTATTGCACGCCATGCCACGGGTACTCGGGTGCGGGTGATGGCGCCATCAATCAGCGGGCGCTGGAACTTGTGTCCAACGCCGATGGACCCGTCAACGGAACGGTGTGGGTTGCGGCAAAGAGTTTGCATGATGCCACCGTCACCATCCAACCCATCGGTCAGCTCTTCAACACCGTTACCCACGGAGTTCGGAACATGGCTGGCTACGGATCTCAAGTTCCAATCGAGGATCGTTGGGCGATCGTTGCGTATGTGCGCGCCTTGCAGCGCAGCCAGAATGCTTCCATCGAAGATGTTCCAGCGGACAAGCGGGGGGGGCTCTAAACCATGAGCGTCACTCTGACTCACGCCGCAGATCTCTCGAACGAAAGTGTGATGGGCGATCACCGCCTCGTGCGTTTTTCTCGTCGTGCATTTGCGGTCGGCACGATTGCCCTCATCGGTGCATTTGCGTTGGCGTGGCGACAGCAGGATGCTCACGGATTCGCGATGATCTGGTTGCAGAGCGCGATCTTCATTCTCACCCTTGGTCTTGGTGCGTTCTTCTTTACCCTGCTTCAGCACGCAACAGGTGCGAGTTGGGGGATTGCCGTGCGCCGTGTCGCGGAGGCACAGGCCGCCAATCTGCAGTGGATCGGCCTGCTCTTTATTGTGCCGATGATCTGGCTCGTCGCAACGAATCGCGATTGGCATGGTCTGACAAGCCAAGGTGGTCACGGTCATGGACTTGGACTTGTGTGGCCGTGGGCGGATCTTGCCCATCTCACCGCGGAGGCACCGGCAGAGGCTGCGCTCGTCGCGGCGAAGAGTGCGTACCTGAACACGCAGTTCTTTCTGGCGCGCGCGTGCTTCTATTGCGCCTTCTGGGCCATCGCCGCGGGATGGTTCTTCCGCACATCACGCAAGCAGGATCACACCGGCGATCCAGCACTTTCGCAGCGCATGCGCATGATGGCATTCCCAACGCTGATCCTTTTCGCGTTGACTTCAACATTCGCGGCAGTCGACTGGATCATGTCACTTTCGCCCGCATGGTTCAGCACCATGTTCGGCGTCTACTTCTTCTGCGGTATCTGCGCTGGCGGGTTCTCCGTCATCGCGCTCGCATGCCTGCGTCTTCAATCTCTGGGCTATCTGCGCGGTGTCCTGACAGCGGAGCACTATCAGGATCTCGGCAAGTTCATCTGGGCATTCGGCGTGGTCTTCTGGGCGTACATCGCATTCAGCCAGTACATGCTCATCTGGTACGGCAATCTTCCAGAGGAGACGGTGTGGTTCCTCGCTCGGCAAGTCGGCGATTGGTCATGGGTCAGCATCGCGTTGCTCTTTGGTCACTTTGTCATTCCATTTGTGTTCTTTATCTCACGGTGGATGAAGCGATGGCGTCAAACTTTGGCCATCGGCGCTGTGTGGATGCTGGCCTTCGCATGGATCGATCTCTACTGGCTGGTGATGCCAGTCATTCCGGCCGATGTCGCGACTTTCAACACCTATGACGAACTCGCGCAGGCGTACGCAGCGACCAGCACTGGACTCGCAAACCCAGTGAACTATCTGATGCTCGTGGGATTCCTCGGATTGTTCATCGGAAGCGCTTCTGGTCGTCTGGCCACCGGCGCAGTGCTCTGCCGACGGGATCCACGGTTGAACGAGAGTCTGAACTTCGAAAATATCTGAAAGCACGACTATGTCTCACGCCCATCCACATGTTGAAGCCATCCAAGTCGACGATCCAGTTGCTGGACCGACGTGGGTCGTTTCACTCTGCAGCATCATCATCTTTACTGCGCTGGTGATCGCGACGTGCGTCTTCTTCTTCCGCTTCCAGAATCAGGAACTGGATGTCAAGGTGATCGAGCCGCCGAGCGCGTGGGTGACCCAGCTCAAGCGGAATCAACTCGCACAACTTGCCATCTATCAGAAGTACACAGTCACCGCGCCCGATGGCAGCGATGAACCACGCGTTCGAATTCCGATCGCCCGCGCGATGGAACTCCTCCTCGCGGAGGCATCCAAGCCTGTCGCGAAGGCGATTGTGATCCCAGTCGTTCCAACTCCGCCAACCGGAGCATCCTCGAAGTGACGATCGCAGCGTCCATCTTTCTCTCCTGCCTGCTCTCGCAGTCCTCGATTGCGCCATTCGCACCAGGGGAAACTCCAGTCTCCGGCGACACCGTGGCGCCCGAGATGGAAGGCGTTGATATCACCGAGCGCCTCGGTGACACGATTCCGTTGAGCACCGTTCTCATGGGTGATGATGGGAGGGAGATCACGCTCGGTCAGATTTTGAGTGCTGGCAAGCCCATCATGTTGCACATGGGGTATTACAAGTGTCCGATGCTCTGCACCCTCGTACTCAATGAGGGCTTTCGGGCGCTCGCGAAGGTCGATCTTTCTCTCGGCAAGGACTTCGAGTTGGTTTCGATTTCCGTGAATCCAAACGAGAGCAGCGAGCTTGCCCATGCCAAGAAACAGGGATATCTCGCGGAGTATTCACGCGCGGGATCGGACGATGGCGTTCGTTTCCTCACTGCTCTGAAAACGGCAGATGGCGCCGGTGCTCCTGCCACCATCGCGAACGCCGTGGGCTTTCATTACAAGGCACTTCCAAGCGGCGAGTATTCGCATCCAGCAATGCTCGCCATGATCGCGGCGGACGGGCGCATTGTCCGCTACCTCTACGGTGTGAAGTTCGATCCCCAAACCATGCGCATGGCAATCGTCGAAGCTGGCGAAGGAAAGATCGGGACACCGCTCGATCGATTCATTCTGTGGTGTCATCAGTACGACCCATCGAGTCAGGGCTATGTGCTGATCGCTTTTCGCGTGATGCAGATCGGCGGTGCCGTCACCGTGGTCGTTCTCGCCGCAGGACTCATCGTTCTCTTTCGTCGCGGCGCGCGAACCGCCCGACTCGCACCTGATCGATCCCAATCGATGAATCCTCGCGCCGCCTAGGACTTTCCCATGCTTTGCACCGTTCCCCTCATCATCGCTCAATCTGCACTCTCCGCCGCAACACCCGCGGTCACGCCGGCAGATTTCTGGTTGCCCATCGGCGCGTCTGTCCAGGCGCACAACGTCGACTTGATGTTCAACATCATCAACTACATCTGCTACTTCTTCTTTGTGGTGGTGGTGGCGATGATGGCGGTGTTCGTGGTCAAGTACCACGCCAAGCGCGGCACGCACATTCGCACCGATGGCATCACCCACCACACGATCCTCGAATTGTCTTGGTCTGTGATTCCACTGCTCATTTGCATCGGAATCTTCTTCTTCGGATTCCGCGGCTACATCGACCTCATCACCCCACCCAAGAATTGTTTCGATGTGAATGTGACGGCATTCAAGTGGGGATGGCAATTCAAGTATCCAAACGGTGCGCAGTCTGACAACTTGGTGGTTCCAAGCGATCAACCTATTCGGCTCGTCTTACGTTCGAACGATGTGCTGCACGCCTGCTTCATTCCGGCATTCCGCGTGAAGAAGGACATTGTTCCAGGTCGCGTGACATCACTCTGGTTTGAGTGCAGGATCCCCACGGGTCTCGAAGAGAAGGATGGCTATCACCTGTTCTGCGCTGAGTATTGCGGCATGGGACATTCGGATATGAATCGACGGGTTCTCGTGCTTCCACAGGCAGAATTCGATGCGTGGCTCGTCAAGCAAGCAGCGTGGCTCGATGAGATTCCAGACGAAGAACTCTACTTCAAGGCAGGACCAAAGATTTACGCACGGTGTTCGCAGTGCCACTCGATCGACGGCACGGATGGACTCGGCCCAACGTGGAAGGGGATCTGGACTCGCCTCACCACGCCGGGCGGCGCACGATTCAGTGACGGCAGGAGTTACGCAGATCTCATCGGTGCGGGCAAGGAGTTTGCGACCCCCGAGGAATACATCCGTGATTCGATTTACACACCCGGAAAACATCTCGTGGCTCCTTTCGGCAACGTGATGCCAACATTCAAGGGTCAACTCAACGATCGCGGCATCGAGTCCATCACAGGCATGATGCAACACCTCGATGAGTTTAATGCCAAGGGTGTATGGACAAAGACGCTTCCCCCAGCGACAACCGCACCAGAGACGAAATAGATTCACATGACAACGATTGACACACCAAGACCAGAAGTACTCGACGCAACCGCCAGCGAAGACAACTATCTCACGCACACACGTGGCTTCCTTTCGTGGGCGCTCACGCTCGATCACAAGCGCATCGGTGTGATGTACATGGTCTCTGTGCTCGCATCGTTCTTTGTGGGCGGCGTGTTCGCGCTACTCCTGCGAACCGAACTCCTCACTCCGGGTCGCACGATTTGCAGCGCAGAGACTTATAACCAGTTCTTCACACTGCACGGTGCGATCATGGTCTTCTTGGTGATTATCCCGAGCATTCCAGCAGCGCTGGGCAACTTTGTGCTGCCCATCATGCTGGGCGCGAAAGATGTTGCGTTCCCGCGCTTGAATCTCTTCTCGTACTTCCTGTGGGTTGCAGGTGCAGCTTTCACGCTCTATTCGCTCGTTGCAGGCGGCTTCGACACAGGCTGGACTTTCTACACCCCGTACTCCACGACCACCACGACGGGCGGCGTGATCCCTGTGCTGGTCGGTGTGTTCGTCTTGGGTTTCTCTTCGATCTTCACTGGGCTCAATTTCATCGTCACCGTGCACAAGTTGCGTCCACCAGGCATGACTTGGTTCAAGATGCCGCTCTTTCTCTGGGCGCTCTATTCAACCGCGATCATGCAGGTGCTCGCAACTCCGGTGCTCGCCATCACGCTGTGCCTGTTGATCGTTGAGCGCACCATGAATATCGGCATCTTCAACCCAGCGATGGGTGGCGATCCGGTGCTGTATCAGCACTTCTTCTGGTTCTACAGCCATCCTGCGGTCTACATCATGATTGTTCCAGCGATGGGAATCATCAGCGAACTCATCGCGGTGCATTCGCACCGACAGATCTTTGGATACCGCTACATCGCATACTCGTCGGTCGCCATCGCAATGTTCTCATTCATCGTCTGGGGTCACCACATGTTCCTCTCGGGGCAGAGCGGCTTGATGAACACCATCTTCTCGCTGATCTCATTCAGTGTGGCGGTCCCATCGGCGGTCAAGACATTCAACTGGACGATGACCCTTTACAAGGGCACGATCAGTCTGACCGCACCCATGCTGTATGCGCTGTCGTTCCTGTTCTTGTTCACGATTGGTGGACTCACCGGCATCCACTGCGCCACACTCAACACGGATGTGCATTTGCATGACACCTACTTTGTGGTCGCGCACTTTCACTATGTCATGATGGGTTCTGCGCTCATCGGCATGATCGGCGGTCTCCATCATTGGTGGCCAAAGATGACGGGAAAGATGTACAACGAAAAGATGGCGTGTACGGCCTGCATCATCGTGTTTGTGGGCTTCAATCTCACATTCTTCACGCAGTTCATGCTCGGAAGTCAAGGGATGCCCCGTCGCTACTACGACTATCAGCCAGAGTTCCAGATTTATCATGTGATCTCGACGATCGGTGCATACACGATGGCGATCGGCTTCTTCACAACGGCCGTGTGCTTCATTCAGAGTCTGATGTCTGGACCGAAGGCACCGTCGAACCCATGGGGCGGCGTGAGCCTGGAGTGGCAATGCGCTTCGCCGCCGCCGCATGACAATTTCAGCACGGTGCCACATGTGGGCAACTGCTATGACTTCTCGGTGGTGCGCTGGGATGAGAAGACGAAGAACTACATCGTCGATCACAAACTCGAACTCGCACACGCAGAGCAGGGGAGTCATCGATGAACCACATCGCTGCAGATCAGAAGTCGCAGTTGGCTGGGCATGACGCGCACGCAGCGCATGGCGAGCACGCGAAGTATCCCTTTCTGGCTCACCACTTCGACACGCCCGCGCAGCAATTTGATAGCGCCAAGCTGGGAATGTGGCTCTTCCTTGCCACCGAAGTGTTGTTCTTTGGCGCGCTCTTCGTCGCGTATGCAGTTCTGCGCACCCGATTCCCAGAAGTCTTTTCCTATGCGAGCCACTATCTCGACACGACGATGGGTGGCATCAATACGGCAGTCCTCATTGTTTCGAGTTTGACGATGGCGTTGGGTGTCTACTTCGCACAGCGTGGTCGCAAGATGGCGCTCATCATCTGCCTCTGGCTGACGATGGCGGGTGCGGCTGGATTCCTCGTCATCAAATACTTCGAGTACTCGCACAAGATTCACGCGAACCTGGTGTGGGGACCATCCTTTTATATTCCACCGCATGATGCGGTTGGTGAGGCGGAGCACGCGGCTCTCGCGCATGCGCCAGCTGCTGCGCCCGTTGCCGTTGCTGCGCCCCTAAACCCTCAACCTTCGGCAATCCAGAGCATCGGTACTCATCCAGCGGTCGATGCGTCCGTGATCAAGGCCGCAGGCTCTGGTCCACGCGGTCTTGGTGTTGGCGCAGTCGATCACGATGCCGCAGTCACGCACGACATCATCCCACACGACCTGCCGCAGGCGCATCTCGAAGATGCAAAGATGCCGCCAAACACCCACATGTTCTTTGCGATTTACTACGCAATGACTGGACTGCACGGCATCCATGTGGTGGTGGGCATGGTGGTCATCGGCATACTGATCTACCGTGCCACGCGCGGTGACTTCGGTCCCAACTATTACACCCCCGTCGATCTCGTTGGCCTTTACTGGCACATCGTCGATCTTGTGTGGATCTTCCTCTTCCCGCTCTTCTATCTCATCCACTAGCCATGTCCCATCCACAATCGCCAAGCAATCAGGATGGCCACGCGGCGAACGCGGGTCATCCACTCGTTGGACATCTCGTGCCAGTCTCGACGCTCGTCGCGACGGCGTCGGCGCTGCTGGTCTTGACCGTTATTACCGTCGCGGTGCGTTACATCGACATCGGTGAATTCAATGTGTGGGTCGCAATCGGTATCGCCGTTGTCAAGGCAACACTCGTTGCGACATTCTTTATGCATCTCAAGTGGGATCGACCATTCAATCTGTTGGTGTTTGTGGGTTGCACGGTGTTCGTCGTGCTGATGATGGCCTTCTGTGTGCTCGACACCAGTCAGTACCGCGCAACGCAGTACACGGGTAACCCGCCGCTGGCTCAAGAGAAGCTCGACGCAAATGCGCCAGGCGCTCCGGTTGCACGGTTCAAGACCGGGATGAATCCATAATTGAACGTCGCCGTACGAGGCGGGATCTAGATCATGGCACTCATGCCGCAGCGTGACGCCTTTCGGCACGATGGTGCTGCGCGTGATCAAGCTGCTCGTCAGGGGATGTGGATTTTCGTCATTGTCGTCGTCGTGCTCTTCGCAGCGAGCATCCTGG
>SIAP01000037.1 GCA_009691725.1 Phycisphaerales bacterium
CACTATCCGGCGTGTCTCGACAAGCCGAACATACTTTGTGTCGGGGCGACTGGCGTCGATGGAGCACTCGCGGGATGGGGCACCCAAGGAAGTGCCCGCGGTTTTCGATCAGTCGATCTCGTCGCGCCGGGCACGTGGCTCGCCGCTTCCGATGGAGGGGGTCGCGCGGGACTTGGAAGTGGCACGTCCTATGCGTGCGCGCTCGCGACTGGCGCGGTGGCACGGCTGCTCATGATCGATCCAACGCTTCGCCCACAGCAGGTGATTGGTCGATTGATCGCGGATGCCAAGCCACTCCCCGAACTTGCGGGATTGACCCGTGCGGGGCTCTTGCAGTGGCCCGTTTCACCGTAGCATTCAACTGGCGTCGAGAACTTGCTCTGATGACGGAATTCTGGAGACGAAACTCATGTTTGGGAAACTCAAAGAACTGGCAGGGAATGCGGCGGTAAAGAGTGTGGCGGACCAGATCACGCCATTGATTGCCGAGCAATTGGAGAAGTTCAAGTCGCTGAGTCCGGAGTCGATCAACGATGACGTCGTCTTTGATTCGGTCATCACCCAACCGTTGTGGTTGCTTGTCAGCAGCAGTGTCGGTGGCGTAACGAGCCTCTACCCGCCACTGAAGGAGAAGTTCTCCGGCATGATGCGACATGTTCGCCATGAACTCGTCGTCGTGAAGGATGGAAAGATCGAATTGGTGGACGGATTCAAGGCGAGACTGCCTGGCGTGATGCTCGACGGCCTGAAGAAACCATGATTTGGATCGCGGCGGACTGAAGTTTCGCGAACCAGCCCGCCTTTCCAGGCCGGCAGATTCATCCTATTGGAGATTTCTTGCAAGTCCGGGAAGTCGGTGCGTCCTCAATGCAGGAACGACCTCGTGGTTGCTCCTAGACCGGCGCTTCAAAGCACAACTCAACGGACCACTAAAGGACCCTCCCATGAGACAACTGTTAACAATTCTCCCGCCAATCGCATTGATGACGTGCGCACTCGCATTCGGCGCCTGCCAGTCACGCGAAACCTTCGACGGCGCGATGCTCTCGACGATCACAGATCTTCGCAGTGGAGATCTCGATGGTGCATCCGCATCGCTCGCAGGTGCGCGCGGTAGCGCGGCCAACGAATCTGAGCGAAGGAAAGTCAAGGAACTCGAATTGCTCATCTCGGGTGCCGAGGCCTACTGCCGAGGTGACCGAGCCGAGGCAGGCGCGACATGGTCCGACACCAAGGCACCCGAATTCCAGCGCGCTATCTCTGCGAACCAGCAATCGCTGGGAATCGCATTTGCACCCACGAACAAGAACTGACATCACGATCCCCACTCGAAAGGAAATGACCAATGAAACCATTTATGACAGTCATCCCACTCACACTCGTACTAGCGAGTCCAATCTTCGGACAAGCCGGTGCGGAGGGCGAGTACGACCTGCTCGTCTCAACCAATTCGGCATCACCGCAGCCAACCGCTGTTCGTGCGCCGATTGAGATTCAACCGTCCGTTCGTGCACCGCTCGCTGTATCCACCTCGCCCTCGTTCTCTGCCGCGCCTTCAACGATGAGCGCGCCGCAGGCAAGTCCGGTCGGTGGTCGCGCGATGATCGGCGACTACGACTTCGGTGAAGTGGTGCAGGCACTGCGCAACTCGGTGCAGCCGCTCGCAGGAGAACTCGACTCGCGATTTCCTCGATTCGTCGGGCAGATCGATGATGCGATCATTCTGATGGAAGCGGGTCGCAACCAGGAAGCCGTCGCACTCAGCGCGCAGGCCATCGATGGCGTGCTGTGCGCACGCGATTCGGTGGTGAATCCACTCTGGGAGGCCCAGTTCTACATCACCGAGCAGATCGCCATGGTGCGGTCACGTCTCGCCGCCAGCCTCTCGACCAACGATCCAACAACGGTAGCCGGCAAGGCGACCGCACAGTCGACGCAGATGCTCGACGGAGTCGCCAAGCGAATTTCGCAGACCAGCGATCCAGCGCGCAAGAAGCGGCTGATCTCGCACTACCACACTCTGCGCACGCTTTCGAAAGTGCGCGCACGAACGATGAGCATGACACCCGATCAGCGGAAACTCTGGTTCGGCGTGCTGAAGGTGCTCGAGCAAGCATCGGTCGCTCATCAGCAGGTGCTGACGGGATCGGAAGCGCTCTTTGCGCAACTCGATGGCACGGGCAGTCAACTGCGCGACTACCTCGGCCTCATGCAAACGATGGAGGGAGTCGACTCTCTTCTCGGTACCGTCGAAGGCGGCGGCATGGAAGGATTCGTGGACGGGATGCGCACCCTTCAGGCGCAGATGGAGACCTTCTCGGAATCCATGCAGGGCGCGCTGGAATCCAGCATGATCGACCTCGAGTCGCGTGTCGACTCAATGCAGGCGACCGAATCGGAATCCGGTGGAATCGCCACATCGACGTCCATCGACGATGAACTTCAATCTCGCATCGACCGTGTGGCGCCAACCAGCGCCGGAAAGGACTGAGACTCATGCGTACTTCACTGACAATCCTCACTCTCTCTATCGCAGCAATGACGAGCACGACTGCCCTCGCGGCAGAGACCCCGCGCGAGGTCAAGTCGGAGTTCCGCCAGAACATCGTCAAGCGCGATCGACTTGTCCGCGAACTCGCGGCGATCGATTCGAAGGCCGCCAATGCGGTCGTCGCTGGTAAGGAACCGATCGCCCTGCATGCCGACCAGATCGAGCTGCAAGATCAGATCGATCTCCTCCAACTTCGTCTCGAGACGATGGCACTGCGATGGAATCTGGATCTTCCCCTCGCGCCTCAAGCCGGCGTTGACACGCTCGACGAGTCCGAAGTCGTGTCGCGGCGAATCGAGTCAGCATTTCAGGAAGGGCGCAATCGAACCGATCGCGCTCTCCAGGAACGCTGCAAGGCGATGCTCGCGTCGATCGATTACAGCTCCTTTCTCGCGAGGGCCGAGTGAGCGAGTTCTTCTTCCTCGGCGGAATGTGCATGTGGCCGCTTGCTGCATGTTCCGCCGCACTTCTTGCACTGCTCTTCGAGCGTGCGATCGTGGTGGCGGGTCCGAGATGGCGGAGCGTCCCCGCCGAACGGACCTTCCACAGGACTTTCGTTCCATTCTTCATCGAGGTCGCGCCCGCGCTCGGACTGCTCGGCACAATGCAGGGAATCATGGAGTGCTTCGGCGTTCTCGGTACTGCCGGTTCAGCGAAGGGAGCACTCGCTGGACTCGGCATCGCCGCGATCACGACCGTCTTCGGACTGCTGATCGCACTCGTCGCAAGCATCGCCGGATTCACGCTCGACGCACTCGCTCGAGTCGAGGGTGTGACGCCATGATGTACCGAAGTGTCGTCGATCTCGTCTTCATCATTCTCTGTGCGGTCATGGTCGTATTGGCAGAGTTGGATACAGACGTGCTGAAAGGGCTCGATGCCAATCCAGCCGATGTCGGCAGTAATGGTGCCCATTCCATCGCGATCGACGAGATGCACGTACTTGTGGTCTCCGAAGACTTTTACACCATCGGAGGAGTACGCTTCGTGGACATTTCCGCCGCATTACAGACGCTCGCACCGGATGCTCCGGTCGTCGTCGTTCCGGAAAGTAGTGACTTGTCGCATGAGCGCGTCATCGCTGCGTGGTGGCAGGTTCACCAAACGGGTCGTCATGTCGAGCTCGGCGTTCGAACCGAAACGGATGGAAGTCAATCATGAATAAGTCTGCATTCACGTTCGGTATGGTCCTCTCCGTTGGATTGCACACGTGGTTGATCTGGCCGCCTGCGAAGCCGCATCCCGAGTCTGCGAAACCGCAGCCCGATGGGGAGGCGAAAGTCCAGACGAGTCCAGTTACGGTTCGACAGCTCCAACCCGAGCCGCTCCCCGAACTGCAACCCGAGCCAGTCCCCGAACCAATACGGGATTCTCAACAGGTCGCCGAAAGACCACCCGTTCCTAACGAAGTGCCGCAGCCGGTCGAACCGCCGGCAGCGATCGTCGAACTCGCCAAGGCCCCCGTTCCAGAATTACCCGCTCCGGTAGCACCTGCTGAACCCATTGTCACGCAGCAGCTCACTCCCGAAAGCGTGAAAGAACAGATCGAGGTATTCGCTGCTGCAAGAAACACTCTTGCGGAGATGTTGCCTGCACCCGTAGTGCAAGCGCAATCGGCATCGGTCGATCCGGTGTCGGAGATGGTGCAGAGTCATCCTCCAACGCAACTCGCGGAAGCAGTGATCGGCTCGGTGAGCGAGGTCGAACAACCAATCGAAACTCCGCGATTCGCCGAGACAGTTGTGCAAGCACCGATCGCTACGCTCAGCAGTTGGTCTATGCCGCCGCTGGCACCGCGTACGGTGACGGTGCCGCAGTCTCCGAAGTTTCCGTGGCTGAAGCGAAAAACGGTGGCATCGACGACAACGCCTTCGCCGACGAAACCATCGAAAGCACCCGTTCAACTCGCTGATGCGTCGGCAGTGCCGGCGACTGCGCCCTCATCGATCGTGCGAACGTCCAGCACCGCGAGGGACCGCGGAACGGTCAAGTACTCGTCGCCTGTTCCACAAGATCCAGTCGCACGAATCGCGTGGGGAGATGCGTCGAATGTCGTGAAAACTATGGAATCTGGACGGATGCGACTCGTGACCGTTGACGCAGATCTCAAGGTGGTCGGGGGCATTGAACGAAGTGGGAGCGGCTGGGTGCGAACAGGCATTCCCCGAGAACTCTCTTCGTACTCAAATCGAGTGCGCGTCGTAGATCACGTCGCTGGATTCGCAGCCCCAGCATCGATGTGCATCGCCGGAGAGCACCTCGCAGTCGCGGTCCCGGTGGGACTCGAACGACGGATCGATCATGCGATGGATGATGCAGCTCGGCGGTCGGGGCTGTCGCGTTACCAAGTCGCCGCATGCTTTGGCAAACTGATCACGCAATCGACCGGAGTGGAGTTTCAAATTGACGGAATCGAAAGGAGAATCGAACAATGAAAACAGTACTCATCGGACTCATCGCGGGCATCTGCGCATTCGCCGCATCATCAAGCATCTGGGAGTTGCTGTCACCGCCGATGGCACCGATCGTGCCCTTGGCCCGCCTAGTGATCATCGATCCAGTGGTTCCAACAGTTGTGGCACCTGAGGCGGAATCCGTTTCGATCGAAGCCGTTGCGATCGAACCGGCACCAATCGCAGTCGCTGCCGAGGTGCCGCCGGAACCAGAATGCACCGAGGACCTAGTCGTTCAACAGCCCGCTCCAACACCGCCATCGGACGACTTTGCCGAGAAGTGCGCTCTCGCGACGAAGGCGATCGATTCATTCAGGTTGCAAGTGCCGCCAATGACCGAGGCGATCGTTCAACTCGCACCGTCGGGCGATCAACTGCCAGCACAGCGACGAGTGGCGGTCGCGGTTCTACCGATCCCGCGCTCGACGACGCCGCGCATGGTTCCGAGGACATCGTTCACCCGAATCGCAAGAGCCTCGACGACTGCGACTCCGCGACAAGTCGATCCGTTCGCGATTGGAACGACCGACTCGTTGCTGCGCGCCTCCGAAGCGATCAAGCGACTTTCCAAGAAACTTGGTTGGCGAAATGTCGGCTGAACGAGAAGGGTTCACTTCAGCGACCACGAAGGCGTGGGTTCGCTCAGGTGTCGAAGGAGACCCAATCCAATGCATTGCGATGCGAAGTTCACAGAAGTACGATCGATCTCGCCATGGCGGAGTTGATTTCAACTTGGTTCCAGTCAGCGCAAGAGCGCTGGCCATCGGTCCGGTGGACCCTGGTGCGATTCGGTATCCATGTTGGAGACGAGTCCCCGCGGCATCCTCTCGATCTCTTCCTCGGCGGTGCAGCATCGGAGTGGCTAGATTCCGCGTGGACGGCGATCTATTCGGAATTCCGTCCCGAAGTTCTGCGGCGCGTCGCGCGAATCGCTCGTCGAGGCGAACCCGCGGAGGATCTCTGGAGCGACGCAGTTGCCAAGCTGATGAGCGAAGACTCCGCAGGCGCGGTGCTCGAAAATGGTCGTCGTGCCGCACGCATTCGTCGTTTCCGTGGATCCGTTCCATTGCCGTCGTACATCGCCGTGATTGCAAAGCGGATCGCGGTTGACAAAATTCGAAGGGACCAAGTTGCCATGCAATACTCAAGAACAACTTGTTGCGACGCAATGGCGATTCAGGCATCGCCCGATGAAGTGATGGGGGAGCAGGAGTGCGCGCGGCGATTCGCGGAGCAGTTTGGCAACGCGTTTGCCGCGTTGCCGCCACTGCGGCAAGCACTACTGTCGCTGGTGTTCGGTCCTGGTATGGCGAAGGCGGACGCTGGCCGAATCTTGGGTCTGCGCGACTATGAGGTCTCGCGCGAAATCAAGGCGTCCGTTCAATCGCTTCGAGATCGGCTGGAAGTGCTTGATCCAGATACGTGGTCGATCATGTCGACCGAGACGTGGACCCGTGCGTGGACCGAATTGGACGTGATTGAGAAGGGAGATATTCGAGATGAAACCTGATGCGATCGACATCCGGGAGATGAAGGATGCAATCGGCCGGATGCGCGGTGCTGCCAGCGCGGTTGAAGACGAGTGTGATGACGAGTTGCTCGCGCTCTTGATTGAACGCGGGATCGATGCGGTACCAGTTGGGTCGCGTGCCGGGATCTTGCGTGCGATCGGAAATTCTCCCGAGTTGGCATCCATCGTTGCCGAACTCGCGCCAGAACGCGGGCTCGAATCCGGACACGACTTCGATCGCGGAATGTTCGGAATTCGATGTCGCACCTGGCGATTCGCGTGCGCTGCCTGCGCCGCGATAGCCGTTGGACTGACGACGTGGAAGGTGTTCAATCCAACGACACGGCCCCCGGCCGACCTTCAATTGCTTGATGGAACGACCCAGCCATTCGTGACCGAGAGTATTGCCAGAGGATTCGAAGGGACACTCGGACAAGTCATCGTGATGATCCTTTGGTTGGCGACGTGCGCACTGTTGTTCCCCGCACTCTCGTCCATCGGTCGCAAGAGCAAGTCCACTGCCGTCGTTGAGAGATCGAGTCGTACTTGACTACCTTCTGGTCAACGATTCTCGCATGCTGTTGGATCGGCTGTGTCCAAGTCAGCGCTGGCGCACAGGGGGAATTGCGTCTTCCCATTGGTGCTCAGCCGGTTGGATCCGATCCTTCGTCTGTCTCAGTTCGAACCGCCGCAGCGGAAATCGTGGCGACATCGATGAAGTTTCCAGAGGGGGCGACTCGTTCGATGTGCGTCGCCTGGCTTCGAAGCGACATGGACGCGATGCGCGTGCTCGACGGTTCTGGCAGTGGTCAATTCCAAGCGATCTGTCCGGATAGTTCCGCAGTTCAAGCGACATTCGATCGACTGTCGGCGATGATTGGAATGTACGGTCCTCCTCGCGTCATCATCGAAGCGGAGCGCCCCGAGCATCCGCTCGATCTGCGCCTCGCATCAAGAATGCAGTCGATTCTCGCGGAACGCGATGTACACGCCGTCGACGCAAGCGCAGTTCGCACGCGACGCCGAAACTTGACCGATGCTGCGGTTGATGTCGGAATGACCGCCGAAATCGGTCGATCGATCGTGGATCGTCCCGATGCGGATTTCATACTCCGGGTGGGACAATCTCAGAAGGACGATGCCGGCGTCGCTTCGTATGGAATCCAACTGCATAGCTGCGAGATCACGCTTTCAACCACGCTGATCCGGGTTTGCGATCAGTCGTTGATCGCTGTTCCTCCGGCGTTTTCCATCGTTCGCTCTGAGTCCGCGAGTCGCGCTCAGCAGGAATCCGAACGCGTCGCTGTCGAACTGAGCGCGAGCCTCGTTCTCACTGCAGTGGCGTGCGAGTGGGTTGGCATCGCGGACGGATCACGAGAGTGGATCGTCGAGATCGAAGGATCGAGAGGCACCGAGCCAGCGAGTATGGCGAGCGCGCTCGGCGAGGAAAACGTCGTCGTGCTAGAGAACAGACCCAGCATTCGCGCGCTCATCGCGGTCTCTTTGGATGCGATCGACCGCGCAGTTGGAGATGCGTCGATCGGCACCGTGATCCACAGACGACCTGGGTATGTGTTGATGTCACCACCTCAAACGAGCCGTTGGGGTCGAGTGTCGATCTGGATCGGCGTTGCGGGGCTCGCGACGGCGTTTCTTCTCTGGAGATTCCGTTGGAGACGGTCGTCTCGGTCGATCGAAGCAGTTTCTTGAATTCTCGCGGCGGTGGTATTCTCCTCATCGTCGCGCAGGACCATGTGGCGCTTGCCGATGTTGTAGGGGTCTGCGGGTTCTGTTGGTTCGACGATCCGTTACGGGAGTACATCTAATGTCAAATCATGTTCATGTCACGAAAATCGCATTCGTTGTTGGTTGTTTCGTGTGTGCTGGTTGCACCACGAAGTTCAACACCGCGACCGATGCCCACAATACTGGCGCCTTCGCAACGGCTGCGTCGAATGCGGAATCCCTCGCACCGACCGTGAACGAAGGCAGCAAGGTGATCGATCTCAAGGTTCAGTATGACAGGGACGAACTCTGGGTCGGGCTCGAGAAGGCGAAGATCCTCGCGGATGCGGGACTCAACAGCAAGAGTGTCGATGTCTTCGAGTGGGTCAATGCCCGGGCGCAATTCTTGGGCGATGCAGAGTCGTGGTATGCCAAGAACCCATGTGATGTCAGCAGGTGGGATGTCGGGCAGTTCTCACAGGATGTCGGCAAGTCAGTGATGGGGGCAGATCAAACGACCTACATCGTGCAGCCATACGAGTTGATTCTCGTCAATGCCTACGCGTCGTTAAATTCTCTGCTGTGCAATGAACCAGGTGCGGTTCAATTCACGAGAACGATGATGAAACTGCAGGAGTATGAAAAGGAGGATCTCAGGCGCGCCGGATACGACGACATGGACGCGCCAATCGCGAAGATGGATTCCACGCTCGCTCCATCGTTGAGGGGAAATTCCACTGATTTCAGTTTCGGGCGCATCTTCAGTCTCGGTGATTTCACCGGTGCCAAACAACGCTTCAAGAGTGCGATCGACTCGGCCCGTCAAGTCGGGGCAGCCGATCCCAGGATTCCGTTTGCAACGGTGGTGCAGTGGGCCGGCTTCATGAGCGAGGGAGTCATTGACGAGGCGGCGGCTGCCGCCAAAGAGGTGGGCGCATCGAGCGGTGCGAAGACGCTTTCGGAACAGATGAGAGAGATGTCAAAGGAGGGCAACAAAGACTTCGTGCTCGTACTGATCGACGCCGGGCGAGGACCAATCAGGACTTCATTCGAGGTGAAGTTTCCAATCGTGATTCCTAATGTCGGAAGTGCCTTCTTCCGAGCGGTGTATCCAGACTTGAAGTTCCGAACTGGAGACCGTCCGAATGAAATCAAGGTCGGCGGAGCGGGCGCGATGCAGAGTGCGTTTGTCCTTGACTCGATCGACGCGATCGCTGCTCGAAATTTTCAGCGGCGCGAGGCCGAACTCTGGTGGACTCCGACAATTCGAGCGGTCTTGCGTACCGTCGCGACGATCGTCGCTCAGGCGACGCAGAAGAAGGAAGACGGGGGTGCGAGATTGCTCATTGCCCTCGTTGGCTCTGCCGTTGCGGTCGCCGAACAGCCTGATCTTCGCGCATGGTCGACCCTGCCAGCGGAGCAATATGCGGCGATCGTGCCGCGGCCGGCGAACGGGGTGCTGAAAGTGGAGCTCAAATCGGTGTCGAGTAGCGGCTCGATCGACGTACCAGTCGAACCTGGTTCGTCCATCGTCTATGTGCGGGCGCTCACGCCGACTATCCACTACGCCAAGTCGGCGGTGATTGTGAAGCCGAAGTAGAAGTCGGATCGGCGTCTTTCTATCGACCCACGAAACATTAAGAGTTACAAGTGAAGAGCAAGATTGTCCTAGACATCGTGCGACTCGAAAGTGCCATTCAACAGTTGTCGGCTCGCATCGCGGGCAGGTTTCCGGCGTCGCGGTTGGCGGCTCTCTCGGAGCAACTCGTCGTTCGAGCGAACTAATTGCGCACATGCGGTCGACGCTTGATACGAGCGCCACCGTGGATCCGTGTGATCAGTTGGGTCGGCGGGGTGCTGCTGGTTGGGTCATTCTTCATTCTGGGGCGCTGGCTCGTGAAAAGTCAACGGGGGATCGAGGAACTGCGGCTCTTCCTGCAGACCGTTGAATCCAGCGTGACGATCATCGCCGCTGCAACCGCGGGGTTCTTTACGATGCGGTCGATCGAGCACTCCCAAGTGCGTCGACGCGCGCTCGAGCAGATTCAGTGGCTTCGGGAGATCGCTCACGTGATTGACATGCTTCAACTTTCAAAATCGCCGGCATCGGTCATGTTGGCATCAGATCCGCGTCCGTCATCGCGGTCAGAAACTGTCAATCTGAAACCGCCAGAGATGTTTCGATATCTCTCGTACTGTGGAGAACTCGCTGCGCTGACTGGAAAGTTGTCCGTCCTGGTCGGTGCGTGGGTCTCCGATGCGGTCATCCTTTCGACCATTAGGCGACGGCTTGTGTGATCGCGAGGGACGGTTTCATGTGATGCGCGCTGGCGAACTCGCTGGCGAACTCGCTCAAGAACAGCGCGGCACGACAGACGCGTACCTCGCCGGCAATCACGCCGCGCTGGAGCAGTTGTTTCGCGCGCGTGTGATTGCGTTCCTTGTTGAAGCTCGATTACTGCCGGTGGATAGAGCGCGCATGTTGCGCGGTTGGGTGCATTCTGGTTTCCAAGTCCATCAGAGTCGACGCATCGCGGCGAACGAGTGTCAAGAAATGGAGCGACTTGCGCAATACAGTGTTCGCAATCCATTGTCGATTGCGAAGATGCAGGCGAATCGTTCGGGCGATTCGATTCTCTCTCGCTCGGGAATGAACGCGAAGATCAAGCGCAACTGTCAGGTGTTCAGCGCGTGCGATTTCATCGCGGCGATCACGCAGCACACTCCAGACAAGCGCTTTCAGATGGTGCGTTACTACGGCTGGTATTCCAACAAGATGCGCAGCCAGCGCAGGAACCGTGCAGAGGAGGCACAGGAGGAGGCCGCGCGCAAGTCCGCAGCAACAGCAGAGCATGGGTGTGGCGCCAAAGGAAACGCGGCGATTGAAATCATCGAGCATCTCGCGCTCAAGCCGCGGCGCATTCCGTCACGATCGTGGCGCGAGCTGTCTCCCGAACAAGAACCAGGCACACTCACGAGGAAACTCGCAGTTTCATAGACAAAAGTGTCTCAAAGGTATTGACACGTTCCGCCCTACGTGCCAATATTGATGAGACACTTCCCTACGCTCCAGACACTCTGGGCAAACAGGGGTCTCAATCATGGCAGATAACCACAAGAATCGACCCAATCCAGCCTAGCTGACGACTCGCACCACTCGTCGGCGCTTCAGGTCCAGCGAGAAGTTGCGCTGATGCATTCAAGATTGTGGTTCGGATAATCGTTTCATAAGGACCCAAATGACAAACCAGAATCAGGATGACCGGCAGCATCGTGGAGTGACCATTGTCGAAACAGCGGTGGTGATGGCGTGCGCCGTGCT
>SIAP01000038.1 GCA_009691725.1 Phycisphaerales bacterium
AGCCGTGTCCCCGAAGGTGTGATCTCGACGGGATGCACATGTGCCGATTCGAAGTTCACGAATGAACTCGACTGCGCCCCGGCGGGGGAGGCAGCAAGAATCACCGCGGCGGGCAGGGCTCTCAAGGTGTCTCGCAACTTGGTCATCGAGCACAGTCTGCCACAAGAATCGCCTTCGGGACGGCAGACTGCGCCATTGCGGTCGGGAAAAGCGCCAAAAAAAGAGGCCCCGCTCGGGGAGGCAGATCCGATGCGGGGCCGATCCAGGGTTGTTCTTGGGGCCCGCGAATTGCCCTCGCAAGTTCGCTCCCGCCTCCATCCTCAGCAACCACTCACTTCATGGGTTGCATAGACAGAATGGGTTTCCCATGGGGGTGCTGCAAGCCAACTTGTCGAGAAACGCAAAGTTTTCAACGAACGCTCAATTCGGATCGGTCCTCTCGACCCCCTACACTTGCCTCTATGACTGGTAGCGCCCCGAAACATCACCTGGCGATCTATCCCGGATCATTCGATCCTGTGACTTTGGGACACCTTGATGTGCTCGCGCGCGCCCGCCGACTCTTTGACGAGGTGATCGTCGCGGTTGGTCGCAATCCAGACAAGCCAGACTTCTTTCCTGTGGAAGAACGAGTGTCGCTTCTCGAACCACTCATCGAAGATCTTGTGCGCAGCGAGCCCAATGCCGCACGCGTCACCGTCGCAACCTACACAGGACTCACCGTGGATTTCGCACGATCGGTCAGCGCATCGGGCATCATTCGCGGCATCCGCAATGTCACCGATCTTGCGTCGGAGTGCCAGCTCGCAATCACCAATCGCCAAGTTGCTGGCATCGAAACCGTCTTCGTTGTCACGGGTGAGTCCTTCGCGTTCCTCTCGTCGAGTCTCATTCGTCAGATCGCGGCATTCGGTGGATCGATGGACAAGTTGCGGCCATTCGTGCCCCCCAATGTTGCCCACGCCATCGGCGAAATGATGAAGGATCCCAATCATTCGCTCGCCCGACTTGCGCTCGAATCCCATGCAGATTGAGGAGCGCAGAGCATGAGCATGTTGCAATTTCGAGTCATCTCAATCGGCACACTCGGCAGCCACCCGCTGTGGGGGGAGAAGGGTCTCGCACGCGAGGCACACGCCACCACGACACTCATCGAAGCAGGGGATCGCAAGATCATCGTCGACCCATCGCTTCCTGCGAACATTCTGCTGCCACGCATGCAGTCGCGTACGGGGGTGAAGTGCAATGAGATCACGGATGTGTTTCTCACCAGCAAGCACCCAGGAAACTTTCGCGGTATCACGCTCTTTCCAGAGGCACAGTGGTGGATGGCAGCGGCGGACCGTGAGGTGCTCGCTGAAGTTGGTGAGGAGGTCGAGCGATTGACCGAAGAAGACGCTCTGCGATCCAGCGATTCCGATGACGAGGACGAGGGCGACACGAAGAAGCGCAGCGTCATCGACTTCGTGAAGACATCACTCGAGGTGAGTCGGCGGATCAAGGATGCTCCCGACAAACTTGCCGATGGTGTTGACCTCTTTCCGCTGCCGGGAGTCACGCCTGGCACAGCGGGATTGCTGCTTGCCATCCCGTCATCCACCATCCTCATCACCGGCGATGCGATCGTCACAGAAGAACACCTCGCACAGGGTCGCGTGACAACACCTTGCGAAAGCATCGAGCAGGCCCAGGAATCCTTTCGCGAGGCCCTCGAGATCGCCGATGTGTTCGTGCTCGGCCGAGACAACATCGTCTTCAATCCGATGCGTGGATCATTTGGGCGATTCATGACGCAGTCACAACCGACGTGAACCATGACCAACTTGCACAACAACCTTTCTGAAACGACAGACCTGCCCTCCGCTCGCGCACCAACGACACTGCGCACAATCCTGAAGATGGCGCGCAGTGGCGAAAAGTTTGCGTGCCTCACGTGTTACGACGCCACAACGGCGCGCTGGTTGCAGCAGGCTGGACTGCACATGATGTTGGTCGGCGATACCGCTGGCGAAGTCATCTTGGGATTCCCAAGCACGATTCACACGCCGCTTGATTTTCTCATCATGCTGACTGCGGGAGTGAAGCGCGGCGCGCCAGAGACACTGGTCATGGCAGACATGCCATTCATGAGTTACCAAGCAGACGATGCGCAGGCCATCCGCAATGCGGGTCGCTTCCTGACCGAAGGACTCGCAGACCTCGTGAAGATGGAAGTCGATCGCTCCTTCGCTCCACTTGTGAAACAGATGTGCCGTGCCGGCATTCCCGTCGTCGCGCACATCGGATCGCGCCCGCAACACGCCAAGATGCACGGCGGTTACTACGCGGCTGGCAAGAGTGCGACGAGTGCCCTCGAGTTGCTCGACACCGCGCAGGCGATGATCGACGCCGGTGCAGTGATGCTGTTAGTCGAAGCAGCGCCGGCAGAGGTCACTCACGAGATTGTTCGCGCATCACCGATCCCCGTCATCGGATGCGGTGCGGGGTCATCATGTCATGGACAAGTTGTCGTGCTCCAAGACTTGCTTGGGATGACTGCGTGGCAGCCTGCGTTTGCCCTGCCAACTGTGCAGGTTGGAGGGCAGATCACCGCCGCAGCACAACGTTGGATGGAACGGGTGGCAACAAGCGATCTTGGTGAGCATCCCTATGTGATGAACGACATCGAACGAAGAGCGTTTGAATCTGCGCTGCGCGAGCGACCCGCATGAGAGTGCAGACGCTCTGGCCCGCAGCGATCGTGGCGGTCGCGGTCGTCTTGGTCCTGCTCCTGACGCCGCGCGCGATGCGCAATCTCACTCATGCCCGAGTCGAGGCCGAAATTGTTGCGGCAAAGGGCAGGATGAGTCGGAGCAACGTGCTTGAAGACATGAATCAAGCGACGCAGGATGTCGCGCGCATCGTCGAGCCATCCGTGCTTTCCTTGAGCGCATCTGGGCCCTCGAGCGGCCGTCGCGGCATGGTGCTGCCCAATACAGGATCTGGCTGGATTTACGATGTCTACGGACACATCGTCACCAACGGACATGTGGTGGATGGTGCCGAGCGCATCGATGTGCAACTTCACACGGGGCAAATCGTCGCGGCGCAATTGGTCGGACTGGATCTCAAGACCGACATCGCCGTGCTGCGCATCGAAGCGGATGACCTCACACCTGCGCAACGCTCGATCGACATTCCAATCCAGGGCGACATGGTGTTCGCCTTCGGTTCGCCGTTCGATTTCCGTTTTTCGATGAGCGCTGGAATCGTTTCCGGTGTCGGTCGCAGTGCGGGCCTTTCGGATGTGGACTACGAAAATTTCATCCAGGTCGATGCGGCGATCAATCCCGGAAACTCTGGTGGACCACTCACGGACATTTATGGTCGCGTCATCGGCATGAATACGGCCATTGCGACGGGGCGCGGAAGCACGCTGGGTCAAGGTCAGTTCGGCGGTGTCGGTCTGGCGATTCCCATGGACATCATCGAGTTTGTTGTCACCCAGCTGATCGAGGTCGGTGAGGTTGAGAAGGGTTTCTCTGGTGTCGCTGTTCAACCCGTGCAATCCATTCTGGCTCCGCAAATGCGCGATCCACTCTTTCGATTCATTGCCGAGCACTACAACGCGGACGGCGCAGTGATCACTCGAGTCACGCCTGCGAGCCCCGCTGATCGTGCAGGACTTCGCATCGGTGATGTCATTGTGTCGATCGATGGCGTGAAGACCACAGATGCCGACAAAGTGCTCTCCATCATCGGCACGAGGCGCCCCGGGCAAACCGTCGCGTTTCTCATCTGGCGTCCGCAGCCCGATCGGGGTCGCGGTGAGGAGATGTCGGTGGATGTCCAACTCGCCAAGCGTGATCCACAGATTGAAGCTGCGGACATCGCGGACCTTCTGAAGAAGTACGGCTTCGCAACGCTGGCGACCAGCACCGCTGACGCATGCAACGCGTTGAATGTGCCCCATCGGCGCGGCGTGCTTGTGCAGGCGGTCACCGCAGGCTCGAAACTCGAAGGCATCATCCCCGCCGGATCAATCATCGTTGCCGTGGGCGGTCAGTCCGTGGGAAGTGCAGAGGACTTCTTTGTGCGGCTCGGTCGCGGGGCACTCACGGGGCGCAGACTCAGTCGTGCGAGTGCGGTCCTGACCATCGCGTTGCCGACAGGCACGATCAGCGACTTTGATATACCACTTCGGTAACGAGCCCTTCACAGCAATGACACAGCCACTCCTCGATGTCTCGGATTTGCAGGTGCACTTTCCCGTGCGCCAAGGAGTCTTGCAGCGCATCGTCGATTGGCGGCGCGCCGTGGACGGCGTGAGTTTTTCAATTGCTCCAGGTGAGACGCTCGGACTCGTCGGAGAATCGGGGTGCGGCAAGACCACCGTTGGTCGCGCCATTCTGCGGCTCATTCCTGCGACTGGCGGAAGTGTGCACTTCGATGGCACGGATGTCTTTGCGCAGGGGGCCACCAGCTTGCGCAAGATGCGCCGACAGATGCAGATCATCTTTCAAGATCCCGGAGGTTCGCTCAATCCGCGGATGCGCGTTGGCAACATCATCGGAGAACCACTTGAAGTGCACGGCATCGTTCCCAAAGGACAGATCCGAGAGCGCGTTGGCGAACTGCTCGAGCGATGTGGATTGTGGCGCGCCGCCGCAGATCGCTATCCCCACGAATTCTCGGGCGGTCAGAAGCAGCGCATCGGGATCGCTCGTGCACTTGCGTTGGAGCCACGGCTCATCGTCTGCGACGAACCGACGAGCGCACTTGATGTGTCGATCCAGAGTCAGATTCTGAATCTGCTTTCGGATCTGCAGAGTGAATTCAAATTGTCG
Organism: Phycisphaerales bacterium; assembly: GCA_009691725.1. Lineage (GTDB taxonomy): Bacteria > Planctomycetota > Phycisphaerae > Phycisphaerales > SM1A02 > F1-60-MAGs104. The sequence continues at coordinate 4,827 of SIAP01000038.1, forward strand.
TACCTCTTTATCAGCCATGACATGGCGGTGATCCATCACGCGTGCCAGCGGATTGCGGTGATGTGGAACGGCAAGATCGTCGAGCACGGCACACGCGAAGAAATCATCTATTCGCCAAAGCACCCATACACGCAGGCGTTGCTTTCGGCGGTGCCAGAGGCCGATCCGATGCGACCTCGCAACCGCATGAAGCTCGATGGAATGCGGATGTGACTCAGCAGGAGACTCCTCAGTTTCCGGGTTCGAGGCGTGCAGCGAAGATCTTGTTCGCTGCGTTCATCTTGACGGCAGCCATCGCCTTCATCTGGGGGTTCATCGTGGTGGAAAAGGTTCGAGAGCGCGCCAAGGAGACAGATGGAGCGCTTCGTTCGATCGCGTGGTCGTGTTTGTGTTACGCGCAGCAAGGGGATCGCGAATGGCCAGATTCTGAAGAGTCACTCATCGCGTCGGAATCGTCGTGGGATTGCGACCATCTCGCGGGGACGGGCACTGACTGGCCAGCAACGAGAGCGCTGGCTCTCGACGCGATGGTGTCTCCTGCGAATGCCGCAGACGCACTCAAGATTGCCGCGATCGAATTCCCCAAGAGCGCAGGAGAGTTTCCGCGTGTGACCGCGCGTGGCAATCCCAGCGGATTGGATACGCTTCGGATTGTCAATGATTGGTTGGCAAAGTATCAAGCCATTCGAGTCAACAAGCCGTGACGACACATCAAACAAACCAACCCATCGAGACCCCGTCGCCTGACACCAGCGGCATCATTCGCGTGATGCCCGACTCCGCCATGGTCGATGTGATGAGCGGCGCTGCTCGGATCGAGAAGCGCGTACTCGACCATGGATTCGTCGCACTCATCGATTGCATGCCGCGATTCGCGCCCGTGGGCAAGACCGCCGACTACTCCATCGTGCAAGCGGCGCGTGTGTCGTATGGCGAGGGCACGAAACAGGTCAATGAAGATCGCGGTCTCGTGCGCTATCTGCTGCGTCATCGACACACGACACCATTCGAGATGGTGGAGTTCAAGTTTCACATCGCCATGCCGATTTTTGTGGCACGGCAGTGGATCCGTCACCGCACTGCCAATGTCAACGAGTACAGCGCGCGCTATTCAATCGTGCCAGATCGCTTCTATCGACCGACCGCCGAAGCCGTTCGGGCGCAGAGCACTTCAAATCGCCAAGGTGGTGATGGGCTCGTGGATGCGGGCACTGCTGAGGAGTTCTTGCAACTCCTCGATCGCGCCGAGGCGTTGTACAAGGACTATCTCGGGCTGACCGAGAAGGGTGTTGCACGCGAGATGGCACGAGCCGCGCTTCCCGTGTCGGTGTACACAGAGTGGTACTGGAAGTGTGACTTGCACAATCTCTTTCACTTTCTTTCCCTGCGGATGGATCCCCACGCGCAGTACGAGATCCGGGTTTTCGCAGATGCCATGTACGAACTCATCAAGCCGATCGTGCCGATTTCATGTGAGGCATTCGAGGACTATCGACTTGGCGCGATGCATCTGACGAAGCTTGAGATTGAAGCGATTCAATCGGGGAAGCCGCTCGCAACGACGAACAAGCGAGAGATCGCCGAGTTTGAAGAGAAGTGCGTGCGGCTGGGTGTTGCGCAACCAGAAGTGTGACGACTCGCTGCGACCCACCGACACTGAAAGTCGCTAGTACCGAGCAGCCTCTGGCACGACGGTGACGAGTCCGAGCAGGGGACTTGTCTCGTCGCGCTGAATCTGCACAAAGACCAGTGGTGTCTGCGTGCGTGTGCGCCAAAAACCTCCGGGCTGCGGACACTGTCCCCACATATCGCGGAACTTGTCGATCTGAAGTTGAATCGATGCCCCCGCCAGAAGTTGATCGACATGCTGCACGAATCGGCGGTTGACCCACACATCGATGTCTTTGTAATCCGTTGCCGTTGCGTTGATGATGTGCAGGTCGAGCGCTTGCGGAATCGCCTGAATCTGCAGCACAGTCGATTGCTGCAACATCTCTGGGTATGCGCGTGTTGCCAACGCGGGGTCGTAGAGGTTTGTCGAGCAGCTCGCGCAGACCATCCCGAGGCAGGAGAGTCCGAAGATTCTGTGACGGAGTTTCACGCAGGCGAGTGTATGAGCAGCCGTAGACTTGGGAAGTGAGCGTCGAACTCGATCCAAGCGCATTGCCCGCGCGGAAACTCTCCTGCTCCACTGCCGAGACGGCAAAACGTGTCCGCGTGGACGCGAGGGTGGTTGCGCTCGTACCACGATTTGACGCGCCCTTCTTTCAGGCTGGGCTCGCGGGTTATTCCGATGGAGCGATGCGCATCATTGCGCGGCGACATGGCTGTCCATTCTGTGTGACCGAGGCGCTGCTTGACCGAACGCTGCTCAATGGAGGGCGCGGAAAGATCCGCGAGGATCCAGACCTGATCGCGAGCGAATGTGGCATGGGAGATGTCGAAGACAACACCGCAGCGACGGTCGACGACCATCCACTGGCGGGGCAGATCATGGGGACGACACCGCACGAGATGGCAGCAGCAGCGTTACTCCTCGTCGAGATGGGACACGATGTCATCGATGTCAATCTTGCATGCCCAGTCAAGAAAATCAGCGCGAACTATCGCGGCGGACATTTCCTTGCCCATCCGGCAGATGCCACGGTGATTCTGCGCGCCGTGAAGGATGCGGTGGGCGATCGCGTGCCGTGCACTGTGAAGCTGCGGCGCGGATTCGATGACACGAAGGAGATGGCAGACGCTTTCGAGCGCATTTTCAATGTCGCATACGACATCGGGTACGCATGGACGACGGTCCACTGTCGAACGGTGGAGCAAAAGTATCTCGGCCCTGGGCGGTGGGAATTCCTCGAGGAACTCGTCGCGCGTCACCCTGACCGTGTCATCTTTGGTTCGGGCGATGTGTGGCATGTTGACGACATCTTTGCCATGATGGATCAGTGCGGTGTGAGTGGCGTGAGTGTGGCGCGCGGGTGCATCGGCAATCCTTGGATCTTTCGACAGGCGCGCGAGATGATGGCGGGACGAGCACCGACCGCGCCAACGATTCAAGAACAACGCGCCGCACTGCTCGAGCACTTCGACTTGGCGATGATGCTCTACGGCGAAGGCGCCACGGGACGGCGCATGCGAAAGTTCGGCATCAAGTTCGCAGCGCACCATCCCAGTGCCGCAGCGGTCAAGGCGGAGTTTGTTCGTTGTGAAAGTGCGTCGCAGTGGCGCGAAGTCATCGAGAGGCACTATCGATCGCAGGCTGGGTCGGCGCAGTAGGTCCGTAGACGTTGGCTTCGCCAGGACCCACGCCATGATCTGGATTGCCGAGCCGCCCGACAACGATGAATGGTTCTCCGTTGGTTGACGGCGGCGTTGGGCGCGGCGCCGGCGGCTGCGTTGACGGCGGTGCTGAGCCGAGTGCGACGCAGTATCCATCGTGAACTTCTGCGGGAGCATTGGGTGCTGTCAGTCGACTCCCGATGCGCCACGTACTCCCTCTTCGAGAAAAGAGATAGGCGACGCCGACTCCTTCGATCATGGAATCGCCACCTCCACCCTCGCGCTGCGCGCATGCTTCGGATGCACCGACAACGATTGCGCCCTGCGCCATGGCCAGCGACATCCCAAATGCTTCGGGTCGATTCAGCGACTCTTCACACCACGGTGAGGGTGAAGTGATGGCATCTATGGCAATCCATCCATTGCCTGTACTTCCATCGACAGGCGAGAAGAGATGCACAACTCCGGCGCGCTCTGGAAATCGCCCTGAAGCTGGCGGTTGTGCCTGTGCTGTTTCTCCGGGAGCGCCAGCGGCGATGAAGTCAGCGGCGATGGCGTCAGCGGCGATGGAGCCGTTGCCGATGGCAACGCTCATCCCAAACCACCCTGCGAATTGTGGTGTCGGCGAGACAAGGCGAGCGATGTGTGTCCAGCCCTCCTTCGTTCGCTGAAAGAGATCTGCGCAACCATCGCCCATCAGAGAGCCAGTAAAGTTTGGAGAGCCGATGAGTGCCAAGTCGCCGCGCAGTGCCACACTTGTCGCAAACCGCATTCCACTCGCGGTGATGGGTGGGACGAGTTCTCCGTCAGACTTCCATCCCTCGCTCGTGTGGACGAAGACCTCTGCGAATCCTGCGGCAACACCGCGTCCATTGTGCGCAGGCGAGCCGACGACAACGCGGCGACCATCCGCGGCGAGCGTCGCGCCGAAATGTGCGCCAACCATTGGCGAGGTGGACGCAATCGATTGTTCGAGCATCCACTGCGGATGAACATTGGCGAGTGACGTGGCGCTGCGCGATCCATCGCACCCCTTTGAACGATCCAGCGAACGATCCAGCGAACTATAGAGATAGACACGGCCCATCTGAAAGTTCTCCGGCCAGTCGCCATCTCCAGATTCGTGTGGAGCGCCGACGCAGAGTGTCTCCCCAACTCTGTCGAGGGCGACTGCACTTCCAAATGCGGTGTGGATTCCACCGCGTGGGTGCGCAATTGTGGCGTGAAACTCGACGAGTGAGTCGCTCCCTCGTCCGTCCGTCACCTGCCAGAGTGCGATCGATCCGCTGTCTGTCCCGATGTCGGGGTCGTGTCCGCCTCCAACGACGATCCATCCCGCATCGTTCGCAGCGACCGCGGGACCGAGCCCGATGGGAAGCATCTGCGAGGGCGCACGCAGGTGCGCTCGATGGTGCCAAGATTCTTCCGTCGATGGATTCGCCCCGCCAGTTGCCCCAGCAGTTGCCCCAGCAGTTGCCCCAGCAGTTGCCCCAGCAGTTGCCCCAGCAGTTGCCCCAGCAGTTGCCACGCTGGTCAGTGGGATCGCAACGGCAGCGAGGCGGATCGCGAGAGAACAGGTTGGTGAGAGTGGCATGGTGAGTTCCTTCCTTTCGCGGCGAACCTAGTCCGCCGCGAATGGTCGATGGCGGAACGATCCCTTTTTTCTTTGCTTGAAGTACAACCATGCGATGCAGCGAGAGATCTACAAATACACACATGACGCCACTCCGTGTGAGGGGCTCGTCGTTCGTCAGGCAAGTGCTACCCAACCGACGCCGGTGGTCGTGGTCTGTCCAGCGTGGGGCGGTCGCGACGACTTTGTGGACGCGCAGGCAGAGCGCATCGCCAGTCTTGGCTACCTCGGATTCGCAGCTGATATCTACGGGAATCACGCCACAGCAACCGAGCGCGAGAAGTGTGCCGCGCTGATGACTCCACTGATGCAGGACCGTGCTCTGCTGCGCGAGCGCCTGCGCGCGACGGTTGCAGCTGCGCAGCGGATCCCAGGTGCGAATGGCAAGCGCATCGTCGTGATCGGTTTCTGCTTTGGTGGACTCTGCGCGCTCGATGCTGCGCGTGCTGGATTGCCCGGCGTTGTGGGCGTCGCATCATTTCACGGACTCTTCACGCCACCCAACATCGGTGCACAGCAGCCGATTTCCGCCAAGGTGCTGGCGCTCCACGGGTATGACGATCCCATGGTCACGCCCGACGCAGTACGAGCGCTCTGCATGGAACTCACAGCAGCGAGGGCCTCGTGGGAAGTCAACGCATACGGCAACACGATGCACGCGTTCACAAATCCACAGGCGAATGATGCGACTGCTGGAACGGTGTTCGATGCGACAGCAAATGCACGATCATTCGCACGACTTGAGTCGTTCCTGCGCGAATGCTTCGCGTGATTCCGCCGGCGCGGCACTCCCCGCCGTGGGCCGGGTGCTGCAATCGTCGTTCGAGTCGCTCTATCAGCGCGGATGAGTCGCAACAGCCGAAGGTTTTGCAGTAATGAGCTGCGCGATGAATGCGACTGTGATGAAGACTCCAAGGAGCACCTCGAGCATCGTCGTTGAACGCACCCAATTCGCGTGGGGAGTGATGTCGCCATACCCGAGGGTTGAGATCGTCGATCAGCGACGTGCTACGAAAGAGTCTGTGTGCGAGTGCCCAGATCGCGTACATGAAGTACACGATGACCACGTATGTGGTCGGTCCCTTGGCGATCTCGACCTGGTCGAAGTGATACTGCACCCCGTTCCACCCAGTCATGAGGATGAAGAGCGCAACAAGTGGCATGGCGCGTTTCCAACTTCCAATCGCTGCGACGGCGAACATCGGCACAATGACAACGAGCAGCGGAAAGAGATCGTCCGCCAGACCGCCCGCTTGCACGAAGAGTGGATGCAGCGCGATCAACCCCACCAGCGCAACGAGCAAGGGCAGCGTGCGATTCTTGAGCTACTTCCATGGATCGGGCGGAATCAGTCGCGGATGCATTCTGTGAACGCTACCGCGAGTCGCGATCAGCGTGGTGCGCGGTCTGGTGCACTGCGCCCTTCGCGAGCGCATGACGCACAGTTGCCGCGACAAGTTGCGCGACAAAGATCACAGTGATGAAGACGCCGAGCACCACCTCGACGATGGTTGCGGCGCGAGCCCACGGTGAGCCTGGAACGATGTCGCCAAATCCAAGTGTG
>SIAP01000039.1 GCA_009691725.1 Phycisphaerales bacterium
GCTCCTTTATCGCCGGACTGGCGGGAGGGACAGGACGGGGTTGTTGGCACTTGCTGGCCTTCAAGGTTCGTGAAGTTCTCGCGAACCTTGGGAAGGAGACAATGCCGGTTGGGTACTTCTTTGACGCGTCTGTGTTCAAGGAAATCATGACGGCAAACCCTGGTCAGGCGAACAAGATGCGAGTTAACTCGCTGACCGGAATCTCTGAACTGCATGCATGGATGGCGAATGAATTGCACCAAGCCGGCCCATTCAATTACGCTCTGCCAAACATTGATAGTCCGAGGGACCCATCGAGTGATCTCATTAGCGTGAGTCGATATGTGAGTGATAGTAAGGGGATGGTCTTGCGTGGTGTGCCAGGACAATCACCCGTCACCCAAGCCTTTGTTCTGTTCGCGGGTGGAAAGGCCGGAGATCCAGGGTCGCCCGCACACTATTACAAAATTCTCGCCAATGCGATGTACGCCAGAATGGTTGACGAGATCGCGAGTGAGGGGATCAATACGGGTCAATCATTCGGAGGTGCGGGGGCGGCCTCGATCGTGGTGCCGATCAACGACATCAAGGAGTATGTGGGGGCGTACACGGCGAAGTTCCTACCAGAGTTGTATTCGCGCAGCGTAGACACGGCAAAAATCGATGAGTGGTGCGACCGGTTGACGCGGGTGTTCGAGGCGCAGACTCCATTTGCGTACTCTCCGAATGTTGATGGGAACATCTTCGAGCGAGTGGTGTTTGCCGTCACGAGTAATCAAGCGCAGCGGATGCGGCGGCTCGAGGAGGCGATGGATCCAAAGAAGAGGGACTACAAGAGCGCGCATGAAGAGTGCAAGCGTGTTGACGCATGGGCTTCCTCAAAAGATGGGAAGGTAATGGTTGAGGCGATTTCGCAGCGCTTGATTATCGAAACATTCTTCGGGTCACAACCATCGAAGGACGCAGTCGGAACTGGGGGGATGCTTCGCGAAGTACGTGTTTTGGGTCAACTTGCACGCAATGAATATGCCGCCGTTTATGGAGGGGATCAGGATATTCCTCAGATCAAGTGCACCACTGAGGCTTACAAGCGCATGATCATGGCGCAAACACTCTCGATTGCGAATCCAAATGGGACGACTGATGAGTTAGACATTTCTGGCTATGGTTCGAAGGCTGAGCTCGCGACCAAGATTTCGAAGCGTTTGAAGGAATTGGCGAAGCGTGTGCCAGCGGCGAACGCGACTGTGAGTTCCGCGACAGCGGAGTTTGAGAATGCGAGGAAGGGCTTTCTCCAGAGTGGAATCAATGTCAACGAGTCATCGCTCATCATAGATGCAGCCAAGTCGCGTGGGCGCATGCAATGCATGGGTGTTGCAGGACCGTTTTTTCAAAAAGTGTTGAATGAAACTGCAGACAGATTGGACAGACTTGCCAGTGATCTTTCCCAGGTTGTTACATTGTTGGTGGAGCAATCGAAGGAGTCAGAGAAGTCCTGCGGTGCGAGTCGCGATCGACTCTTCTGGACATCCGATGATTTTAGGCGCATCTGTGACCAGAGCGCGGATCAACTCTACACTGGAAGTATTCTCGCCCAGCAGCAGCTTCAGCCTGTCGCAGACGATGTGGTGCTCGACGCGGCATTGGTTAGAGCCATCGGACTGGGTTCGAACGAGCGATTTCAAGTTGCCCAATCGGAGTTCGGTTCCAAGTTGGATCGATGGCTCGCAGGCGATGTCGACGGAGCCGATAGAAATGAGCGTCGGCGCGAAGTGAGGCGATTGCTTACCAAGGGTATGGAGGGTCTGGGGAGAGAACTCGTATTGATGCCCTCGTTCTATGTTGAGAAGTTTGGATTCTTCGGGGTCATGCGGGGGCTTTTGGAAGCATGGGGAGCAGAGTTTCGGCGACGCGCTGGAAGTGAGCAGGACACTCAGAAGTTGAAGGCATCTTTCCGTGTCCTGTTCGGATGCGACTTCGAGTTCGACAAGGATGGCGTTGTTCAGAAGTCTGGCGAAGAATTGATCCAGGAGACGAAGCGGGTTTGCCAATGCCTATCCGTTGAACTTGCCAATCGTTGCGATGTGCTGTTTCACAAAAAACTCAGGGCGGGCTCCGTGCAACATGGCGATTCTGCGTCTGTCGTTCTTCCAGCGCAAGATAGATTTGATGAAGAATTCGTGAGCCAGGCCCACGAGTACGCGATTGCCAGTGGACGGTTTCCCGAAGCTGGCTTCTTCAAAGTCTGTCAAACATTTAGGAAGAACGCGCGTGGCAATCCGTTCGTGATGCTGGCTTATGCACAGTTGGCATTCGATTGGAAGTCCAATGCAGGGAGCGGGCTGAGTGCCGTTGCATCATTGGACTATTACAGGGATCCAGCGACCGCTAGGTGGCTGGCGGCGTGCGAGGATGAGCGCGGCCTGTCGGTCTTTTGTCAAGACTCAGAAGTCCTGCCTAATGCTGGTGAAAGTTACGGGCTTGGATATTCGTCGCCCATCTTTGTTCGAAAGGGGTTGCTGCGCGACCTTCGATGGCGTCCATGGCTGACGCATGGCGCGGCTGTTGCGAACGAACGCAGCTCATTTGTTTGGGATGCGATTGCGTTTGCCATGCTCGATGAACCAATCGCTGAAGGTTTGACCGAGGCAATCGGTTCCGCAGTTCGCGCTGTGACAGATGCCGAGTCGTGGCAAATGCCATTGATTGCGTTGCGTTCAGCGCTTGATGGCAGTGAGACCCAGGAGAAGAAGTGGCAGTTCGCCCGTTCACCTTTCCGTAACAACATGGGTTTGCGAGAAGCCAGCCATCCTGCGTGCAAGGCTGGCGACGGATTCACTTCCATTAAGAAACTTCACGACGCGCTTACATCTTCCCATCCCAACCCGGTTGTCGAAGCGATCGCAACAGAAGCGGTCATGTTCATCAAGGACGTTCTCCTGTCCCACAAAGAGCAAGTCTCTGCCGAGGGCGCGCTGACGGCTATGTTCCGTCAACTTGGTACAGAACTGCAGAAGGCCAAGGAAGCCGAAACCGGACACACGCAGATCGAGTACCAAGCGATGTATGGGCAGTTGATCTCCCGTGTCGAAGCACTTCAGAAGAAGAGCCCCTCGGAATTGCAAGGGCATTTCGAACGGCGCGGTCGCATCTGACCGAGCGATTGAGACCTAGAGACCTCGTGAATGTCCGCAACGATTTTGATTGCCGAACGCACTTGTGTTGACCGCATTCGCGCAGAGGGTGGTCTGCGAACCTCGTTTTGCAGCGTGTTTCGAGGCACATTGATTGATACAGTTGATGACACCCCGCAGGGGGATCGTCGCGGGTTCGATGACTTGTTGCGTGACCACCAGGTCGTATGCGTGGACCTTGCCCTCCTCCGACCCCTTGATCCGACTCTTCCAGATCGAGTCGAGATCGAACGCTGTCGGCATAACTTTGCACAGAAGATTGCGGGGAGCAATCATGTCTGGCTCACCGTGATAGATGGCGGCGAGGTGGAGCAGGCGCGCCGTTTGAAGGATCTCGAGGAGCGCATCTGTGATGCGAACGCGGCGTTTGGCGAGCGAGCAGTTCGCGGCATCGTCGTATTCATCTTCACCGAACAGCTCTCGGCTCACGCCCACAGTGTGGTCGGGAGGTTCGGTCGTGGTGAGATAAAGGGCGTGATGAAGGTGTATGTCATGTTCCATCGGTTGCAGCTGTCGGGTCAACGCACGACGGCCATAGCCGCGATAAATGTCTGGCCCACATGCGTTGCACGACTGCTTGCTTCAATTGCACTGGACCCGCCTCCCTGCGGGAACGAGTGTGCGGGAATCTTCGTCTGGCGGAGCATCAGTTGGGGTGGCCTTGGTGCTACTGGTTGGTCGAGTACCTACCATGCGCTCTTACGAAAACACCTGCTTCTCGCTGAAAATGAGAGCGAAGACGAGGCGCACGCCCGGACACTCAATCGCACATCTGTCTCTGGTTATAGAGCGGGAAACTTTTTCGACGGGCAAACCAATCCGAGCATGGTTTGGTCTGAAGATGGAAACGCGATTCGGGACGGCGGGTTTGACTATGTGTCCGATGCGGTGTTCAGCGAGGCATTGGAGCAAGCAGGATCGCATGTCAAGACGAAACGTGCGCTTGAAACAGGAATTCGTGATGCTTCAGCTGTATCCGAGCGTTCACAGACCCTCTGGACGGAGGTACATGGTAGCCGCGGATTGCAGAAGCTGCGTCGGCTCAAAGAGGGGCGTGCGTGGACAATCGAGCGATTGCCCGAGAAGCATGAGAAGCAACGGAGCGAATGGGGGAGGATCATTGACGAGCGTCGCCAGTTGAATATCGCCCGCGAACATCATCGCGATGCAGCGGAGGAAATCGCAATCGCTCGTCGGCGGCATCTCTCCCTCTTGTGGCGGGCGATCATTGCTTGCGCCGTCACATTATTCATTGGGCAGTTTCTGTACTCGGCGCTCTCGCCACTACGCCCCGAGGGTGCGGATTTCATTGACGACATTTCGAGCGTCTTGTTCCCAAGTGATTTCTGGGGTCGGCGGAGCGAGAACGCGCAAAATGTATATGTCATCGACTGTTCTGGCAGCATGACTGGAACCAGATTTGAACAAACGATTAGGAAACTGAAGGAGGTGATTGAAGCACTTCCTGAAAACACCAAGTACTGCATCGTGTTTTTTGATCATGAGATTCATTACATGAACTCTCAGGAGTTAGTGACTGCGACCGAGGAGAACAAGAAACTTACCATTGCCGAACTTGATACCTGGGAAACTCGGGGGGGAACCGACCCAACGGAAGCGATCACATTCGTCTTCGAACTTCTCAAGATCGCGCCGCATCCCACTCCGCCGAAAGTTGTGGAAGATCCACCGTCGCAGATCCTCTTGCTGACCGATGGCGAGTTCCAAAGCCGGGAGACCATATTGAACATGGTCAAGACGTTTAACGAAGCACGCGGATCGAATGTCGTTCGCGTCAACACAGTCGCAGTCGACAACAAGGCAGAGGAGGAGGCGTTATCAAAGCTCGCAAAGGACAGTGGGGGTACTTACCAGTTCCTGCGATTCCCGCCATACGACATCTTCGCCCCATTGGGGTTTTTTGTTGTTCTTCTCATGATTCTTGCGGCGAGTGCCCTCGGGGTCATGATCGGCGCACTTGTGCCTTGGATGCTTGAGCGGTGGCGTGGCGAAAGTGCATGCAAGGCGGCGCGGAAGAGTCTTATGGGTCTTCGCACTGAATTCGGGCATCTCGCAAATGACACACAAGATTTGACCGAAGGCTCTAGCGTGATCCGATTGGTGAGTAGTTACAACGGGGCGGCAAATCTCCAGCGTGCGATCGCGGCGCGAGCATTCTCTGTAGTTGATGATGTCCTAATGCAAACACAGGCAAGGCGTGAGACTGGCGTGAGTGTGAAACCACGTGCTGAGAATGCTCTTGCTGTTGAGGATCGGTCCGATCTAAGCAAGGCGACAGAGATTCCATGCGCACCCTCGCACGATGAGCAAGAGAATTTCAATGAGCGCCTCCAGAAAATCGCTCAGGACCACGCCACAGCGCTAGCAGTGAGGTGGCAGGGGGTGTGCGCCGCCAGTGATCCGGCTTCGCTGGGGCACATCCCCTCTGTCGCAATCGAGGAGGCGCTTGGCTCAGAACTCGAAGAAAACCTCGATCGAGTGAGTCTCGAGTATGTCTTGAGCTCACTTGATGATTGTAAGACAGCAGCACTCGAACGTATTGCCAAGCAGGTCTATGAACGGTGGACCGACGACCAATCGCGACCGTGCATCTCCGGCAGGGTGAAGCTTGCGGGAGGCCGATGGCCGCCGGCGACGTTGAAGATCCATTCAGTCAAGCCACCGACCGATCAGGAGGGAGGCGATCCATCAAGCACAATTGTGGCGCGAATCCGAGCTGGCCTGAACAACCATGTCTTGAATGCGGATGACCGTCTGCAGACGGACAACATCGGGATCATTGCACTGGGATTTGCACACGAAGAGTCAAAGGTCGAGTTATTGGATTGGAGTGATGTCCCGACGGATTTCGATGTCGTTCTCCAGGGCAACGGAGCCGCATGAGTAGCCCTAATCTGTCAGCAGAGACTGTCAAACTGGAAGTGAACGCGGAGCGCAATCACCTTGTCTCTGCGGAGTGGATGGTTCTGCACCTTGGTCGTTGGTCATCGCATCCGCGCTTTGCTTCAAGTCGCCTGTTCGTGTGGTTCACAATTGCTCTGATTCCATGGGGAATACTGGTCGGTTTGGCTCTTTGGTGGCTTGTTCAACCCGCAGACGAGGCGATTGGATTGTTGGAGAAGTATGGGAGGGCTGCCATCTTGTGGGGGCTCATCTCAGCAGGGTTCACATCTGGTCTTGGATTGACGGCAGCACTCGCAATCATCGCTTCCAGAAGCAAGACGCTTGTTGAGGATCGTGGCACCCCATCCACCGGGTTGTGGGGTGGGTTTGGTGCGCTCATGTTGCTCGGTTCAATCCCATGGGTAGTTCCAATGTTGGTGGGGGCTGGGCCACAACTGCGCGCCGTTTTCGCAATCCTTGGCGTTCTTCCGCTAACTCTCGTCATTGGAATTGTCCTACTCACTCCAACTGAAGATCGCGTTGGGAAGTCAGTGCGGGGCGGGATTCGTTGGTGGACGCTCCTTTTTCCGCTCGCAGTTTTCGCCGTCGTTGTGTGCGTTCGCCTCAATTGTTTTGGGCTTATCGATTTGATCTCGGCATGGCAGCCCGTGCGTCAAGCGTTCGCGCGTCTGTTTGATACTTCAACGACGGGGGAGATCGCGGATTGGAAGATTGATCCATCGACTCGCGCGTGGATCATTACAGGCTTGACTGGACTTGTGCTGTCTCCAGTGTTAGTGCTTGCACTATGGACCACCATTTGGTTGCGCGAACTCGTCGACGGAATCTCGAGCGAACGCCGAAAGCGGCCCAGTGTGGAAGATCGGGTCAAGCACCGTCCACTCCTAGGAGAGGGGACAACGAGTGATCCATCGCCTCGGCGCAAACTGGGCTTCTCGCAGCGGACCGCAGGTGATGAACATTGTTCTGATGGGTCATCTGAGGGGGATCATCCAGAGAAGAAGGATGGCAAGCCCGAGGAGAAACCTCCAGAGTGGATTGAGAAGTTGCAGGTTCAGGTCGACCCAGAAAAGGAGTGGGGGGAATGGGTTCCAAAGCGATTTGCAGCCGGCGAGACGGCTCCTCTGTATGCAGGGGCGGAGTCGTTTAATGAGTTTTTCTGCGGCGCAACGCCGTCGATGGATCAGGTTCGGGCGTTCACCGAGATTTATAATCGTTGGGCTAAGGGATGCGAACCGGACTTTGAGACCAAGCCCTCGTGGGACATCCCGTCGGCGGATGTTCTCATCCAGGGGAATCCGGGCAGTGGAAGGACCGCAACGGCGATCGCAGCGATCGTGCAGTCGGTCATCGTCCGCGGTGAGACAGTTCTTGTCTTGGTTCCAAACGAAGTGAAGCGCCGAAGCATGACTCGTCGAATTCGGCGAACTGCGGAAGAGACAGGCGTTGGATGGTTCATCAATGTTGGTGACCTGACGGAGAAGGGTGTACAGCCTTGGGCAGAACCGTCGGAACCATCCGGTAGCAGCGAATCGGCACCCACCAAGCAGGATGGAGTTAGGGGCGGCATGGTCGAGTCATTCAGCGAAATGCGCAGCAAGAAGGAGAAACAGAGCGAACGAGAGCGGTTGGATCGCGCCACGGTCACGCCGAGATCGACCCCCGATGTCCTTGTGGGCACGCTCGCAGAGTTCGAAGAACGCTTCTTTGCGGGGTCTTCCAATTGGATTCGCCTTCATGCAGTCATTCGTCGGATTGGACTGATTGTTGTCGAGGACTTGAGCGACTTTGAAGTGCGAGATCGCGTGCACTTGGGATTCATGCTGAACAAGATTCGTCTCATTATTGGATCGGAGGGGTTACGTTGCCAGACCATTCTGGTAGCCCCGATGCTGGGAGATTCATCGCGCGAGTTTGTGAGCGAGCGTCTATTGACTGGAAAGCAACAGGTGGACCAGGTCACACTGCGCGCATTCGCGCGATCGTTCGATGCCAAAGAGCCGTGGGAAGTTCAGTTGAGGGCGACATCGCCAGGGGCGGTGGGAGTATCGAAAGTGATCGAGCAGTGCGCCAAGGCATGTATCGCTGATGGTATTGAAGTCTTGGTGTTTTCGCCGCGGATGTCTGCTAGTGAGCGGCGCGAATTGGCAATGGTGCTCGAGGGTGCCGGCGTTGCTTCCATTCGGGTGGTCTCTGATTTGGATGAACTCGACATTCAGGATTCAGAAAAAATGGGGGCGGTGTTCTATAGTGCAGTCACTGGTGCGGCTGCGAGTATGGCTATACGGGCTCATGCACATAGCGACGATCTGACCGTGTTTTCAGTGCTTCCAAAGCACATGCAAGTGCTAGAGCGAACGCCGAGGGAAAGTTTGCTCGTCCTGCCGACTGGAAGGTCACGCGCACTCTTTGCCGTGCATTTGCGATCGGCGACGAGATTCCTGCGCCGATTGCTGCCAATCCACCGCAGTTTGTGGTCCAAGCTCGGATTGGATCCTGCAGGCTCGCTCCATTCAGATAGCAACACGGTCGATCATCGCCCTGCAAGGGTGTTTGAGGATCGGAGAGTTCAACTTGACCCTCCGGATCTCATCGCGGCGCAGCGCAACCGAGGAGAAGTATGGGGTTGGTGCTGTCTCGCATCTGATGGGGTGGTGGCCGCGTTCAATGGTGCAAACCAGCCCGCCCCAATACCCGTGCGAATTCGTGATCTCATCGAGGCAGGAACATCTATTCAAGTCGATCGAGGTGCGGGTATGTTTGAAATCGCGAGCGTGCAAGATGACATTGCAGGTGTTAAGGGGTTGGCAGATCGTCGTATTGCTGAGTGGTACAGCGAGGATCGGCAAGCGGTCGGTCGAGATGATCTTGCCTATTGCTCAAACCTCCGATTCGAGTCTGATGATGCAGCATTCTTTCCTTCCGCCTTTCATGAACGGGACGGCAAAGACCAGGGTGTCATTCGAGTCGAAGGTGTGTTGTGGTCTGAGCGCAGCGATGAGAGTGTGACGCAGTCGTACATGCTCGCTCTACGCATTCTGAGTCTTGACATCCCAAGCCGATTTGGTCACAAGTCTAAGGGAGTGACTGCGCTCCCAGCGCATGTGCAGCTCATCGAATCTATGTTGCAGCCGCGCGTGCCAACCGTCGCTGAGACGCAGCAGATCGTGCGACGCGAGGTTGAGGATCCACTTCAAACGCGCCAATTCATCACGATGGAGGTTCTGGGAACATTCGACGAACTCGGTGGCGTGCGGAAGCAGTCGTTGAAAATTCGATACGAGGCTGCGACATGCTTCTTGGCGTTCAATTTTTCTGAATCTCAACTCGAATCCGATGCGATCCAACGCGACCTCGGAGGCGAATGGGGGTTCAACAAAAACGACTCGAAAGGTGAGCATCCAATGCGCAGCGTCGTTCCAGAACTTGGCGCCGCATTCACTGTGGCGATGCGTCGTCATGCGCCAGGAATGGAACGCCTCGGCCGGTGCATTGGAATTCGCATAGAAGATCCCAATGGCACGCATCGTTTTGCTTTACTCTTCGTGGAACCGCTCTCAACGAGCGGAAGCACGATCGGATTGCTCAGCCGAATCATTCGGACGCGGGCGATGCTGGCGGAGTTTCTGATGACTGCCGCTACGGCGCTAGAACAGTCGCGGAGCGAGAAGGATCCAGTGTCGCTGTTCATTCGCGCCCAAATTTGTATTGGAGTGACGATCAGCGAACAGCGATCAATCAACATCGATTCAGCGATCTTCTCTGAACTCGCAGCGTTTATCCGTGATCTTGCGAACGCCGCCGCGAAATCGCCAGATAGCGTGTGAGCGCGACGAAGAGACCAGACAGCACGAGTCCTATCGACATGACTCCGCCGTTGCATGCGATCCATAGAGCCCACGGCGAGAGATGTTTGGGTTCCAGGTTGAACTGAAAATCTCCCAGCGCAACAAACGTCTGAACAACTCCGACGAGTGCGTTCTATGTCACGCATGAATCGGTGCGGTCTGTTCTCGCAGCGTGTCCTGACAGCCAATGGTGCGGCATCATCGCACTGAGCCGCTACGGCGGCTTGCGGTGTCCATCCGAAGTCGTTGGGCTCAAATGGGGTGATGTCAACTGGGAACGCGGCAGGCTGACCGTGCGCAGCCCCAAGACGGCAGGGCATGACGGTCACGCTGTCCGTGCAGTGCCGATCAGTCCCGAGCTGCGACCGATCCTGCAAGAGCTATTCGACCGCACTGAGACTGGCAGCGAGCGAGTCATCCCGAAACTGAGTGACCCCCGAGTGAACCTGCGGACGATGTTGCATCGAATCATTGAACGAGCAGGGCTGAGCCCGTGGCCAAGACTCTTTCACAACCTTCGCGCTTTGTGTGCCACCGACTGGGTCGAACAGTTCTCCAGTCATACCGTTGCCAAGTGGTTGGGCCATTCTCCGCTCATCGCAGCGACGCATTATCTGCAGGTTCGTGACGCCCACTTTGATGCGGCAGCGGGTGTCAATCTGGGCGTCACAAAAAGCGTCACACTCGAAGCACAAAATGCGTCACAGCAGCAAGCCGCACTGAGCAGCACTATCTCGCGAATTCATCCTGAATCGTCGAGTGATTCGCACGAAATGCGACTCAATGCAACGCAGTGCGAAACGGCGCATATCAGCGCAAAAACCAATCAATGGGCGATAAAGGACTCGAACCTTCGACCTCACGGGTGTGATCCGTGCGCTCTAGCCAGCTGAGCTAATCGCCCTGTGCGGGACGGCGCATGGTATCGCAAGGGGACGGACGAGTCACCCCCGTCTCTCAGGCGTCGACTCTGAGG
>SIAP01000040.1 GCA_009691725.1 Phycisphaerales bacterium
GCGACACACGCTCAAGCGGCTTGCGTTGGATTTGCACCAGTGGTGGCGAGATGTACGCCGTCAGCAAGCGCATCAAATGGCCTGGCGAAGCGGCGGTGGTGGTGAGTGTGGTCTACATCATGAAGGGGCGCTTCACAGCGCAGAAACTTCTCGACGGCCGCCCGGTCGACGCGATCACAGCGTTCCTCTTTCATGCGGGGGGTCACGACGATCCTGCGCAATTGGCAGCGAACGCAAGCAAGAGCTTTCAAGGAAGCATCGTCCTCGGCATGGGCTTCACCTTCGATGACACCGACAAAAAGGGTATGGCGTCATCGCTTGCCGAGATGCGCCGCTTGATCGCCAAGAATCCTGACAACCAACAGGCGATCTTCCCGTACATCGGCGGTGAAGAGGTGAACACGAGTCCGACGCACGCGCATCACCGCTATGTCATCAACTTCGGAGAGCGCAGCGAAGCTGAGTGCCGCGAGCGATGGCCGGATTTGATGGCAATTGTGGAGGAGAGGGTGAAGCCGGAGCGCGAGACGAAGGACGGGCGCAAGTACCCGAGAATGGTGTACGAGTGGTGGAAGTACTGGAATGCGCGCCCACAGCTTTACACGACCATCGCGGGCATGGAGCGGGTGTTGGTGATCTGTCGCGTTGGACAACACATTTCGATCGCTTCTCTGCCAGGGGCGATGATCTTCGCCGACTCCGCGATCATCTTCCCCCTCCCCACGCTCGCCGCTTTCACCACCCTCCAGTCCCGCCCACACGAACTTTGGACCCGCTTCTTCGCGTCGTCGATGAAGGACGACCCTCGCTACACCCCGTCCGACTGCTTCGAAACCTTCCCCTTCCCGGAAGACTTCGAAACAAACGACAATCTTGAACGCGCCGGCGGCGCCTACTACGACTTCCGCGCCGCGCTCATGGTGAAGACCAACCTCGGCCTCACCAAAACCTACAACTGCTTCCATGACCGCGACAACCGCGAGCCCGACATCGTGCGCCTGCGCGAACTCCACGCTGCGATGGACCGCGCCGTGCTCGATGCCTACGGCTGGCACGACATCAAGACCGACTGCGACTTCTTCCCCGACTACACCGAGGAAGACGAGGACGGCAACGAAGTCGAGAAGTCGATCCGCTATCGCTGGCCCGACGAGGTACGCGACGAAGTGCTCGCGCGCCTGCTCGCGCTGAATGCAGAGCGCCACACGGAAGAAGTGAAGCTCGGCCTCGTATCCACGGACGGCAAGCGCCTCACGGTATCGGGAGACGATGAAGACGATTCAACTGAATCGGAAGATGGCGATAGCAAGCCAATGAAGAAGGCTGGCAAGAAGAAGACCAAAGCCAAGAGCAAGAAGAAAACCATGACCGGTCAACTTAATTTTGGAGGAGATGATTGATGTGCACGACTTCTGCTGAGGCACGCGCAAAGTTGGCCGAGGCACTCGAACTCGATCTCGTCGGCCCATCGAATGGTCACCCCTTTGAGCGCGAGTTGCTGCCGCGATCCCCACGCACTTGGTACTTGACTGGGATGTTGGTCCCCGTCGATGCAAAGGTTGACGCCAAGGAAGATCCAGCGAGCGACGACGAAATCGATGCGGCGTCCGAAGATGCCCCCACCGACGATGGAGGGACCCCCGACAAGGCGAGTAAACGGCGTGGATACCTGCCCTCCTCGATCGGACTCTCCTTCCTCGTTCCGCCAGGAATTGAATCGGTCACTGTCGAAGCGCAGTGGGGCGAGTATCACTATGAAGTCGACGGAGTGAATGTCACTCAAGGGGAACCCGGTGACGACCCTGATCCACATGGGGAGAAGAGTGCTGCCGAACAAGAGAAGCGTGACGCAGGCAAGAAACGCGGGTACCGCCGCACGCCTCGTGCTGACTCGGTCACGGTTGCGATCGGAAGTGGTGTGCATCGGTCGTCCAATCTGCTCGAGGTCGCGTTCCCTAAAAGCGACGGACTCTTTGCCGCAACCGTCGTGCGTGCCTTTGATGAATCCCATAAGTTGGGACTTCCGGCAGGCACCCGGGCGGTCTCGATCTTTCTCGTGAATCGGCGAAAGCCCGATGCGGAACATCCGTATCGAACATCCGTTTTCCAACCGTGTCTCATCGTGACTTGTGGTGGCGTTGGATTTGTGGCACGCCCCGATCCTCGAGGAACAGACGATCGGGGCGATCATGACGAACAGGTCGCAAACTTGCAGTACCGGGATGTTTCTGAATTCGCGGTCGGACACGGCATCGCCACACATGCAGACGAGAACGTATCGGTGTGCCACAGGGTTGCGACGACTTGGATGCCTCGCGCGACTGTCGAACGGGTCGATCCCATGGCTATTCCGGATGTTGAGTTCAACATGGAAGCGCTTGGCGGGCTGACTGACGCGAATGCCGCGGGGACGATGCTCGAGAGTCTTGTTGCCAAGTACAACGACTGGATCGCTGCAAACTCGACAGCGCCAGGACTTTCAACTGCACGAAGAGGCGTGATGAGAGATCTCGCCGACGATCAGAGGGCAGCGTCACGCCGAATCGCAGATGGAATCGAGGTACTGAAGAACCCCCGTGCGCTGGAAGCATTTCGGATCGCCAATCGCGCGATGGCAGCTCAGGCGCGTCGGCGGCAGACGTTCATCGAAGGTGTCCCGATCGAAGAGACGAGACCCCCGACCTGGCGCCCCTTCCAGCTGGCGTTCATCCTAATGGGCCTTCGGGGCATCGAGAGCCCGACACACGACGAGCGCGAGACTGTCGACCTGCTCTTCTTCCCGACTGGCGGCGGGAAAACAGAGGCATATCTTGGACTCGCAGCTTTCACGATTGTCTATCGAAGACTCTGCCACGATGGGATTGCAAGCGCGGGGGTGACGGTTCTGATGCGCTACACACTTCGGTTGCTGACGCTCGACCAACTTGGGCGTGCGGCCGCACTGATGTGCGCACTCGAACTGGAGCGTAGTGAGAGCGTCGGGACACTTGGTGATCACCCATTCGAAATTGGATTGTGGGTCGGAAGCGGCGCAACCCCTAACCGAATGGGTAAAGCAGTGAACGGCAAACCCGCGCCAGAGGGAACTGCACTCGCACGAACTCTCGAGTTTCGACGCGGACGCACGAAGACTTCGCCAATCCCTCTTGAGAGCTGCCCCTGGTGCGGAATGAAATTCACGAAGGACTCATTCCGCCTGGAGCCGAATCTCAAGGAACCAACTGACCTGTTGATCAGTTGCGCGAACCGCCACTGCGCGTTTACTGGCGATCGATCACTTCCAATCGTGGCGGTGGACGAACCCCTCTATCGCCGCCTTCCCTGCTTTGTCATCTCGACTGTCGATAAGTTTGCGGCACTGCCGTGGACTGCGGAGGTCGGACAGCTTCTCGGGTGTGCGAACCGTTTCGACAACGCGAGCGGCTTTTCGAGGGATGGTGCGGGCGAGCCCGTCACGATGCTTCCACCGGACCTCATTATTCAGGACGAGTTGCATCTCATCTCTGGCCCACTGGGAACCATCGCGGGAATTTACGAGGGTGCCATCGACACTCTCGCGACCCGGATGGTCAATGGTGTGCGGATCCGCCCGAAAATCGTGGCGAGCACCGCAACGGTTCGCCGTGCACATGCGCAGATCAAGGCTCTCTTCGATCGGAAGAGTGTGCTCATTTTTCCTCCGCCGGGAATTGACCGGACCGACTCGTTCTTTGCACGCACATGCCCACCCACCGAAACGCCAGGCCGACTCTATGTGGGGGTCGCGGCGCAAGGGCGCAGCCTGAAGGTGGTCTACCTCCGAACACTCATCGCGCTCCTTGCCGCAGGCGAGGCACTCTGGACCCGGGGCACCAAGGATGCAAGAAATCCACTCGACCCATACATGACACTGGTCGGATACTTCAATAGTCTGCGAGAGTTGGGTGGCAGTCGGCGAATCGCCGAAGATGAAGTCGCGTTGAAGCTGCGCAATCGTCCGCGCAAGAGAATCGAACCAGACGACCAACTCTTCGCGAGTCGCAAGATCCAAGAGGACATACTCGAACTCACATCGCGAGTTTCAACCGATCAAGTCGCACGAGCGAAAGAACGACTCGGGAGGCCGTTTTCGGACGAAGAACATGTCGATCTCGCGCTCGCCACAAACATGATTTCCGTCGGACTTGATATCTCAAGGCTCGGGCTCATGGTCGTGCTGGGACAGCCGAAGACGACATCGGAGTACATCCAAGCGACGAGCCGCGTCGGACGCGAACGGAGCAAGCCTGGTCTAATCGTTGCGCTCTTGAATATCCACAAGCCTCGGGATCGCTCGCACTACGAACGCTTCGAGACGTATCACCGGTCTTTTTATCGATCGGTCGAGGCGACCAGTGTCACACCTGGATCGCCCCGTGCGCTTGATCGAGCACTCGCGCCTGCCCTTGTTGGACTCTGCCGACATATTGAACCAGGGATGAATCGCTCCACGGATGCTGACGCCATCATCGACAAGCGGAGCGCTTTGGACATCTATGCCATGGCACTCGCTCAGCGCGCTCGATCTGCTGCAGTCCCCGGTGATGCCGCTTCTGAACAGGCCCTGTATGACAGTGTGCTGGCGCGAGGACGACAACTGCTCGATTGGTGGATGAACGCTGCGATCGATGCGCGAAGCAAAGGACTTGCGTTCACCTACGACGCACGTAGTGGCAGCGATCGATTACTTCGGGAGGTTTTGGACCTAGATCTCGCGGCGATGGCGATCGAGCGAAGGGCGTTCCAAGCGGCACGTTCGATGCGCGATGTCGAACCATCTGTTGACTTGTTTGTGAAAGAGATCCAGGCCTAGCAATGAAAGACCAGATCAGACAATCTCAAATCGTCATGGGCTTCGGGCCGGGTGCCATGGTTGACCTTCCGAACAGTTCTGTCATGGTGGCAGGCCTCGATGATTGGACCTATACGAACGAAGAACGAGCCGCCTGCGCACTACAGGAACCTCGGCTGCTCTCGAGGCTCATCGCGCGATTTGGCCAGCCCAACCTCGAGCTACGGAGACCGCCCAAAGCGTGCGTGAGCTCCAGTGAATTCGAGAGCAGTGTTACCGCATGGAGGTTTCCGAGGTGGTTTGTGGCCGCGACCGACGAGCGGACGAAGGATGGTTACTTTCGGAGGCGACTCATTCACCGACGCGAGATTGTGAATGGCAAATTCGTGCACAACGGGAAGGCTGTATCGATCATCCCGATTCGATTCGTACGTGCGTGCCCACGCGGTCACATCGATGACATCGATTGGCAGATCTTGATTCATGGGGGTCCGAGCGCATGCCCGGCGCCAAAGTGGTTCATCGAACATGGAAACTCGGGCGACCTCGCCGAGGTTGAAGTCACTTGCGACTGCGGATCGAAACTTCGAATGAGCGAAGCTGCAGATCGGAGTCGACGGTCCTTTGGAATGTGCGATGGTGCTCGTCCGTGGCTCGGTCCGCGGACTCGCGAGACCTGCGGCGTACCGTCTCAACTCCTCATTCGTAGCGCGAGCAATGCCTATTTCGCCGAGCGGATAACCGCGATATCCATCCCAGCCTCGACGGCAGAGTCCGACACACGGATCGCTGCGGTAGCAACACAGTTGCGTGCGATCGAGACGGAGCGTGCGTTACTGAGGGTTCTCCGATTGCAAGAACCAACCAAGTCTGGACTCGCCGGTTTGAGTGACGAGGAAGTCTGGACCGGGTTCGACAGACTGGGAGCGGGTGTTTCGCCAGTGATCCGCCCAGTGAAGGACGAGGAGTTCGGAGCGCTCTCCTCGGCAGAGGCTGAACTAGGCGCCGATATGCCCGAGGGAGACTTCTTCGCGAGCCGACTCGATCCAGCGAATTGGACATGCGACTGGATGAAAGATGTCACGCGCGTGGTGCTTGTGCATCGCCTTCGGGCGGTGACTGTACTGACTGGATTCACGCGATTCGAATCGAGTTCGACCGATATTCACGGCGAATTGGACAAGGATGTCAAACCGGCATCGCTCGCTCGCGACATCAAGTGGTTGCCCGCAACCGAGACCCGCGGTGAGGGCATCTTTCTAGAGTTCAACAGTGAAGCTGTTGGGCGTTGGCTCGCGCGCCCATCGGTTGTGACACGTGGCAATGCACTTCGCGCTGGGTTCGATGGATGGCTTCACGACCACGAAGGATCTCACCGCGAATTCGCAGGGACGCCCTACATCATGCTTCACTCGTTATCGCACTTGCTGATGACTGCGATCTCCCTAGAGTGCGGATACGCGGCCGCGAGCTTGCAGGAGCGCGTCTATGCACTTGGTTCCGATGGCACGAAACCTGCGCGTTACGGAATTCTGCTGTACACGGCATCGAATGACGCTCAGGGGACACTCGGCGGGCTGATCGAGGCTGGCCGATCGATCAAGCGGCACATGCGGGTTGCGCTTGAGTCTGCACTCCTGTGTTCGAACGACCCCGTTTGTGCGCAACACGCACCCAACACACCGGGTACCGCGCAACTGCACGGGGCGGCGTGCCATGGGTGCATTTTAGCACCCGAGACATCCTGCGAACAACGCAACGATTTCTTAGATCGAGAACTGGTCGTGCAAACTGTAAATTCAAACACGACTGGGTTTTTTAACGGGTTCGAAACATGAAACTCGCACATGCGCTACTGGCACTTTCAGAATCCTCACTTGATGGACTCGTTCGCGCACTTCGTTCTGGAGCCTTATTACCTGATTCGAGTCAATCAAAGGTCGTAAATCTGACTGGAATGCCTGTGGATTGCGCAGAATCCCTTATAACAGCAATAACATTACTTGAAAGTACATATGGCGCAGAAGGTGCTAAGGCGTCACTACGTGAAGCTGCCGAAACCGCGATTGCAATTCGCCAGTCGAGTGCAATACGAAACATCTCAGATCTCGTTCAACTGGCTAGCTCCGGCCCGATTGTTGAAGGTGTTCCAATGCAGCAAACGGCTGCGGTATTCAGTTCAATGATCAGCAATGCACGCACGGAAGTGCTCATTACTGGATACGTAGCTACCTTCGCCCGTGAATTGCTTGAGCCTGTTGCAGATTTTTTAGAGGCCGACCATTCACGAAAGGCGACAATCGTCCTTGACTTTCGACGGGAAAACGACACATCTCTCTCTAGCGACCTTGCATCTCGCCGTGCTGAACAGTTTTGGACCGGCCAGTGGCGCGTCGGAGCTCGGCGTGCAAAGTTGTATTACGATCCCCGTGGACTTGAACCGAACCGAAATGAGCGGGCTGCAATGCACGCAAAAGTTGTTGTCGTTGATCGTTCAGTCGCATTTGTTACAAGCGCAAATCTGACGGACCGCGCCCAAAACGACAATATTGAGCTTGGAGTACTAATCCGCCATGCGCCGATTGCGAAGCAATTACATGATTACTTTGAAGGACTGTGCGCACGAGGTTTGCTAAAGGAGCCATAATGTGCCGAATGAAATTTTCCAATGATATTGCTCAACAAAATCAATGGAATTGAAGTGAGTCTCTGAACAATGTCGGTATCAATGATCAACAGTTCGTTTTGAATGGTGCTCGTCTCGCCGAGTGCCCAAGTCCGCCGAGCTGGAATCCAGTAACTCCCAAGATTATTCTTGAGTACAGAAGTGCCGTTACAGAATTAATCACTATGTCGCTCCTTGTTCAAAGAGCTTTACAAGAGAAATGACGACCGTGGAGAAGACGAAGCAGCGTCGCGTATTTGTCACGCATGCAGCACGAGGGTCACTCGATCGTCGCGTGGAATGGATTGAGTATCCTTCCAACCAATGAAACCTTTCATTTCTGGGCTAGCAACTGCAACACAATTTGATCCGGTCGATTCCTCTGAAGGGTCGCTCGATCCACTTGGAGTCAGTCAGATTGCAGGAGAGATCGCAACCGCCATTGGTTCGGATGGTGTTCGTGAGCGCCAAAGCAATCTGCGCTTCCTGACAATCTGCTGTGTCGGATGGGAAGTTATTGCAGGCTTCACTGATGAATCGGAAGAGTCCGTCGGCGGAGATCCAAACGCGACTCTCGAGCAGTGCGTGGAATGGATTGTTGTCGAAGCGCTGACGTCATTGTCTACGCAAGACAAAGAGTTCAATCTTCAAGGACTCCCAGGTTCAACGAAAGCTCTTTCAGCTATTGCGCGTGGTCTCCACTTGAATGCAGATCGATATCTTAGAACCGCAAGCGTGTTCGGCTTCTTCGGGGTTTACCGAACGCTTGCGGAGTATCTCGAACTTGTCAACACAGACAGTCAATCACGACCAATCCTCTGTGAAAGTGGAGTAAGACTCCTAGAAGCCTGGCGCAAAGAATGCAAACTGCCTGGCTTCGGACACGATAGAGAAGGTCAGGGGCAAACTGAGTATAAAAATGTTGTCGAGACACTTCAGAAAACTTGGGCATCTGGAGAAGTGATCGCGAACAAAGAGACATTCAAATTCATCCAGAAATACCTTCGGCATGATGCTGTTTGCGGAAAAGGCGAAGCGCTGGAACTGAAGCGGGTGATCACCGATCACGGTCAAGAAGACGCAGACACTAACCGACGCGAAGTCTTGAGTGCACTTTCGAAAAGTGATGTAAAGACCCTTCTACAGTCCAAAGGTACGAGTCACGAGTTTCAGTTCCATAAGATCATTCTTCCAACTGCCAGCGCGAAGTTGAAGCTGCTTATTGAAGCAGCTCAACATTATGAGGCATTTATCACTGCGCTCCAAGGGATTTTTGATGATCTGCTCTATGCACTTTCCGAAAAACCCAGTTTGGTTGAGATTGCCACAATCGCCAAAACTATTTCTGAACTGGATTCGCGCGTGACACAAGTTCCGTCACTCTTTCAACGGGCAAGGTCAGCCCTCTCTAAACTTGATCAGACCAATCTCAATCAGATCGAACGCGAGTTCACAGATCGATTTCACGAGTTCTCAGAGAGGCATGACGGAATCCAGTTTCTCTGCCGTCTTTTAACGCATCACGAAGCGTTTCAAAGAGGCAAATCGCGTGAAGGAAAGGCGCCGTGGATCGAACATCACGGCGACAAAATCGCAGTTCGTCTGCGGTACAAACGCACCGAACGCGCGCTCATCAGCGGACAATATCTACGCCCCTACCGCATGTGGCCACTTTATAACTTCCTTGAGAGCGTGAAGGAGATACATGCCCCAAAGTCGTGATGAAGTTGGACAAGCACGATTGCTTGATGCATGGGTGCCGCCACCTGAAGCAGGACAACCTTTTGGTTGCTTCGCAACTTCGTACACCTTCGATAGCGTCTTCTTTGAAGAAGAATGTCTTGGACGATTCGTTGGATTGCGCGCCGAGTCGTCCGAAGCAAGTCGGAGCCTCGAATGGATCATCGAATGCGAAGAGAAGTTTTCTCAGATAAAAGCAGTCGCACTTGTCGATAAAGCAAACTG
>SIAP01000015.1 GCA_009691725.1 Phycisphaerales bacterium
ATCGGATCGACGGCACAGAGTGAAGATGATCACACTTCTGCGCCCGGCGTGCAATGCGCGTTCACTGGACAGGGGACCGTCGGCGGCGCGGCTGGCGCGGCTGATGTGGACGGCGGCATCACGACACTGTTGTCGCCAGTTCTGTGCACTATGACCGGCGGAGCACGATTGCAATACTGGTTCTGGTACACGAACAATCTGGGGGGTTCTCCCAACTTGGACTCCTTCATCGTGCAGGTCTCGGGAGATGGCATCACATGGACAACGGCTGCCACCGTGACTACAAGCGCAACTCTCTGGAGGCTCGCCGACATTTCCCTCGAGGGGTTGATCCCAGTAGGACAGGGTGTGCGCGTTCGATTCGTGGCGCAGGACTTGGGTGCTGGATCGCTGGTGGAAGCGGCGATCGATGACATCCGCGTGCTCGCGACCCGCTGCGATTCGATCATGGGCGACGTGAATGGAGATGGCGTGGTCAACGGACTCGATCTTTCAACTCTGCTCTCGCAGTGGGGCACTTCGGGCAGCGCAGATTTCGACGGCGACGGGATCGTGGGCGGCGGGGACCTTGCTGTACTGCTCTCGAATTGGGGTTGAGTTGCATCTCTCGCATGGCGCGTGACTAGACTGCGATGATGGCGCTCGACGCCTCGATCTTTCTCTCAGACACAGGACCAGTGGCTCGACGCCTCACTGGATTTGAAACGCGACCTCAACAGATTGAGATGGCGTCGGCGATCGACGCCTGCTTGGATCGCAAGGGTCGGCTGCTTGTCGAAGCCGGCACTGGCGTTGGAAAGAGTTTCGCCTATCTCCTTCCCGCCATTCGTCGCGTCGTTGACCACAAGGAACGCGTCATCATCTGCACCAACACGATTGCGCTCCAAGAGCAGTTGGTTGACAAGGACATTCCGCTGCTCAATGCTGTGATTCCAGAGGAATTCAGTACGGTGCTGGTGAAGGGGCGAGGGAACTATGTTTCGCTGCGTCGACTCAAACTCGCCAGTGCGCGGCAGGATCGACTCTTCGGTGATGAGGAGGATCGTCACGCACTCATCGGTCTTGAAGAGTGGGCGTACGAAACGCGCGACGGAACAAAGCACTCCCTCGACGTCACGCCATCGCATTCGCTCTGGGAACATGTGCAATCCGATGCGGGAAACTGCATGGGACGCAAGTGCCCAACCTATGACAAGTGTTTTTATCAAGCGGCCCGTCGGCGCATGGAAAACGGCGATCTGCTCGTGTGCAATCATGCGCTCTTTTTCAGTGACCTCGCGATGCGTGCGGCAGGTGGTCGCGGATTTCTGCCGCAGTACCACCATGTGATCATCGATGAGGCACATGGCATCGAGGAAGTTGCTGCCGATCACTTTGGCGCACGACTGAGCGAGGGGGCCGTCAACTATCTCCTTCGTTCGCTCTGGAATCCAGCAAGTCAGCGTGGCGCACTCAGTGATGCGCCCATGCATGAGGGCGGCGACGCGACACTCGATTCTGCACTGCGACAAGTGGAAGCCTGTCGCAAGGCCGCGGACGGATTCTTCAGCGACCTCTGGCGATGGCGTGAGGCGCAGGGTGCGGAGGGGGACTTCCGCCTTCGCCAGAAGCATGTCATCGCAGATTCACTCAGCGAACCGCTGCGCGCGCTCGCCACACTCCTTCAACTTGTGCGCGAGCGTGCTGCTGACGAAGCGGATGGATTTGAGATCAATGCGTACCAACAGCGTGCCGCATCGCTGGCGAACGCCTGCGCCGCGCTCATCGGTCAGACGATGCAGGGATGCGTCTACTGGATGAGCAGTTCCAGCAGGCGACGATCGCGATCGGCATCGCGACCAGAGGTCACCATCGCCAGCGCGGCGATTGAAGTGGGACCACTCCTCGCGCAGCACCTCTACAGCCAAGACATTTCAGTCGTGCTGACTTCGGGAACACTCGCCGCGGCTCAAGGAGACTGCGCACACACTGCTGCGACGCTCGGGTTGAGCGATGCGCAGGTGCTGGTGCTCGGAAGCCCGTTCGACTACGCCCGACAGGTGCGGGTCTTTGTCGAACCGCAACTCCCGGAACCCAAAGAACCAACACACACCGCGAAGCTGGCAGAGCGTGTGTTGCATCACATCTGTGCGACGGATGGTGGTGCGTTCGTGCTCTGCACCAGTTTCAAGTCTCTGCAGGCGCTGGTCGAGGCGACGCTTCCAGAACTGGCAGAGCGCAACTTTCCGGTGCATGCACAGGGAGCAGGCACGCCAAACGCGCTGCTTCTGAAGCGATTTCGCGAGTCAGAACGGAGCGTGCTCTTTGGTGTTGCAAGCTTCTGGCAGGGGATCGATGTCCGCGGACGCACGCTTCGCAATGTCATCATCACGCGGTTGCCCTTTGAAGTTCCAGACGCGCCCTTGGTTCAGGCTCGCCATGAAGCGATCGAATTGCGCGGTGGCAAGCCATTCTTCGAGGACTCCCTGCCGCGGGCCATCGTCCGCTTCCGGCAGGGATTTGGCAGGCTTGTGCGAAGTGCAAGCGACAGAGGACGAGTCGTCGTCCTTGACTCGCGCATCGCCACCAAGGGGTATGGGCGAGTTTTTCTCGATGCACTTCCAGAAGGGGTGACCGTTGAGGTGTTCGGCGAAGATGACAACCCAGCGTGACGCGCCAACCAAGTCCCCAGCGCAGTTGTCAGCCTCAATTTTCATGGCTCCGGCTGTCAACGCCAGGATGGGCATGCGCTTGAGACCGCGTTGCGCCTCCTCGGCGCGGATCGCAATGGCGAGTTCATAGCCATCAAGTTCTGGCATGTAGAGGTCAGTGACCAGCATCCCATATGTTCCCCTTCGCAATGACCTCGTCACGAAGGATGCGCACTGGCACGACGTCGATGGAGTTCGCCGTGCTTTCAGCTTCGTCGATGCGTCCTGCAAGTATTGCCAATGCATGGAAGACGCTGCGACGAGTCATCAGATTCCCATCCACTTGCAGCATTTCCGGGGAGATGTACCGAGGCATCCTTCGAACACCTCGCGCGATCACTCTGATCAACCGCGAAGCAGTTTCATGTTTGGATAACTGACACCGAGAATCTTCTTGGAAGATGCTCCCATCCATTGGTCGAGCAGCGTTGCATACACACAACGGAAATCAGAGGTGAACTTCAAGTCGCCTTGATCGAGATCGGTAAGCGATGGATGGGTGCCATGCACGCCAGCCTGCACTCCGCCGCCCATCAAGAACATTGGTGCAGCGGTCCCGTGATCGGTTCCGCCAGAGGCGTTCTGTTTGACCCGTCGACCGAACTCACTGAAAACCATCGTGACGACGCGGCTCTCGTTTCCTTGTGCCTTGAGGTCATTCTGGAATGCCAGCAGCGCATCGCCAACCTGTCGCATGAGATTGCCATGCGCGCCAGCCTGACCACCGTGCGTGTCGAACCCACTGATTGATGCGTAATACACGCGCGTTTTCATCTGGTCGCGGATCATGGCGCCGATCGATTTCATCTGGGTCGCCAACTGTGAATTGGGGTAGGCGACAAGCGGCGTCTTGTCCATTGCGATGCGGATGCGATCGCTGGAAAGTTGAGCGTCGAGTGCGGTTCGCATCAGGAATGCGGCTTGCGATCCCGGCGCGACACCCTCGAGTGCACCTGCACGATTCATCGCTTCGTAAGAACTGTCCAAGCCAGATGGAAGTTCCTTCCCAGTCCACTGGAAAAGTTTTGCGTTTTCAAAGGAGACTGGCTTGTGAAGATCGCCAAACATGGCGAGTGGAGCGGTGCGACCGATGGCAATCTCAGCGTCCGCCTGCGGCGAACCATTGCAGGCGTTGTCGACATATCGACCAATCCAACCGTTGCCTCGACCTTGCGCCTTCGCAGTGTGCCAAATGTCCATCGATGCGAAGTGCGAACGATTTGGGTTGGGATAGCCAACGCCCTGGACGATCGCGAGGCGACCGCTGTCCATGAGTTCCTTGAAGCCAAGGAGATTCGGGTGCATGCCGATACCGATCTTGCTGTCGAGTTCGAGTGCTCCGTTGTTGGTGCCTGGGGCTGGGATTCCAAGTTGTGGCCGCTGTCGGTAGTAGTCATCACTCCCATATGGAATGATCGTGTTGAGACCGTCATTGCCGCCGCCGAGTTGCACAACCACGAGGATTCGATCTTCGGGAACTCCTGCAAGACTGCTCACTCTGCGGTCTGCGGAGAGCATGCCCATGGCGGAGTTTTCAAGAAACCACGGAATGGTTGCAACGAGCGATGCGAGCGTGACTCCCTGTTGGAGGAAGATGCGGCGAGTGAGTGGCGTGTTTGTTTCCATCGGAGCTCCAGGGGTTAGCAGAGTTGGTATTCAGGCATCGCGGTGACCAAGCAGAGTGCGGCGACGAGCCGCGCTTGCGTCAGCGGTCCGCCGAGAGTCTTGACAGAGTTTCGAAACTGTGTTCGCCGAACCTCCGTCGCATCGAGTGCGAGGACGAGGTCGAGCAGGGCATCAGACTCTTTCGACACATCGCCATTTGTGCGAGCGGCAATCGCTCTCTCAAGTGGCGTCGTATCCCACTTGGCAAGATCCGCATCCCAATCGAAAGCGTCTGGTCGCAGCCCGGTAATGAGATAGACGGCAAGATTCTGCCGCACGAAGTAGGTGCTCGTGTTGATCCACGACTGCCCACCATCCCAACCCTTGACATTGGGAGGCATGAAGAGGCTCTGCCCCATCAGGTCGCCTGCAGCATTGAGCGTGGCGAGTTCGCGTGGCGGCGTACCGAGTTCGCGGATGGTCTGCACGATCAATTGCGTTGGACTCTTGATGGTCGAGCCCCGATTGGCCGCGTCGTAGAAATGCTGACTTCGAAAGACCAGCCGCAACACAGGTTTGAGTTCGTACTGTTGTTTGCGAAGTTCTGCCGCAAGCGCGCTGGCAAACGACTTGCACTTGGCATCTGGCATTCCAGGGGAATCATTCACAAAGAATCGATAGAGCTTGCCGCACAGAAACTCCGACGTTTCGCGCCGCGAGAGAATGATTCGCGCGAAGTCGTCGCCATCCCAATTGCCTGTTTGCCCCAGGATGGTCTTGGACTCGCCATCGTGATTGTTTGGGGCAAACTGAAACTCGTCATCGACGAAGGTGAAACCAGTGAGTGCGCGTGCACCCTCCTTGATGTCGTCTTCCGTGTAGCCGTGCCCCTCTCCGAGCACGAACAATTCCATGAGTTCGCGTGCGAGATTCTCGTTTGGTCGTCCTTTGCGACTCTCGTCATTGTCGAGATACTTCAGCATCGCTGGATTGCGCAGGATTCGCAAGACGAGGTCGGCGAAATTCCCCACCGCGTGACTGCGAAAGAGTTGGTTCTGCTGGAACATGTGATAACTATCTTCGATCGTGCGATAGCCCGTGGCGAAGTGCCCGTGCCAGAAGAGCGTCATCTTTTCTTCGAGAGGCCGCCCAGTTTCGATCAGGCGGCGGAGCCACCACTTCTGAATCTCCTGCATCTGTTTGCGGTCGATGCCATCCTGTTCGTTGCGGAGTGCCTGGTACTGCGCAAGTGCCGCTTCATTCCCGGCTTGACGTGCTTGCTGAACCAGGGACCGTGCCTCTGTCGTGAGAGGCTTGCGCACATCTTTGTCGAAGTCACTCTCGTTGATCGCGGCCGCTGGGGTCGCGTCAAAGTTCAGCAGGTAGTCGACTGCTCGGTCCATCCCCATGGCGGTGAGCGCATCAATCTGCGCCGGAGTTCCGCCGAAGCCCGCCCTGGTGAGCAAGTGCCTCGCAGCGTCAGCGTTCCAATTCGACTTGGCCAGAGGAGCAGTGGAGTAGTTGGTCATGTGTGGAGTCGATCCTTCCAATCCCTCTTTGCCAAAGATGCCATTGCGAGGACGGAAAGCAACCCAAGTGGGATGAAAAGTGCGAGTGTTCGATTTTGCATGAAGCCCATTTCGAAAAAGGGCAGACTGACGAGGACCGTCAGTATCGCGAGCCACGTGGGTACGGCGCGAAGTCGCATGAGCAAAAGATAGGGGAACACCAACCCGTAGAGCACCAAGATTCGCAGATAGGTCTCTTTGCCAGTACCCCACCATGCGTCGGGGTGCGATCGCGTGAGCCAGCCCAGGGCGAGTCCGATGAGAAGAACCCAGACGACAAGCAGTGTTCGAGATCGCGACCGTGCCTCTCCCCAACCCTCACGCGCGTGTGCGCCGATGGTGAAGAGCAGTTGGCATCCCCAGAGCATTGTGAGCGCTCTTGCGAAGCGTGGGTGACCGAGTGCAGAATCCCAGAACGTTGCCACGCACAGGAGCGTCACCGCGAATGCCATACCGAAGATGAGAAATGCATGACGACTGGGCGATTTCTCGAGCGCGCGGTGGAAGGTCAAGTCCAGATAGGGGCATGCGAGGAATCCAAGGGCAATCGCAGGGCTGAGTGCCACAAGCGACTCCAGGGGTTGGGTTCCCGTCGATGGCAATTCGATGAGCGCAGGCAGACGATCCCAATCAATCGCACAGGCAGATACGAAAGTGATCAGCGCTGCGAATCGCAGCCAACCAGAATCACCAAAGAAACGCGCTGCGCAGATTCCACTGAAGACAACCGAAATCGCTCCGATTGGCGCAATCATCCATCCAGCAAAGAACGCTTGATAGAAAAGCGTGGCGAGAGAGAACCACAGACAGAGTGAGGAACAATGACGACGAACCCATTCTTGGCGGGCGGGTGTCAGCACATATCCAAAGAGTGCGCATCCCAGAACATTGGGGATGAAGAACGCCAGAAAGCCTGGCCATCCGAATTGTTCCAGCAGGATGAAGGGCAGAAACATGCCGATGCACCAGGTCCAACTTGCGCTACAGAAAAGCCCCCATCCGATTGTCTTCAGCCAAGGTGGCGTCGTCATCGGTTAGTCATCATCGCGCTTGATGGTGGGCGGACCGATTCCTGCCTTCTTTTCCCAAATGCCGTCACCGGCTCGTTCGTACTTGGTGAATCCCAAGCGATTCAGATTGGAGTTGGAGAGTCGCTTGCCATCACTTCCAAACTGCACCTGCGAGACGACTGGGACGCGTCGCACGGGAGCGCCGCTCTCTGGGTGCGCGGTCAATGGAACGTCAGCCATCGGCTGAAAAACTTCGAAGTGTTCGCCATCACTTCCGTCGGGATTGACAACGCAGTACACATATGTCGGCATCACGACACGATAGTCGCCCGATGACTCAGCAGCAGGTCGCGCGCGGCGAGAATGTCTTCATCGCGGCACTTTCCTGACTCCCGTTCGATGATCAGGTCAATCGGCGCGCCTCCACGACGCACGCGATCCACGAGTGCCAAGAACCGTGGCCACGGAACACTCCCTTGACCAACTGGGACTTCGCTTCCCCAGGTCCCAGGGACCTCTGTCGGCAGTGCATCTTTGATGTGGACTTGTCGTACCCACTTCGAGAGTCTCTCGGTCGCTTCGATGGGATCTCCCATGCCGTAGAGAATCATGTTTGCAGGATCGAAGTTGATGCCCACGCTCGGACGGTCCAGTTCGTTCAGTACGGCAGCGAGCGTCTCGGCACTCTCTTGACCCGTTTCGAGGGCAATCGAAATGCCGCGCGATCCAAAGATGTCAGCGACCGTCCGCAACCGATCAAGCATCGTGGCGCGGATCGGATCGTCGGTGATGTGCGGCAAAAACCCTCCATGGAGGGTCACCAGCGGGATCGAGGCGCGTTGCGCAAGATCGGCGACTCGAAATGTGCGGTCGAGATTCGCTCCCCAGTGTGCATCGTTTCGCACGCCGCCGGTGCGTGCGATCGAATCGAGCGTTGAGTAGTCCTCGCCTGCCATGGACAGCATGCCGCTGACCACTTCAATCCCTGCGTTTCGCAAAACGTCGATCGCACCGCTCCATCCATGCTCATCGATGCATGGAACAAGTGCAAGTTGGACGCAATCAAGACCGAGCGCGCTCACACGCGAGGCAAGCTGTGCGGGGTCACTCGGCCGCAGACTCCATGAACACACTCCAACGTTCGACATAGAAAGTCCTGATTCATGTCGATGCTATCATCCGCAATTCAGGCATTCTCGTGACGACAGTGAAGACCGATCATCAGAAGTTGACCCTCGCTGAGCGTGCCGAGGCGTACATCTCGCGCCTCTCATCTCGCAACAATTTTTGGCATCGCATCTGTTCGTTGATCTGGTTGCCCTATGCATTTCGCTCGGGAATCTCGATGAAATCATTCGGGACAGATCGATTCGTGGCAATCCTTCCCTTTCGGAAGTTCAATCGCAATTGGTACAACGCGATGGCTGGCGCGGCACTGCTCGCCAATAGCGAAGTGGCGGGCGGCATGTATCTCTTTGCTCACTGCGGGGGCGACTACATCGTCGTGTGCAAACGATTGACCTACAACTTCCTGCGTCCATGTGTTGGTCCCGCGATTTACAACGTGAAGTGCACGCAGAATCTTGAGGAAAGGGTGGCCGCGGGTGGCGAGTTCAACATCGACCTCGAGCTTGAAATCGTCCAGCAGGTGCAGGTGCTCGGTGCCCCACGCGAAAAGCGCGTCGGTCGCTGCGACGCGACCTTCCACTGCGCTCCAAAGGCGATGCTGAAGGCACGGCGGGTCGCACGTGGCTGATTACATGTGACCGACCGGTCCCCCGAGTCGAGAATCGCCGACCTGCGCGACCTACTCGATCGCGCGAATACTGCGTACTACGTTGACGCGGAGCCGTTGATGGCAGACAGCGAGTACGACCGGCTGCTTGCCGAACTCGCACAACTTGAAGAGCAGTGTCCGCACGCGGCCGATCCGATGAGCCCGACGAAACGCGTCGGCGGCGCTCCGATCACGGGGTTCACGCAGATCACGCATCGAGTTGCAATGCAATCGATTGACAATACCTACGACATCGACGGGTTCCTCGCGTGGTACCGCAGGTGCGAGAAGGCTCTCAATGGTCCCTTCGTGATCGTTGCTGATCCCAAGATCGATGGAGTCGCAGTCAGTGTGCGTTACGAGCAGGGGCGACTCGTTCACGCCGTGACGCGAGGAGATGGGACGACAGGCGATGATGTCACGGCGAATGTGCGAGCAATACGCGCGATTCCGCTGCGGTTGCGGCTGCCGACGGGCGAGCTCACCCCGTTGCCGAGTGTCGTTGAAGTGCGCGGCGAGATCTATATGCCAAACGGAGAGTTTGAACGGATCAATGCCCAGCGAGCAGTTCGTCGCGAGCCCTTGCTCGCCAACGCGCGCAACGCCACGGCTGGAACGCTGAAGAGTCTGGATCCATCCGTTGCTGCATCGCGCAAACTCGCGTTCATTGCGCATGGTCGCGGAGAGTGGAGCACTGCTGCGGGCGCACTCAACCACTGGGACTTTCTCGCAGCGCTGCGCGGGTGGGGCATTCCGGTCAATCGTCTTGCGCAACTCTGTGCGAATGACGATGAAGCGGTCGCGTCGATCAAGTCATTCGCAGATGTGCGCGCGCAACTTCCATTTGGCGTCGATGGGATGGTCCTGCGAGTGAATGACTTCGGATTGCAAGACAAACTCGGAGCAACGGACAAGAGCCCCCGGTGGATTGTTGCGTTCAAATATCCGGCGATGCGTGCAGAAACGCGCTTGCACAGTGTCGAGTGGCAGGTCGGCAAGGGGGGCACGCTGACTCCTCGCGCATTCATGGAGCCGGTGGTGATTTCAGGTTCAACGGTCGCGCATGCGACCCTGCACAACTTCGAAGAGATCACGCGCAAGGACATTCGTCTTGGCGATGTCGTGTTCGTGGAGAAAGCCGGAGAGGTCATCCCCCAGGTGATCGCACCGGTGATTGCCAAGCGCAGCGGTTGCGAGAAGCCCATCGAGCCGCCGACGGTGTGTCCAGCATGCGGCGAAGCGGTCGTGCGAGAGGGCCCAAAGTTGTACTGCATCAACACGAACTGTTCTGGGCAATTCCGAGAACGTCTGAAGTGGTTTGTTGGGCGCGATCAAATGAACATAGATGGGCTCGGCGATCGGTTGATCGATCAACTCGTGGACTCCAACATCGTCACGAAGTTTGCCGACCTCTTTCAGCTTCCTCGGGAGCGTGTGGCAAATCTGCAGTCAGAGGCCCGCCTCAAGTCTGGCAAGGCAATTCTGCGACGACTTGGTGAAAAAACTGTGGACGCAATCATGCAAAGCGCCACGACCGCGCGTGGTCGGGGACTTGCGCGGGTGCTCGCCGCGCTGGGGATTCGCCATCTTGGAACCGCCGCAGCCAAGACACTTGCGCGCCACTTTCCAGACATGAAGAGCGTGCAGGGCGCATCGGCGAACGACCTTGAGGCGCTGCCCGATTTCGGCACGATCACGGCAGCGAGCATCGCTCATGATCTGTCCACCGCCGCGCTGCGTGAGACGATCGTCCAACTCGAAGCGGTCGGCGTGCAGTTCGAGAGTCTCGAGTATTGCCGGGGTAGCGATGGGTCGGTGTCCCCGGCGACGGATGATCCCATTGGCGGTAAGACAATCGTCATCACTGGAACATTTGCTGCGTTTGAGCGGCGCGCCCTCACCCAACTTCTCGAAGCGCGTGGCGCAAGAGTGACCGGCAGCGTTTCTGCAAAGACCGACCTACTCATTGCGGGCAAAGAGGCTGGTTCAAAGTTGCAGCGCGCCAACGAACTTGGTGTCGAAGTCTGGGATGAGGAGCGGCTCTGTGAGACTCTTGCATTGCCGCCGAGCGCCTGAATCTCTTGCGACGCGCGTCACAGCTTGACCCACCCTTGCCAGATTCCCACGAAGAGCACCGCAGCGAGTCCGACGCGCCACCAACCAAAGATCGCAATTCCGCCCTTGCCCAGATATCCGATGAGCCACTGCACGCTCAGCGCGGCGCTGATGAAAGCAGCGACCATACCGAGCGAGAATGGCATCCAGCCTCCGAGTTGTTCGAGCATGCCTCCGCTCTTCCAAAGCCCGTACGACTTGTAGAGACAGGCACTGCCAAGCGTTGGAAGTGCGAGCAGGAACGAGTACTTCGCGGCGTCCCGAGGTGACATACCACCCATCAAGCCGCCAAGAATGGTCATCATTGAGCGGCTGGTTCCGGGGAAGAGTGCGACGCATTGCAGCAACCCAATTCCCAGCGCAACGGGGATGGTGAGCGTTGCGCCATCTCTGCCGACCCCGCGCGTGTCCCTCGCACGGGCGCGCACCCACGGTGCGATGGCGATGATGACAACACCGCCGAGTGCCAGTGCCCCAAGAACCGGCACGGGGGCGAAAAAGCGCGACTCAAACCAATCGTCGAGCAGCAATCCAATGATCGCAGCAGGGATGAACGAGAGGAACAAGTTGCGCGCCAACTGCAAGTGACGCCAATACATCGGCACGGGACGCATCAATTTGCACGCGACGAGCAGTGCGCGGATCATCGCCAGAACATCGCGGCGGTAGAGACCTGCGACAGCGAGCACCGCAGCACCCTGGACGACAATGTTGAATGTGTCGATAGATTTGCGCGACTCTTCGCTGGTCACGAGCCCCAGCCAGCGCGAAACGAGGATGAGATGCCCCGTCGAACTCACTGGCAGATACTCGGTGACCCCTTCCACGATGCCAAGAATGATCGCTTCGAATGGTGTCACGTTGCGCCAGAGTAGACCCAAAGTTCAAGAACGAGGCGCAGCGAGATGCTGCGCCTCGTTTCGATGAGAGGATTCTGCGATTTACTCGACGGTTGGTTCCGATCGAATTCGCGCGAGAATCGAACCGCAATTGTGGAGGGTGGCTGTGGTGCCATCCGATTTCCTGCACTTGGCACCAGGGGTCGGCGAGCATGGGCACTCGGGTGTCGAGTTTGGACAATCCCAAGAGACCACCTCGTTCCCGCAATCACACTCACAGACCCACCAATGCGTCCCAGCGCGGACGAGCCACTGCGTGAGCCCAAGCAGTAGATTGTGCAGAGAAGCGATGGACAACACTTCGCCGCTGCTGAGCACAATCAACAGGGAACGCTCCGTGGTATTGGCAAGCACTCCATACGAAACCAAATCTCCAGCGGTGCAGGGCGACCCTGCTGGCACTTCGACTCCATTGACCTTGACCACACCGACGGTTGTGAGTGCGCCAAGTGGTGCGCATTCGCCCTCATTCGCATCAAGCACCGCCATGATGACTGTTGACGGATTTGCGTAATTGTGAATGTCAATCGCCGGAGCCGTCCACCCCGCTGGCGCTGGAGGAGTGGTCTCCGCGTTCGCACGACCAACACCCAGTCCGATGAATCCCACGAAAACGACTGTGAAACAAGCTGATGTCAAGTACTTCATGTCTCGTCCTCCAAAAAGAATTCTCTGGGCCCGTGTGGCGCGGTCGCCAATCGACTCGCCATCACGGGCGCACCCTATGACCGCGCCACCACACGATTTCCAGAATGGAAGAAAATCTCTATCGAAGCCAGGGCAGCATGGCGCGAAGCACACGCCCCGGTGCCTCCATCGCATGAATATCGGTTGATGCCTGTGCACCCTTGAGCACTGGCGAACCGTTCAGCGCATCGTGTCGCATTCGCTTGGCGAAGGAGCCATCCTGAATGTCGCGAAGCACTTCGCGCATGCGCGCACGGACGGTCGCGTCGATGATCCTCGGTCCAGCCTCGGCCGCCCCGAAACGCGCCGTCGTCGAAATTGCGCGACCCATCCCAGCCATCCCGCGATCGCAGATTAGGTCTGCGACCTGCTTCACTTCGTGGCAGCACTCTGTGTAAGCCAAGAGCGGGGGATACCCAGCCTCCACCAGAATCTCGTAGGCGGCGCGGATGAGTTCGGAGAGTCCACCACAGAGCACGGACTGCTCGCCAAAGAGATCAGTTTCAGCCTCGTCGCGAAAGGTCGTCCGAATGATCCCCGCCCGACCGCTCCCAATCCCATGAGCCCAACCGAGAGCAAGGGCCTCCGTCTTCGCGGCGTCTGATCCTCCCTGATGGACTGCCAACAGGCTGGGGATTCCCAAGCCCTCTACGAATCGCTCACGAAGAGCGGTGCCTGGTCCCTTTGGTGCAACGAGGACGACTCCAATGGACTCTGGAACGCAGACAGCGCCAAAGTGAATTGAAAATCCATGAAGGAATCCAAGAACAGAAGTTGGTTTCATCGCGGCAATGATCGAAGGACAGACCTGCTCGTGGGCCTCGTCGGGCAGCGAGACGATTACAAGTTCTGCCACCGCCGCGGATTGGGGAATGTCAGCGACTTGAAATCCTTCGCGATTGGCTCGTTCCAGCGAAAGCGACTCCGCTCTCCCCCCAACCACAATATCGATGCCACTTTCCCTCAGGTTGAGAGCGTGTGACCGGCCCTGATTTCCGTAGCCGATGACCGCAACCGTCTTGCCTAGAACCACTTGTGCAGCTGCGATGGCCGCTGATTCTGCGACGATTTCAATCGGAGGCACAAAAAAATCCTAGCAGAGAACTCTTTGACTTGCGAAAAGGTAGTTCCGTGACATATTCATCGTGACGGGGTTTTGCCTCTGCCTGTTTTCAAGTGTTTCGCAATGACGGACGATAACAAAGTGATCGTGTTTGACAATAACGATGACAACCGTCGGGCGGCAGACAGATTTGCCCCCCCAACTGGCTATACGAGGGTCGTTATTGCCCCCGATACCAAGGATGCGCCACCTGCGCGGTTCGAGGGTCACGCCTACGACATCTCACTCAGCGGATTGCGCTTTGAACTCGATGAACCTCTCGAGGAGGGCGAGCATGTCATCGTCGAATTGCATTTGCCTGGGCTCTTGCGCTCGATTCGGTCCAGTGCGAGAGTCGTCCGTTTACTCGACGAAGACGGTGATGCAGGTCCGCGCAGAATGGCGGCGACATTTCATGCCTTCGAAACACCAACAGATGCTTCGCGGCTGACCACACACTTGGGGAGCGGGTACTTCGGTCCAGAACGATAGCGATCCGGTGGGCGAAACCGGATGTTTCCTTGACCTTCGACGACGGCGGACAGCGACAGATTGACGGAAGTCACGTGAGGCCCGCATCGGTTCATCTCCTCATCGCCAAAAGAAGGACGCTTTGAAAAAGCAGCCTAGATCAACCAAACGCACGCCACGGCGGATCAAGAAGCAGCCATTATCGAAGGCG
This sequence comes from Phycisphaerales bacterium, assembly GCA_009691725.1. Classification (GTDB taxonomy): domain Bacteria; phylum Planctomycetota; class Phycisphaerae; order Phycisphaerales; family SM1A02; genus F1-60-MAGs104. The sequence continues at coordinate 14,136 of SIAP01000015.1, forward strand.
CGCACCAAGGCGCAGACCAAAGCGCAGACCAAGGCCAAGAAGAGCGCGCCGAGGCGCGCGCCGAGATTGCCCAAGATCGCCGCGACGGACGGTGCTGTTGGCTCAGCGCGGGCCGAAGGCGTTTTCTGTGGACATCGGTTCCGCGATCGTTCACTCATTGAGTGCGCACTCACGCACTCTTCAATCGCACCCTCTCGGCTCGAGAGTAACGAGCGGATGGAGTTGCTCGGTGACAGTGTGCTTGGTTTGGTGGTGTGCCAGCATCTCTACTTGCGCTACCCGCAGGCGGACGAGGGAGAGTTGACGAAGATCAAGTCGTACTTGGTGAGTCGGCTGAAGTGTGCCGAGTACGCGCGCGAAGCCGGTCTCATTTCGCTGGTGGCACTCGGCAAAGGCCTCGCTGGGAGTGCGGTCCCCGCGTCGATCGGAGCGGCCGCATTCGAGGCGATGATTGCGGCGATCTATCTGGATGGCGGACTCGAGTGCGCGCGAGAGTTCATACTGCGCTTTGTCGAACCCCATGTCGATGTGACTGAACGGATGGGGCATCAAATGAATTTCAAGAGCGTCCTCCAGCAAGTGACCCAAGCGATGAGTCTGGGAACTCCCAACTACCTCGTGGTGGCTGAAACTGGGCTAGATCACCTGAAGTCATTCGAGATCTGCGTGGCGGTTGGTGCACAAAGATTTGCAAGCAGTTGTGCTGCGAACAAGAAGGCTGCCGAGCAAGCCGCGGCGCTCTTGGCACTGCGCGATCTTGGCTGGGCAGAGGGGGTAGAACCCAGCGTCCGCATCATCTGGGGTGGTGATGTGTCGGGTCAACGGGCGGCGAATCGCAAAATCGATTCGACAACTGATGCAGGATCAGCAGATCCATCGACTTTTTCGCCAGAGAGTTCGTCGTAAAAAAGTTGACGCTCCGCAGTGAGCCGCGTGAGTTCTTCGAGCAACCCGAGATTGGTGAGTGCAGCGCGATCACCCATGTTCGCGTGGAGCCGAGCCGCCAAGACCGACGGATCTGCGGTGATCTGCACGATGCGCCACCCATCGGCCTTTGCATTCTGGAGGAGTTCAAAGCAACCGGCATCGCTCGGTGCTCCGCCGCCCACGGCGAGAATGCGTGCGGTCGCTGGACTTCCGCGACAATCGGTCATGAACGCGGTGAGTGCGGATGCCTCCGCTGCCCGCCATCCGCGCTCAGCAGAGTGCTCAAAGACGGCCCGCACCGATGTCGCTCCAAGACGCGACAGCACGAGGGCATCGAGGTCGATGAACTCGATCCCCATTCGATGTGCAAGAAGGGTTCCAACCGTGGTCTTTCCGACACCGCGCATTCCAATGAGGACGATGCCTCGACTGGGTGCCGCGGAGGACACAGTCAACGTGGATTGATACGGCGACCAACGCGGCGCTTGCGATTGATGATCTTGCGTCCAGCGCTGGTCTTCATCCGCGCACGAAAGCCAACGGCTCTGACTTTCTTTCTTCGGCTGACTTTGTGTGGGTAATGCATGGCGAGCGGAGAAGTCTACAGAGATTCGCACAAATGGCTAGTGGCTGATTGAGCGGACTGGAAAGTTCACATCCGTCCCCTCACGGGGCGCTTCGCTCCCCAGAGCGACCGCCTCCACCCGAGGCTGTGACATCGGGGCGTTGACCCAGGGGCGCGTTGCTCCAGGGCGTTGACCCTCAATCGTGCTCGTGGCGCACCACGCGACCCTCGATGAGGAAGATCACATCGTCGGCAATGTGCGCGGCGACATCTGCGATCCGCTCGAAGCGCTGGGCAATCGCCAAGATCTCAATGGCGTTTGCAGCAGACGTGGAACTGCGTGGCATTTCCTCCCGTCCCCAAAGCAGCACGGTCTTGTGAATGTCGTCGATTCGCTGATCGCTCCGGCGAACTTGGCGACAGAGGTGGGCATCTTCACCGGTCATCGCCCCCAGGACATCGCTGAGCATTGTTCGTGCGCCGAAGGCAAGGTCAAGGAGCGGCGGCGGCAACTCGGTCGGTTCCGATTGGCTCAACTTGATGATGCGCTTGGATACTCCCCGCGCAAGATCGCCGATGCGTTCCAACTCGCCGCTGATGCGGATGACGGCGAGCACGAAGCGCAGGTCCGTCGCCACTGGATGCGCCAATGCCAGCAAGCGCATGCACTGTGCTTCGATCGCAACTTCCATCTTGTCGATCTCGTCATCTCCGGTTCGGACGCTCTGCGCCATTTCGAGATTGGTCTCGATGAGCGCTTCGACGATCGCGTTGACGCGCTGCTCGACGAGCGCACCCATCCCCAGCAAACTGCGTCGCAACTCCAGAAGGTCTGTTTGCAAGTTGACTGCCATGTGTGTTGCTCCTGTTTGTGTGATCAGCCGAATCGACCGGTGACATAGTCCTCGGTCTGACGGTTCTTTGGATTGGTGAAGAGAACATCGGTCGCACCAGACTCGATCAGCCGTCCCTCATAGAAGAATGCGGTCGTGTCGGAGACTCGTGATGCCTGCTGCATATTGTGGGTGACGATGATGATGGTGTAGGTCGCCCGTAACTCGCGGATGAGTTCCTCGATCGATGCCGTCGACCTCGGATCGAGGGCGGAGCAGGGCTCGTCCATCAACAGCACCTCGGGACCAATGGCGATGGCGCGTGCGATGCACAGTCGCTGCTGCTGACCACCCGAGAGTCCAAGTGCAGAACTGTCGAGTCGATCCTTGACTTCGTTCCACAGCGCGGAGGCGCGCAGGCTTTGCTCGATCAATTCCTCAAGATCCGTCGGCGAATACGTGCGATGGAGCCGAGGACCGAATGCAACATTGTCAAAGATCGACTTCGGAAATGGATTGGGCTTTTGGAAGACCATGCCGACGCGTCGCCGAAGATCCACCACATCGAGCGTTCGGTCCAACAGGTCGATCCCGTGCAGTGAGAGTGTTCCAGACGCACGCGCTGACGGAATGGTGTCATTCATGCGATTGATCCAGCGCAGCAAGGTGCTCTTGCCACATCCCGATGGACCGATGAACGAACAGACCTGCTTGGCTGCGATCTCGAGGTCAAGCGCATGGAGGACTTGGTTGCTGCCATACCACCCATTGAGTGAACGCATGGAAATGGCCGTCGTCTCACTTGGATGGGAGCCCCGCGGATCCGAAGTCAGATTCGTGGGTGGCGCAGTGGCGGGGTCTGCATCTCGAACTGGAGTGGATGGTTGCGTCATGATTGCAGCGGCCTTTGCAGTTTCTGTCGGATGATGATCGCCACGGAATTGAACGAGATCAGCACGACGAGTTGCACAATGATCGCTGCTGCAGCAAGCTTATGAAAGTCCGCCTGTGGGCGACCCGCCCAATTGAAAATCTGGAGTGGCAGCACGGTGAAGTCGCTCATCAGATTCGTGGGAGTCTGGAATACAAGGAGAAAACCGCCGATCACGAGCAGCGGCGCGGCCTCGCCGATCGCACGGCTCATCGCGAGAATCGCGCCCGTCATGATCGTTGGCATCGCAGCGGGAAGTGTGACGAGTCGTACCACCTGCCACGGGGTCGATCCCAATGCGAGTGCGCCCTGACGCAGTGACGGCGGGACCGCCCGAAAGGCTTCTTGGCTGGCGATGATCATGATTGGAAGAATGACGAGAGCCAGGGTGAGTCCGCCCGCAAGCACGCTGGGGCCGAAAGGGAATTGGATGAAGAAGAGACTCTCTGGGTCGCCCAGGGTCCATGGTTCGTCTGCGCAGGCGAGCCCAAAGAAGCGCACGAATGCCGCGAGCGCGAGGATCCCATACACGATGCTCGGTACCCCCGAGAGGTTGGAGATGTTCAATTGGATGAATCGCTTCAATCGAGATCGTTTCGCAAACTCCTCAAGGTAGATCGCAGTGCCGATGCCCATGGGAATGGCTGCCAGTCCGCAGATCGCGCACACCCACAGCGAACCCAGCAATGGTGCTTTGATTCCAGCCTGTGCCGGCTTCCGAGATGCGAACGAATCCAAGAATCGCCAACTGATCGAGCTCCATCCTTCAATAGCGATGGAGACCATGAGCACCGACAGCAACAAAATGGCGATCATCGTTGCGGCGAGGCAACTCCACAGGAAAACCCTGTTCGAAAGCATGCGCCTGGAGGTGGAAATGACTCCCGCAGCCATCAGTCGTACTCCTCGCGGTAGCGCTTGAGAATGATGGCGCCGCTCCACGTCAGCACAAAGGTGATCAAGAAGAGCGTGAAGGCAACGGCGTAGCTCGACTTGTACTCAACGCCTGCGGCAGGGGCATCACCCAGAAAAATCTGCACCATGTATGCGGTCATCGTCTGGACCTGCTCGGCCGGATTGGCAGTGAGTTGCGCAAGTCCTCCTGCGGCGAGTGCGACGATCATGGTCTCGCCAATGGCGCGTGTGAGCGCGAGGAGAAAGGCCGCGATCACTCCAGATAAACCGGCTGGAACGACGACCTTCGCACTGACATCAAACTTCGTCGATCCCAGTGCATACGCGCCATCGCGGAGTGACTGCGGCACAGCACGCAACGCATCCTCAGAGAGTGAGCAGACGATGGGAAGAATCATGATTCCAACGGCGATTCCTGCGGACATCGCGTTGTAGGTTCCAAATCCACTCGAGAGCGGTTGGAGCAGATAGGGCGTGATAAAGGTCAGCGCGAAGAATCCATAGACCACGGTGGGAACTCCCGCCAGAATTTCCAGGACACCCTTCAAGATCGTGCGCGTGCGCGATGAGGCATACTCGCTCAGATACACCGCTGTGAGCAATCCGATGGGGAGCGCGAAACATCCAGCGATTGCTGTCACCAAGAGCGTGCCTGCAACGAGGGGGAGCACGCCAAATGCTGGCCTTGCTCCCAGGAGTGGACTCCACTCAAGCCCGGTGACGAAGGACCAGAGGGAAATGTCCGGCTGATCCGCCATCGAAAAGAATCCCCATGCTTCTCCAGCGAGAACGCCGACGATGGCGATGGTTGTGACGACGCTCAACAGCGTCATCGACAGCAGCGCGAACTTGATTGATCCTTCACTCCACCGACGGATCAGCGCCGAGTGCGGTGTGCCTCGGTTCGCGATTTCTGCAGCGGATCGGGCGGCAAGTGCGGTCATGTGAAGCGGTGGAAGGATAGCCGAGGTGTATGGACTCCCAACGACACGACGCGCGAGTGGATCGTGCGGGCCAGGAGTGATCGTGGATCTCTACTGGAAGAGATCGCCAAATCTTCCTTCGATTTGTTTGCCGTCCTTCACGAATTGCGTTCCGAGTCGCTTGGCGCTCCAGTTCGCATGGACTTTGGCGAGTGTCGCCGACGGAAGTGGGATGTACCCGACTTCGGTGACGAGTTCGTCGCATTGGTCCAGAAAGAACTCGACCAGCGCTGCCACCTCTGGTTTCGCTGCAGCCTTTCCATTCACATAGATGAAGAGTGGTCGAGAGAGTGGATAGGTTTCGTCGTGAACTGTCTTCGCCGATGGCGAGACCGCAACGCCAGACGAACCGATCACAGGCACCGCGCGGAGTTTGTCCTTGTTTTCCTCGAAGTAGGCGAGCCCGAAGAAGCCGATGGCATCCCGATCTCCGCTGACTCCGAGCACCAGCACATTGTCATCTTCAGAGACGCTCATGTCTGCGCGTGCTTTTCCTTCTTTGCCGAGCACTGCATCTTTGAAGTAGTCAAATGTCCCGGAATCAGTTCCGGGCGAATAGGCCGTGATCGCGCGATCTGGCCACGATGGATCGATGTCCTTCCACGACTTTCCACCACCTGCCGAATAAATCGCCTTGAGTTGGGCAATCGTGATGGACTTCACCCAGTCGTTCTTGGGATGGACGACAACCGACAGTGCGTCGAATGCGATTGGGATCTCGATGAACTCAATGTTGCTCGTCGCTGCGAGTGCAACTTCGCTCGGGGTGATGGGGCGCGAGGCGTTCGAGATAGCCGTCTCGCCGACACAGAAACGCTTGAATCCTCCTCCAGTGCCAGAGATTCCCACCGTCACATTGACTTTCTTGGCAATCTTGGAGAACTCTTCCACGACCGCTTCGGTGATCGGATAGACCGTTGATGATCCATCGATGCGGACTGCACCCTTGAGCTTCGCGAAGTCGCGAGTCCCATCTTGCGCAGCGATTGAGAGTATGGCGGTCACGAGTGCGATCCTGATCATCGAGGTCGGTCGTGTGTTTGTCATGGCAGAAGTATCGACTCCTGTTGTTCAGATCGTGTTCACAATTGGTCAGTTCTGCGATAGCCCTTGGGCGTTTTCAAGAAGAAAACCGATCCGCCCTGCGGCGGGCACTGCACATCCACACTTCCGCCGTGGATCAGTGCGATGTGCTTGACGATCGACAAGCCAAGCCCCGTTCCACCGAGATCTCGACTGCGCGCGGGATCCACTCGATAGAACCGCTCGAAGATGCGGTCGAAGTGGATGGCATCGATGCCGGGACCGGTATCGGTGACTCGAAGTTCGATCGTGCCGTCATGCAACATTGCTGCAACGGAGACCGTGCTCGAAGGCGGTGCGAATTTCAGCGCATTTGAAACAAGGTTGAGAATCGCCTGTGACATCAGACCCGCATTGACGACGAATCCGAGTTGTGGATCGATGTGCAGTTCGATGGTGACCGCCTTGGCGGCGGCGACATCATCAAGTTGGCTAGTGGCATCGCGCGCCACAGAGAGGACTGCAACATCTGCGAACTCGAGCCGCGCGCCCGTGCGTGGTTGATCGAGAAATGCAAGGAGCAGTATGTCTTCCACCAGCGTCGAGAGACGAATCGTGTTGCGATGGACAATGCCCAGAAAGTGCTCGACTTGCGTTGGGTCGTTCGCCCCGACTTCCATCAGTGTTTCCAGATATCCCTTGATGTTGGTAATGGGCGTGCGCAGTTCGTGCGACACCGTTGCCGCAAAGTCTGCGCGAACGGTTTCGAGTCGGCGGACGCGTGTGACATCGTCCAGCGCGAGCAGCAAGCCGTGCACCATCCCAGATGCATCACGCATCGGATCGGCGGCGATGGTGAGGGTGACCGAGGGTCCCTGCGACAGGCTGATTTCGCGAGTCGTGGGCGTCGCCGCCGTCAGCGCATCCTCGACAAATCGCAGGAGTTCTGGATGACGGGCAACTTCCGCAAGGAATTTGCCACGGTGCGCGCGCGCATCGAGTCCAAGCATGTGTTGCGCAACTTCGTTGGCGCTGCGAATTCGAAGTTGCGCATCCAGAGAGACCAGCCCCGTTTGGATGGCTCCAAGGAGCGTGCGAAACTCGTCTCGCTCACTCTCGGCGCGGGCGAGTGCCTCTGCATAGCCGCGCTGCGCTCTGGCGATTCCCCGTTGCAGCCGCAGGGTCAATTCATCTGGTGAATCTGGAAGTGATGCGCCGTACTCACCGTCGCCGATGCGCACGAGGAGTTGGTACATGGTGTTGACGCGCCTCAACTCTGCGACTCTCGATGCGTCGATCCACAGGCACGCAGAGAGGATCACAAGCAATGCACTCGAGAGCCCCCACGAAGAGCCCAACCCAACTGCGATTGCCGCAACAAGGCACGCTGCGGCACAGGCTCGCAGGAGTGGGGGAGAGCGAAGTGTGCGAGGAGGTGGCATCTCGACGATCGAAGGCTATCCACCCCAGAAACCACGTGCGGTGTTGGATGGCCTGTTACTCCAGTCCGTCCTCTGAAAACCGATATCCCACGCCGCGCACGGTTTCAAGCGCAGCGCCGACTGCGCCGAGTTTCCGACGGATGGCAGTCATATGCACATCGATCGTGCGCGGTGAGAGCATGGTGAGCGGGCCGTGCACCGCAGCGATGATCTGTTTGCGAGTTCGCACAAACCCGACGCGCTGCGCGAGCGTGAGGAGCATCTCAAATTCTGTGATGGTCAAACTGATCCCTGCTCCAAGGCACGTGACCACATGCCGCTGCCGATCAATCACCAGTTTGCCGTCCAGTCGGGTCAGGATGTCGGCTGGTTGCGTGGCGGATACTCCTCGCTTTCGCATGGCGTTCTGAAGTCGCGCCATCAACACGCGAGGGCTGAAGGGCTTGGTGACATAGTCATCCGCACCCATTTCGAGGCCCGCAATGATGTCCTCCTCGCTTCCGCTCGCAGTCAACATCACCACGGGGATGGACTTGGTGGCATCGTTTTCTTTGAGTCTGCGGCAGACTTCGAGACCGTTCAAGTCGGGGAGCATCAGGTCGAGCACCATCAAGTTGGGTGGTGAGTGTCGTGCGAGTTCAAGTGCGCGGCGACCGGAGCGAGTTATCGATGCGTCGATCCCGGTGCGCTGCAGGTGAAACTTCACGAGCTCCGCAATTTCAGGTTCATCCTCAACAATCAATGCAGTTGGGAGTGCCGTTGGTGTCATCGCCATTGTGCAGCATTATGAGGCGCGCTGCGCCGGGTTGAGCCCCATCGCGTGTGAATGTTTCGTGAATCCGTCAACGCGCTGGCGCACGAGCGCACCGTCTGCAACTCGGGTGTCGCCGCGACCTGTGACGGCTGGAAGTGTGATTGCGACGCCATCCGCCGCAAGAGTTCCCAGGATCGCCATGGCCATGGTCTCGCGAGCTTCAATCGGAACGCCGAAATCGCTTGTGGGATGAATCGGCGAGCCGACGGCGAGGGCGAGTTCTCGAAGGAGCGCGTGATTCCGCGCGCCGCCGCCAGCAATGAGCACCTGCATCTTTTCATTCGATCTTTTCGCAGCAAGCCCATGGCGAATGCCCGCCGCAATCGTTTCGCTGATGGCGCGTGACGCAGTGGCAAGCGCGTCGGCGGCGGTCGAATCGGCAACGGTCGAAGCTGCAGCAGCGATGATTTCGTCTGCGGTTCCCAGTGATCTCCCCGCTTGGCGCTGTCGATCGAGCAGAGTTCGCAGCGCGATCAGGAGAGGCGCACGAACATGACCCACTGCGGCGAGCCTGCCGTCCTCATCAAATGGAATGCCAGCTTTCGTTCGCGCAATGTGATCAAGCAACTGGTTGCACAGACAGAGGTCGAATCCACGTACGAGATTGAGCCACGAAGCGTCCTTCTGTTTCGAGTCGGCGCATTCTGGAGCTGGAGGGATGATCGTCGCATTTGAAAAACCGCCGAGATTGACAACGACTCGCCACGAGCGACGTGCTCGAAATGTCATCCAGTCAGAGAGTGGTGTGATCGGGGCACCTTGCCCGCCCGCAGCGAGATCGCATCCGCGAAGGTTGCTCATCACTGCGCAGCCGAAGGCGTGCGCGACAATCGATGCGTCGATCAATTGCAGCGAGAGTGGTGGTTGATGGAACAGTGTCTGGCCATGGAGTGCGATGAGATCGGGCTCTCCGTGCGCATCGGCGAGCGTGCGCAGGGGGGAGAGATGCGCAATGGCAAGATCTCGAGCGAGCGCAGTGAATGCGCCAGCCGTGAGTGGCTCCTGTCGATGCGCACTGCGCAGACGCACAGTGAGATCTCCAAGGGGCGCAGTCGACTGACCGAGAAGAGTGAAGCGCATGCGAAGTCCACGCCCGCACACGCGGATGGCGGCGGTGTCGATTCCGTCGATGCTGGTGCCTGTCATCGCACCAAAGATCAGTCGCGTGCGCATGGTCTTGGTCACGGTCGCAGTATCGCAGTTGCTAGACTCCCGCGCCAATGAGCAAACGAATTTTGGTGACAGGCGGCGCAGGATTTCTTGGGTCGCATTTGTGTGATCGGTTGGTCGCCGCTGGTGACAGCGTGATCTGCATTGACAACCTATTTACAGGGGTAAAACTCAATGTCCAGCATTTGGAGGGGAACCCAAATTTCGAGTTCATCCGCCACGATGTCACCGAGGGATTCAAGTTCGAAGATGTCGACGAGATTTACAATTTGGCGTGTCCTGCCGCACCAGGGCACTATCAATTCAATCCCATCAAGACGATGAAGACCAGCGTGCTTGGGACCATGCATGCGCTGGGGCTCGCCAAGCGTGTGAAGGCAAAGATTCTCCAAGCATCAACGAGCGAGGTCTACGGCGATCCTGATGTGCATCCGCAGCCAGAGAGTTATCGAGGGAATGTGAATCCCATTGGGCCGCGCTCCTGTTACGACGAGGGGAAGCGTGCTGCAGAATCGCTCATGTTCGACTATCACCGTCTTCACAACACTTCGATCAAGGTGGTTCGGATCTTCAATACCTACGGTCCTCGAATGCATCCATTTGACGGACGCGTCGTGAGCAATTTCATCCGTCAGGCGATCGCTGGAGAACCCATCACGATCTACGGAGACGGCACTCAAAGCAGATCCTTCTGTTATGTTGACGACCTCATCGAAGGGTTGATTCGAGCGATGGCCACGCCGCCAGAATTCACCGGACCTGTGAACATGGGGAATCCCAATGAGTTCACGATTCTGGAACTGGCGCAGAGTGTTGTTCGAATGGTTGGAGGTGATTCCAAGATCGAATTGGCACGCGCGCTGCCGCAGGATGATCCCAAGCAGCGGTGTCCGGATCTCACGCTGGCAAAGCGCGAACTGAAATGGGAGCCGACGATTGAGCTCGAGGTTGGGCTTCGTAAAACGATTGACTGGTTCAAGTCCGTCGACATGACGCAGTATCGAGCCCCGACGCCCAATTATTGAGCGTGAGTGTGGTTGGCGGGGGATCAAGCGAGTTATAGGACTATTACAAGAAAAACCGGAGTGTTTTCGTTGGTCGCTGCGGCATGGCACTATGTTGGTTCTGTTGAAGATATCGAAGATTCATACCTAAAAAAATCCGAACAAACCTTGACACCAGTCGATACTCTCCATACCGTACAAATCCCAAACGAATCAAAGCAAAAATACCTCATTGAACGGCTCTCCAACGTTGGCGGGCGAGTGAGGCCAAAAGGAATCCAAAGGAACACACATGAGCAGCATCGCAACCAACGGCCAGGGTCTCGCAACCAACGGCCAGGGTCTCGCAAAGGCCTCCGCCAACATCGCAGGCGGTAAGACAATTTCAGTCACTCCAGCCAATCCAACCAAGGAGATTGGGAGCGCTCCAACTACAACACAACCCATGAGCGCACCAACACCAATTCGTCCGGCGAGCACACCCGCCAAAGTCAATACGACGATCAGCACCACGGAGGCCAAACCGGCCGCTGCGCCAAATGTGAGCAAGGCGACTGCTGCGGAAATCGCTGGAAAGTCCCGAGCACTCGAAGCAGCGGTGGGGCAGATTGAGAAGGCATTCGGCAAGGGATCGATCATGCGATTCGTTGGCAACAATGTTCCAGACATCGTCGGCATCAGCACAGGAACACTGAGTCTGGATCTCGCGCTGGGCGGTCGTGGATTGCCCAAGGGACGCATCGTGGAAATCTTCGGTCCAGAGTCATCTGGAAAGACAACGCTCGCTCTCACGGTGGTCGCCAACTCGCAGAAGAATGGTGGCAACGCAGCATTCATCGATGCCGAGCACGCGCTTGATCCATCGTGGGCGAAACGATTGGGAGTCAACCTGGAAGAACTGCTGATCTCACAGCCTGACACTGGTGAGCAGGCACTGGAGATTTGCGAGTTGTTGGTCCGGTCGAATGCGGTGGACGTGATCGTGATCGATTCGGTTGCTGCACTCATTCCCCGCGCCGAAATTGAGGGAGAAATGGGTGACAGTCATGTGGGACTCCAAGCGCGTCTGATGAGTCAGGCGATGCGGAAGTTGACTGGCGCTATCTCCAAGAGCGAAGTCATCGTGATCTTCATCAATCAGTTGCGCGAGAAGATCGGCGTCATGTTCGGTAGCCCAGAAACGACGACGGGTGGTCGTGCTCTCAAGTTCTACTCGTCTATCCGCATCGATATTCGTCGCATCGGGGCGATTAAGGATGGCGATCAGAATGTCGGCAATCGAGTGCGTGCCAAGGTCGTGAAGAACAAGATCGCGCCGCCATTCCGCGAGGCGGAATTCGACATCATGTTCAACGAAGGGATCAGTGTGGCAGGGGACCTGATCGACCTCGCTGTGAACCACGGAGTTGTGGACAAGTCAGGGTCGTGGTTCAGCTTCGGACAGACACGACTCGGACAGGGTCGTGAGGCCTCCAAGCAGTTCATTCGTGACAACCAAGATCTCGCTGCTGAAATCCGGGCGGGAATCATGGCGAAGCGAGCTCTGAATCCTGATGCCGCGATCACGCCTCGGACTCCCCGCGGCGAGGAGTGAGTCAAGTCGGAATTGTCAGCCAGTCGACGCAACCCCCCGGGCTGGAGGCCGATGTCGGGAGTCCTTGACGATGGGACCCCGCTCCATCCTCCCGTGCGGGGCTTCCGCTCTGGAATGGGCCAGTGCGTCGACTGGTTGACTCGTTGGAATCCGCGAGCGAATGAGGGCGTGCTACACTTCCGACCCGTCGCGGGCGTGGCGGAATTGGCAGACGCGCAAGATTCAGGTTCTTGTGGGGTAAAACCCGTGGAGGTTCGATTCCTCTCGCCCGCATTCAGTTGATTTATCTCGATAACAACGCAACGACCCAACCTGCCGAAGCAGTGGTCGATGCTGTGGGACGAGTGCTGCGAGAAAACTGGGGGAATCCATCGAGTGTGCACGATCAGGGGAGGCGCGCTCGCCACGCAGTTGAGGAATCACGAGAAACGGTCGCTGCGCTCATTGGCTGCTCGCCACGCGAAGTCATCTTTACTTCGGGTGGAACTGAATCATGCAACGCCGCACTGGAGAGTTCGCTGGACATCGCAGCACATGGGACTTCTGGCCGAAGAGTCATCGTCACCACACGATTTGAACACAGCGCTGTGCGTGAGAAGGCGCAGGCGCTGGCATTGGGCGGCGCGGAAGTGGTGTGGTTGGAGGGCGGAAGTGGTGGCATCATCGATCCAGCAACATTGAATCGGCTACTTCAACAGCGCGCGAAAGAGATCGCCGTCGTTTCGATCATGTGGGCAAACAACGAAACGGGAGTCATCCAGCCGATTCGCGAACTTGCCTCGATGTGTCGTCGAAACGGTGTTCGCTTTCACACCGACGCGACCCAGTGGGTCGGACGAATGCCAACCGATCTTTCGAGCATCGACATTGATCTCCTGTCGCTTTCTGCACACAAGTTTCATGGTCCCAAAGGAATTGGGGTGCTCTTCGTTCGGCGCGGGTCAATCGTGCGGCCACTGATCGTTGGTGGACCGCAAGAGCGCGATCGGCGAGGTGGGACCGAGAATGTCGCGGGCATCGTTGGATGTGGTGTGGCGGCGCAACTTGCACATGAGTGGTTGTCAGGTGCCGCGCGCGAAACGGAGCGAGCAGCAACATTGCGCACGCACTTTGAAAGCACTGTCTGCGCTGCATTGCCCGACGCAGTCGTGATTGGTCGAACTGCGCCCCGTATCTGGACCACAAGCAACATCGCATTTCGATCATTGCAAGCGGAAGCAATTCTGGTCGCGCTCAACGCGGCGGGCGTGGCGGCATCCGCAGGCGCGGCATGTTCATCTGGTTCGCTCGATCCATCGCCTGTTCTCTTGGCAATGGGGGTGACGGCGGACTTGGCGCACGGTGCAGTGCGGTTTTCCTTCGCACGAACGACCACCGAAGACCACGTGACGCAGGGAGCGCGCATCGTTGTGGAGTGCGTCGGAAGGTGTGCGGCCTCGATGCCATCCACGCGCGGCTAGCGACCCACGCGCGGCTAACGATCACGCGCGGCGCGATAGCGAGCGATCAAAGTCTGCGTGCTCGAATCATGCGCAGGGGTTGGCGCACTTCCAGAAAGTTCTGGGATGATCCGCTGCGCGAGAACTTTTCCCAGTTCGACCCCCCACTGATCGAAGGAATTGATTCCCCAAATCGTTCCTTGCACAAAGACCTTGTGTTCGTAGAGCGCGATCAATCTCCCGAGCATCATTGGAGTGAGGCGCGGGCAGAGAATCGTCGTCGAGGGTCGATTCCCATCGAACTGCCGATGCGCTGCAAGCCACGGCGCACAACCCTCGGACTCCACTTCGGCCCGCGTCTTGCCAAATGCCAATGCCTCGGCCTGCGCAAACACGTTGGCGATCAACAGATCTTGGTGGACCCCGAGCGGGTTGAGTGGTTCGCAGAAGGCAATGAAGTCGCATGGGACCAGCGGGGTGCCCTGATGAATCATCTGATAGAAGGCGTGCTGTCCATTGGTGCCGGGCTGTCCCCAGACGGCGGGGCAGGTCTCCCACGCCACGCGATTGCCGTCGAGTCCAACATGCTTCCCGTTGGACTCCATCTCCAATTGTTGCAGGTACGCGCTGAATCGATCGAGGTATTGGTCGTAGGGAAGCACTGCGAGTGTTTGCGCTCCCAAGAAATTCGTGTTCCAAATCCCAACGAGCGCCATCAGGACAGGGAGATTGCTGGCCAAAGGGGTGGTGCGGAAATGCACATCCATCTCGCGGAATCCGTCGAGCAATTGCGTGAATTGGGCGGGACCCACAGCAATCATGGTCGACAGACCGATCGCCGAGTCCATTGAATAGCGCCCTCCAACCCAGTCCCAGAATCCAAACATGTTCGCGGTGTCGATGCCAAACGCACTCACCTTCTGCGCATTCGTCGAAACCGCAACGAAGTGTTTCGCAACCGCGGTGACATCACCGGCGAACGCCTTGAGTGCCCAGTCGCGAGCGGTATTCGCATTCGTCATCGTCTCAAGGGTTGTGAATGTCTTGGAGCAGATGATGAAGAGGGTCTCGGCGGGGTCGCAATCGCGCGTTTTTTCGGCGAAGTCCGTGCCATCGACATTCGACACGAAACGGAAGGAGAGATCCCGCTGGGTGTATGCCGCGAGCGCGTCGTACGCCATCGCGGGCCCGAGATCACTTCCTCCAATGCCAATGTTGACCACATGACGGATGCGCTTTCCGGTGTGTCCCTTCCATGCGCCGCTCCGAATCGAATCTGCGAACACTTTCATTCGGTCGAGGACGTCGTGCACTTCCACGACGACATCAACCCCATCGACAAGAATGCGTTCATCACGCGGTGCTCGCAATGCGACATGGAGGACTGCGCGATCTTCGGTGAGGTTGATCTTGTCGCCACGAAACATGGCGTCGATTCGCGCGCGGACGCCCTTTGCGTGGGCGAGATCCAAGAGCAATTCCATGGTGTGAGGGGTAACTCGCTGTTTGGAATAGTCCATGAACATGCCGCCTGGACCCTCGACGCTCAATGTGGATGCACGCGCAGGATCTGCTGCAAAGAGATCGCGCAGATGCGCCTCTCGTTGCGCCAACGCATGCGATTGGAGGGCACTCCACTGGGGAAGCGTGTTCAGGAGTGGCGCGGGAGCCACGGAAGTCTGTGCGAATGACATGCGCCAAAGGGTAACAGCCGCAGAGTGCACGCCATGACTGATCGCGCCGGTGCGCAATGCAGGAAGTCCGATGAGAGAAGCCTGCGTGGTGTTATCCTGCGATGAAAGGAGTTTCACATGCGCGCGACAGCACTCTTGGCGATGACAGGTCAGTCGATTTGGTTGGACAACATCACCAGAAAACTGCTTGATTCTGGGCAACTTGCGGCGTGGATCCGTGAACTCTCCGTGGTGGGGTTGACATCGAATCCGTCGATCTTCGAGAAGGCAATTGTCGGGAGCAGCGACTACGACAGCCAAATCCGTCCCTTGATTGCCAAGCGCATGCAGTCTGAGGACATTTTCTTCGAGTGCGCAATCTCAGATCTCGGGCGCGCGGCCGACCTGTTCAAACCAATCTTTGAGCGGACTGGCGGAGTGGATGGATGGGTGTCGCTGGAGGTTTCGCCCCTTCTCGCCAACGACACGACGGCGACGATCGCACAAGCAAAGGACTTGCATGCACGCGCCGCGAGAAGCAATCTCTTCATCAAAGTGCCAGGGACCCCAGAAGGCATTCCTGCCATCGAGGAACTCATCTTCGCCGGCATCTCGATCAATGTCACTCTGCTCTTTTCAAAGGCGCATTTCAGCGCCGCCGCCGACGCATACTTGCGCGGACTGGAACGACGGGCGGTTGCTGGTTTGCCGCTTGGGAAAGTCTCAAGCGTTGCGAGCCTCTTCGTTTCTCGATGGGATCGCAAGACTGCGCCGAAGCTCCCGACTGATCTCAAGAACACGATCGGTATTGCAGTGAGTCGGGAGTGTTACAACGCGTACTGTGCGCTGTACGCGAGCGATCGCTGGCTCGCGCTCGAGGCACAGGGTGCGCGTCCGCAGCGTCTGCTCTACGCGAGCACCAGTACCAAAGACCCAACACTTTCACCGACGATGTATGTCGAAGCGCTTGCGTCGCCGCGCACAGTGAACACGATGCCAGAGGAAACCCTCATCGCACTGAGCAACGGTTCGTCCATTCCAACGGTGCTCGCTCCCAGTGATTGCAGTTGGAGGACGACGCTCGACGCCGCATGCAAGGCGGGGCTCGATCTCAAGGCATGTGCGCAAGAGTTGCAAATCGAGGGTCGCGACTCTTTCAATGCAAGTTGGAACCAACTCATCGCCAAGATTGACGCCAAGGCGACGGTGCTGGCGAGCTGACTTGGCGCGAGGGGCTTTCGCGCGTTCTAATCCCGCGCTCGGTTAGGGCGTCCACGCAACGAGGAGTGCGCTCAAGTCCGCAGAGTCAACGGATCCATCTTGATTGATGTCGCTCTGCGCATTGCTCGTTCCCCAAGCGGCGAGGAGTGTTGAGAGGTCCAGACTGTCGACGACTCCATCGTGGTTGATGTCGGCGCGTGTCACTCCGCCACCCTGAGTCCATGCACTCGCAGGCACTGGGGATTTCGCGGTCCCGGGTCCTGACCATGAGACGATCATGCCCGCACCACCGCCGTTTTCAAAGAACTCACTGCGAATCGCATGCTTGCCAGCGCCGAGCGCAATCGTTCCGCTCTTTTCAACCATGCCATGCAAGCCATCGTTGCTCACGACCACAGTGTCGCCGATGAGCAGGCGTGATCCGTCATCGGAGTTCGTGAAGAGTGTCCAGTTGCCCGTGGTTGGCACATTCAACCATCCGAAGAAGACTGCACCGACCTGATCTGCTCGTCCACTTGTGGCAAAGTTGCCGCTCGTGCTATCGAAGTTCACAGATGGGAGTGTGTCGGATGCGTATGGGGTGAGCAGTGCAAAATTGGGGAGGACTGCGGGCGAGTTGAGTACGAAATAGCCGGTGCGTTGCCCAGCAGAATCCCCAGTTGGATTCTCCGGAGCGCGAACGGTGACGATGTCAACCGTGACCGTCGCAATCGCAGTGTCGCCGCTCAATTCACCAACGGTGTACGAGAACGAAAGGGTGCTCGGTGGCGTCGGCGCGAGGGCCAAGCGGACAATGGGCCGACCGCCGGGACCAGCGCCCTGCACGATGACGGTCGATCCGCCTTGCGATGGTTGACCCACGCTGAGGAGCATCACGCTTTCGCAATTGAAGCGCAGGTCATTGGCAAGCACATCGATGTCGATGGCAGAGGGTCCATTCGCGACGACAAAGTCTGGAACAGCGACAGGCGGTTGGGTCTCCGCCGAGAAGTCACATCCACCCACGGTCAGATAGACATCGATACTGTTCTTGCTCAGCTCGTGAAAAATAAGTTTGATGTTTGACAATCCGCCTGGACAGATGTGGCAATAGCTCATGATGGTCCCGATGTCCAAGTCTGCTGCGGAGCAGTCCTGCGGGCTCGATCCGCAACCATCTGCGGGCGGCGCGTAATCGTGGGTATGCGGGGCACCATAATTGTGACCCAGTTCATGTGCGACCACCATGATGTCCCAGTTTGCGCCGCTATTGTGGACGATTGGATAGGGGAACGAACCCGCGAGATTCGCGCTGACGGAGTAGGCGTACGAGCCACACCCGGAATTCAGCCATGCGATCCCGCCGCCGAGGCCACGACCAGAGAGCAATGTCGTCGAATTGCGCCAGAAAATGCCTGGGTTCACCTCCCAGTAGTCGCGAAACTCCGTCAACTGTGCAGAAGTGTTCGCGCCGGTCCATGGGTCCGTTCCACTGGTCCAGAGCCGCACATACCACGCTCCCGGCCGCAACTCGACATCGCGTGCGTAGATATCAGCGAGTGCGGCGAAGAGTGTTCCGACATATCCCAACGCAGCCGACTGGTTGTTGCCGAAGAGACCAAGGAATTCAACATCGGTATCGACCGCGATCTGTGATTGGCGACAGGGTTGGATTCCTGCGATCCCTCCTTCGCCGAGCACCTCTGCGCCACCGGGTGGGAGCAGCGCTTCGCAACTCCATGGCTGCGCTTCCAACGTTCCCGGAGGCAGTTCATCAACTGCGTATGCGATGATCGGTCCATCGACGCCGACGCGACCGCTTGAAATGACCCACGTCTTCCCCTCTGCTTGCACATACCCAGCGAGGAAGCCATCACCTCGTGAGAGCAACACATGTGAATCTGGATCATTCACAACGGACCCGACATAACAATCCAAAGTCGGCAATGGGAGAGGAACCTCGGTGACCACGCCGTTGGGATCCATCGATGCACCGACACACACCGGATGGTGTGCGAAGGGATCGACGCGGTGGAGGACCACTGAGTGCGTTGCGGAAGGACCCAGCGGCAGACCTTCGATCAGCACATCTTCGTGGTCCGCAAACGCACTCCAGAGTTGTTCGTTGATTTCGATGGCGGTGACGGATTCACGCAGGTGCTCTGGGACTGATGCCTGGTCAATCGCTCGCGCAATCGGGGTCGAAACGCGAACGACCGCGTGAGCGGGTGCACCAGGAGGGACCTCGGTACGCACATCAGTGCGTGGCGTGTTCTTCTCCGAGGCAAACCCAAGCGTCGATGCTGCCATCGCGCAAAGAGATCCCGTCATAACCACCGCAGCAATTCGATTCATTATGCCGAGAGGGTAATTCGTTAACTGGTTCTGGGCAAGAAAACCTTCGGGTTTTCGCGGCAAAATGAAAACGATCACTCGATGTCTGCACCGAGTGCCAAGCGGCACATCGCTTCAATGCCAAGCGCAAGCGCAGAATCGTTGAAGTCAAAGGTTGGATGGTGCAATGCGGGCATCGCGGATCCAGCCGGATCCTGCAGACCCAGGAGAAAGAAACTCGCTGGTATCTGCTCGCCGTAACACGCGAAGTCTTCGCCACCCATGGAGGGATCTGTGACTTCCACGACGCTCGCATGCTCGATCGAGCGAACCATCCGTCGCACACGATCCGTCGCCACTGGATCGTTCACGACCGCCGGACATCCGCGCTTCAACTCGAAGGTCGCCTCGCAACCGTGGATCGCTGCCGCGTGTCGCGCGATCGCTTCGATCCGAGCGATCGAATGATCGCGATCAGTTGCAGTGAGTGTCCGCAGCGTTCCTTGAAGGAGTCCATCTTCTGCGATGACATTGAACGCATCGCCCACCTTAATGACGCAGATCGACACAACCACGGCATGGGTTGGATCAATCGTGCGACTCACAATGGACTGCAGCCCGGTCACAATGCTGGCGATCGCGACAACGGGGTCATTGGCCAAGTGCGGCCATGCCGCGTGCGCACCGCGACCGCACACGCGAATCGTGAATGAGTCTGTCGATGCCATGACCGCGCCATTGCGGACGCCCACCGCACGCAGAGGCAACCAAGGCCATCCGTGCAAACCGTAGATCTCGCTGACCGCGGGACCGATTCGTCCCGACAAACAGCCGTCTGCGATCATTTCGGAAGCACCGCCGAGGTTTTCCTCCGCTGGTTGAAAAATCATCGTGACTGGGCGGGGCAGGGGGCGCGAATTCGAAATGGCTTTGAGAACTCGCGCAGTGCCGATGAGAATCGTCGTGTGCCCATCGTGTCCGCACGCGTGCATCTTTCCAGGGATGGTCGACGCATAGGGAAGCCCCGTGTGTTCATGAATCGGCAATGCATCCATGTCCGCCCGAAGCGCGATGGCATGAGCCGCAGCGCCGGCAAGATGGGCGATGACACCCGTGCCGCCGCCGACTCCAGCCACAAACTCAACACCGCTGCGCGTCAGTTCGCGCTGCACCACTTGCGAAGTCCTGTGTTCCTCCATTCCCAATTCTGGATGGGAGTGGAGATCTCGTCGCAGCGCAACCAGTGTCGGGATCTCCGCAGTGATGAGCGCCGTCAGTTGCTCGGTGAGGGTCATGACCCATACGGTATCGCGTTGGCGATCGGCAGCCCGCAGTGAAATCAATCGGACAGTGGCCGCAATCCGACAGTGGCTCGCCAGAGATTCAATGTCGCGCCTGCACTGCGATCCATCCGGATGAGTCGTGCGAGCTGACTTGTCGATACTCCCAAGATGTGCGCTCCACCAACAATGTCGAACCTGAGTGCGGTGACGACATCCAACGCCTCCGCAAGCAGCGCGGGATAGTCCCCGTGGCCGTACGAGACCACAAGTTTCCTTCCGCGTCTTCGACCGCACCAGAGCGGGCTTGCGGCGTGCTCTGCGCTAGCAGTGGGTGTGCGAAACTGGATCGCGAGCTTCAATCGAAGTCGTTTGATTGCGGCGCTGCGATTTTCAAGTTGACTCCGCCGCTCGCTGCCTCGCGCTTCGAGACCCGTTGGAACATGGGTGACAAACACCGCGGTTTCGACCTTGTTGCGGTGCTGTCCACCGGGGCCACTGACCCGTCCCGTACGGAAACGACATTGAAGCACGAGTTGCGCCTCATCAATGGTCGCAGGGTGTCGGATGGAATCGGGAAGTGCACTCATGAGCAGATGCCATCGAAAGAGCGATCGTTCACTGGCGACGCCCCTGCGGTCCCCGCGCCCCCCGCGCCAGCAGCGAGAGGGGATGCGCCGCGAGATCCCATCCATCCCGTTCACCAGCGGCGATCCGAAGTGCGCCAGCGCCGGCGATCATTGCGGCGTTGTCGGTGCACCAACGGTGAGGTGCGATGCGCAGCGCGACTCCGCGCGCCTCGCAGATTCGCGAAGCCTCGCGTCGCAAGAGCAGATTTGACGCCACGCCACCGCCGATCAAACAGGATGGCGCCTTGCATTGCTCCAGTGCACGTTCGAGCGTGCGCACCACTTGTCCGATGACGACTGCACGGTAAGCCGTCGCGAAATCTGCGGCCGGGCGGGTCGCATGTGGACCAGTCACCGCGAGTGCGAGTGCTGTCTTGACGCCGCTAAAGGAAAAATCCAAGCCCTTCAGCCTCGTCAGCGGCAAGTCGATGCCGCTTGCATCTCCAACTTCGGCGAGCGCATCCAGTCGTGCGCCGCCGGGATAGCCAAGGTTCAGGATTGAAGCTCCCTTGTCGAATGCTTCGCCAGCGGCATCATCGATGGTCGCGCCGATCAGTTGCGCGCCCAGCGGCGATTCCATGCGGAAGAGGCTTGTGTGTCCTCCAGATGCGACAAGCCCAACCGCAGGCCAGACGAGTGGCGGCTGATCGAGCACACACGCCACAAGGTGGGCGATGACATGATCGACGCCAACGAATGGAAGGTTGCGGGACCACGCGATTGCCTTCGCAGTGCTCGTGCCGACAAGCAACGATCCAATGAGTCCCGGTCGGTGTCCCGCCGCCACGCCATCGAGGTGCTTCAGTGCGACTCCACCCTCGGCGCACGCCCGTCGAATGACAGGAATGATTCGATCCAAGTGCGCGCGGCTGGCGATCTCTGGAACGACTCCTCGATACTCGCGGTGGAGATCATCTTGCGAGGCTGTGCCGCAGGAGAGCACGCGAAGTTCTTCCCCGTGAATCGAAACGAGCGCGGCGGAGGTTTCGTCGCAACTGCTCTCAATTCCAAGGATGATGCGCGCGGACATTTGGTGAGCGTATCGCCCTTCATGCGTAGCATCGCTCGGTCATGGAAACTGGACTTCGCGGCGACTCTTTGCGTGCCGAGCGAGCGATCCTCGCCGCGGTGATCTTGAACTCCGACTCGGGGTCATCTGATGCAGCAGATCCGCTGCACGAACTTCGTGCGCTCGCTGAAACAGCGGGCGTGCTTCCCGTGGGCCAACTGATTCAGAATCGGCAGGGGATGGATGGTCGCACCTGTCTCGGCAAGGGAAAGATTCAGGAGTTGAAGACGATCGTCTCGGAGTTGCGCGCAGGCGTGGTCATCTTTGACCACGATCTCTCACCCAGTCAATTGCGCAATATCGAAGAGGCACTCTGCTGCAAGGTGCTCGATCGAAGCGAACTCATCTTGGACATCTTTGCGAATCGCGCGACAACTCGCGCCGCACAGTTACAGGTTGAGATTGCGCAGTTGGAGTACACGGCCCCGCGCCTGCGGGCGATGTGGTCGCATTTGGGTCAGGTGACTGGCGGATCGCCAATGGGAGTTGGAACTCGGGGTCCCGGCGAGCAACAATTGGAGATTGATCGACGGCTCGTGTCAAGGCGCATCGTGGCACTCAAGCGCGATCTCGCCGAAGTCCAGGCGCGCAAGACACGCGAAGTGCAATCGCGTCGAGCCGAGCATTTCACAGTTGGCATCGTCGGCTACACGAATGCTGGCAAGAGCACACTCTTCAACGCGCTGACCGCAGGCGGCGCATTCGCCAACGATCAACTCTTCGCCACGCTGCAGACGCGCACTGAGTCGTGGAATCTTGGCGGCGGCAACACGGTCATGCTCTCGGACACGGTTGGTTTCATCCAGCGATTGCCCCATCATCTTGTGGCGAGTTTTCGTGCGACGCTCGAAGAGACGGTGCATTCGCATTTGCTGTTGCTGGTGGTCGATGCCGCTGATGAGAACGCTCGCTCGCAGCTGGCGACCGTGCGCGAAGTGCTCGACTCAATCGGCGCGAAAAATCAGCCGCGATGTGTCGTCCTGAACAAGGTCGACAAGTTGCGCAGCAGCGCGAAGTCATTGGCAGCATGGTCGAGCGACGAGCCTGCGGCGATCGCACTCTCAGCATTGACATGCGTGGGGTTCGAAGCACTCGCAGATCGGGTTCGTCATGAATTGCTTGGCGAACTTCGCGAGGTCACCGTGACGATCCCGTTGCGCGATGGACGTGCGGTCGATTTTCTCGAAGCGCGCGCCCAGGTCGTGAGCCGCGACTACGACGAGGAAAGCACAATTCTCTCGGTGAAGTTAGGCAAACGGCACTTGGAACAGGTGGTGGCGATGGGCACGCGGTGCACGGTCAACAATCTTCCCGTGCATGAGGCGATGGCCGCACTGTGGCCCGCACCCGCCCGAATCGTGCAGATTCGGACCCCGCCGCATGAGCGACTCGTCGGCGATGGTGCGACATTTGAGTAACCCCGCGGTCAGCGCACGACCTTCGTGAAGATGGACTCGCAGGCGGTCCGAACAACATCGCTGACATGACCACGCGTCCATGCGGTGGTCTCCTCGCGCTTCGCGCCGAGCGATCCGAAGACTGCGATTCTGCTGCTCTCTCCCTTTCCATTCTGCCAGAAGCCGTCGTCGGCATGACCGATCGCGATGCGCTCCCCACGAAGAGGGTAGTGATCCCATCGCTCGACCGGTGAGCCGAGGAGTGCCTCCTGAAAAATCCATCGACCGCTCTTTGGTCCGAAGAGCACAATGATGTTTTCCCCGCCGGGCAGAAACTGATCACGTGCGGTTCGCATCAAACGGATCATTCGTGCTGCCACGCGTCGATGATCGTCGCTGACGCCTCCGACGAGGGACACTCCCTGCACATCACGCGGTGATCGCACTCTGCATCTCCCTTGAAGGACTCCGTGGCCATCACGCACCACGCACTCGTCGCCGATGGCCGCGCGCAGC
Organism: Phycisphaerales bacterium; assembly: GCA_009691725.1. GTDB lineage: Bacteria > Planctomycetota > Phycisphaerae > Phycisphaerales > SM1A02 > F1-60-MAGs104. The sequence goes on from SIAP01000015.1 coordinate 37,874, forward strand.
AGGAATGTGCGCATTGTCTCTGCGGTGTGACGCATCGCCCTCATCGGCAGACCATCCTTCCATTGCACTTCAATGAGCAGGCGTCGGTTGACCGCTTGGAGGCTGCGAATCGCTGCAGGAATTCGCAACACCTTGCTCGGCGGTGGACTGATCACGCCATCCATGCATTTCACATGGAGATGCAAGCGGATCGATGCTTTGGCGGCGACAAGATCACACGATCGCCCAGAGGGTGTGGAAACATCGCTCTTGACTTCGAATCCCTCCGATGCGAGACGTTTGGCGAGAGTCACCTCGCACAAGAGCGACATGGACAGGCGCGAACTGGGGTCCGCACGACCGAGTCGGTGCGAAATTCTCCCCATCGCGCGAGCGGCGGGGGATTGGAGCCACCGCTGTGCCTGCAGAATCAGTTGGATGTGGCGGGGATTCATGCGGTTCTTCGCTAGGGGATGGGTTTCGACGCTCCAACTCTATCCAAGTTGCAAATTTCCAAGAGTGCATGCAAGTCGCTGCTCCGAGTGCCCGATGACCTCTACGAAAGCGAGTTCATCATGCCAGCGACCACACTGCATCCACGCATTCCACGACTCGGCGAACTTCTCGTTGCGCAAGGACTCTTGCGCCAGAGTGAAGTCGACGCCGTCCTCTCTCGACAGAACGAAATCGGTCGGCCATTTGGAGTCCTCTGCGAGGAGATGTTTGGCATCGATCCAGTGCTGATCGAGGCGGCGTGGGTCGATCAATATCGCGCCCTCTCCGCGGCTTTCGATGCTGACTTTGCCTGTGCGGATCCTGCGGCGATTGCGCTGGTGATGGCTCGACAAGCGTGGCAGTTTCGCATTTTTCCCTTGCGAATTGAACATGGCACGCTCATTGCCGCAACGACTCCGGGACATCTGGCGCGTGCATCGAGATTCGCAACGCGTGTCATTGGAATGGCCGCACTCTTTGTGGTTGTGGATGCCCACGAATTGGCGAGTGCGCTTGAGACGCACTACCCAATCGATGGGATGACAGTGCAGACGGTGCGAGCACTCCACGGCGTTGGATCAAGCATCGAGCCACACGCCGGCGTGGGATGCAATGGCAACACCCGGACTTGAACCGGGGACACTCGCATTTTCAATGCGATGCTCTACCAACTGAGCTATGTTGCCTGCGGCACGCATCCAGAGCTGGATGGATCGCAGGCGAGGGTACGCAATCGGGGCATCGTGTCAAGAATGGCATCGACGGTTGATCCCACCGGAGGGTTGACTGGAACACCGGTGGGAATTTCTTCGATGCGAGACAGAATCAATGAGACCAACCAACGCGCGACGGTTTCACCTCCGTGATACTCCTGCATCCGAGGCGAGTCCAAATCGAGACGAGTACTCGCGCGAAGTTCACTCCATGTTCGTTCGACCAGCAAGCTCGCCCGCTGGGGAGAGAGTCGTAACTCTGCCGCCTCGCGAAGTCGCCATGTATTGGCCAACTGGAGGTGATGCCACGCCTGTTGCTCTCCACGAATGCACGCGCAGGCGATCACAACATCTTCGATCCAACTTTCCGCTGAGGAGTTCCACTTCACGGCATCGTGATTGACCTGTGCGACCACGCAGTCCACACCCACTTTCCATCGAGAATGCGCGAGAGCGGCGGAAAAATATGCGCGCCGAATTGAATTGGCACGATCTGCGGGATTCCGTTGAACGCGTTGAAAATGGGGCGCAGGGCGCGGAGCCAAAGTATTCATGCCAAACTCTTCAGACCAAACTCTTCAGACCAAACTCTTCAGACCAAACTCTTCAGACCAAACTCTTCAGACCAAACTCTTCAGACCAAACTCGTACTCATGTGGCAGTTTCAATTCGCGGAGCTGTTCCTGCCATCTGTTCTCGACCCGACACAACATCTGCGGCGAAGTCTACGACGATGCGAGCGTCCGTCAATTCGCAGTGCGAAAAATAGGCGACCCGAGAAATTTTTCTTGGATGTCCGATATGACTCGGAATGTCTTTCGAAACTCGCGGAGCGCTTCGATGTCGACATCGTGATGAATGGACCCCGGACCGCTGCCGCAGATCGCTTTCGTGACTCCAGTGCTGTCGACGATTGAAGATCCTCCGCAATAGTGTGTCGTCGGTTCCTCTCCAGTGCGATTGGCGGCGATAACCCACGCTTGATTTTCGATTGCCCGCGATGCGATCATGGCATGCTTCTGCTGCAATCGCGCTGCGGGCCAGCAGGCACCGAGTGTAAAAACTTCGGCGCCACCCAGCAGTGCATGGCGCCATAACTCGGGGAATCGCAAGTCGTAACAGATCATCGGCGCGATGCGAACGCCTCCGCAATCGAAGACGCGTGGACCATCGCCCGCGCAATACGTGCGATCTTCTCCAGAGGGGGTGAAGAGAAATGTCTTGCAATACTGTCCAATCTCGTCTCCGGCGGGCGAAAAAATGGTGGCAGTGTTTGCGACCCGTCCATTGCTCTGCCGACGGGCGAGCCCGCATTGCAGCCAGATGCCATGTTCCCGTGCCACCCGACTTCCCCACTGGACCGAGTCGGTTTGCGCAGCAAGGTCGCTGCGCATGGTGAAGCCAGTCTCGCACAGTTCCGGAAGGACGACGAATCCTCCTTGAAGAGGGGAGCAGCGACGCAACGCCTCTTCGATCTCCAATCGATTTGGAGTTGGATCTTCCCAGACTGGGCTCGTCTGGATCGCATGGAAGCGCATAGGGGAGAGCAAGAAGGGCGACCGACGGGACTCGAACCCGCGACAGCCAGGATCACAACCCGGAGCTCTACCAACTGAGCTACGGCCGCCAACTGAAGTTCGGGAGTCTAGCGAGTTCATCGCACACGAGTGGCCACGACCGAATGTGAGGGTGCGAGATCGACCCTGTTACTATGAAACATTCCACTATCAAGGACTCCTGATGACCATACTTTCAATTGCTCCCTCCTCCGATCGCCACTCGTTTGGAAGTGCGGCGATTTTGCGAAATCTGTCGGTGCCCATGCTCATCGAGCACGCGTTGCACCGAGGGGAGGGTCGGCTCGCAGCCAACGGCGCACTGGCATGTGACACTGGAGATCGAACTGGGCGCAGTCCAAATGACAAGTTTCTCGAGGACTCCGCGGGAATCCACGACAACATTGACTGGGGAAAAGTGAATCAACCGATGACGCCTGCGCACTTTGACGCGCTTGAGAAACTGGTGATGGCAACACTGAGTCGCCGTGAGAGCCTCTATCGATTTGATGGCTACGCGGGCGCTGATCCCGACTATCGGCTCAAAGTGTCCGTGTTCACCGAAGAGGCGTGGCACAGTGTTTTTGCCAAAACGCTTTTCATCAACGCAGATGCAACGGACCTTGCGAAGTGGTCGCAGGACTGGACGATCATCGATGCCGGAAGTCTGCGACTCGATGAGTACAAAAAGTATGGAGCCACGGGACCCGTGTGCATCGCACAGAGTTTGGAGAAGCGAACCGTGCTGATCGTCGGAACGCGGTACGCCGGCGAAATCAAGAAGTCGATTTTCTATGCGATGAATTATGATCTGCCAGACATGCGGGTCTTTCCGATGCACTGCTCATGCAATGTTGATCGCGCTGATTCGTCCAATGTTGCGCTCTTCTTTGGGCTCTCCGGCACGGGCAAGACGACCCTCTCTGCTGACCCAAATCGCGATCTTGTTGGCGATGACGAACATGGTTGGAGCGAGAAAGGGATCTTCAATCTGGAGGGCGGCTGCTACGCCAAGTGCATCAAGTTGAGCCGTGAGGGAGAGCCGGAAATCTGGGATGCCATTCGATTCGGCAGCGTCTTGGAAAACACCGTGATCGATCCGACGACGCGAATTCCTGACTATGACAGTTCTGCCAAGACAGAGAACACTCGCGTCACCTATCCCGTCTCATTCATCAAGCACGCACGACAGCCAAGCGTTGCAGGTCACCCAAAGAATGTGATCTTCTTGACTGCGGACGCATTTGGTGTGCTTCCGCCAATCTCGAAACTCACGCCGGAACAGGCGATGTACTACTTCCTCAACGGCTACACCTCAAAGCTTGCCGGCACAGAGGCGGGTGTCACCGAGCCACAACCAAACTTCTCGGCGTGTTTCGGCGGTCCATTCATGCCTCGCCCTCCGATGCGTTATGCAGAAATGCTGCGCGATCGAATTGCTGCGCACACATCTGATGTCTGGCTCCTCAACACGGGCTGGACGGGCGGTCCCTACGGAGTCGGCGCGCGCTTCAAGCTCAAGTACACGCGCGCCTTCGTGACAGCGATCTTGAATGGGTCGTTACGCAATGTGCCGTGTGTGAAGCACCCGATCTTCGGACTGCTCATGCCCACAGCAGTGGACGGTGTTCCATCCGAAGTTCTCGATCCACGCAACACGTGGAAGGACAAGGCAGCCTACGACGTGAAAGCGCGCGACCTCGCGACTCGTTTCCGAACCAACGATGCCAAGTTCGCAATGACAGCCGAAGTGCGAGCGGCAGGACCGAACGCCACTGCATGAGTCGAAAGCCAGCGCGATGTCCCATCAGGTGATTGCAATTCCGACATTCGAGGACGTCGTGGAAGCGGCGACGCGCATTGCCAGCGGAATCGTGCATACGCCCTGCCGTCCAAGCGCAGCACTGTCCGAAATCTGCAAGGCCGAAGTCTGGTGCAAACTTGACTATCAACAGTCGACTGGTTCGTTCAAAGAGCGCGGCGCGCGGAATGCACTCATGCAACTGGATTCTGCTTCGCGCGCGAAGGGTGTCATTGCGGCGAGCGCTGGGAATCACGCGCTTGCGCTGGCCTTTCACGGTCGTGCGCTTGGGATTCCAGTCACCGTGGTCATGCCGCGATTTGCACCGCTCGTCAAGCAAGTCCGGTGCCGTCAGTTTGGAGCGCGAGTCCGTGTGCATGGCGACAACATTGCAGACGCTCGCCTCTGTGCAGATGAGTTCGTGGCGGCTGAGGGACTCACATACATCAATGGATTCAATGATCCAGCGATCATCACGGGCGCAGGTACGTGTGCGCTGGAGATCATTGAACAATGTCCAGAGCCTGATGCGATTCTCGTTCCCGTGGGTGGCGGGGGGTTGATTGCCGGAGTGAGCCTCGTCGTGAGTCGACTTCGCCCAGCGACGCGCGTGATTGGAGTCGAGTCAGTGCGCTGCCCGAGCATGACGTCGGCGTTGGCACTGGGTCGTCCCGTTCGCGTCTCATCCGAATCGTCGCTGGCGGATGGTCTGGCGGTTCCAGAAGTCGGATCACTGGCTTTCGAGGTCGCGCGCAATCGAATTGAACAGGTTGTGACCGTCGGCGAAGAATCGATTACGCGCGCCATCTTGAGGATTGCAGAGTTGGAAAAAGGCGTTGTCGAAGGGGCGGCAGCAACGCCGCTGGCGGCTTTGCTGGAAGGCAAACTCCCCCATCTCACGGGCAAGAAGATCGTCTTGATTCTCTGCGGCGGAAACATTGATCCCACGACGCTCTCCAGAGTCATCGAACACGGACTCGCACTCGATGGTCGCCTCATTCAGTTTCTCGCGGTCATCCGCGATCGTCCCGGTGGTCTTGCCGACCTCGCGACGGGGATCGCATCCACAGGTGCGAGCATCAAACAAGTATCGCACGAACGAGCCTTCGGCGAGGCTGATGTGTCAAAGGTGCAAGTGCTCTGCCAAGTTGAGGTCCGTGGTCTCGAGCACGCAGAAGAGGTCTTCCAAGCACTCCGCGAACGCGACATCGAAGTTGTGGCGCGCGGCGGACTTCGCGAGATCGCAACACACTAAGTTGACTATGCGCATCGCTCTTATCCAAATGGATTCGATTGTCGGCGACCTCGTCCACAACGCGGCGTCCATCTGTCGATATGCGCTCGAAGCATCAGCGAAGGGTGCGGTGATCGCCATCACTCCCGAACTGTCTCTCGTGGGCTATCCGCCGCGCGACGTGCTGCTGCGCGGCGGGTTCGTCGATGGGTGCATGGACGCTGCAAAAGCACTGGCGAAACGCCTGGAGCGTGAGGGGGCTGGCGGTCTTGCAGTGGTGATTGGTCTGCCACTTCCAGTTCCGGGTGGTGCGCCGCAGATCACCAACGGGTGTGCGATCTTGCGCGGTGGCAGGATTGAGCAGACATACTCCAAACGACTTCTTCCGCAATACGACGTCTTCGATGAGGCGAGATACTTCTCGCCAGGGGCTGAGAACGCGATCATCGATGTGGCCGGCAGGCGCGTGGGACTGTTGATGTGCGAGGATTTCTGGCGGGGATTGGATGTTGGCGAAGGCGATGGCTATTCGATCGATCC
>SIAP01000041.1 GCA_009691725.1 Phycisphaerales bacterium
CGCTGGGAGCCATGATGACCATCCAACGGATTCTTCTCGTCACATGCGCGATACCACCCTACGTGCCAATATTGATCAGACACCTCCCTACGCGACAGTTCATGTGGATCGGTTCCATTTCGGGCTCTGAACTCCGGACGTAGGACGGATTCGCCGATTGCCGATGGTGGGAATCGGTGGCGGTGGCGGGCATCATCGACCGCGGTCAACTCGTCATCGAACTATGCCTTGACGATCCGATGCTTGGACTATGACTGCGGGATCTGATTGCTGGTTCAGACTGCGATCAACCGCGCTGAAACAGGTGTGACACACGCGATTTGAAATTTTTGTAATATTTTAAATTGCGCGTCTGTCGCAATGGGAATATCACGCAATGTCCCCCACGCGAACGCCGCCAATGCACGGGAACGCGCGAAAATTACTCCGCGGCGAGGGCGAAGGTTGCCACTGTCGCCACGCATTTTCAGTTCAGCACAGCGGTGATACATTCAACGCACTGAATCGACACTTCACAGTGGATTTGTCGGGCGCCCGCCCGCGACACTGGAAAAGCGAAGTCCGATCAATTGAGCGTCAGCGTGTCCGTGAAGCTGCTGAAGCCAGATCGCGAGACCTGGCGTTTGAATAATGTGCTTCGATTTCTCGGGACACCCACCATGTGCCCGGTGAATGAATGCCTGTCGCAAAGGAACTGATCCTCTGCAAGTGTCTGAAAAATCGCTCGATAACAGCTCGTCGCGCAATCTGGAGTTGAAGCTTTCAACGATTCCGTTCTGCCACGGCGCACGCGCGAAGCGGGGGCTTATCGCTTTGTAGGTTGACCGCGAAGGTCGATCTGGTGTGCGATGCGCGCGATAGTCGCTGATATCGCTCTGTCATACTTTTGACGCTCTTTGAAGTCCGATGCAATAAGTCGCTGCATCCGGTTGTGTCGCAATGTGCGCAACGCATCCACGAGTGCGATGTCGTTCAAAAGATCCGGAGCACATCTTCGAATGGAAGCTTCCAGAATCGCTCCCGCACCAAATGACTGTTGACGATAGGCCGCTGCGGTGTCCCGCAGCAGTGCATCAGCCGAAGACTCCATCCACTCAGCAGTTGTCTCGTTCAGCGTCAACATTTCCCGGAGGGCCTTATCTGCCCGAACCCGTGAAGCGCAGGTCTCCATCGACGGGTCTTGTGCATCACAGCGATCGCGGTGTGCAATACGCGTGTCGTTCATGTCGAGATATTCTTGAGCAGCACGGCATGCAGCAAAGCATGAGTCGCCTATGAACCAACTAGGCGATTGTTACGACAACGCGATGATGGAAAGTCTTTGGGCCACGCTCAAGAAAGAACTTGTTCAACACGCGAAGTTCAAGACCCGTGCGCAAGCGCGAAGTTCGATCTTCGAATGGATTGAAGTTTGGTATCAGCGCGAAAGGTCGCACAGTTCGCTTGCGGTCTCATGCTGTCTCATTGGTTCTCTCAGCCCCGAACAGTTCGAGGCTGCCAGGAGAGTTGGTTCGTATGAATGCGTGTCTACTGAAAGTGGGGAATTCCAGATGTACAATTGACATTGCCTTCCCTTACCAAGTACCTTGACAAATGCACTGGGGTTTCTGGTTCGAGCCACAATTCAAAGGGGAACATTATGAAAAAGGGCAACTGCGTGGATTTGACGAGTCGATTGTGCGTTGGCTCTGCGACTTCTCCGCTGACCAACTGTTGGCTTCTGAGCATGTGCTGTGCTTCGGCATTTGGCACTCACGCCGACTGCTTTGCGGCGCAGTCTGGGGCAACAACAGTCGTTCTGAACAATCGTGATTTGTCGGGCGACGGCATCGCTGACTCTGTGATTGCAACGCCGTGGATCGCACAGAGCGCTGGAATTGTCGATGTGTGGGACGGGGCAACTGGCGAATTGATCGTCCAGTTCACTGGGCTCAATCTAGGCGACGGATTCGGCGCCTCACTCGCATTCACGGGCGATCTCAACTCCGATGGACTTCCCGAGTTGCTCATCGGTGCTCCGGGATCGCAGCGTGCATTCTTGGCGGTGGGTCCGTTCGCAGATGTCAGCGATCCCGCAGTATCTGCTGCACGTCTCAATCACGAACTCTCATCGCCCGATAGCACAACAACCGATTTCGGATTCGATGTTGCTGGACTCTACGACTTTGATGGCGACATGAGTCCAGACGTGCGGGTCGCAGCGCATGTGACTGCGGCCGATGGCACCGCTTCGACAAAGACATTTATCTTCAACGGTGTGACTGGTGGGTTGATTGGCAGGTGCACTCGGAGTATCTCTCGTCCAACGATAGAACGTGCAGTTGCAGACACAGACCGCGATGCGAAGGTGACTGTCGCAGACCTTGCGACTGTGTTCGAGAATCTTGGATCAACGGAAGTGGATGGTGCAACAAACGGCGATGTCACTGGTGATGGCATCGTCGATGGCGCCGATGTCGGCCTCGTCGGGTCGAGCCTCGGTAACGAGTTGTACGGCGATGTCATTTCAACAGACGCTCCATGTCCAGAAGCAAGCGTCTCCATTCAGGCCATCGACGAAACTGTTTGTGTCCACGCTGAGAACACAACGGTGCTCGCTGCGGTGGTGGTGGAAGGCATCGGCAATCCAGTCGATCCGGCGGACATCATCCATCCACTGGACAATGAATGCGGAGACAGAATTCGTGCGTGTCTGACAGATCCTCGCGTGGTCGAAGCGGTGCAACTTGTGGACGCTCGATGTTGGCCAGGTGGCGTTGGACCTTCGGGTGTGATAGGGCATATCTATTGCGAACCTTGCGACGACCGGCTCTCCGAGGGACTCACCGTATGGAAATTCGATCGGGCGGGCCGTCGCACCGTGAACATTTATCTTTGCAAGGTGGGTTCCGTTCTTGACTGTGAGGTTCTCGCACATGAACTGACCCATTTATCGCACATGTGCCAGTGGGGTTTATTCAATTCGCACCCCGAGGTTCCATTTGATGTTTTTCGTCGAAGAGCAGAAGATCCTCGAAACCAGATTTGCGCAGAACTCGAGGCGTATCGAGTCGATGGAACTTGTCGTCCGCAAGCAGACGATCCACAGGCGTTGTGCTGCGTTCCTGCGTGCAATAGTGCGGCGGAAGTGTGGCAGCATCGCGAGGCCGATTGCCTTGCATGTTGCGGCATGATTCTCCAAAGCGTTCCGTGTTGCGATGGCGGCGTGATGCGACCAAGCAGTGTGTGTGATATCACAACGGGCCCCTGTTCCGCAGGGGGTTCTCTTGCGCCATAACAATCCCTGCTGCGACGGCTCTGGCTACTGGTGCACCGCACTTTCGGTCGTTGTGTTTGTCGCTCAAAGTTGTGAACGCTGCCCGCCGTCAAGTGTGAGTATCCAAGAACCAGTTGCACGTGTTCCACTGGGAGTCGAGCACTCCGAACCTTGCGCAACGCAGGTTCGCATTCGATCGGTGAAGGCGATTGGAGAGACGTTGAATTGGGATCAACCACGAACATTCGGCCCCAACTGCCACGCCCACCTGATGACCGAGGTTTCGGGAGGGAGCGCGCAGACGGTCCACACGCTCGGGAAATTCCTCATGCGTTGGACAAGTCATCGCTCGGCGTCTCTCATGTCGGCGGAGAGTGCAAACGGCACGGAGGTGAACTTGTGCAACTGGGATTACCCAGTAGGAGCGATGGTCAATCGACGCCAATTCAGTATCGACGTGGTGCAGGAGCCGTCCCCAGGTCACTTCGTCTGGCTATTCGAAACAAGCGTCTGTTTTTCAAAGATGCCTGAGGGCGAAGTCACGATCAGGTATGACGCTGATGCCGTCCGAGAGCTTGGTCGCCGATTCCAGTCGGTGGGGTGGCCAGGCGATTGCGTCCTTTGTCCGCCGACGACATTGATCATGCCTGTGCCTACTCCCAACGTTCCCATACAGTCCGGCGCGGGTATCGCTGCGCCATGAGTCCCTTGACATGTGCAGAGAACTTGAGGCGTATCGAACTGCGGGGCTGGACCTCCCCAGATTTGGTGGACACTAAGAATCGGCGAGTGTGCTCTCGCATGAAGGAGCGTGACGCTGGGAATTATTCTTAGTCACTCTGCGTCAATACACACCGGAGTTTCGTCAGTCCGCCGTCAATCTTATTCTTCTTGAAGGCTTGTCTGCGCGCAAGGCGGCGGAAAATCTTGGCGTTCCCATTCACACCATTCACAGTTGGGTTGCAAGTGCTCGTGGCGGAACCGGCGGTCTGACTTTGCTAACAACGAGCGATCCAACCGCATGACTTCGCGAACTTGAAGCCCAACATCAAACTCCAAGAATCGAACTCTAAAAATCAAGCGTACTTTTTGAATGACTGGCTGAAGCACTTACACAATTTTTATCGCGTGCTTGTGGTGAGTACGAGCGAAGCCGCTGCGTGCCATACGCGTGTCGCGCTGGCGGTTTTATGACAACGCAATGATGGAAATTCTTTGGGCAACGCTGAAGAAAAAACTTGTTCAGTATGCGAAATTTAGAACTCGTGCGCCAGCGCGAAGTTCGATCTTTGAATGGATTGAAGTTTGTTATCAGCGCGAAAGGTCGCACAGTTCGCTTGCGGTCTCATGCTGTCTCATTGGTTCTCTCGGCCCCGAACAGTTCGAGGCGGCCAGGAGAGTTAGTTCGTATGATTATGTGTCTACTGAAAGTGGGGAAGTCCGAATTGCGTTCAGGATGTTGGCGGGCCCTGCCCAGATGGGAGATCTCATGGATACTGGTGATGCGTCAGTGACCTTGCGCTGGGCGACGCAGGTGTGTCTGGTGGGGTGCATTGCGCTCTGCTTCCTTGGCTGTGCCCCGCGTGTCGTCAAGTCTCCACTTCCGCTGTCGGACTCCGACGCTGCGCATCAAGATCGCGCGACGATCACGGCGGTTTCGGTGGAGCGTGTGACCCGTACAGGAGCATTGGCCTGTTGGGACTCGATACGTCTCGCCATCGAGGGTCGTCAGTGCAAGTGCCTCCAGTGCACAGGAGCAGCGGGATTTTGGAACCTGCACCTGACTCTGGAAATATCTGCGACGACCCTAAAAATCGTCGAGCTAATCGCACGTGACTGCTGGGCCTATCTGTACGAAGAGAGCGGGCGCTTCGTTTGGATCACACGATCGAATGGGCGAGATCTCTGGCTCGGCGGTGCGCCGGGATTGCCTCCGGGATTCGATATTGAATATCGCAGGTTGAAACCTGATGAGGTCACGATGGTCGCCCCTGGTCACTACACGGCGACCATCCCCGTCACTATCGCTTCTCATGAGCAGCCATCCGGTGAACTCACGATTGCATTTGACCCAGACGCATTTTTCGAGAGAGTCCGGAGTTCCAGGGTGTGTGCGGCCATCCCCGAAGGTGGCATCTACTGTCCCGCCGCAACACTGATGGCGCCAGCGCCGACGCAAGCGAGTTCACCACCGCGCGCGAAACCGCAGAGTGGCGCGGGGATGGGAGCAAGCCCGTGAAGTGGGGTACGCGCGTGGCAAGTGAAAAGCCAGCGGTTGGGTCGCATGACTTGCGTTCAACGTTGAGTGGCGCGCGACAGTGCCCCCAGCGTGTCGCCCCGTTTGCTCTACCACACCGAGGCGGGAGCCTGTCCGATTTAAACCAGGCGCAGGAGTTCAGAACGCGTTGCGGGATCCTCAAGAAAAGTTTCAGTGAGTTTGCTCGTCGTGGTCCACGCGTGCGGCTGTCGCACGCCGCGAGTCCACATTCAAAGTGGTTTGTAGTACGCTCGCATTACGCCTTGGACTCGGCATTCAGTGAACACACGGAGTTTTCTGATGAACAGTTCCATCCCATCCAATCCAATTCAATCTCACGAAGGACTCTTCACGGACTCTTGCTTCGTATTCCAAAGCCGATGGAACGATCGACGTGGACAGATGTGCAAGGAATTGGAGGCGTATCAGATTTCGGATTCCTGTGAAGAGTTTCTGCCACCCCATCCCAGCAGCTGTTGCCGGCGTGCGTGCGAAAGCGCATCACGGTTTTGGCGATCCGCGGCGGGGACCTGCGTCCAATGTTGCGAACACTCGACGACGGCCAACTGCTGCGTCGGGGGTCGATACACATGCTCACCAACGAATGGGCCATGTGCCATTGCAGGTACTCATGCGCAGGACTAAAGCAAGAGTGAGAGCCCGATCTCGAGGCGCCATCGTCGCCGCTCTACTGTCGCTCGCACTCACGCAGGTGGCATGCAAACCTGCGGCAGTGCGGCAGTTGCTCCCAACTTTTCCTGCATCCCAAAGCGACCCATCAAATTGCGTCAATCTCAAGATCGTCACCGCCGGGGGGCTCATTGAAGGAACCCTCGGTCGCAATTGGGTTCTCGGCGTGTCGATCGAGATCGCAGGAAGTAACAAGCTAGCGATCCAGCAGATCGCCGGCGTCCTGACAACGTCAGTTGGCATTTACTGGCAATCCGCTCACTATCTGCAGGCTACACGTCCAAGCGGCGAATTGGTTGAACTCGCGGAGCCGTATCGCGAGCCGATGCAGATGGTGTACTACTTCGCCTTGGATTTCAGCACGATTACTTGTGATTCTCGCGGGCGATACTCCGTCACGATCGGCGCAAGCATCGTGTTTCGGCACATGCCACGAGGCGAGATTACGATCGTGTTCGACTGCGAGGGGACTCTCCGAGAGTTCACTCGCTCTTGGGGTGACTTGGATGCTGCCTTCAACTGCATTTCATCTCAACCAGTCACTCTCATGATGCCGTCACCGACGCCGTTGGGTCAGACACCGCCACAGAGTGGCGGTGGCATTAGCGCAAACCCATGACTTGCGCATGCTTTCCTATAGCCTCGCGGTGATTCTGACTACGCTCGGTTGCTGCAATATTCCTCCTAATGAGTAACGACATTCCACCTAACGCGGCGAATCGTGTGCGCACTCGCTTGCGATCAGCGGGTGCGTCCACCATCATCACATGGCTCGCGATTGGCTTCGTTGTTCAGCATGCAGTTGGAATGTTGACGTCGCTCCTGTGTCTTGAGAGCGAGACACACATTCTTGCATACAGCAGGTCGTTCGAGTGGTGGCCAGGGGGTAAAAATAAATTCTGGGATGACCTTGATTGGCTTTTTGAATTGCCTCCCACCGACTATGGAATATATTATCCCGGGTTTCAACCTCCAATTGCGATTGAAGGGGCATGTGGAACGGTCGGCGTGTGGAGATGCCCCCAAGTGCGAAATCTTTGGGATCAGTGGGCATTCGTCTCGCCGGTGACAGCAGTGAACCCAGCCGATGGTCCCAACGGTTACGGATGGGCTTCGCTTGCGATCTATGAGCAGTGGCGGCGATCGCCACCTGACGGTGCGGAATCACATCCCGATTCGGCCTATTACGCAGTGCATGCGTATCTGCGAGAAGGGAACATCATCACACTCGATCCTCCTTCGTGGGTTGCGCAGCGGAGGGTCTGAACCGCTTTTTAGCGATGCATCGTGAATCGCGAAAAATACTGACCTGAAAACACACAGAAGTTGGTGATGGGACTTGGTATGGCAATTGCTTATGGTTTCTCCGAAATGCGCCTGTTGGCGCACGGCTTGAAATCCCCACTTTGGAGACTTGAATAAAATGACCGCAGGGAATCATCAAATAACCAAAACCCCGACCACAGGTGCTCAACCGAAGACCACGACTGGGGGTGCCATTGTTGAAAAATTAGAGGCTTGGATGCTGACTCAGCAGATCAGCGTTGATGAAATCACAAAGTTCAACGCACTCATTGACTCGCTGAAAGGTTCAAATCGATTGCAGATCGTCATTTGCTTCATTGACTACTTGAAATCCGCAACGAAGTTTCGCTCGATCTGGATTCAACAAATCGCAGGGCTGATGAATAAGGTCGATCAAAGGGTAGCGGCGAGAAGTTTTGAAGACCCAGGGCGTGATGTCATCGCTGATGCAGATCGTTGGTTCGAGCACCAACATATAACGTATCAGACCAAGTTTGACGCAGCGGTTGATCGGTGGATCCAAGAGCAAGTGAAAGAAGGGCTGCTCCAAAGCCTGCGGTCCATTCGATCAGAGAATGCTGCATACATTTCCAAAGGGTTGGTGGATCTGCCTGGCGAGCTGATGTACTTGATGATTGCGATTGAGCAAGGGAACGCGTTGAGAAACGACGACCGTAGGATCAAGGTGCCAACGTCCGTTGCTTCCTTGGTCAGAATCATTCGTAGTGGTCGTTGCACTATCGCAGGACTGGGGAGTCCGACCCAGCAGTTGATGGCATGGCCGATCACGAAGCATTTTTTTGATGAATTGCTCGTATTCAGCGATGCACGCATCTACTTGGACAAAGAACATGGTGTTACCCAGAGAGAGACAACATTGTGCAATCGTTATGAAGCCGAGTGGCCTGGTATTCGTGCAAAGGATCATGGGAAATTCAAACGTGAAAACCTTGACAAGTTATTTAGAAAGGGCGCTTTGGAGTACGGGTACAAGAAGACAGAACCGTAATCTTCGGCAAGCTGCCGTGCGTCTTCGGCAAACTCGACAAAATTGGATTGAAGCACCGAAAACTGCTCGGAGATCTGTTCTATTGCACGCATGCACCTGCGAGTTCCAAACGTTTGGGAAACAAGGGTGTAGGCGACGAACAATGAGAAGGACAGGATTTCACTATGAATCAAGGCAAAACAGTGGTCAGCGGATCAGACGAACCAGCGTTACTCACAACACAGGAAGCAGCAGACTTCCTGCGAGTAAGCACACGACATCTTTGGACTATCACGGAGACAGGACTCATTCCGCGTATAAAGATGGGGAGTTGTGTGCGCTACAAAATTGAGGATTTAGTGAGATACATCGATGGAGTCCGATCGGAAAGCATAAATCGGAATCTCATGAAAAAAGGAGCAGCATAAAAATGGCGAGCATTTCCACGAACAAAAAAACTGGTTGCATCCGCATTTATTTCAATGATCTCCAAGGTGGAAGAAAGGGATTGCGTCTGGGAAAAACTACAAAGAAGCGCGCTGAGTCCATGAAGTTGCGGGTGGAGGAGATTCTCCAGGATCAAACGTTCAATCGGCCACACTCATCAGAATTAGCGAATTGGATCAGCGATTTGCCACAGGCGACGAGCAAAAGAATGGTTGGCGTGGGGTTGATTACAGCAGCTCCCACAGCAATGACCTTGGAAAAACTCATCGAAACATTCTTGGCGTCTGCAGATGTGAAGCCTGCAACAAGATCGGCATATCGGCAAACAACTCAAAGCTTGATCAAGTCGTTGGGTTCCACGAAGTCCATATCGCAATTGACAGTCACAGATGCAGACACTTGG
>SIAP01000042.1 GCA_009691725.1 Phycisphaerales bacterium
CTGGCAGCGAAAGATGGCCGCTACGAGATTGCTCTCAGCGAACCGATGGAAGAACTCACAGCACTCGACTCGGCGCGACTCATTGCGTATGACCTTCCGCCGGGTGTCAGCCTGGCACTCGACGAACGAATGGGGATCAGCGATCCACAACCAACTGGTGCAGCGCTCTTTTACCGAGGCTCGATGTTGCCGCGGAGTGCCAGGGTGACGCATGGCGCACGAACCACTGTCGACGCAACGGACGCGGTGTGCGCACGCGACCTCCTCGCAGTCGATCCCGGCGAGATCGATTCGCGCTTCATCGGTCGAACTGCTGAACCATTCGCACTCGAACTCACCTTCGCGCATCCCATCGCGTCCACTCGCGGCGATCCTGTTCTGCTGATGGATGGTTGGATCGAGTACCCATACTGCTCGACAAACTTTGCGATGTGGCAAGCACTCGCGCCACTCTCACCGCCGACGTTTGAGGCGCTTGATCCTGCAACTGGTGCGTGGCAGGTGATCGTCAAGGAGTATGGATATCCCGCTGGAATGCCGCGCGAAGCAGCCTTTCCGCTGGACCCCGCACTCCTGCCAGCAGGCTGCACGACGCTGCGAATCACCACGAATCATGAACTCTATATTGATCGCTGCAGAGTCGTGTGGTCAGAGCCCTGTTCTCGGGTCATCGAGCACGATCTCACACTCGTGAGTGCCGATGTCCGCCAGAGTGGTTTCGCGCGTCGCATCTCCGCGCCGCAGCGGCGTCCGATCTACGACTACGAGGCGCGCGTTCCGCTGTGGGATTGCAAGATTCAGTCTGGGTTCTACACAGCAACCGCCATCGACGCGTCGCCACTGCTCACAGAGGTCGATGACGCGGTCGCCATCTTTTCCGGCGGCGAGGAACTTCGATTTGCATTCGATGCGTCGCTGCCGCCGCTTGCCGCTGGGTGGTCGCGTGCGTTCGTTCTCGATCTTAATGGATGGTGCAAGGACATGGATCCGTTGACCGGCGACGGTGCGCGGGTCGATCCACTTCCGCTGCGTGAGAGCGAAAGTTCTCCCGCGCCCACACGCGATGCACTGCACAGACAATTCAACACGCGCTATCAGGGTGGTCGCTGATGTGGGAGAGGTTCGCATGTTTCGCGGCGCGGCTGTGGAAACCGACCCTCTTCGTCGCGGCAGTCATCGCAGTGAGTGGACCTTGGTCACGCAGCGATATCGCACTTGCCGCAGGCATCGCGCTGGGGCTCGGTGGTCTCGCAGCCTTCACCAAAGAGAGCAAGGTCGCATCAAAGTGGCTCATTCAAGGCTGTGTTGTCGCGCTGGGTCTGCGCCTCGACTTGACAGTTCTCGCAGCGTCCGCAGTCGATGGTCTCGCACTGGCGGTCGGCACCATCGTTGGCGCAGTCGCGCTGGGACTTCTCTTTGGAAAGATCTTCAAGACTGGTCGCGAAGTCTCGATACTCGTGACGTCTGGAACCGCCATCTGCGGAGGATCCGCAATTGTCGCCGTCGGCTCATCGATCGGTGCAGCCTCATCGAGCATGGCGGTGGCGACTGGAGCGATCTTTGCCCTCAACGCAATTGGACTATGGACACTTCCTGCAATCGGGCACTCGCTAGGCTTGAGCCAAGAGCAGTTTGGTCAGTGGGCCGGCGTCGCGCTTCACGACATTGCCTCCGTGGGTGGTGCTTCCACGAGTTACGGCGCAATCGCCTTCGACACCGCAACGATTGTGAAACTCACACGTGTCATCTGGATCTTCCCACTGGCCATCCTGGCTGGACGGTTGATGCGTGGATCCAGCCCATCCGCCCCGACGCCAGTGTTTCCATGGTTTATTCTGCTCTTCGTCGTCGCCAGCGGCGTGCGGACGCTGGTGCCGCAACTGAAGTCGATCGAGGAACCAGTGCTCGACGCATCAGCGACGGGCTTTCAGTGCGCGCTCTTCCTGATCGGCACCGGACTCACTCGCACAGTGATTAGGCAGGTCGGCTGGCGTGCATTTGCACAAGCGACTCTGCTGTGGATCATCGTGGCAGGCACATCGCTTGGCATCATCTATTCGATGCGTCACTAACATTCGGGAGTTGTGCACGAGACGGCGACTCTACGAAAAAGACCAGTTCTGACACCAGCGCTGCGGTGGCTGGTGCGGATCTTGATGGTTGCGTTCGCGCTGCTTGTTGTGAACTCGGTGTATCTGCTCTGCGTGACGACGGCGGGTGCCATCACGGGGTTGGATCATCAAACGGTCTTTTCTGTGTGGATGTTTCTGGTGCATGTGGTCGTCGGGTTGGCGATGTCCATTCCATTCATCTGGTTTGGCATCGCACACTTGCGTCGCGCACTCGAGCAATCCAATCGTGCTGCTATTCGACTTGGACTCATGTCGTTTGCAGCAGGCATCCTGACGATCGTTTCCGGACTGCTGCTGATGCGCATCGATCTCGGGACACTTTCACTCTCGCTGCGAGCGATCGCCCCACGCGAAACACTCTGGTGGCTGCACATCGCTGCACCGCTCGTCTTCGTCTGGATGTTTCTCCTCCATCGATTGGCGGGACCAACCATCAGGTGGCGAATGGGTGGGCTGCTCGCGGTCATCGCCGTCGCAGCGGGGGGGATGGGATTCGTGCTGCACTCGTCGGTGACGGGAAAGTCTGCCGAAGTGGCTCCGGCAAGCGGCGATGCCTACTTCCATCCTTCGCTCGCTCGCACCGACACGGGGTCGTTCATCCCCGCGTCAAGCCTGATGCAGAATGACGAGTGCCTGATCTGTCACGCAGACATTCATGCTGCATGGTCGCGTTCGGTGCACGCCGCAAGCTCATTCAACAACCCTGTCTATGCGTTTAGTGTGCGCGAGACGCGTGAGCGTGCGTTTGCGCGCGAGGGGAATGTGCGCGATGCGCGGTTTTGCGCAGGATGTCACGATCCGGTGCCCTTCTTCTCGGGTGCGTTCGACGAACCGCGGTGGGACGATCCCGACTATGACGCAGCGCACCATCCACTTGGGTCTGCGTCGATCACCTGTACTGGATGTCACGCGATCACCGCGATCAATTCGCCGCGCGGCAATGCCGACTACGTGATTGCGCAACCCGCCGAGTATCCACTTGCCAAGAGCCAGAACCCATTTCTCCAGTGGATCAATCACCAGTTGATTCGCGCGCGCCCAGGTTTGCACAAGCGGACATTCCTCAAGCCTGAAGTGCATCGCTCAACGGAATTCTGCGGCGCATGCCACAAAGTGTTCTTGCCCGAGGATCTCAATGACTATCGCTGGCTGCGCGGACAAAATCACTACGACTCGTTTCGACTCAGCGGAGTCTCCGGTTTCGGTGTGCAGAGTTGGTACTACCCGCCAACGGCTGAAGCGAATTGCAATGGATGCCACATGCCCTTGCAGCCAAGCAATGATCCAGCCGCAAGGCCGCGCGGTCCCCATGGGATTCTTGCCACGCTCGATCATGGGTTTCACTCTGCAAATCCGGCCACGCCATTGCTCTCTGGGTTGCCGGATCCAGGTGTCGTCCTCGCGGCATGTGAGAAGTTCAACGCGGGGGTCATGCGTGTTGATCTCTTTGGCGTGCGAGAAGGTGGCGAGATTGATGGAGTGTTGCACGCGCCACTTCGACCGACCATCCCAACTCTGGTGCGAGGAGAGAAGTACCTCATCGAGACGGTCGTTCGTGCTGTCAAGATGGGTCATGAGTTCACGCAGGGCACAGCCGACAGTAACGAGGTCTGGCTCGATGTCATCGTGGAGTCCAATGGCGTGGTGATCGGTCGCAGTGGGGGGATGGATGCATCGCGCGGTGTCGACCCATGGAGCAAGTTCATCAATGCCTATGTGATTGACCGCGATGGCAATCGCATTGAGCGGCGTAATCCTCAAGACATCTTTGTCACGCTCTACAACAATCAGATTCCACCTGGCTCTGCGGATCTATCGCATTTTCTGGTCGCAGTGCCGATGGATGCGGGCGACTCGATTCGTGTGCGCGTCGCACTGCGTTACCGAAAGTTCGATCTCACGATCATGCGCGCAGTCGAAGGCGAGTCGTCCATCAACACGCTGCCGATTCTCACGCTTGCCACCGACGAGATCGTCTTCTCCATTGCGGATGAGCCACGCGCAGCAACGGCATCGGCTCCGGTCGCTGCGAGTTTCCCGCAAGAATGGATGCGCTGGTACGACTATGGAATCTCGCTCTTTCGCCAGGGAGAACGGGGAAACAGCAAGGGAGACTTGCGACAGGCGGAGATGGCATTCACACGAGTCGAAGCGCTTGGACGCCCCGAGGGTCCGCTCGGTCGCGCACGCACCGCGCTCAAGGAAGGGCGTCTAGACGATGCATCTGCGAGATTGCGTGAGGCTGCCGCCTTCACCCCAGCGGCGTATCCGTGGAGCATTCGGTGGTTTAGCGCGCTCGTCAATCGACAAAATGGTGCGCACGATGCGGCGGTGAGCGATCTCGAAACTCTCATCGCCTGCGACTCTGCTCTGGCAATCGAGCGTGGCTTTGATTTTTCCAAGGATGACCGTGTGCTGGTCGAGTTGGGAAACGTCCTCCTCGAGGCGGCACCGACGACCAGTGCGCGCCAACGCGCAGCACAGTTGGCGCAGGACGCCCTTGAACTCGATCCAGAGAGCGTCTCTGCGTGGTACTTGCTTGCACAGGCTCGGAGTGAACTCGGCGATATCGATGGCGCCGAAGTTGCGCGCAGGCAACACGCCAAGTACAAGCCAGATGAGAACGCACGCGATCGCGCAGTCACGCGTGCCCGTCTGCGCGACCCAGCTGCAAATCACGCTGCAGAAGCGATTGTCATCTACGACCTGAATCGAGTCGGTCGATTTGAAGGACCCGCCATCCCGTGAGCGCATCCCCACGTGACACCGAGGGCGAGTCGATCATCAACGACGCCTTTCGCAGGTCGAGCGCGGTTGTGGCGATGATGGTGGTGATCGGTGCCGGTGTCTATTTCATCGCGCGAATGCCCAGAACGCAGACCATCGACGCGACGCCCGCACCAGGTCCAATCGACACGGAAACTCCTCGCGTGGCAATCGCTGCGCAACTGCCGCAGATTCCGCTGCGCGACGTGGCAGTCGAGAGCGGGCTCATGTTCTCGCGCGACAACGGCGCACGGGGCGGCAAACTTCTCCCCGAAACGATGGGAGGTGGAGTTGGTGTTCTCGATGTCGACAACGACGGCGACCAGGACATCATCCTGATTGACGGACCCTCCACGGCGAATGCCTCCCTGCGCCTCTTCCGAAATGACACCTCGCTTGCGCCTGCGCATATGGGCAAGGCTTCTCCCATGAGCTTCACCGAAGTGAAAGAGTGCGGGCTTGCCTGCAATCTCGATGGGATGGGGCTCGCGATCGGTGACTCCAACGGTGATGGTCGAACCGATGTGCTCGTCACTGGCGTCGGAGAGACTCGCCTCTTTCGAAATGACTCCACAGAGCAAACGATTCAGTTTCAGGATGTCACGACCGAGTCTGGCGTGAATCCGCCCAGCGCGCAGATGCGCTGGGGGACATCCGCCGGATTTTTCGACCCGGACTTCGATGGAGATCTTGATCTCTTGGTGTGCAACTATGTGCAATGGTCGCCACAGATTGACCGCGATGTCTCCTACACGCTTGCTGGAATCGGACGCGCCTATGGGCCGCCGTATGGATTCGCCGGCGACGACCTGTTATTCCTGCGCAATCGCGGAGATGGCACATTTTCGGATGAGACGAGAGTTGCCGGATTCCAAGTTCATGGCAGCGATGGGAGAGCAGTCGGAAAGGCTCTCGGGTTGGTGTTCGTCGATCCAGACAATGACGGCGACCTCGACGTGGTCATTGCGAACGACACAGTTGCGAAGGGGTTTTTTGTAAACGATGGAACGGGGCACTTTGAAAATCGTGCAGCGGAATCGGGGATCGCCTTCGACCAGAACGGCGCGCCGACGGGCGCGATGGGAATCGATGCCGCCTTCTTGCGCGGTCTGCACACGGGCGGCGAGAACGATCTTGCGATTGCGATCGGCAACTTCGCCAACGAGCCAGACTCACTCTATGTCTCGCGCGGTGAGAGCAACCATTTCGCTGACGACGCGATCGTCTGGGGTCTCGCAGCACCGACGAGGTCGGTCTTGACCTTTGGACTGGTCTTTGCGGACATGGACCTCGACGGCGACCAAGACATCGTGCAGGCCAACGGCCACATCGAAAGCGAAATCAATCGAGTCCAGCCCTCACAGACCTACGCACAGCGAGGGCAACTCTTCATCAACCGTGGTACCGAATCACCCCGTTTCATCGAACTTCCATCCTCATCGGTCGGCGATCTTGCCACACCACGAATTGGGCGTGGGTTGACCTACGCGGACTTTGACGGTGATGGCGACCTTGATCTGGTACTCGCACAGTCGCATGGTCCTGTGGCGCTCCTGCGCAACGATCAGACAACGGGGAACCACTGGCTGCGCATCACGCTGCAAGGAAAGTCCCCAAATACCAGCGCAATTGGCGCAGAAATCGAACTCGTCAGCGGCGGCGTCACGACTCGGCGAATGGTGAGCGCCACCCGCAGTTACCTCTCACAAAGCGATCTCTCGGTGACCTTTGGGCTCGGCACCGCCACCAAAGTCGATCGAATCCAGATTCGCTGGCCGCATGGCCGAATACAAGTGCTTGATGCGCCACAGATCGATCAGACGATTTCCGTCAGCGAATAGCCCAACGGGTTTGCGGGCAACGTCTGACAGCGAGCGTCTCGCAATCTCTTACGGGCAGGGACCCCATCCACCCAACACCGATGCGAGATCGACGCCGTTGGTGTTGCCATCGCCGTCAACATCTGACGCACCACCAGTTCCCCAACCGGAGAGCACCATCGTGAGGTCGACGCCGTCGATAGCACCGTCATCGGAGACATCCGCAGGACATGGGTTTGATACCACGCAGTCCTGCCGCGTGATCAAGAGGTCGTCAAACCCTGCCTCAAGGGTGCTTGCCGTGAGCAAATCAGAAATCGAAACGCGCAAGCGAAATGCCTGTCCAGGATTGACCGCACTCGAGAGTTGAAAGACGCGCTGTTGCCATGTCGTTGCGTTTGCCATGCTTCGATCGAGCGCGGTCCACACACCGCCATCGACGGAAACTGCGACTTCGAGCGGATCAAGTTGGGTCGTCGAAGAACAGTAGTACCACCGCCACCATGAGATGGTGACATCGCTTCCACCGTTTGTGAAGGAGGGTGAAGTGAGATGTGCAGCGCCACCGTCGACATCATGCGCCGATGCAGTTTGTCCGGAAAGACCGATTTGAGTAATGAATGCCTTCACGCCAGCACCCGGCGTGTGGTCGTCGGTTGGTTCTGCTGGGGAGCCGCTACTGGTCGATCCAAATGGATCGCCGAGTTGCCATCCTCCGCCAGTCAGTCCAGCGTCCGCAGTCGCAACCCAGCCAGTTGCCGCACCCTCGAAATTCTCGTCCACGATGACCGTGGTTCCAGTTGTCGGATCGGGTGAGTAGAAGGCTGCAGGTGCGGTGGCGGGGGAGGTCACCGTTGGATTGCCTGTGGACGTCGAGGTGGCCGAAACATAGAAGTCCAGATTCTGCCCGCACGCAGTCGCAGGCAATCGTGCAATGTACGAGCCTGCCGCGCCGCCAGAGAGAAGCGGAGTCGAGCTCCACGCAGAATTGTTGATGCGATGTCGAAGCACTTCCGATCCCGCCTGAATCGTTCCAAAGAGTGTGGTGATCGTCACTGGCACATCAAAGGTTGCGCCCGCTGGAATCGTCGTTGGAACTCCAGATGGGAAAGCGAACGCCAACGGAATCGGTGGTTGATTGATGAAGACTTTCAAACCAGCACATCCGCCAGTCACCATGTCGAGCCATCCATCGCCATTGATGTCAAAGACGGCAACATCAAAGAGATTGGAGAGGTCTGCGGTCGACAGCACTGTCGTGTCTTCGACGAGCAGCCCACCGCCAGCAACGCCGGTGTTCCTGTAGATCTTGGTGCGACGACCCGAACTTGGGCAGAATGGTCCAAGATCTGCATCGATATCGGTGATGATGATGTCCGCTCTTCCGTCACGGTTCAGATCGCCAACCGAAATCGTGTTTCCGAATTCGCTCGGAGTCCCTGTCATCACGGTGAGGGCAAAGTTCGGCTGCCCATCTGCCGCATTTCCTGTGTTGAGGCAGTAGCGATCTTGACCGTCATCGGCGATGACGAAATCGAGTTTGCCGTCGCCATTGAGATCGGCAACATTCATTCCATATGGAGCGAGACCCGAATAGACCGACTTGAGCGTCCATGTCTGCCCGGGGCCCGATGCTCCAGTCTTGTTTGACAGGACGGCAGCGTCTTGCCCACCGGTGAGTGTGCTGATGCGGATCACATCCTGCAGACCGTCGCTGTTGAAATCGCCCGGCATACACATGTTTCCAAAGGCCGATGCCAACTGGGTTGCGGTCATCTTGGTGGAAGTCGTGTCATAGAAGTAACCGGGACCTCCGCCGCCCGAGTTCCCCCAATTAAAAAGCAACTTGTTGTCATAGTCGAGCGATGCCGTCTCGCCGGGAGACTGCTGGCATTCTCCCGCATCAGTCGAATCTCCGTCGTTGTTCAGGTCGTAGCAAATTGTGCCGCTCGTCTCTGGCGTGTCGTAATCAACAAAGTACAGATCGACGAATCCGTCGCCGTTGAAATCAGCAACGGCGAGATCGCAGAATCGTGGGTTCGCAGTGCTGCCATTCTTTGCAGTCAGCACCGGGATGCGAGCATCCTCAAAGCGGAATCCCTGCCAGACGCCAGATGCGTTGTCGCCGAGGTTTCGATAAATGCGCGGCTGTCCGAGCATCGCATTCACGGTGTCGGACATCGTTGTCGCGGTGACGAGATCGACCCATCCATCGTTGTTGACATCGAATGCTTCAACATCGCGGTCGTTCGACTCATCGAACATGCCTTGCGAACCCGCTGCGTCAGCTGCGCGTCCAAACTCGTTGGTTCGGTCTGTGAGCACGCCATTCTCGTTCATCAAGATCAGGTCGCGGAAGAATCCGCATGTTGCGCAGGTCGACTGGATCGAACCAGGAAATTTGCGCATCACCACGAGGTCGGTGTCGCCGTCCTGATCGAAGTCGGCCATGGCAAAGTCCTTCTCGATATTGTCCTGCCCAGTCAGCGCCGTCGCTGCTGCGAGTCGGGTTGACGACTGGT
>SIAP01000016.1 GCA_009691725.1 Phycisphaerales bacterium
GCTGCGAACAGGATGCCAGAGAGAGTGCGGTGTGTCATGTTTGAAGTTGCCTCTTGGTTCGGATCGAATTTTGCCTATTGAGTAAACAAGCACTCGGGGAGAACCACAGACCACCTGCCACGTTGGCTGGCGGAATTCGTGAACTGCATACGGCGAATCCTACGGATAGCCGCAAACAATATGCGCCATTATTGGCGGACTTCCAATGCAATCAAGGATCTGCCCAAGGTTTTGCGACCGCAAATGGGATGGCGGGTATGTTGGGATCTATGTCCAAGCGACGCGAGAAGCCCGCAGATCAGTGCCCAACCATCGAAAACCGGAAGGCTTTTCATGATTTCACGATTGGGGAAACTGTCGAGTGCGGAATGGAACTCGTCGGAACAGAGGTCAAATCGGTGCGAGGATCACAGGTCAGTCTTGCGGAGGGCTGGGTGATGGCGGAGTTCGCGCCTCTGCGGCTGAATCTCCACGGGGTTCATATCGCGGAGTACCCGCCTGCAGGGCGGGATCATCAGCATGTGCCGCTGCGGATTCGGCGACTGCTGGCCAAGCGACGTGAGATCGAGAAACTTGCTGGTTTGATGCAGGCGAAGGGAGTGTCACTCGTGCCGCTCAAGATCTACTTCAAGAATGGATTCGCGAAGTTGCTCGTGGGAGTTGGGACTGGTCGTACCAAGGGCGACAAGCGGCAGGTGATTGCAAAGCGTGAGAGCCAGCGCGAAATGGACCGTGCGCTCCATCGCCGTCGCTAGGGCGCCGTCGCGAGGGCGCCGTCATTCTGGACCGGGGAGGGGGATGCATGATCCGCTCTCATGGTCGCGCGATCCGCTGAGCAGTTCAGCGATGATGATCGCAACGGATTCTGGTGAGAGTGCGCGAGATCGTGGAACAAGCGCCTCGTCCGCGAATGATCGCAAGAGCGCAGTCTCAACGCATCCCAGATTGAGCGAGAAAACCTTGACGCCGATGTCGGCACCCTCCTTCGCAGCACTACGCGTGAAGGAGTCCAGCGCGCTCTTTGCAGCGGCGTACGCGAAAAATCCCGCATATGGATCAGTCGTTGCGAGCGATGAGACATTCACAATGCGCCCACCCCGCTGCGCCTCGAAGTATGACCATGCGTGCATGATGAGATAGGCAGGTCCAAATGTGTTGACGCCAAATGTCTCATGCAGGGTGGTCGAAGTCGTCTTCGAAATCGGCAGGAATGGGGCAATCCCAGCGCAGTTCACGAGATTGTCGATGCGACCGCACTGGGACACAGTCGCCGAAATCAGCCCAGCCACAGCGGTCTCGTTGGTGATGTCTGCAGCGCAGCAGATCACGCGAGGTGAACCCGCGCATGCTCGCGCCGTGGTGTCAAGCGCATCTCGAGTCCGTCCCACAAGGGCGAGCAGATGCCCATTCGCTGCGAGCAACGTTGCAAGCGCGCGACCCACTCCGCTTCCGGCTCCTGTGATGAGAGTGGTTGGCGCGCTCACAGTTCGCTTTGTGACTAGGTCACAAGCCGCATGACATCGTTATAGAAGGTGACCGCAAAGAGCAGACCAACGAGGACCAGTCCGGCGACCATCGCACCACTTTGGAAGGACGGGCTTGGCGGCTTGCCCCGGAGTTTTTCGTAGAGCAGAAAAACCATCAATCCGCCATCGGCGATCGGGATCGGCAGAAAATTGATCACAGCAAGATTGACGCTGATCATGGCGAGAAAGAAGAGCAAGTAGGTCATGCCGCGATCGGCAACACGCGTCCCGATGTGGATGATCCCAACTGGTCCGCGGAGCTGCGCAACGCCGACCGTTCCACGAAAGAGACGATCGAGCGTCAGATAGGTCAGCAGCACCATCTTCTTCGTCTCGTTGAAACCCATCGAAATCGCTCGCAGTGGATCCCCTCCAGCGGTGAGGACGACTTCGGCTGGTGCAAACCATTCGGATCCAAGCGCTGGCCTCCAGCGCAAGTTTGAAATCGCTCCGCGCGTGGAGGCGTCGAGCGCAACTGTGATGGTCTCGCGTTGAGCGAACGGTGTGGGAGGCGTCACCGTGAAAGTGACATGAGTGTTCTGGGAATCCGCGTTGGCGATTCCTTTCGTGACGCGGAACAGATCGATCCAGTTTCCGATGGAGTGTCCATCAACGGACTCGATGCGAGTCAGCGGAAGAAGGTTGTGTGGCGAGATCGCTGTCGCCACACCCGGAGGCGGCCCCGTCACTGCAAATGGGCGGGCGATGAGGGGAGTCTCCCATGCGTATCCAACTTCGAGCCCCAGTTTCCCATCGCGTCCGACGGGCGCATTGCAAGCGACCTCATCCATTCCGCGAAGCACTCGCAGAGCAATCATCGATCCTGCGCGTGATTGCACGGCGAGTCGAAACTCCATCTGCCGAGGACCAGAAACATCGCCGACCCGCAGCACGACATCACCCTCGTGCAGAATGCCGTTCGATGCGGAAGTCGTCGGAACGCGTCCGATGCGTACGAGTGGCGACATCCCCAACAGACCGGGCTCGTAATCGATGGTGGCCGCCGCTGGTTTTTCGGTGTACTCCAACACCTGCCAAGTTGGCGCACATTCAACTGCGATGTCGACGACTCCGCCCGGCGTGAACTGCCAGCGGGTTGCGAGCGGTTTGCCATGACTCGACGCGGAGGCCTGGTCGAGCGCGTCATAGCTGTGCGCGTCTCGTCCTTGCACCGACAGGAGTGTCGCCCCTCGAAAATGTTCGTCGAAGAGGGATTGGCTTGGAGTTCCCGATGCGGAAACAAGCAACGGATCCGAGATTCCCCATGCGCGGCTCGCCATTCCATCCGGCGCGTGATGCCAAAACCCAGCTCGGGTGAGTGCCCCAAAGAGGAATGGGCGCGCGCTCAGGTCGTTCGTCAAGTGCGTGCTCGCTGCGGGAGTGAGTCCGATGGACAGCACACCCATCGCCGCGTCATGACGAGGAGTTACATCCAGCGTGAGCAACTGCGGTGCTCCGGACTCGACGCGATCGATCGTCAACTGAATGGGCTCGTCACCCCTTCCCATCGCAGCAGCGATCTGGAGATCTGCAAATGTTGAGATCGCTTCACCATTGATCGCCGTGACACGATCACCTGCTCGAACGCCAGCGGCGGCGGCTGGAGAAGCTGGCAACACGGACCCGATGATCGGTGCTTCGAATTGAACGCCGATCATGAACGCAACAATGAAGAGCCCCAGAGCGAGGACGATATTAAGTGCCACTCCGCCCGAGACGATGATCATGCGCTTCCAGACAGGCACTCGGTTGTAGGAGCGCATGTGAGTGCTCATGGCCTTGGGGTCAAGATCATCCTGACCGAGCATGCGCACGAATCCTCCCAGCGGCAGAAGGCGTAGTGAGTATTCCGTTTCGCCGATTCCAAGCGCAACGACTTCCGCATCGGAGAGTTCGATCGCGCTCTTCCCGGCGCGCTTCCGGATAGTTAGATCGGTCGAGCCAAATCGCACGCCGACTCCTTTTCGGTATGCCAAGAATGTGGGTCCCATTCCCACTGCGAAACTCTCGACGCGGACACCAGCCCACTTTGCGGCGATGAAGTGACCGAACTCATGCACTGCGACCAGCAATCCAAAGCCAATCAGAACCAGGAGGAGGTTGGCACTATTTCCGAGGAGCGTCATTGTTTCAAGGGTAGGCGATCAGTCACGACATTCGCTTGGACCCACGCGCGCGCGCGCGCGTCGGCACGAAGCACATTGTCCAGATTGTCCGCTGGGGTTGCTTCAATCGCCTCCAGCGCACCCGCCACGAGTGATGCAATCTCGACAAAGGAGATGCGACATTGGATGAATGCTTCGACCGCAGCCTCATTGGCGCCATTCAGAATCGCCCCGGATGTTCCACCGCGTTGGATGGCTCGCGATGCCAGCGCGATGGCTGGAAAGCGAGCGTGGTCGACTGCTTCAAACTCCAATCCGCGCAAAGTCTGCCAATTCAGCGGGGTTGCACATCGAATGGCGCGTTCTGGAAAAGTCATCGCAAACTGGATCGGCAGTTTCATGTCGGGAGGGGACATCTGGGCGAGCACACTCCCGTCAATGAACTCCACGAATGAATGAACGATCGACTGAGGGTGAACGATCACATCGATTTGATGCGCTGGGAGCTCGAAGAGCCAATGTGCTTCGATCATCTCGAGTGCCTTGTTCATCATCGACGCACTATCGATGGTGACCTTCGATCCCATGGACCAGGTCGGATGATTCAACGCGTCGGCAAGCGTTGCAGCCTGCATCTGTCGCAGCGATGCGCGGCGGAACGGACCGCCGCTCGCCGTCAACACGATTCGTTCGATCTGTGATGTTGGACACATCGTGTCGCCAGTTTGCAAGCATTGGAAAATTGCACTGTGTTCACTATCGACTGGCACGATCGAAACACCGACACGTTTGGCGGCGGCTATCACGAGTGCGCCTGCTGCAACGAGCGTCTCCTTGTTGGCAAGCGCGATGTCGCACCCCGCTTCGATGGCAGCAAGAATCGGTGCGACTCCAGCAGAACCAACCATCGCGCCCAGCACGAGGTCTCCACGACGCGCGTGGCGTTGGATGAGTTGAAGTGCGGCGTCTGGACCGCAGAAGAGTTGCGTCGAGGGGGAGCATGCGGCACGGAGTGCAGCCTGCGCATCGGCATCTTCATCTGCGAGTGCGATGGCAATCGTGCCACTCTCCTTCGCCTGTTGAAGGAGGCGAGACCAGTTCTTTCCAGCAGCGAGCCCAACAATTTCAAATGTCGTCGATCCGGTTGCTGCGAGATGCTTCGCAACAACGAGAGCGTTCTCGCCGATGGATCCAGTCGATCCGAGAATGAAGAGTCGTCGTCGAAGAGTCATGCGCCTTCGCCCGGTGGACTACTCGGGACGTCCCTTTGCCTTGGATCTCTCAAGTGAGGAGAGCAATCGGACGGCCGCTCCATACAACGAGCGCCGCTTTGGCTTTGCAGGTGTCTCGCTTGATGGAGGTGCTGATGGAGGTGCGCTCGATGAAGTCGGTGCGGATGGTGCGGGCTGTGGTGCTGCGGGAGGCGGCGAATCTGATCGCACAGAGGGTCGCTCGGGGCGGCGTTGTGGTGTTGGATTCACATCACGCGCAGGCGCGGCGCGCGCAGCTCCGCGCTGTGGTGCTCCACCAACCGCAGCGCGTGGGGTCTCATCCTGTCTGCCGCGATCATTCCCATCGCGCCGACCGCGACCGCCACGACGGTTTCCGCGCCGGCTTCGCCCAGATGACTGACCCTGCCCAGATGATTGTCCCTGCCCAGATGATTGTCCCTGCCCAGACTGTCCGCGTCCTCCGCCGCTGGATCCGTGACGATCACCGCCATCGGAACTTTGGTTTTCGTCTTGGGCATCGCCAACCGATTCACTCTGGGGCGCGTGGTCCTGTTCGGCGGAATCTTCCGCATTGCTTTGCGTCGCCGCTGGATAAAGCACCTGCGCTCTCGCGATCAACTCGACGGGGAGCATGAATGTCGTCGGCAACAGAAGCGCGGCCGTTTCGACATCTGCATCGGCACGGAGACGTGCAATCAATTCATCGACCGTCGTGTTGAGAATCCCAGCGACGCGATTTGTCTCGAATGAGGCTTGTTCTTCAACCATATCGCCGATGGTTTCAATCATCCGTCGTCCGCGACCGCGCCGTCTTCGGCTCGATCGTCCGCCGCGATCGCCGCGATCTGCTTCACGTGTTGGTCGCGCGGGTTGTGCGGCGTTGATGCGCCCCTGTTGAGCCGCGGGTCCGTCACTGCCCTGCGGTTTGCGCGGTTCATCTCGTCGACCCCGTCCGCGCCGTCGTCCCGAGGTCCTCGAAGACTCTGCCTGGTTCGTCGATTCCACGCGTTCGTCCTGCGATTGTCGCTGTGCCATCGAGTCTCGTACCGACACCTCATCCTCGAGGACATCCGGCAGATCATCAAATCCGCCAGCGAGCGCGATGGCAGTGGCATCCGCAGGAGCAGGGCGCCGCTTGCGTCGCCTTCGCCGTGCGAGTGCCTCCGCCGGAGTGAGCTCCGCCTCTTCTTCTTCGGGGAGTTCTTCATGGACGCTCCCTGCAATTGGACCACTCATCGATGGCAGTCGATCCAATTCCAAGTCCGAATTCTGATCGTCGTATGCGTACATCTCCACGCGATCTGCGGCGAATGCTTCGCTGATTCGAACATCGATGCGCTTGGACGATCGCTCTTCCAATTCGTGCATCGCTCGGCGACGATTGGAGAGCAATTCTGACGCAACACGAACCGAGCAGACCACTTCGACGCGCTGCACATTCTTATAGCTGAAGAGCAGTGCAACGCGGCGCATGGCATCTGCGGCGACCGCACCTGCAACTCGAATCTCGCCGCTGCCGGCGCAATGTTGGCAGTCGCTGTAATGCATCTTGCGCAGACTTGGTCGCATGCGCTGGCGTGTCATCTCGATGATGCCGAATTCGCTGATCGGCGCAAACGAACTCTTTGCTCGGTCCAACTTGAGCAACTCCGTGAGCCGTTCTTCGATTTCGCGGCGATGCTTGACAAACCGCATGTCGATGCAATCCATCACAATCAATCCGCCAAGATCACGCAATCGCAATTGGCGGCAGACTTCCTCGATCGCTTCACGATTCGTTTGGAATGCGTTGGTCTCGGAGTCACGCGCACTGCGACTGCGTCCGCTGTTGACATCGATGGCGACGAGTGCTTCCGTTTGATCGAAGACGAGCGCACCACCCGATGGAAGTGACACCGTTCGGGAGTGGATCTCATCAATCTGTCGTTCGATGCCATACGCCTCGAAGATCGGTGCCTTCCCGTTGTAATAGAAGACCTTTCCAGAGGTCTTTGGCGCGATGACGTCAAGGAACATCTTGGCGCGTTCAAAGGCGCCTGGGCTATCCACCACAATCGATTCAACTGTGGAGTCAGTGTGATCACGCAGCGTGCGCACGAGCACATCGCTCTCCGTGTAGAGCTCGCACGGGGCGCCAGTCTTCTCGCTGCGTTTCTCCATCGCATCCCAGAGACGGTTCAAGTATGCGGCATCGCGCTGGAGCTCCGTCTTCGTGCTCTCAAATCCGGCAGTTCGCAGGATGAATCCGAATCCCTCCGGCAATTCAAGCGAGTCGAGAATCCGGCGCATCTCGCGGCGCTGATCCTCGTCTTCAACTCGACGCGAGACGCCGACACGATCCATGTCTGGCATCATCACCAGCAATCGCCCTGGAAGACTGAGATAGCTCGTGAGCGTCGGTCCCTTGGAACCAAGCCCTTCTTTGATCACTTGAACGAGGATCTCTTGACCCTTCCGCAGTGCCTGCTGAATCAGTGGTCGCTCGCTCCGCGCGATTTTCCTGCCGACTTGCTCGGTGGTGCGGTCTTCACCGGGGAAGTACTTTGGGTGCAGATCGCTGATGTGGAGGAAGCCGTTCTGACCCGAGCCAAAGTCGATGAACGCAGCTTGGATCGCCGCTTCCACGTTCATGACTCGCCCCTTGTAAATGCTTCCGACATTCGTCGCCGATGCTTCACGCTCTGAAAAGTAAGAGTCCAATCGACCATCCGCGAGGATCGCGATGCGGCACTCATCGCCAGGCTCATCATTGATGATCAGTTGAATTTTTCGAGTCGGAAGTGCGCGGGTCGAACGGGCACGCGACTTTGGTTTCTTCGCGGGAACCTCGTCGGATTCCGGCGCACGCGGGGCATCGGAATCCGCTTCGCCGTCAGCGCCAGGGAGTGAAGGGTCGTTGGGATTCTCGGCTTCTGAAGCCTCGAGTTCTGCGCCGCCACCAATCGATTCAACGACGGCACCCTCGTGCGACTCGCTCGTGGCAAGTTCTGATTCTTCCGAGTCGCTTTCCTGCGCATCACGATCAGCTCGTTCGTGCGCCTCTTCGGCGTAGTCGTCAATGTTGACCTCGGGTGGTGCGAAACCTCCAGATGTGGCATCTCTGCTCGCAGCCGGGTCTTGCGCGTTGTGATCTCGCGCTGGTGATTCTTCGTCGTGGTTTTCGGGGGCGGGGCGCTCGTCGGCGCTCGCGTCTAGTTCTTCGTCATTCTCTGGCACTGTGTCATCCTGCCGCACGTGTGCGGCGAGCAATGACGGAACATGCGTCGACGGGCTTCGGCACCACCGAAAGCACAGCGGCTTCCGATCGTGTTCCAGTCGACCAACAAGGTCGAGTGAAGCCATGGTTGTTCAATTTGCATCGCGTCTGTTCCGTCCGCATGGTGAAGGGGGGTCCACAGTTCCGATTCGCGGCGTCGTGAGTCACGAGCGGCGATTCGCGGGTCCATCCAATTCAGCATGCCTCTTGTCTATCTGGTTCCTTGAAACTGGTGATCTGTGACTGGCGCTAGCTGCCTTCTGAACCTGCAAGCGCCTCCGGGTCTATCTTCCGCAACTCGTCGCGCAGGCACGAAAGCACCTGCCGATCTGAATCGAACGAGCCAACTCGCCTCGCGAGGGACTCACAGCGTTCGATTTCAAGCCCCCGAACCACCCGCTTCACTGCGGGGATCTGCCCAGGGGACATCGAGAGTGTACGCACTCCCATGCCAACGAGCAACGGAGTGAACAATGGCTGACCGGCGATTTCCCCACAGACGCTGACATCAATCCCCACATGCCGAGCTGTGCGGGTGATGCTCTTGATGAGCCCCAGAACTGCTGGGTTTGCCGCGTTGTAGAGGCTTGCGACGCGCTCGTTGCCTCGGTCGACCGCAAGCGTGTACTGAATCAGGTCATTCGTACCGATGGAAAAGAATTGCGATTCAATTGCAAAGGTCCGCGCCATGAGTGCCGCGGCGGGGGTCTCCACCATGATGCCCACGGGGATGTTTCGATCAAATGGAATGCCAGCCTCCTCAAGTTCTTCGGCGAGGTCGTTCAGCAACATTCTGGTCTGCCGAAGCTCCATCACATGCGTCACAAGCGGCAACATGATCTTGATCTGACCGTACGCACTCGCACGCAAGAGTGCGCGCAGTTGCGTCTTGAACATCTCCTGATTGGCAAGACAGAATCGGATACTGCGAAGTCCAAGGAACGGATTTCGCTCTGCTTCGACCAGTGTTCCTTGCGTGTACTTGTCTGCGCCAAGGTCGAGCGTTCTGATCACCAACGGGCGTCCATCCGAAAGCTCGAGCGCTCGACGGTAACTATCGAGGTGGTCATCCTCAGTCGGTGGAACGTCACTCATGAGATAGAGAAACTCGGTCCGATAGAGTCCCACGCCGGATCCGCCGTTGGCGAGCACAGTGCTAATTTCCTCGGGAAACTCGATGTTTCCTAGCAGCGCAACGGCCATCCCGTCGCGCGTGACAGAGGGTTGGGTCGCATCGCTTCGAAGGGCGTGCCTGCGATGTTCAGTCTCCCGCGCAAGCAGTTGATACCGCGCAAGCACTGCATCATCTGGACGGACAATCACCAGTCCGCCCTCCCCATCCACGATGATCATGTCGCCATCTTCGACATCTGTGGAGACCCGTGCACATCCAACGACCGCTGGCAATTCAAGTGCTCGTGCAAGAATGGATGTGTGACCGGTCAATCCTCCGCCATCGGTTGCGAAGCCAGCGATGTGTGCGCGGTGCAGTTCGACCGTTTGGCTCGGTGTGAGTTCGTGAGCGATCACGATGACTGGACCCTTGAGCGTGGCAATGCGATCTGCGGGACGCCCGCCGAGGCGCGAGAGCACGCGCCGTTCGAGGTCGATCACGTCGGCGGCTTTTTGCGCGAAGATGTCGCTTCCCATCCCACGAAAGCGATCTGCCAATTTGCGGAAGTTTTCTGAAACCGCATACTCGGCGACCACACCCTCTCGAGCGATGTCCTCTCGAATAGGACCGATAAGCGTTGGATCTCCAAGAAGTTCAAGGTGGAAATCGAAAATTCTCGCCGCTTCCTTCCCTCCTCGGAGCGCCATTTTGTTCCGTATATGCAGTAATTGTTCGATCGAATCCGCTATGGCTCGCGCCATTCGTTGGATTTCGTTCTCAATCTCGAAGCTCCCGACTGTTCGAAACGACGCGCGCCGATCACTATGAACCAAAAGGAGCGCCCTTCCGATGGCAATTCCTGCGCTTACGCCGATTCCTTTGATCGCTTCCATGGCTTGGACGTGCCTCTGAACGCTTCCGAAGTAGAGTCAGTCACTGCGATCCCAGACCATCTGGAATCCGGAGTGTCGGTCGAATCGGGTGGAAGCAGGGGCGATAGTAGCGAATCAGCTGGCCTTCTTTGGCTGTGCATTCACAATAAATGAATGCGGAATAACTCGTCGTTGGTTTGCATCGGGACTTTGTTGGGTTACATTCCAAGCGGAAGGCGAGGCATTGGGCGATCAGTCGAACTGATCGACGCACTCGGTTTTGGGAGTCTTCCGTGAACACATTCATCAAGTCAACAATCGTTGCGACGATCGCCGCGTCCGCGCTCTCCCTTTCTGCTTCAGGTGCGATCATCGCAAGTTGGTCGATGGCAACTACGGTCGCCACAGGAACTGCTGGCACCGCATACAACTACGGGGCGGCCGATGGCGGGGAAGCCGCGGCTGGGTCAATGCTCTCGAGTTCCCACACCGCGGCCGTGACTGTGTACTCCAGCCCATCGGGCAACGGATCGACCTACTCGTTCAGCAGCAATAACTGGACCACCGGCAATTATTACCAAGTGAGTCTCTCGACCACAGGGTACGAAGGCATCTCCATCTCGTGGGATCAGACCCGCAGTGGAACTGGACCATCATCGTTTGAGTTGGTGATGAGCACAAACGGCGGCGCGAATTGGTCGACTCTGCTCACAAGTTATACAGTCATTCAGGCGGGGCTTGCTGGAACGAACACGCTGTCGTGGACCGCGACTGGCGCAGCCCAATCTGGGTTCAACACGACGTCCGCTGCCGCGGCTGCCGCGAACCAAGGGAGTGTCCTCTTCCGAATGCGCTCGCTCGTGACAACATCCTCTGCG
Organism: Phycisphaerales bacterium; assembly: GCA_009691725.1. GTDB lineage: Bacteria > Planctomycetota > Phycisphaerae > Phycisphaerales > SM1A02 > F1-60-MAGs104. Next base: position 10,984 of record SIAP01000016.1, read on the forward strand.
GGAACGAACCGCATCGACAATGTGATCGTTTCTGGCAGCATGGTTCCTGCGCCTGGCGCAATCGCACTTCTTGGTCTCGCGGGTTTGCTGAGCCGTCGTCGCCGCTGAACGACTCGCCACTCAGCTCGTTGGCCTTTAAAAAACAAACGCCCCTGGCAATGCGCCGGGGGCGTTCTGTTTGTTCTGAGTGCATCGACCCGAACCGTATGCCAAGCCTGGGAGAGTGCTAGTTGCCGTCCTTCACTTCGTACTCGGCATCGATGACATCGTCCTTCTGCTTTCCGCCGCCCGCTGGAGAATCGCCAGTTGGCGCACCTTCAGCCTTGGCATTCTTACTCGCCTCGTACGCAGCCTTTCCCAACTCCATCGACGCCTCGTTGAGCCCCTTGAGCGCGGCCTCGATCGCGGCGCGATCGTCTTCCTTGGTCTTGGATTCGACATTCGAGATCGCACTTTCGACCTTCGCACGCCCCTCGGGGGAGATCTTCGCCCCATGCTCTTCGAGTGACTTCTTCGTGGCGTAGATCGCCTGCTCTGCTTGATTTCGCACATCGACCAATTCACGGCGCTTCTTGTCGACACCCGCGTTCTCTTCCGCTTCACGACGCATCCGTTCGACTTCGTCCTTACTCAAGCCACTCGACCCCGTGATCTGAATCTCCTGCTTCTTACCGCTGGCCTTGTCTGTCGCAGAGACATTCATGATGCCGTTGGCATCGATGGAGAACTCCACCTCAACTTGTGGCACGCCACGAGGAGCCGCCGGAATGCCGGTGAGATCGAATCGGCCGAGACTTCGATTGTCAGTAGCGAACTCACGGTCGCCTTGCAGAACATGAATCGTGACCGAGGTCTGATGATCCGCAGCAGTCGAAAAAACTTCCTTCTTGCTGGTGGGGATCGTGGTGTTCCGCTCGATCAGGCGCGTCATGACACCGCCGAGCGTTTCAACGCCCAGCGAAAGAGGAGTGACATCAAGGAGCAAGACATCCTTGACTTCTCCCTGCAGGACTCCGCCTTGAATCGCAGCACCGATGGCAACGACTTCATCGGGGTTGATGCTGCGATCGAGTTCGGTTGTATTGAAAACCTCCTTTGCGATCTCTTGAACTTTGGGGATACGGATCGACCCGCCGACCATCACAACATCCTGAATGTCCTTGGCATTGAGTTTGGCATCCTTGATGCACGCAAGGCAGGGTCCACGGAGTCGATTGAAGAGATCCGCACAAAGTTCCTCGAACTTTGCGCGAGTCACAGTGATTTGCAAATGCTTGGGTCCATTCTGATCTGCGGTAATGAAGGGAAGATTGACTGATGTCTCGAGCTGCGTCGAGAGTTCAATCTTTGCTTTCTCCGCTGCTTCCTTGAGGCGCTGGAGTGCCATCGGATCCTTGCGGACATCGATTCCCTCTCTCTTGCGGAACTCCTCGCCAACAAAGTCGATCAGGCGTTGATCGAAGTCATCGCCTCCGAGGTGCCCGTCGCCGTTGGAGGCGAGTACTTCGAAGACGCCATCGCCAACATCGAGAATCGAAACATCGAAGGTTCCACCTCCCAGATCAAAGACAGCAATGCGCGAGTTCTTGCGCTTCTCTAATCCATAGGCGAGCGCCGCAGCGGTGGGTTCATTGATGATTCGCTCAACCTTGAGTCCAGCGATTTCGCCAGCGTCCTTGGTCGCCTGCCGCTGCGCATCATTGAAGTATGCAGGGACAGTGATGACTGCGCGATCCACTTTTTCTCCCAGGTACTCCTCCGCCACGCGCTTGAGGTCCCTCAGGATCATCGCGGAGATTTCTGGGGGAGTAAAGATCTTGCCTCGGATGTCCACTTTCACCAGGTCGTCTGGGCCACCAGTCACCGCATACGGAACTCGCGTTTGCTCCTCTTTCACTTCAGAGCCGCGCCGTCCCATGAACCGCTTGATGGAGAAGACGGTGTGCTTGGGATTGGTGATTTGCTGATGGCGTGCAGGTTGCCCGACGAGCTGTTCGCCCTTTTCAGTGAATCCAACCACGGATGGCGTCGTTCGGTTCCCTTGCGAATTGATGAGCACTTTTGGGCTGCCGGCCTCCATGATGGAAACAACTGAGTTGGTTGTGCCGAGATCGATTCCAATAATTTTTGACATCGTGGTTCCGTTTCTGCCCCAAAGGGCGTCGACGAAGAGCAAAGCCCGTGCCAAGCGACTTGCTCGAATCAGTCGTGGGGAATCGCTATTCTCGAAGAATGCAGACTGCAACTCCCACAGATGAGCGCCTCAGCATCGCCACGGAGGCAATTCTGGCAGGATTGGCAGCGCTTCGGGTGACGATGCGCCACCCGCGTGCGCGGGAACCGCACATCAAACCAGATGGCACTCCGGTGACGGCCGGCGATCTTGCGGTTCAGATGGCAGTCTGTTCTGTGTTGGCGCAGCGCACCCCATCCTTGTCGATTGTTGGCGAGGAGGGCGAGTCGAGTTTCTTGGGAACAGCAGGCGCGGAGTTGCTCGCTCGAGCACTGGTCGCAGTGCGCGAGTCGATGGGGTCTGCCGCCCCTGCGGACCCGGTTCAGTTTCTTCGAGGTGACAACCGACCCACCGGCGACAGTTGGTGGACAGTCGATCCGATTGACGGCACAAAAGGATTCCGAAGCGCACGACACTACGCGCTCTGCTTGGCCCTCGTGGAGAATCGCCAACCAACTGTTGGGGTGTTGAGTTGCCCCACGCTGGTCATGGGCAGGGATCCGCTGGAGGTTGGAAATGACGAGCAATTCGGCACCGTCTACGCAGCGCTGCGCGGTTGCGGCGCATGGAAGTTTCAACCGTGCGATCAATCTCGAACGCTGCCGAGGACGGCGCTGCGGGTGCATCGCCCAAAGCACACTGGCGAATCGTGGCGCGTTTGCGATTCCATTGAAGGTGGATCACGCGCGGAGCGAATGCGATCGGTGATGGCTTCGACGGATCTGAAATGGAGTTCGGTGTCGCTCGACAGCCAGTGCAAGTATGCGCTCGTTGCAGAGGGAGCGGCGGATTGTTTCATGCGTGTTCCCGCCGCACATGGAGCGGAAAAGGTGTGGGATCACGCACCTGGCGTGGTGGTCGCTGAAGAAGCAGGTGCAGTGATTAGCGATGTGCTCGGGAAACCGCTGATTTTTGCGGGAGAGTCGCTCAACTTGAATGCGGGCACGCTCGCATGTGACATCGCCATTGCGGCGCTCGTGCACGCCGCCGCTGCGAAGTCTCTTCCGCACGCTCCGGTCGCGCCGTGAACCGATACAGCAGAGTCTGGCCGAGCGCCATCGCAGCGTGTGGAATGGGCGCAGCCGCTGCATGGGGATTGGGGCGAGTTGTCACTGATCGATTCGGTTCGATCCAGTTTCTGCACTGGATCCCAAACTCTGTCGCCCTCTCGATCTCGGTGCTCTGCGCTGTGGCGTTGATCCAGCCGAAGTGGATTCGGATGTGCAGGATGTTCTGGATGGTTGCACTCGTGCAATTGGCCATGACACTGACCCAGGACTATGGGTTTGTGCGACGCGGCATCGTGGACCCGTCAGGGGAGTCGCCGACGATTCGTATCGCCCACTTCAATGCAAACTGGCCAGGGAGAGACGCAGCGCTCTTCGCTCCCAAACTTCGTGCGTACTTTCAGCGCAACTATCGGGCTGGTGGTCCTGATGTTTTCATTCTTTCGGAATGTGGCGCGATGCTCGGGGACCAATTCGCAGGGGTCTTCGCGCCGAGTGATGCCATCGCAATCACGGTCGGTCGCTTTGGAGTCGTCTCTCGCGTGCCGATCGTCGAGGCGCGGGTCTTGTTTGATGATTTGAAGTCGACCGCCGCAGTTCTGCGCTTCGCAGCGTGGGAGGGCAACCAATCGTTTGGCGTACTCCTGGTCGACTTTCCGTCAGACCCCGTGATCGCTCGGTGGGAGTCATTTTCTCGACTGCGTAACCAACTTGCAGCGATGCAGATCGACTCGCCGGATGTGATCGTGGGCGACTTCAATGCGGTGCGTGGAGGAGCGTCATTGACCGAGTTTGCGCCCACGATGAACCACGCCTTCGAGCAGGCTGGGGTCGGATTGGGTGCGACATTCCCACGCGGTTTCCCACTGTGGCATATCGATCACATTCTCGTCGGTCCGTTACTCACGACGACCCACTACGAAACCGTCGATCTCGGCTTGGGCAAACACCGAATGCAGATTGCGACGCTACGAGCGCACGCCCCAACAACAGCAGGTGCTTCGCCGTAGTTCAGAGTTCGACAACTGAATCAGTGCGGATCAGCGGCGAACAGCGCCCACAACTGTTGATAGGTGAGCGGCGGCGGTGGACTATCCGTGGAACAATTGGCAAATGCATTGCGCAGGGCGAAGGAACGGTCGTACCAAAACCGAACAGAAACATCACCGCGCAGAATGTTGGTGCCGGACACATGATTCACATCCGTGTCCGATCGCATTCCATCCACCACGAGAACCGTTTCAGAAGTCTGCTCGTAGAGGAGTCGACGCTTGCCTGTCGTTTGATCATCATCGCCGATGTAGTGGTAATTGCTGTAGATGCGCGTCGCAAAGTCTTTCGTCATCTGACCTGCGTACACGCTGAAATGATGTTCTCCGTGGTGGCAGGGGCAGTACATCACGCGAGGGTCATCAAGATAACGACCGGGATCTCCAATCAGCAGCCCAAGCCCATCCCACTGCCAGCTCTGCTCCGGTTGCGCCATCGCTCCCGTCGTCATGGCCATCAACTCCGCGGGCCGGTTGTTGTCGACATCATCAAAACGTGTCGCAGGCAAGCTTTCGTTGTTGAAGAGTCCGTAGACATGTGACGCGATACCGATTTGGCGAAGTTGAGAATTGCAAACGATTCCGTTCCCACTTGCGCGCACGGCGCGCAGCGCTGGCATGAGTAGTCCAGTCAGAATCGCCGCGATCGTTATCGTGACGATCAGTTCGACAATGGTGAACCCGCGACGAGACACCCATGCCGCACGCTTCGTCGAACTACATTGAAAGCCTCTTCGCCGAGGATGTTCTGGGGGAATCAAGAACATGGAAACTCCAACCGCAATGCGTGAAACGCTCCCTGCCTAACATGTATATTGTGCCACGGGAATTGAGGAAGAAAAGTCTGCAGAGGCACAATTGCGAAGTTTTTGCGTCTGAATTCTGCCGATTTGTCAAGGTGGAGAAAAGTCGAATCTTTGTTTGCATTTGGGTGGATTCGAGGCATCTTGAGAGTGCGAGAGGACGATGGACCTCTCGATGCTGATTCTTTGAAGAGAATCGAGCATCTGACCGAGTCTGCGTGCGCAGACTTTGGCGAGTGGAAGAGGAATTGAAGAAAGTCATCGAAAGTCAGGGTTCTTGAGGGTGGCATCGATCTGTGCACCGCAGTATTGACTTTCGCCGATGTTGAAGGAGATGGACTTGGAGAACGAAGACTGGGTACTGATGCAGAGGATCTCGCAAGGCAACGAGGTTGCCGTGCGGACGCTGTACGACCGCTTTGGATCGCTTGTTTTTCGCAACGCATGCCAAGTTCTTGGTTCGGTCGCAGAGGCCGAGGACGCCACACAAGACGTGTTCGTGCAGATTTGGCGCACAGCCAATCGGTACGACCCAACCCGCGCAAAGCTGGTTACTTGGGTGATGCTCATTTCCCGTCGAATGTTGATTGACCGCCTTCGTCGGCGGATGGTCCGACCAACAGCGATTTCGATTGACGAAGGGAAGCACGATGTTGCAGATACAGCAGATTTGATGCAGGACATCAAAGAGGGCAGCGCTGCCGTTCGCCGCCGAATGGCAGAACTTCCAGACTTGCAACGCGAAGTCATTGAACGGGTTTACTTGCAGGGTTATTCGCTCCGAGATGTGGCGGATCAGCGCAATATGCCTGTTGGAACGATCAAGAGCGCATTGAGCCGAGGTTTGAATCGCCTTCGCGAAAAGTTTGGGATCGAGCAGACTGGATAAGAGGGCTCGGGATCCCGCCGGCCATGGTCGGATTCTGCAGATTGGTGCATCGAATGAGCACCGTGTTGCGTATCGGTTGGCTAGAAGGAACGGCTGACGTGTGTCAGCCTCTTCAGGAGGACTGCGTAGCCCAGTGGCTCGTAGTGGGAAAAGGGATTGGTGGTGACTGCGCCTCTCCCGGACTGAGGGTAATAAGGGACCCCCAGTTGTTGCGTCAGAGGTGTGTATGTCTAGTTTTTCGTCCAACCGTGATGAAATCATTGAGCTTGCTCAACTCGAAGCACTTGGCGTGCTTGAAGGTGTCGATTGTTCGAGACTAGAGCGGCTCTTTCGAGATACCACGCTGCAGGTGCAGCGAGAAGTTCTCGATCTGCAGGCTGCGGTCGTCACTCAAACACTCTTGCTTCCAACAATTGAACCAGAGGGTTCGCTTCGACTTCGTGTGCTCGCGACGGTTGCGCAGGCGGTCGAGGCAAGCGATGCAGAACTCGCACCGATTGCAACCATCGGTCGACCGACTGCTGGCGCGGAAGTGAGCAGCATGTCGTCAGATTCCGAGTCGTCACTTTCGTCTGCGCGCACCTCGAAACCACTCGCGGTTGATCTGCGTTGGCGTCGCTCATCGATGATGTGGAGGGCCGCATGCGTGACTGCGATCGGCGGCCTGGTCGTTTCTCTTCTCTTCCAGATTTCTACATCGCGGCAGTCAGTGCGAATTAGTGAGCTGGCACTGCAGAATGAAACGTCCGTCGAACTCTCGTCCATGATCGGATTGGGGTTTCGGGAGTTTCTCAATCAGCAGTGTGTGGTGAAGGGACTTTCGGGCGCGACCATCCGCGACAATGGATCTGCCACGGTGATATTGACTCCCACATTCGACGCCGTGATGGTGGTGTGGATTGAACTCGCGCGCGATCAGACACTGACGCTGCGATCAGTCGATCGCCAATCAGGGATTGCAACCACGGTGGGCGATTTCAAGGTGGGGAGTCCTGTCGGCGGTGCTCGCCTCGCGGTTCCAACCGGTGGGGCGAATGCGAATTCGGATTGGCAAGTCGTGGACTCCCGTGGGTCGATGCTCTTCTCAACGCGACCGCAATAACTGGGTTGGGCGCATCTGCGCCCGTCCAAACTGTTTTTAGCTGGTTCTGCGCAGCCACTCTTCTTCAAGTGTCAGTCGCTCTCGCTCCGCCTCGGCTCGAGCATCGAGGAGCGCGGTGGTTTGCTTTCGATCCGAGTAGACATCTGGATTCGAGAGTTTTTCGTCAATCTCTGCGAGGCGCGAATTCACCAACTGAATGCGCGACTCCAACTCTTCGAGTTGCAGGTTCGAGAGTGGATTGCGTGGATCCTTGATGGTCGCCGAATCTCGCGTACGCACTTGCTTGCGAGGGCGTGAGTTCTGGGGAGAAACTTTCGCAGCGCTCGAGGGTGACCCGTGCGCGACCTTTGGCGCGTGTTTCGGAATGTGCTTGGGAACTGGTTTCTGCGCAGTGTTCCCCGAAGAGGCCTGCGTACTTTGGCTCGAGGTTGTGGCGATCTCACTTGATGACTCTGACTCGAGTTTCATGCGTAGCGCGTCGAACTCAGCGTAGGTTCCTTGAAAGAGTCTCCACCGACCATCACCATCGAGCGAGAGAATCTGATCGCACGTTGCGGTGAGAAGTGCGCGATCATGGCTCACCAAGATGAGCGTGCCGTCGTATCCGCCCTCGTCGGGTGGCAGCGAGAGCGCCTGCTCCAGCCGCTCTGCGCTTGGGATGTCCAAGTGATTCGATGGTTCGTCCAAGATGAGCAAATTGTGCGCTCCTGCGACGAGCCCCGCAAGGACGGCGCGCGCGCGCTCGCCACCAGAGAGTGAGCCAAGGAGTGACTCCTGCGCACGACCCGAAAAGAGAAAGGCGCCAGCGAGATCGCGTGCTTCTTGTTCGGAGAGGCGCACACCGTTGGCGCGTGGGGGAACAGTCAACTGGAGGTACTCCCAGACGGGATGGGTCTTGTCGATGTGGTCGTGCGTCTGACGAAACCAACCAACAGAGAGTCGCGGACTTCTCTTGAGTGTGCCCTTGTCTGGTTTCTCGTCCCCCATCAAGATGCGAAGGAGCGTGGTCTTCCCAGTTCCGTTTGCACCGACAACTCCAAGGCGATCGCCGGGCTTGAGCGTCAACTCAAGGTCGCGCAAGAGCACCCGAGGACCAAATGCTTTGTCCACCTCGTGTGCGGAGACCACGATGTCGCCCACGCGTTCGGCGCGAGGAAGTTCCAATCGCATGACATCGAAATCGACTGGTCGCTCGACCAAATTATCGCGCTGAAACCTTTCAAGTCGAGTGGCGCGACCCTTCGCTTGCCGTGCGCGTTGACCCGCCTTGTAGCGAGCGATATAGGACTCCTCGCGCGAGATCTTGTCTTGCTGCTTGTCGTGGATGCGCTTCTGCGTGAGCGCACGTTCGCGTCGGAGAATCGTGAAGTCGGCGTAGTTGCCCGGATACTCGCGGATACTCGCATCGTGGATCTCGATGATTCGAGAAACGACTCGATCGAGAAGCCAGCGATCATGGCTCACCACCACGACCGCACCAGGAAACTCATCCGCGAGGAAGTCCTCGAGCCAGCGTCGCCCTTCGATATCCAAGTGATTTGTCGGTTCATCCAAGAGCAAGAGGTCGGGTTCCTCGAGCAACAACTTTGCAAGCCCTGCGCGCGCGCGCTGTCCGCCGGAGAGTTTGCTGACGAGCGTTGAGAATTGCGCATCGATGAATCCAAGTCCGTGCAAGACCGCGTCAATCTTGTGATCGATTGCGTATCCGCCTGCACGCTCAAATTCGGCATCCAGGGTGGCCTGTCGAGAGAGCAGTCGCTCCAAGTCATCCGCTGTTGCGTGCGACAGTCCTTCGTACACGACGTCGAGCTCATGGCGGATTTCGTGGAGGCGCGCGAAGGCGCGCGCGGCGGCTTCGCGAAGTGTGTCGGAGGGTTCTATGGATGGATCCTGCGTGAGGAATCCAACGCGACAGCCGCGTTGCAGTCCGACCGAGCCAGCGTCCGGCTTGGATTGACCGGCAAGTAAACGCATCAGCGTGCTCTTGCCGCAACCATTGCGACCCACAAGTCCGATCCTTTCACTCGGCTCAATCGAAAGCACCGCCCCATCGAGGAGGAGGCGGGTTCCATGTCCGAATCGGACATTGTTGAGCGTGGCAATCGGCATTCTCCGATAGTAACGCCGCTACCCTTTCGTGATGAGCACGTTGCTGAATCCGCCCAACAGCATGATCGCGCGATGGCGCTCGATGCGATTGATCGTGATGCCGCTGATTATTGTGGGAGTCGCGCTCTGGCTCCCCATGATGCATGGGCGGGACTCCGATGCGCAGTCGGATCGCGTGAGGTTGTTCCTGACGCAGGTCCTTGAGGAGATTGCGCGAGATCCCGCAAGTACTTCGAATGCGTTCAAGGGGAGCGAGCCAATACTGGTGGAGGCATTTCGCACGCGACTGGGCAATTCTGTCGGGAAACTGCTCACTCCGGTGCCGCGCATTGATGTGCGCGTTGGTGACTTCGGTACGGGATCCCTGGGAGACGCGACACACACTGCGCTGGCGTACTACGAGGGCGGAGAACAGATTGCGGTGCGCGTGATCGCACGGTCGAACGAACCAAATGTGCTCCTCGTCGGAGTATTCGCGCCAACAGTTGGGGAGTTCGCTCCCAGTGTGACCGACTCGGCGGGTGTGCGATGAAAGTGTGGCTGGACGGCAAGATCGTGGCGATCGCAGATGCCAAGGTGTCGCTCTTCGATGCAGGATTTCAGCATGGAGTTGGGCTCTTCTCGACGATGTGTGCCCGACATGGGCGAGTCTTTCGAGTGATGGCGCATCTCGAACGGTTGAAGTCATCTGCGATGCAACTGGGGATGGTCAAGACACTGCGGTTGGAACCGCTTGCCGAAGCAATCGAACTGGTGCTCGCAGCGAACAGGATGGAGTCTGCGCGGATTCGCTTGACAGTGACGGCGGGGGACCTCCGAATGCTCAGCGCGCCCGGAGTTGACGGTCCAGCATCGCACAGCGATCCGACGATCGCGATTGTTGTTCAGCCTCCGACGCGCTATCCCGCGGAGATCTTTGAGCGTGGGGTGCGTGTTCGGATCGCAGAGGCGCGATTGAATCCGATGGATCAGTTCGCTGGGCACAAGACCATCTGGTACTGGCCACGGCTCGCGGAATTGCAGCGCGCCGCAGCGAGTGCGTGCTCTGAGTCCTTGTTTTTTACGGTCCACAATCGGCTCGCTGCTGGCAGTGTGAGCAATGTGTTTGTCGTTCGCGATGGCGTGGTGAAAACTCCCTTTGCGCGCGGCGAAGGCGCAGTGGGGAGTGATCCGCCGGTCCTGGTGGGGGTGACACGAGGCGCGATCATCGCGTGCGCGCAGGCGCGTGGTATTGCGGTTGTGCGCGAGGACATCACCATCGACGATCTCCTCGCCAGCGACGAAGTGTTCCTGACCAACTCAAGTTGGGGCGTGTTGCCTGTCGTGGGAATCGAACAACGCACCATTGGGCAGGGGGCTCCGGGTTCGATGACCCAGGCGTTCCGCAGCGACTACGAGGAATTGTTGGAAGACGAGACGCTGCTCAATCGAGTCGACTCGGTCAGCGACGCTCAATGACTCGCACATTTTCCCGTCCATCGGCGGGTCGCACCACCGCGCCGGCGAGCCCTCGCAGGATGCGCTTCACTCCCCACAGGATGAGCGCGATGGCGATGACGACCGCGATGAGGGTGAGGCTGGCAACGAGGAAGAGTGCGACGATCGGAATGACGATGACGAGGAGCAGGATGATCTTCACCATTGTGGGAATGGTGAATCGACCAGGGGTCGATTGAGTGTCGGATGGGAGTTGCACGGTCACTTTCAGAATAGTCCAAGAGGATCTGGAATTCTCGGGGCATTCGCAGGGAGAGGAAGGGTGGTCGACGCTCTACTATGAGTCGCATGGCAGGCGAGTTCGTTCATCTTCACCTGCACTCCGAGTACTCGTTGCTCGACGGCGGCAACCGGATCGAAAAACTGGTGAAGCGCGTGAAGCAGTTGGGGATGACTGCCGTCGCCGTCACAGATCACGGCAATCTCTTTGGTGCGATGGAGTTCTACGACATTGCGAAGAAGCATGGGATCAAACCGATCTTGGGGATCGAGGCGTATGTCGCTCCAGATCATGATGGCAAAGAGGGCGATCGTCGCAACCGTGTCGCCACGAAGACCCTCGATGGCAAGTCGCAGGATGGCGGGTTCCATCTGGTCTTGCTGGCGCAGAATCTGATTGGGTGGCGGAATCTCATGAAGCTCTCGAGCGATGCGTTCTTGCAGGGTTTTTATCACCGACCACGCATGGATAAGTCGACGCTGACGCAGTGGAGTGAGGGGCTCATCGCGATCAACGGTCATCTCGGGTCGAGCATCGCCCATCACTTGACGCGCTTTGCGGAAACTGGACAGCCCAGCCACTGGGCGCTTGCACTTGAAGAGGCGCGCTGGCATGCCCGCACATTTGGCAAGGACGAGCACGGAGAACCGCGGTTCTATGTCGAGTTGCAGAGGCACGTCCCAGAGCAGGAGCGCATCAATCCACTGCTGAAGCGACTCGCGAGCGAATTGGACTTGCGGCTCGTGGTGGACAACGATGCACACTTCTTGCTTGAGAGCGACCACGACATTCATGACACGCTCTGTTGCATCTCGATGGGGAAGAACAAGGATGACCCGCAGCGGATGCGTTATCCAACCCAACTCTTTGTCAAGAGTCCGGCAGAGATGGCCGCAACTTTTACGGCGGATGACGAGCAAGAGGCGCTTGCCAACTCGGCTCGGATCGCAGCGCGGTGCTTTGTCGAACTTCCTCGCGGGGAGAACCACGCACCAATGGTTCGGGTCCGAACGCCCCCCGATGGTCCAGGCGCGCCCACTGGCGACCTGACCGAGTGGTACGAGCGGTACTGCAGCAAGTTTGAATTGAGTCCATTTGATGGCGCAACGGATGATGCACACGCTCACTCGGCGGCGCAGTTGCAGTCAAAGGCAGAGTGCGATCAGGCACTCGTAATGCTGTGCGAAGCTGGAGTGGTCTGGCGATATGGACCCCACGGCGTCACGCCGCTCATCCGCTCGCGACTTGACCGCGAATTGCAGATCTTGGCGAACAAGTCGATCAGCGCGTACTTCTTGATCGTGTGGGACTTCGTGAATTGGGCGCATCAGCAGGGGATTCCGGCGCTCGCCCGTGGTTCTGGGGTCGGAACAATGGTTGGCTATGTGCTTGGACTCTCCAATGCCTGTCCAGAAAAATTTGGATTGCTCTTCGAGCGATTCACCGATCCAGATCGCAGCGAGTATCCCGACATCGACATCGACATCTGCCAGCATGGGCGTGCTGCGGTGTTGGAGTACGTGCGCAAGAAGTATGGACATGTCGCGCAGATCATTACCTTTGGGCGACTGAAGGCGAAGGCTGCAATCAAAGATGTCGCGCGAACGATGGGGCTTACCCCCACGGAGAGTCAGCGGCTCTCCGATCTCATCCCAGCCGAGTTGAACATCACGATTGAGAGGGCACTCGAGCGAGAACCAGCACTTCGTGAGGCACGGGACGCGAATCCTGTGATCCGAAAGTTGCTTGAGCATGCGCAGGGATTGGAAGATCATGCGCGCAACTCCAGCATTCATGCGGCAGGGGTGGTGATATCGACGCAACCGCTTGAGAACATTGTGCCGCTCTGCCGTGCGACGAGTGGGAGCGACGAGGTCATTACACAGTGGGATGGTCCGACCTGCGAAAAAATCGGCCTGCTCAAGATGGACTTTCTAGGACTGCGCACGCTCTCGACCATCGAGTGCGCCAAACGATTGATTCGAGAGTCGCTGACGCCAGAGGCGCAGTGGTGCGCTGTCGGACGGTCGACGGAGCTTGGCAAGGGCATTGGTCAGCGCGGCGCCGATCCCCTGGACTTGGATCGCATCGACTTCGCAGATCAACGGGTGCTTGGGCTCTTTCAACGTGCGGAAACAGCGGGCGTGTTTCAGTTTGAGTCCGGTGGTATGCGCAAGACACTGCTCGAGATGCAACCGGATCGTTTGGAAGATCTGATCGCAGCCAACGCGCTCTTTCGTCCCGGTCCAATGGAACTCATCCCGCAGTATTGCCAGCGCAAGGCGGGTCGTCTACCCGTGCCGCGCATCCATGAAGTGGTTGATCGATTGACCGCCGAGACATACGGGGTGATGGTCTATCAAGAGCAGATCATGCAAGTGCTGCATCAGCTTGGTGACATTCCTCTTCGGACTGCCTACACAATCATCAAGGCAATCTCGAAGAAGAAGCAGGATGTCATCAATGCCGCACGAGCGGACTTCATTCAAGGAGCGCTCGCGCGAGGACTCGCAGAGGCGCGGTCGAATGAGCTCTTCGATCTCATTCTGAAGTTTGCGGGGTATGGATTCAACAAGAGCCACTCCACTGGGTACGCAATCATTGCATTTCAGACCGCGTATCTCAAGACCTACTTCCCGGCGCATTACATGTCCGCCGTGCTGACCTTTGAAAGTCAGGCGCAGAAGGTGGAGGATTGGGCGGTCTATTTGGAAGAGTGCAAACGCACGCACTGGGCGGACTCGACGCGCGAACATCGTCATGTTGGAGTCGAGGTGAAGGCGCCAGATATCAACCTGTCCACCACGGATTTCGCTGTGGTCTTCGGACCAGAGGAGCCCAGAGATCACCTTCACGGACACGTGCGCTTTGGGTTGCGCGCGATGAAGGGGGTCAGTGATAATGCGATTGCGGCGATCTTGGAAGCGCGTACGAGTGGTGGTCACTTTCGAGACATCTTTGACCTGTGCGCTCGCGTGAATCTTCGCAGCGTGAATCGAGCTTCGCTTGAAACGCTCATCAAGGCTGGGGTGCTTGACTCGCTGCACGGAACCACCGAGCGTGCGTCCGTGCTTGCCTCGCTCGATGATGGCTTGCGCGCAGGACAGAACATGGCGCGGGATCGTGCAGCTGGACAGATGTCGATGTTTGGATTGCCCGTGGGAGATGCCACGGTCGACGCCCCAGCAGCGAGCACCTCTGCGCTTCGCCGCGCAGCGCCATGGGACCGTATGACGACTCTGAACTACGAGCGCGAGGCGCTGGGATTCCATGTGTCCGGTCATCCTCTGGATGATTGGAAGGAGGAAATCGCCTCCTTCTGCAATTGTGATAGCACGCGACTCGTCGATCGCGCGAGCGGTGGAACCATCGTGCTCGCAGGGTTGATTACGCGCGTTCGGCAAATCATCACGCAGCGTGGAGCTCATGCCAATCAGCGCATGGCGATTGCAACGCTCGCTGATCGGTTCGGCTCATTCGATGCGGTATTGTTTGCGGAGACCTTTGCAGAGTGCGGAGAGTTCATGCAAGATGGCAAAGTTGTTGCGCTCGTCGGATCAGTCGATCGTTCGCGAACCGAACCAGGAGTCATCGTGGATCGAGTCTTTGCAATCGAAGATGCCACCGCGAACCTTGCCAGTCGCATCGAGGTTCGACTGACCGATCCTGCACTCGGTGAGCCGCCGACTGAGCCGCTTGCAGGAACGATTCGCATGCTTGCCGGGGCGCTGCGTCAGGCTGCTGGAAGCGTGTTGAGTTTGAAGGGTCGTCCAGTTGAGGTTGCTGTCTTAATCGAAGTAGATGAGGGATGCGCCACGCTGATTCCACGCGGCGTTCGGGTGGTGGCGGAGCCTGGAATCCTGCGCAAACTGAACGAAATTGTTGGTCCAGGTCGAGTCACCGTCTGCGGTGGATGGGTTCCCCCCAAACGCGAACGCGAGAGCCGCTTCAATTCATGGAAAAAGTCGAGTGATGTTCCAGCGGCTCTCTGATGGATTGACCGCGAGTGAAGGCGTGTAGACGATTCGATCGTGCAATCGAAAGGGATCTCCCTGCCAGAACTCGATGGAGTCGAGTGCGACTCGGTATCCACCCCAGTGTGGAGGTCGCGGAACATCCTTGCCAGCAAAGCGTGCTTCGGCGTGGGTGATGCATGTGTCAAGTGCGGCGCGATTAGCAACGGGTTGACTCTGGTCGCTCGCCCATGCGCCGATGCGACTCTGGTGCGGTCGCGTTGCGAAATAGGAGTCGCTGAGCGCATCGCTGACGAGTGTCACCCGTCCTTCGATATGCACTTGACGGGCGAGATTGTCCCAGTGAAATGAGATCGCCGCACGCGGATGGCGGGCGAGCGCCTGTCCCTTGCGACTCATGCGATTCGTAAAGAAGACAGCGCCCTGTGCGTCGAAGGCCTTGAGCAGCACGGTACGAATGGATGGAGTTCCATCCGCATCGACCGTCGCGAGCGCCATCGCATTTGGATTGACGAGCGCGAGATGATTCGCCTCTGCGAGCCAACGACGAAACTCAATGACGGGATCGCTCGGGGGCGAGTCGAAATCCATCGCAATGGGTTCAAAGTGAAGCGTCGGAAATGGGCCCTGTCCCACTTCGATGAAGTCGGGGGAGTCGTCAGCTGCGTCGCTCATGGAGCAGAGAGTAGAGGGAGGGGTGGTTGCGGGCAGATCCTTTGGTGCGCACCTTGATATGTGCCCGCAGACAGGGCTAGTCCAGCCGACGAGGCGTGCGCCGATCGTGTGGTTTCTTGTGCGCCGGTCCATCGCGTGCGGCGCGCGAGAGCGACTCGAGCTTTGTTGCATCATCGAGTCCGAAATACTTTTTCCACGCATCGATCTGACTCTGGGTGAGTGGATCGATCGTCGACCGGTCCGCGTGCGAGTTGCTTTTCCGCTTCGATCGCGTGCGCTTGGCGTAGTCACGCGAGAGCAGTTCCAGAAACTCCTCGCAGGAAATTGTCGGACATCGCCTCCGTTTGGCATGTTTGAGAATCGCACGATCTCCTGAGACAACGGTCATTCGCCTGGGCGCTGTGCAATCTTCGACCATCTGTGCGATCACCGAATCAGCAGTGACCCCCGTGCCCGCGTAGTGAAAGACAATCGATCCAATGTCGGCTCGCTGCCTGCCGCGAGCGGGCCCATCACAGACGAAGCAGATCGCCTCGTCGCGGAATCGGCTTTGCAAGATGAGGTCTGCCATCTCCTGCTCGTTTGGACCAGCAATCTCCGCGGGGAGAACGCCAGTGACATGCAGGAGGTTGTTGACATCGATGATGAGGGGCATTGTGGTAGTCGTTGGGCGGGGGTAGGGGCATTTTGCCAACTTCTCGACCCGCTTGCCTAGAGGCTGCAAAGATGGTCTAATTCGGGACTCACCCCATACAAGGATCCACACGCATGCCCATTCGAGTCAAGAGCAGAGGAAACGAAACCGCCGAGCAGATGTTGCGCCGCTTCAAGAAGATGTGCGAACGCGAGGGGATCACCAAGGATCTCAAGAAGCGGCAGTACTACGAGAAGCCCTCTGAGATCAAGCGCCGCGAATCGATGCGCGCACCACAACGAGCGTTTGCGATCAAGGCCGAACTGGCAGCGGGTGGCAGCGGATCAAGTGGCGGATCTTCTTCATCTGGTGCGCGAGGTCGTCCGCTGGCAGGTCGCACTGGTGGCGGACGGACTGGTGGCGGTCGGACTGGTGGCGGTCGCACGGGCGGTGGTCGCACGGGTGGCGGTCGGCCAAGTGCCGGTCGATCAGGCGGCGGTCGCCCAAGTGGCGGACGCTAATCTCGATTTCTGATTTGGTGCGATGAGACGATCGAGCGCGAAGTCGGATGCAGCGCGGGCGAAAGCGTTTGCTGTTCAGTCCGCGTCACTCATGACTGACTTGAAGTGTTCCGAAGTGGTGATACTGGATCTCGTGGGGCGTTCGCAAATCTGTGATTACATGCTGATCGCAACTGGAACGAGCCAGCGGCAAATGCGATCGGTGGGAGATGAGATCGACAAGGTGGCAAAGGCGCAGGGTTCGGGAGCGTGGCGCACATCAGCTGATGCTGGGTCGAGTTGGATCGTGCTGGATTTCGTTGATGTCGTCGTGCACTTGTTCGAGCCCAGTCAGCGCGCCTTCTATGACATTGAAGGCATGTGGGCCGAGGCGCCCCGTGTCAACTGGCGTGCGACTGCGCTGAAATGATGTCGCTGCTCTTGGTCGTGGGGTCAACTCTTGCGCAAGCAGAGGTGACTGCCCCGCCTGCAACACAGACTCGTCCAGCCGTGATTTCGCATGCTTCGAGTTTTGGAGGCGGCATCGAAGTGATGGTTGCTGGCCCCGATGGCAGCACACTGACCGGGACTTTTGTCCTTCCCCAATCTGCATCTGGTCAAGGAGCGATTCCTGCGGTGGTCTTCATCACCGGCAGCGGACTGCAAGATCGTGACGAGACCATTTTCGGGCACAAGCCATTTCGATTGCTCGCTGGGGTGCTTGCGGATCACGGGATCGCATCGCTGCGATGCGATGATCGTGGTGTCGGCGGATCGACGGGAAATCCATCGATCGCGACGACGCTCGACTTTCTCGAAGATGCAAAGTCGCAGATCGCATGGTTGCGCACACGATCCGAGATCGATCCGGCGCGTGTTGGCATCATCGGTCACAGCGAGGGTGGACTGATTGGCGTGCTGATGGCGCAGGCTCCAGATCCAGCGATGAACTTTGCGGTTCTGCTTGCGCCGCCTGGTCTGACTGGCGCAGAGCTCATGGTGACTCAGTCAGGAGATATCTATGCGCAGATGGGTGTTGCGCCTGGGGATGCTGCGTATGCCCTTGAGTGCCATCGTGAGATGCTCGATGCAGTCATGAGCAGCGCAGATGACGCAGCCCTGACGACGATCATGACGAAGCTGGTTGAGGCGCAGTTCGCGGCGCTGATGAAAACGAAACCATCCGACGCGATGATCGAGTCAACGGTAAAGCAGGGGATGGCACAAGTCCGTTCTCAGTGGATCAAGACTTTCCTTCCGCTCGACCCTGCGCCGGCGATTCGCCGCATTGGTGTGCCAACCCTCGTGCTCTTTGGTGAGCGAGATGTGCAAGTGTCTCCGCGGCACAATCTGCAGGCGTTTGAGAGTGGCGCACTCGTCAGTCCAGTCAAGCCCGAGATTGAAATCGTGGCGGGTGTCAATCATCTCTTTCAACGAGCACGAACGGGGATGCCCGATGAGTACGCCACCATCAAGGAGACGATGGACCCCGCGGTGCCGGCGCGGATCGTCCAGTGGATCGTCCAGCGGATTGTCCGCACGACTGCACAGGTTCCCGCGCTGCCGACTGCCCCTGCTTCACCAGAGTCATCGCCATGAACGGTCGCCCCTCGCGCGCGAATTTGCGCTCAAAGTTGGTGCCCACGACCTCTCCAACGCCTGCAGAATCTGGCGCGACAAATGGCGTGACCGAGAAGAGATGTGCGTTGCGCGCGGCGTGATCTTCACACCACGCCCACAACTCGACATGATCTGTGACGATCCGAAGTTCTCCGGCTGACGACAGCACACGATGAAAGTGCGCAAGCGTTTCATCTTGGATAACCCGCCGCTTGTGATGGCGCGTCTTGGGCCAGGGATCGCTGAAGTACAAGTGGATCACACTCGCGATGCCACTTGGCAACCAGAAGCGAAAGAATTCGGAGGCGTCGATCTGCAGGAGCCGCACATTGGCGAGCTCCCGTCGGCGTACACGGTCCGCTGCGTAGCGCCAGAACTCGGCGGTCCATTCGATTCCCAGAAAGTTGGTCCCTGGTTGTCGCGCCGCTTGCTGCACAAGAAAGGTTCCCTTGCCGGAACCGATTTCGATCTCCAATGGATTGGAGGCTGACGGAAAGAGCACACGCGGATCAAATGCGCCTGCAGCATGGGAGGGAATCTGCGACTGTTTGAGCCCGACCGCACCGACATCAAGAGTTTTTCCGCGTGCAGCATCCATGAGTTCGAGCCTAGTTCGCAGACTCGTCGGTGGGAGATTTCCAGTTGGAGTCAGGATCGCGCGAGAGGGCCTTCGCCCCCATCTTGATGCAGCGCAAGCAGATCAGCGCATCCGGATAGGCGGGACTGCGGAAGCAGGCATCGGTGCGTTCTTCGAGACACATGGTGCATTTCACGACCTCTCCCACGGCGACATCATTGCACCCATTCAAGTGCACCGACCTGTACGCCATCGACAGGCAATTGCCGCAAATGCACGACCCGTGATGCCCCTCGATCATCGGTCGATCCAGCGTCCACGATGTACGGCAATAGTCGCAGAGCACATCGGACATTTCAACACTGGCTTCATTTGTTCCATCACGGCGCACACGCACAGAGTAGACGCGACAACCGAACCGATAGGCTGTGCACATGGCACGCGGACCATCCCTCGCCAACAAATGCCAGCTGCTCTTTGGCGGTGCGGTGCTGTTGATCTTGGCGGGGGCACTCGCGGCACCGTGGATTCGGTTGGAGTCTGTGGTGGAGGAGAGCCAACGCGAGATGTCGCGGCAACTCGCAGAGACCTGGGTTGGAAATGGATTCGCACTCAATCGCACTGAGGGGATCCCAATTCCTATTCGTGTGGTCCCCATCGAACAGATTGAAGATGGCAGCTCCGCTGATCCCTTCGTCGATGCGGCGTACCGAGAGTTCATTGTTGGTCCGGGAGTCGTGGAGTACTTCACGAGCGTGCGGGGTTCGAAGGGGATCGTCTATCGCTACGCCCGAGCGCTGCGCGAGGGAGAGTGGCGGGCGATTCAAGACCGTCAGTTCGTCGATTTCTCTGCGCGCGCATCCGAGACAGCACTCGGCGATCCGCTTCGGGCGATCCTCGTGATCGAGCGCACGAGCACCTTCGCGGCAGATCAGATTCTCTCGAGCCGTTGGTACATCCTCGCTGGGGGAGTGCTCGCAGTTGTCCTGGCGGTCATCGTGTTCTCGCTGATCTTGACGAAGCTCATCTTCTCACCCGTCCGGCGATTGCGCGCGAGCGCCGAGCGAGTGCGCCGTGGCGACTTGACGGTGCGAAGTGCACTGCGCACGGGCGACGAACTCGAAGAGCTCTCGCGCGCGTTTGACGAGATGCTCGACGAGATGAATCGAGGCCACCAGTCGCTGCGTGCGATGAACGAATCGCTCGACCTGAAGGTGGTGGAGTTGTCCGAGGTCAACGTGGGGCTCTTCGAATCCAATCGTTTGAAGAGCGAGTTTCTGGCAAATGTGTCGCATGAACTTCGTACGCCGCTGAACTCCATCATTGGGTTTGCGGAATTGCTTTTCGAGATTGCCAGCAGTGATGCCACTGCGGATCCCAAGCGTGTTCGGTACATCTCGAACATCTTGACCAGTGCTCGCATGTTGCTCGACATGATCAACGAGTTGCTCGACATGGCCAAGATCGAGGCGGGACGGATGTCACTCGCTGTCGTTCCCTCGAATGCCACAGACATCGTTGAGGGTCTGCAGACCATCATGCGACCACAGGCGATGGCGAGGCAACTGACATTGACTGCGCAGGTCGAGAGCGATCTTCCAACGGTGGAAACCGATCCCGGAAAGCTGCAACAGGTTCTCTACAACTTTCTCTCCAACGCAGTCAAGTTTTCGAGGGCTGGGGGAGAGATCCGGATCTCTGCAGAGTCGACCAGCATGGACGGGCGTGAGGCAGTTCGCATTTCGGTTTCGGATGATGGCGATGGTGTCCCGTTCGACCTCCAAGAGACGATCTTCGAGAAGTTTCGGCAGGTGGACGCGAGTCACACCAAGTCGCATGGTGGCACTGGTCTTGGGTTGGCAATCTGTCGCGAGCTCGCAACGATGCTCGGTGCCACGATTGGGATCATTTCGCAGCCCGGTCATGGGGCGACGTTCTTTGTGGAGGTGCCGCTGTTTTTTCGCGTTGTAGAGCGCAAGCCGTTGATGCCAGTGGGAGCGCATCTAGCCACTCCTGTTCAGCCAACTCCACTGAGTCCATCGGGTCGAGCCGAATCCACATCGTCGTCGTTTACACGCGGCTCAGAATCTCAGTAACCAGCGCATCTGCATCAGAGATGCGCCTGCGAATCGAGCTTGCGTCAAACCGGATGGGAACACCGCGGATGACGCCATTGTCAAGCGGATGCGATGATGCCACCTGTGCAACCGCGAGTGCAACCTGCGATGGAGCATGGGAACCGCTCGGTGACCACCAGTCGTAGTCAGACCATGAGAGAGTGATTTCGCAGTGCGTCGCTGTTTCGCCGCACCGTCGAATCATGAAAATCCAGCTGGACTTTCCCTCTCTCTCTGTTGCAACCTCAAGTGACGCGCTCATCGAATTGAAAAGCATAGCCACGACACGGGCTGAATCTTCTACGCTTGGGGGCGATGTTCATTTTGGAAACGATCCGCCTCGGGCTTGGCAATCTGCGCCGTCACGCGCTGCGTTCGGTGCTCACATGCCTCGGTGTGATCCTTGGGGTTGCAGCGGTCATTGTGGTGGTCGCGATTGGCGAGGGAAACAAGCAGTCTGCGCTGCGAGACATTGCGGCACTCGGTGCCACCAACATCATCGTGCGCAGCTCGAAACCCCCCGATGCGGCGAGTTCGGCGCAGGCGCGCACCTTCTTGTCGCGGTACGGAATCACCTACGAAGATGCCCGCCGCTTGGAAGCTGCGTTGCCAGATGCGATGGCGGTCGTACCGCTGAAGGCTGTTGGAAGCGAGATTAGTCGTGGTGCATTTCGCACCAACAGTCAGTGCTTTGGCACGATGCCAGCACTCGCATCAGTCGCCAACCTGCGTGTGGCCACAGGCGGGCGGTACTTGAGCGATCACGACATTGAATCGCGCGCGTCAGTGGCGGTGCTCGGCGCGGAGACGGCGCGTCAGCTCTTTCCCGCACGCGACGCGCTCGGGCAGGATTTCCGAGTTGATCAACAGGTGCTCCGCGTGATCGGCGTGCTCGAAGAGCAGGGATTGGCGGGCGGCGCGGGCGGTGCGCTGGTTGGGCGAGATCTCAATCGCGATGTTCACATGCCAGTCACGACTGCGGAAAGACAGTTTGGTGATGTCATTCAGCGGCGCACATCGGGAACATCGACCAATGAAGAGATCCAGTTGAGCGAGGTCTATGTCACTGCGCCGTCGACCGCAGCCGTCAGCCAGGTTGCGCATCGCGTGGAGCGGCTGATGGAGGTCGGTCATCCGGGACTCGAGGATGTGCAGATCGTGGTGCCATGGGAACTCCTCGAGAATGCGCGCCGAGCGATGCTCGTCTGGAATGTGATGCTCGTCGCGATCGCCGCCATCAGTTTGCTGGTTGGCGGAATCGGCATCATGAACATCATGTTGGCAAGTGTCACCGAACGAACACGTGAGATCGGCATTCGACGCGCGCTTGGAGCCACTCGCAAACACATCATCCTGCAATTTCTCGTCGAGACAGGATCACTTTCCGCTGTGGGCGGATTGATGGGAATCCTCCTCGGCGTTGGCGCATCGCTCGGTGTCGGGGTGATCGTGCCAATGATCCAGAAGTGGCCGATGTTCAAAGGAGCATTTGGCGGCGGGTTCACGCTCGAGCCGATCATCACGACATGGTCCATCGTGGTGAGTTTCGCTGTCGCTGCAGCAGTGGGTCTGATCTTTGGCATGTATCCCGCGATTGTTGCGAGCCGCAAAGACCCAGTCGTCGCGCTGCGACATGACTAGTGCACCGCCGTCACAGTGCGTCGGTAGACCGACACGTCTCCGTTGTTCCAGTCAACCCATCCTGGAAATGTCACAACGAGTTGCCAATCCTGTGCGATGCCCAGCCGCGTGTGGCTGGTGAGTGAACGCGGGTAGAGCAGCACCAGCCAATTCGTCTCGGCCGTGATGGAGTCGAAACTCTCATCACTCGATCCAGCATTCGACACATCAAGACCTGCCAGAACTCCGTAGTAGATCACCACATTGTCTTCGAGCCCGACCGATGCAATGGTGGTGAGTGCAGGATCCTGCGCTCGAATGAAGTCCACCGCATCGCGGATTGGCTGTTTGGGTGGAAGAGTTTTCAGCGAGATGATCCACAGAGCAGCGGTGGCGAATGCTCCACACGCCAACGCGCTGCGTTTCATCCACGAAAGGTCCCATGCGCCAAACGTCATGGCGCAAATCAGGCCGGGGAGTGCAAAGAGGGCAAAGCGTGCATACATCCAACTTCCGGCGAGTTCAGTTCCAACCACAATCATCGGGAGCCCCACGAGCGTGACCGCCAGAGGAATGCGTCGATGAATATCCCGTCGGCATCCGGCGATCCCGATGATGACGAGCGCGACGCCAGGCAGTGCCGCCCACACTGTCCACGCGCCGCCGATGCCGAGCAGGATGTGGAATCCTTCGAGCGAAAGCATCGACGGCTCGTTGCCATCAAGTGCCTGGAACTCACGGCGAATCCGCAGCAAATCGGGTAGGAGCGGCGACAACACCGTGATCGTCGTGATCGCAGCAAGCACAAGCGCGGAGAGTGCAGCGACGCCATCTCGCCGATCTGCCGCACCTTGTCGCGGACACACGATCAGCCAGAGTGCGATGACGCCGTGACTCAGCGGGAGCGCAACACACGCGAGATGCGACCAGACTCCCAACACGCAGACGAGTGCGTAGCAAAGCCATCGAACTGGGCTGTGCATCCGCCACGCGCTGAGGAATTGCCATGATGCGAGCGCCGAGAAGAGAATCATCATCGAGTAGCCCCGCGCCTCAACCGATTCCAAGACCAGGATCGGCAAGAGCGATGCGATGCCCGCTGCAATGCCTCCGGCGATGCCCACTGACATGATGTTCAGTGGCTGTGTCGAAACCCTGCGCCATCGCGCGCATTCACGCATCAGCATTGCGATGGCAACGATTGATGCAAGACCGGCACCAAACGCGGGTGCGCGCAAGAGTGGTTCACTGACGCCGCCAGCAATCTTCATCACCACCCAACAGGCCAGCGTGTGCAAGACATGATTTGACTGCACGAAGTAGGTCCCCATGATGGCGCCAGGTCCGTACTGCCCGTAATCAACGAGCGCGCAGATTTCGTCAAACCAGAAACTCTCGGCAATTCGATCGACACGCAGCGCGACCCCAAGAACCACAACGGACACCAGTGCAAAGACCGCGCGGAGTGCGACTCTTCCATCGCGGGTGTCGGTGGGACCGTGTGCTCTGGGCAGAGGGCGCGTCTGTCGAACAAGGAATATCCCACACGTCACCCACGCAACCGCAGACAACACGCAGTTCACTCGAAACCACTGCGCTCCCTCGATGGTGACGGCGCGCACTGCAACTCCAGCGTGCTTCGCAAGGACTTCGTGCGTAAAAAATCTCGCAAGAAAGGCGGTGTCGAGGAGGGCAAGCCCTGCGAAGAGCAGCGCAATCACACCTGCCATCACACCTGCAATCACACCTGCAGTCAGGATCGTTGATCGAGTGGACTTCTGCATTTCCGCTGCTCTAGAAAGAACATTCCTGCATGAGGTCCTACCTGAAGTCTTGCCAGAAGTTATTGCTGCGGACGCTGCCCGACGATCACGGTCTCGTGCCGCCTCCACCCGCAGATCCACCGACTGGAACTGGCGTGAATCCATTGAGGTGCGAGAAGGTCATCGGAGCGTTGAAGGAAACATATCGACCACCACCATGAACTCGCCGCTCGAGTCGCGATGGTGGAAGGAATGCGTAGCCACCGAGCGCGCGATGGACATAGTCGGGTGCGCGGACGATCAAGCAGTTCTGGTGATACTCGATGAAGGCCCAGTCGTTGTCCCATGCTTCTGGTTCGACGAGTGATTTGATCAGACCAATGAGGCGCGCCGACTTGACTGCGTCAGTCTCCCGTTGTGGGCTCTCGCCGCCATTCCCGAAGAGGCTCCCGCCGCCACCTCCGCTTCCGCCGCCGCTGCCACCACCACCGCCTCCACCCATTCCTCCAAATCCTCCGCCACCGCCACCGCCACTCCCGCCGCCTCCGCCACCACCACCACCGCCTTGGTTGAGTGCTGCGTCAATGTTGAAGTCAGGGGCATTGTCGAAGTAGGGGGTCTCGTAAAGCAGGTCCTTGATTGGATACAACTTTGTTTCACGCGCGCTCTGCCTCGACAAGATGCTCTTGGGACCGATCTCCGTAAACCCCGTCCGGAGTTGCCACGTGCTTCCCGTCTCGGTCGAGAGTTGTTCGAGCACCGCTTCGAGGGCATCGACCGCACTGATGCGGTCGAGTTTCAGTGTGATCAATTCATCTGGATCCATCCCAGATGGGCTCTTCTCTGTCATCCACCGACAGATCATTTGCACGCCGACGATGTTCTGGATGTACTCAATGGCTTCCTTCGCGGGGGTCTCGAAAAAGTTGATGGAGACCTCTGTGTTCAGCAATGCGAAGAGCATGTCAGGCTGTTCCGAAAACCACTCTTGAGGGGATCTCGGTATCGACTGCGTCACAGCCGACTGGCTGGGTGTTGGGTTGGGTGTTGGGTTGGGTGTTGGGTTGGGAGCAGGCGCAGGTGTCGGTGCTGCTGCGGCTTTGGGAGCGGTCTTTGTCGCAGGCGCTGGCGGTGCGGAAGACTGCGCGAGCGTCGACTGCACAGCACAAGCACAGCACACAAGGGTGAGGACTCTGACTGAATTGGTCACGACCATGGTGAGCTCCTTCAATTGCGATCCGCTACTTCGACAACTCTAGCACCGAATTGAGCGATTTGATGGAAAAAGCCGACTCTTCTAGACACAAGAGCGCCATCGCATTTCCGGCAACGGAGACGCGGCTTTCCCACGGAGCAGTTCGGATCCCACCAAGAACACGGTTCGGATCAGGTGCGAGATAGACGGAGACATCGTCAAAGGCCAACTGACGAAGGAATCGAGCGATCCCAATCTGCATTGCACGGGCTCGATACTGTTCTCCAACGAGTGTGAGGGTTGGGTCAGTCATCATGAGCGCGAGCGCGTGGCCGGGGCGCGCGGTTTGCGCAGTTGCACCCTTGCTTCCGATTCCCGAGAGTGCGATCGCTCCAACAAGATCTGGCGCAACCGCGGCAGGCGCGTGTGATCCAGCATCGTCTGGCAGCATGACGCCAAGCTGCGCACGTGAGAGCGCCGCCCGTGCCGCACGCGCAATGGTGCAGTGTGTTGGCGGAACACTTCCAAGGTATCGATCAGCCCACAGGAGCCATCCAAGAATTCCAACGAGCGCACCGCGCGATTCGTTCGTCCACAATTGATCGAGTGCTTCAATCAGAATGGAACGATCGACCAGTGGGTGACCGGCTCGATCGAGTGATGCGAGTGCCGCAGCGGCAAGCGATTTTTCGAGCGGATCCCCGAGGAGTATTCCAGCGGGATTCCCAGCGTGATTTCCAGCGTGATTTCCAGCGTGATTTCCAGCGGGATTCCCAGCACCGTCGGACGCACCTGAATTGATTGTCTTCCCAAGCAGGGCAGTCGCGTTGGCAACGATCGCCGATGCGGCAGGCGATGTGTCAAGCGCGGGTCCAAGTTCGCAACCGGTCATGATGATCCACGAGACCGCCTTGGAATTGGCAAGTGGGTCGGATTCGATTTCCGCCACCGCGTGCAAACCGCCCAAAATCTCCAAGGAAAGCCCTCTCGCCCGCGCAGAAAGTTCGGCATCCGACGCATTGAGTGCGGCAAATCGGGCGATCGAAAACGCCGCGAGCGCTTGCTCTGCTGGTGGTGCGTTGAGCGTTTCGTCCCTGCCGACCGCCGTGAGATGGTCGCCTCGCAAGCCAAGCATCTCGAGTGCGCGTTGCGCTCCCTCCGCCTGCGCCGCGTTGTCGGCGGCGAATCGAATAAATGACCGCTCGAACCACTCGAATGTTTTCATCGCAGCGTCATGTGCGTACTGCGCAGCGCGTGTGGGATCCGGAGTGATTTGGATACGAGCTCCCCGATGAACAATCGTTGGGGTCGATTGTGAAGTCGGCTGGACAATTCGCGTGGTCGAGAATCGATAGAGCCCAACCCGCTCCGTCGTGGGGAGATCAACGATTTCGCGCGCCGGAAGTCCCAATTGCATGATGAGCGAGAGGAGCGTTTGATCTGGAGCCGCAGCAGCATTCAATGCTTGGAGAACTGCAGGGTGCGCGACCGCCCACTCGCTGCCTCTTCGAGCTGCGATGCCATCGAGGGCGGCCTCAATCTCTCGCGATGCTTCTGCGTACGAGCCACCAACCAGCGGCTCTGGCTTCGATCCCACTTCGAGTTCAAGCGTGAATTGATCCCAGCGAATCGTGTTTGGATCGCCTCCACCCTGCATATTCCGCACCCGCGTATCCGCCATCGCCATGCCAAGCGCATCCCGGACCGCCTGGCCGCCGCGCGAATCTCCGACTCCGACCACCTTGCCGTCCTTTCGCAGGATGACAACCGCGCTCCAAGCCCCTTCCAGCGCAGGGATTGCCTGTTTTCCACCGCTTTCGCCCTCCTGGAGCACAGCCCGGCAGCCACTCCATGCCGCCGTGATAGCGTCAATTTGAGGGGGTGGCGCCAGCCCTAAAAGTGGCGCGATGCACAAAAAACGCATAGTTGGATTGGCAATCCACTGAAGTCGGAACATATTCAAAGTGTATGGGTCGATCATGCGTGTGATCGCGAGATGAAGAGTTGAATACGAGTGTTGTGATGTTCTTGCACCGAATTATTCCATTCGAGGTCACACGACAGCGCCTTGCGCTGCTGACGATACTGTCATTCCTAGCAATCCTCTGATACGAACGCCATTTTCGGCACCACCACCCCCCTGAGGGGGGCGGATGGGCGGATGGGGAGACACGTCCAAGCACCTGTGTGCAGGATGTGCCGAAAAGCGCGACGGCCTGCGAAAATTCGCAGGCCGTCGTTGCTTTTGGAGTGTCCGATTGGCGTGACGGATGCACGCATCACTCACACCAATCGAGTCGAGTTCAAACAAATCAGTGGAGTTTGATCTTGTCAGTTCCGAGCGCTCCGTGGTCGTCCATACCGCCCTTGGTTGGCTTGGACTTCTTTGGAAGAATGAACGCATCATCCTCAGTGCTGGCTGCGCTCTCATCGCGACCACTCGAACCGCCTGTGCCGGCAGTCCACTGCGCTCGCTTGAGACTCAAACCGATTTTGCGATCTTCGGTGTCAACACGCAGAATCTTGACATCCACTTCTTGACCCTGCTTGACGACATCCATCGGATTCTCAACCTTTTGATCGCTGAGTTCGGAGATGTGCAAGAGACCCTCAAGTCCATCTTCGAGTTCGACGAAGACGCCGAAGTTCGTGATCTTGGTGACGGTTCCCTTCACGATCATTCCGGGTCGATATGCGCCGGGGATGGCTTCCACCCATGGATCTTCGGTCAATTGCTTGACGCCCAGTCCAACGCGTTGCTTCTCTTGGTCGACTTCAATGACCACACACTTGACATCGTCGCCCTTCTTAAAGGCCTCATTTGGATGTGCAATTTTCTTCGTCCATGACATATCAGAGATGTGAAGAAGTCCGTCGATTCCCGCCTCGATCTCGATGAATGCTCCGTAGTTGGCGAGATTGCGAACCTTGCCAGTGATGACGGTGCCAAGTGGGTAATGCTCTGCCACAAGGTCCCATGGGTTGACTTCACACTGCTTCATCCCCAACGAGATTTCGAGCTTGTCCTTGTTGAAATCGAGGACAACCACATCGATCTCCTGTGCCACCTGCACGATCTCGCTTGGATGATTGACGCGGCGCGTCCATGACATCTCACTGACGTGCACGAGACCCTCGATGCCATCTTCGAGGCGAACGAACGCACCGTACGACATCAAACTCACCACGGCACCACGCACACGCGCTCCGACTGGGTACTTCTTTTCGATCTCTTCCCACGGGCTTGGCTCGCGCTGCTTGAGTCCGAGCGCAATCTTCTCGCGCTCGCGATCGATGTTGAGAACCTTGACTTCGACTTCCTGTCCGACGCGCACAACTTCCGTCGGGTGCGTCACGCGACCCCACGACATGTCCGTGATGTGAAGGAGTCCGTCGATGCCGCCGAGGTCCACAAATGCACCGAAATCAGCGATGTTTGTGACTGTTCCCTTGACGATGTCGCCTTCCTTGACTTGCGTCAATAGATGACGGCGCGCTTCCTCGCGTTCAACTTCGATCAACTTGCGGCGGCTGATGACGATGTTGCGTCGTTCGAGATCGATCTTCAACACAGCGGCACGAATTGTGCGACCAACGAAATCGCCGACATCACCGGGACGTCGGACATCGACCTGCGATGCCGGCAAGAAGACTGGGACGCCGATGTCAACCAGCAGTCCGCCCTTGATCTTGCGAAGCACTTTTCCTTCGACGACATCGCCTTCCTTCTTGGACTGCAGCAACTGCTCCCAGCCGCGAATGCGATCTGCCTTGCGCTTGGAAAGGACGATGTTTCCCTCGCCATCTTCGATTTCTTCCAGAAGCACATCCACGAGGTCGCCAGGAGAAACTCCACCTGCGTCATCGAACTCTTCTTTGAGTATCTGTCCTTCGCTCTTCAGTCCAACATCGACGATGACATAGTCGCCGCTGACGGAAACGACCGTGCCTTTGATGACGCTATTGGGCGAGCCAATCGAGGCTCCAGCCTTGGTCAGGATGTCGGTGAGATCTTCTGCGATGGGTCGATCGCCGAATGCCTCGCGCAACAGGATTGCGGTGGCGTCGTGATCGAGTCCGATGTCTTCAATTAAGTTGTAATCAACCATGGGAGGGGGTGCGTTCCAAAATGCGCGGACGAGCACTGTGCTCGACCGCAAGGCGAATGCCCCTGAGACCATCTCAGTGGCGGGTCGTCGAATATATCAAACTTCTGCGGCGATTCGAGGGGGAATGTCTCGTCTCATGGACATGAAACCCATCAGTCCAATCAGGTTGATGACAAAGCACACGAAGAAAAACCACCCGCCGATTCCGGCGCGAGCCATCGGAAAATACAGGGCGACCGCCAGAAAGGGGGCGATCGCGCCGCGAATGCCGTTGAGGGTCACATGGAGCGCCATGTATTCGCTGTCGCGGTGGGCGGGGGCGAAATCGTGGTGGCCGAGATTCCACGCGAGCGATCCTCCAGCGAATCCCAGACCAAGCAGCACGCTTGCGAGATACATGATTTCGAGCGAGTGCACGAGCGTTGCGATCCACATGGCCGCAGAGGCGAGCACGAATGTCCAACCGTGGATTGACCGAAAGCGAATCACATGAACACGCGAGAGGAGTCGAGACCATGCGGGGATGGCGATGGGCATCACAAGCAGGGGAATGACCGTCGTGGCGAGAATCCCCTGCAAGTACGAGGTCTTGAATTGATCGTTGAGCACGATGACCTGCGGCGGTCCCATCATGAGATTGCCGAGCCCAAAGACCGACATCCACCACATGAACCGCGCATAGAAGCGATCTTCGCGAAGCAGCGCCCAGAGTCTGCGGGGATTGATGCGCCCCTCGCCGCTCGCGCGGCCATCATGCTCGGCGCGTTGGAGTCGCCGTTGTCCACGCAGCCGCACCTTGCGATAGATCGCATTCCCTGCGAATCCTGCCAGCGCAAGAGCGGGGAAGAGGTATCGAAATGATGTCGGTGCGATGTCCATCGCCTCACCAACGACGAAGCCAGTGATCGCCAGCATGACCGCCTGCACCATCGCCATTTTTCCAGCGATGAGCGCGCGATTGGCTCTTGGATAGTTGTTGCGCCAGACGGCAGTCCGAATTGTGATCACGCCTGTCCACAGAATGCGTGCGAGGAAGATGATGATCGTCAGTGCGAGCAGTCCGTTCGCGGTGACTGGAACGACTGCAATCATCGCGACGCATGCGCAGGTTGCGAGCTGAAGTCGGCTGATGAATGGCACCTTGGTGCGTCCGTGTGCCAGACTGGCCCACAGAAAGCTCGAGAGATTCGCGATGTTTGGCGCTGCGCTGACGGCAGCAACGGCAAAGTCCAGCGCAGCGGGGTTGACTCCAGGTGCGCCATCGAACATCTTCTTGACGATGATCGCCATCGTCCCGCCCTCGATCGCTCCGAGCATGAAAGGCAAGAGGAACCAGGAAAAGAGTTCCCGCGCATAGTTGGCGCGCAGCATCGGTGGCAGCGATCGCGGATGAAATCCTGCGACGAGTTCGTTGAGCGAAGAGAAAAAGAATTGCGTTCCGGGCAGTCTCACGCGAGCCTTTGCATGGATGCAGTCAGCGCACTGCGCTGCACAGGATCCGCCAACTTTGCTCGAGCGAATCTGGCACAACACGAATCGCGCCGATCGTCGCCATGAAATTCGTGTCACCGCCCCATCGTGGAACGACATGCACATGCAGATGCTCTGGCAGTCCAGCACCCGCAGACCGTCCCTGATTGAGCCCAACATTCACACCTTGTGGGTGCAATGCGCGTTCGACCAATTCGACCGCGGTATCGACGAGCGTCCACAATTGTGCGCGCTGCGATGGCTGATAGTCCATCAGCGAAGGACGCGGATCTGCGAGCGCAATGAGCAAATGACCGTTGGCATAGGGATATCGATTCAGCATGATGAGTCCGTGATCATTCCGATAGACGAGATAGTGCGCCTGTGGGTGGTCAATGTCATCCCATGCAGCGCGCAGGAAATTGCGCTCGACGCGTGTTCCAGAGACGCGCAGATCGGTCTGCGCGGCTTCGAGTTCGCGCAAGTAGGCCATTCGCCAAGGAGCCCAAAGATTCTGATGCGTCATGGTCGCGATCGTAGAAGGGGTGCGGGCATTCAGCGCGCCCTTGCCCATCGCAGCAGTTCCATCGGAGTCGGGGGCTTTCCCTGCATGAGCACTCCGATGCGAAAGACCCGTCCCGCCAACCACACGAGTACGCAAGTTCCAGCCGCATTGACGAGCAGCGCGGTGACGATTTGCCATCCAGGAATCTGCTCGACTGCGCCCGTTGTTCGCAGAACCATAATGAATGGACCAATCGGCGGGATGAAACTTGCTACCGTCGCGAGCCATCCCGTGGGGTTCTCCGAGATTGGCAGCCAGAGGATCAGTGGGATGAACATGATCGTCATCGCAGGACCGATGAGTGATTGTGCCTCGCGCAG
>SIAP01000017.1 GCA_009691725.1 Phycisphaerales bacterium
GCACTTCGCCCACGCGTCGGCACTCAGCGGCGAGACTTCGCTCGGCTTCATCACGACCGTGTTGCCTGCGATCAATGCGGGAATGACCGACTGCGATGGCATGAGAATTGGAAAGTTCCAAGGCGTGATGACTGCCGCAACTCCCAGCGGATCAAAGACGAGTCGCGTCGAAGTCTTTTCATCTTCGAGCAGTTCGTCGCGCAGCGCAGCGACGATCTCGTCGATCTCTTCCGAGAGTCCATCACTCGCGTAGTTCGCTTCGCCGACGGCCTCGTGCACGGGTTTGCCCATCTCTGCGCAGGCGAGTGCGCCCATCGCGGCTGCGCCACTCTTGAGCCCCGCAATTGCGCCCTTGATTTTCGCCGCGCGGTCGTTGAGTGGGAGTGCCGCCCAGGCAGGCTGCGCCGCGCGCGCACGCGCAACGATCCCGTCGATTTCGCCCAGCGGAGTTGAGTCGACCATACCGACGACTGCACCAGTGGCTGGATTGCGAATCGTCATCGAGGCGAGTGGTGCTGTGGAAGTTGTCATGCGAGGACCCACTCTACGGGCAGATTGTGCTGTCTACACAGGTGCTTCTGCCCGTAACCGGGGGGTCGTCTCGTCAAGCCTTGGGCAACAACCCGCCAAGAATCGCTCGGAAGTTTTCGCCGAAGACAAAGTTGTGCTCGGGCAAATCCAAGCCCGCTCGATTCTGATCGACATGACTGAAAATGATCTCGGTGCGACCGATGTCGATCCATCCCCCGCCTCTGTGGTCAAACCTGCTGATCGTGCCCATTGTCGATGCACCCATGTCATCCATGCGATCAATCGTCGCGTCATATCGAATTGACTGCCCTGGAAAGACATCGCTCTCGAACACCGCCTCGGTGACCTTTGCCAAAATCACCTTCTCCTTGAACTGTCTCACGCTGCCCACAAGAATGCCCGCCGTTTGCGCCATTCCTTCGAGCATCAAACTCGCGGGCATCATCGGCTGCGCAGGACCATCCGCCCCTTCGGCGAAGTGCTGATGCAAGTGATCTTCAGCGAGCGAGACATTCTTGATCGCGACAAGCCGCGTGTTGGGCTCGTGCAGCAAGATCGCGTCAATCCAAAGCCATCGCATAGATCACCGCTCTTGCGTCACGCCACCGAACTTGCGGCCAACTTCCCCTGCACAAAGTTGACGAGGCTGGTCACGGTGAAGACCTCAGAGACCTTGTCGAGTTTGGGATCTGCGGCAAATGCGCTGAAATCGACATGCGGCATCTTCTCTTTCAAGAGCGCCAAGCCCGCAGCATTCACTACGCCGTCCTGCACATACTTTGGGTCATTGATGTTGTCTGGGAAAAGTTCTCCCTGGCCGATCTTGAATCCAAAGGCCTTCTCGATGCGGAAAACGATGTCGAGAAAGTCGATCGACTCTGCGTGCAGGTCGGTGGTGAGACGCGCCGTCGGCGTGATCTCGTCCTCATCCACGCCCAGCGCATCAACGAGAACTCCCTGAACCTTCTTGAAAATCTCTTCTTGACTCATAGACAACGAGAACCTCCTGTCACAATTGAAGCATCCGTACCGGGCGCATAGTAAAGCGTCCACTGATTGCTGTCTCACCGGTGGCGGCTGAGGGCGACGACGAACTCCGTACAACCGTTGCACTGCCTCGGAAGACAACGCTTCCGTCTTCTGTTTCCTTGTCGATGGTCACTTCGCTGCGCAGAGCCTCGCCTGGCTTCACGAACATCCCATACTTCAGCGCCCGAACGCCCCCAAGAACCATCCGCCGTGGCACACCTCCCGCGCGCGCGCGGTCGCGGGCCTCCAGTACGAGGCGCGCCGACTGCACCAACGCCTCCAACATGAACACCCCAGGCAACACATGAAAGCCCGGAAAGTGGTCTTGCAGGTATTCCTCGGCCAAACTCACATTCTTGAGCGTGACGGCCCGGTCTGGGCCACATTCGATGACTTGGTCGACGAGACGAAAATGCATGAAACTCAAGGGTAATTGATTCAGCGCAGTCTGTCCTGCCGATGACAAACCCTATGGCAAGGAAGTCGCCCATGGCTATCGCACGCCCGAGCAGTGGCTCGGGTGTTCTCCCCCCCGCCTCCGTCACAAACAAGATTCTGTGGCTCGCGAGCGCCGCGCTCTGGGTGTACCTCGCAACATCGCTGTTGAGTTTCTCGAGCACCGATTGGCCGAGTCACACCGTCGCGGTGCAGCAATATCCACCGGACAACCTGGGAGGACGGGTGGGCGCAGTGCTTGCCTACGCACTCTACGAGGGACTTGGACTGGGCATTTGGGTGATCGTGCTCTGCGGCGGGTACGCGCTTGGCGTGATCGCATCGGGGCGAATGATTCCTCATCCAATCGTGCGTTTGATCGGCGCGGTGATTGCGATGCTTGCGGTCTCGACGCTGCACGCACTCTGGTTTCCGCATTGGGGATCACTCGCTGGCGCAGAGGCCGGACTTGTGCCGGGTTGGATGGCTGATCAAGTGTGGATACGCTTTGGACCCATTGGGTCAAGCATCATTGTGCTCTGCGGTTGTCTGATTGGTTTCACCGTTGCTGTTGATGAAGTCGTGATGGCTCTCCCGGGTGCGCTTGTGAAGGCAGTTCGCGCACTCGATCCGGTTTGGGATTTTGATTATCGAGGATGCTTCGATCGCACAGTTCATTTCTTCACAGGTCGAAGTTCGAATCGATTGCAGCCCGCAGTTGCGGCTGGTGCGATGTCAGATGGGGCGGATGTTGAGGACGAAAAGGGAATTGTGGAGAGCGCGCTCGAGCGTCGCCGTCGTCTGGTGCGAGAATCGCGTCAGGCGGCGGCGGCGGCGAGTCGAGGCGCCATCTTGGAAGCCGACGAGGATGAGGCTGGTGAGGCATACGCGTCCGAATCGCGCGCGGATGACGAGTCAGAATCCTCTGAAAACGCCGAGGAAACAGAGGATTCAACGCCAGCAGCGCCACCTGCTTTGACCGCGGCGCAATTGCGTGAACGCATCGCACGAATGCCGGTGCGCATGGCGGGAGTGAACAAGATTGTCGCTCGTGATGAGGACATTCCACGCGAAGTGGATTACACCGGCTACCGCTTTCCAACACTCGATATGTTGGAAGACCCAGAAGAGAACTTCACTCTGCGCATGGAGTCCTTTGTGCGCGACCAGGCTGGTGTGCTGACCGAAGCGCTGCGAACCTATCAACTCGATGGAGAAGTGGTCGGCATTGAAAGTGGACCCGTGGTCACGCTCTACTGCGTCGAGCTGGCGCCGGGAACGCGCGTCGCACGGCTCGAGACAATTGCCAAGGACATCGCGCGCACCCTCGGCGCACCCAACATCCGCATCATCGCCAACATGGCTGGCAGGACCGCTGTTGGAATCGAAGTGCCCAACCGTCAGAAGGAAAAGGTTCGGATGAAAGAGCTCATGTCCAGCGGACATGCAGAGGGGATGCGTCTGCCGATGTTTCTGGGAAAGGACAGTTCGGGCGAGCCGCTCGTGCTCGACCTCACCAAGATGCCGCACGTGCTGATCGCTGGAACAACGGGTTCTGGAAAGTCCGTCTGCATGAACAGCATCATCATGAGTTGGATCTACACCAAGCGACCAGATGAGTTGAAGTTGGTGCTCGTCGATCCAAAGATGGTGGAAATGAGTCAGTTCGCCAACATCCCCCATCTGATGGCACCCGTTGTGACGGACATGAATCAGGCGGCTGGCATCCTGGAGTGGACCGTTGGCAAGATGGAGGAGCGATACGAACTCTTCCGCTCGACCGAAGTGCGTGATATTGCTGGATACAACGCGCTGGGCGAGGAAGAACTCTTCGCTCGGCTCAAGCCAGAAGATGACACTGCTCGAGCGCGAATCCCAAAGAAACTGCCCTACATGGTCTTCGTGATCGACGAGTTGGCCGATCTGATACTGACCAATAAGGAGGTCGAGACTCATATCGTCCGGATTGCGCAGAAGGCTCGCGCCGTCGGAATTCACTTGGTCCTCGCAACGCAGCGACCGCAGGCAAATGTCGTCACTGGACTCATCAAGGCAAACATGCCCTGTCGCATTGGCTTCAAAGTCGCCAGCGGAATGGACAGTCGAATTGTGCTCGACCAGAAGGGCGCGGAATTGCTCCTCGGCCAAGGCGACATGATGGTGCTGACTCCCTCTGGAAGCGGCGAACTTCGTCGCTGCCAGGGAACCCTTGTCACGGATTCTGAGACCCGCAGAGTTGTCACATTCCTGAAGGATGTCGCAGCGCCGAGTTTTGAGCGAAGTCTGCTTGCTGTAAAGACTTCTGCGATCGGCAACGCCGTCGAGGGTGCGGAGATCGACCCCAACGAGAGGGACCCGATGTTCGACAAGGCGGTGGACATCCTGATCGAAACTGGCCGCGGATCGGTCAGTCTGTTGCAGCGGCGGCTCGCCATTGGATACGGTCGAGCCTCGCGACTCGTCGACCAAATGTCGGTGGCGGGAATTCTCTCAGACCACAAGGGATCGGTTGCGCGAGAGGTGTTGATCACCGGCGATGACTGGGCGCGCATGAAGGCGATCGAGGCGGGCGGCGACGCGTCAGACGAACAGACAGGCGAACTCCTCGGCGAACGCTTAGGCGAACTGACTGTGGAGTCTGTCGACGACGAGTGACCGAGTGGGCAAGCTGTCGGTTCACGATTCCCCATTTCAAGCGAAATGATCTTGATTTTTCTTGGCAATCGAGTGTAATGCTCGAGTCATAATTTGGTCTCGGCGCTGCTTGGTGTGAGTGGCTCGAATCGGACTTCCCGCACTCACGGATCGTGGAGAATCGCCAAGCGCGCTCGCCAAGGAAGGTTGCCAAGATGCCGTCTATCGCCCCCACTGTTCGAACTTCCACATACGACCTGCGTCGAGCGGATGGATCGATGATCCTCGAACTGACGCCAACTGCGATTCGGCAGCTTTCGGCCACCAGTCAACTCTTTTCAGACGACATGGTGCGTCGCAGTGGCGAGGAGAAGTGGCGCGCTGCGTCGACGCTCAGTGGGCTGGCGGTCTGCACCAGACCAGTCATTGAACTCCCAGTGATTGCTTCAGTCGTGTTGGAACCTGCGATTGCTGAACCTGATCCGAGGATCGCGATTGCAGAGGCTCGAGTGATTGATCTGGAGCGTGCGCTCGATGCTGCTGCTCAAGAAGCGCAGGGTGCGCATGAAGAAGTCACGGCTGCGCACGCGGCCACTGCGCAAGAACTCGGAGCGTCGAGAATGCAACTTGCGCAGTCGCAGTTTGATCTTGCGCAGGCGAAGTCACAACTGGAGCAGGCGACGACGGAGCACGCTCAGGCGCACAATCAACTGCAGAGCGCGGTCGCCCAGTCGGAACAGCGCGCTGCCGAATCCTTGCAGGAATCACAGCGCACTGCCCAGATTTCTGCCCAGATTTCTGCCCAGAATTCTGCCCAGAATTCTGCCCAGAATTCTGCCCAGATGATGGCCCAGCTGACTGCCGAGATGGAGGGCAGGATTGCGACATTGACGCACGCACAGGATGAGTTGCAGTCCACGAACGAATCGCTTCAAACTCAATTGACTGATGGACCCACGGTTCGTGCGCTCGAAACTCTCGTGCGCGATCACGCCGCAGCGCAGCGGGCGTGCACCGATGCCATCCACCAACGCGATCAACTTGCTGCTTCGCTGACGCATTCAGAAGATGCGCTGCGGGTTGCTGATGAGTTCCGACGCGCGCTCGAAAAGACGAACGCACACCTCCATGCGAGTGCATCGGAACACACCGCCGAGTTGTCCGTCGCGCGCGCAAGCCTTGTTGAGCTTCAAGCGACCTGTTCGGCCCTCGAGCGCCGGACGACGAGTGCAGAGTCTGCGGTCGC
This sequence comes from Phycisphaerales bacterium, assembly GCA_009691725.1. Taxonomy (GTDB): domain Bacteria; phylum Planctomycetota; class Phycisphaerae; order Phycisphaerales; family SM1A02; genus F1-60-MAGs104. The sequence continues at coordinate 5,876 of SIAP01000017.1, forward strand.
AGAGTCCCGGCGTGAGCAACAAGAAGTCAACGCAGGTTCTGCGCTGATCGCACAGCAGCGCGACGCAGCAGTCAAGTCGCTCGAGGAAACCACCATCGCGCGCAATCAAGCGATCTCAGCGCATTCTGGAGCCATCCAAGAACGCGACACGGCGCGGGCGCTCGCCGATGCCATTCAAACAGAACTTGCGCGATCCCGTCGTGAGTTCGACGGGACGCTGCGTGATTACAACGCTGCGGCAGCAGCACTTTCGCAGGCGTCTGCGCAACTCGAATCGATCACGGGAGAACTGGCACAATCACAATCCAGCGCAGGCGAGATGGTCGCACAGAACGAAGCGCTGCGCCTTGAACTCAGCGGCGCGGTCACCCGCCTCGCCATCGCCGACTCCGCAGCAGATGAGGCGAGAAAACTGCAAGCCGATGCAAACGTCTGGATTGCTCGAACCACGGAGCAACGCGATATCGCCGTCGCAGAGCGCGACGGCGCACTTGCCGAACGCGATTCGACGCGACTGGCGGTCGGTGCGACTCAGACGGATCTCGTCCGCATGCGCCGCGATTTCGATGCGCTGCAAGGCAACTACGACTCGATCGGCACAGCGCTGACTGAGCAAACCGCCCGAGCCGCGGGACTGGAAATCGCAGTCTCGCACGGTCGCACACAGAATGAACAACTCGCGCACGAGTGCGCCGATCGCGAGGCCGAAGTCGAGGCGTTGCTCGCCAACAGCACGACGCTCAATCAATGCATCAGTGACCACCTGAAGGAGCTGGATGCGATACGAGTCCGTGAGTCGGCCGTCGAAGCCAACCTCGCAGAGGCCCAGAATGACCGCGATTCCGCACGGTCTGAGTCCGCATCGTTGCAGAGCGACATCGCGGCGGCGCGCGAATCATTTGCGATCCAGTCGCAGCGACTCGCAACGCTCGAACGAGAAATCGCCGAGGAGCGCAGCAGAATCGTCGCCCGAGATGAACTGATATTCCGCGATTCACTACGCTCGGAGGAACGCGATTCGGATAATCGAAGGCTCAGCGCGAACCTCGCAGCACTCCGCGCCGATCACGACACGCAGCAGCGACGTGCGGAGGATGCGCTGAGCCAGATTGCGGCCGTGCAGCGTGATGTGGAGGAGAGTCGTGCAGTGGTCGCATCCCAACAAGCCGAGAGTGCCGCCGCACAAGTCGCCTTGGACAAACTGACCTTTCTCGAGGAGTCTGCGCGTGCATCACTGGTTGCCGCAAGTCGAGAGCGCGATGAACTCGCCAGTGCGCTCGCCACGACACAAGCTGCCGTTGCGTCGCGTGAACAACAAGTTTCTGCTGAACGCGGGCTTCGCGAGCAGGCTGAGGGAAGTTCTCGGCAGCTGCTCACGAGTTACGAAAAGCTCTCGCAAGACACTGGTCGCCGAATCACCGACCTTGAAGTCAAACTCACCGAGACCAACCACGACATGCAGGCCGTGCGAATTCGTGAGGAGCAAGCGCTGGCATCGCTCGCCGAAGCGCTTGCCCAAGCGAAGAGTGTTGCACAGCGCCTTGCAAGCGTCGAAGAGCAACGAGCTTCGATCACACGCGACCGAGACTCGCACGCCAAGCGCGCCGCCGCCGAGGCGTCTGCCAGAGCGGCCGCCGAGGACAAGATTGCTGCGGCAAACGAACGCGCCGCCAAGGCGGAACGCGATGCGCGATCGATGCATGAGCGATCCATTCAGGCCGCCATGATCGCATTCGCAGGAACCAAGCAGCGCCTCGATGGTGACTACGCAAAGTCCTGCGAGGAACTTGGTGCGCTTGAGCAACTCGTCGCGGAGTCCAGCCAAAAGTTGATCGCATCGGGCGGCACCATCCCCGGAGTTCCACTGCTGCCCCGTGAGGCTGTGGCGCAGGTTGCAGCGAAAGCAGCCGCAGATGCGAAGGTGGCGGCAGAGCACGCGGCACGTCTCGCGGCACAGTCCGCGGCTCCCGCACCCGTGATTGCCCCTCCCGCTGCAAATGTGCAGCGCCCCGACACGCAACGCAGTCCTCCTTCGACGACCAACTTTCGAATGATCGATGCGGATGCTGATGACGCCCTGCCCTCGCGCCCTCAACCATCGCGCACGAGTGCCCCCGCGAGTGCCCCCGCGAATTCCTCGACGGGCGCAGCGGCGGGTGCGATTGGACGAGCAGGAGGACAGCGCGAGCGTGTCTCGCAACCACGCACGCAAGGCACGACTGCATCAGACGACGACTCCAGTTCTCACGACGCTGAGCCGTCAACGGGAGCGCCGAAGCGGCGGAGTGTGCAATCGACTGCGGAAGCTCGCACACCCTCTGCCCTCGGATTGGTGAGTGATCCGTGGATCGATGATCACTGCGCCGCGCGTGTCGGGGAATCTGCGCCAGGCGCACTCGTCTTCACCGCGATGACTGCGTTGGCCATCGCGATTACTGCCACCATCGCAGCAACTCCGGACTTCCTCGCACATGATCTGCGCGGCGCGTTCATGCGCATTGGTGTGTGGGTCGTCGGCGCGTCCATCCTCGCAGGATGTGCGCAGCGCGTTGCGGTTCTCTGCAAGCCAACTTTGGCTCGGCGAATTCCGATACTGACTTCCGTGATGCTGTGTCTTGCGCCTCTGTCGCAACTGCTCCTCCAATCAGACACGCAACCAACACTGTCATGGGCGCCGTGGATCGGGCTCATGCTCATCGCGTCGGCCACTCTCTATCCGTGGTTGGTGATCTACGCAGCATGGCCAGATCCGCGACTCGCACGCAGCGACGCGTTCAGTGGACGGGCAAACTCCGCAGCGCTCACTGCGGCAGCGCTCGCAGTCGTCGCACTCGCTGCGACACTCACGCCATGGACGCTCGATGGCGCACGTGCGATCGCAACGCCAACAGGCGGGCTCTGTGCGATGCTCCTGCTCGCGCTCGCGACGACCGCAGTCTTCCAGTCACTTCGCGCGATCACCATCCTCTTGGCGTGGAGCGCGTGCATCGTGGTGGTCTCCACCCTTGCAGGAACGATCGCACAGGATGGCATCGCCATCACACTCCACACACTGACGCCTGCGCCGTGGATCGCACTCATCGCAGTCTGGAGCGCGCTCGCCGCATCGACGCTCGCTGCGGCTTGCTCACCAGAGCGCCTTCGAGATGCGCGCACCGCGATTGAAGATGACGACGCCCCCTCGCTCGTTGCGCATGAACGCGTCCATGCCGCGTGCGTGATGGCACTCTGTGCGATCTTTCCGATCGCGCCAGCGCTTGTCGCCCTCCGACTCGTTCGGGAGCGATCACGCAGAGCGGAGAGCCAGCTGCGATCGCTCGCCAACTTTGAATTGTGGTTCGCAGTCGCGCTGCTGCTCTCGCTCTTCATCGGGCTCGTCGCGCCACTCTCGGTCGGAGCGAGTGCAGCGCTGGGCCTCATCGCGACGCATGGCGCTCTCTGCATCGGAGCGGCCATCACCCTGGGAGCAGATCGATTCGTGCGCTTCCCATCGCCCTTCGCAATGATCGCACGACCCGACACCGGACTCGATCTTCCGACGCCACTCGTGACTGTCCAACGCACCGCCGAGCAATCTCTCCACCGACCGCTTGTTCATCCTTGCGGAACGACGACCTTTGGAGCGATCACGCTCGTGATGGGTTGCCTCGCGGTGGCAAGTATCACCCACAATCTTGGATGGGCGCTCTCTCTGGGACCGATGGTCGGACTCGCCACATGGCTGCCATCGCTAATCGCATCGCGCTGCCGACACCAAGACACGATCGTGCTCTCTGCGCTCTCGACCGTAGCGCTTTCGGTCGTCACGGCTGCTGCGTTTGTGCTGGGAGTCACGAAGAATCCAGCCGAACTTCCCACGCTCATTGCGATCGCTTCAGGATGCGTTGGTTCATGGGCGCTGCTCGTTGGCTGGGCATTCCAAGGACTGGATCAACTTCCAACACTGTTGCGTGCGTCGGCACGCCCTGAGTTCGACGATGCAGGTGATCCACTTGCACCGATTGATCGCCCCATCGCCTCTCGGCGTCGCGCGACCATCATGGGTCGAGTTGTCATGGGAAGTTGCGCTGCCGCATCCTTCGGCGCGATGGTCATGGTCCTTGCGCAATTCAATCCATTGCGGATGTCCCCTGCGCTCTTCTGCGGCGCACTCTCCATCCTGTCCTCTGCGACGGTGATGCTCGTTGCCTACTTCGGCGGGGCTGCTCGCGTCGCAGTGAATGCACGGCTCTATTCCGTGGTGCTGCTTGCAAGTTCATTCTTCGCAGCACTTCCATTTTTCTTCGTTGCGAGTGATGTCGGCGCGCTCGCAGCACTTGGCGCACTTCCATTCTCGGCTGCAACTGCCGTCGTTGCACTTCTGGCTGCTGGCGTCGTCAACACACTGCGGCAATCCACCGCATCATCTCGCACACGCGCATCGAGGTCGTACCAATCCACCCGTCGGTCGCATCGCGCAAGCGCACCGCATGGAGTTCGATCATGAATCACGACATCATCGAGCGCGGTCTGGCAGCAGCGATCGAACAGGCCGAGAAGGGTTGGTGCGAGGGAGGAATCCCAATTGGCTCGTCCCTACTGAATGAAGAGGGCGAAATCGTCGCCCGTGGACACAATCAGCGGGTGCAATCGGGTGATCCAACGGCGCACGCCGAAGTGGATTGTGTCCGCAAGGCGGGGCGACGCCGAGACTGGCATCGACTCACATTGGTGTCGACCCTTTCGCCCTGCCCAATGTGCTCCGGCACGGCGATCCTCTTCAAGATCCCTCGGGTCATCATCGGTGAGAACAAGACATTTCTCGGCGCGGAAGAGTGGATGCGTGCGAGCGGGGTTCAATTGCTCGTCCTCGATGACCCCCGTTGCATCGCATTGATGGAGCGCATGAAGCGCGAGAAACCAGACCTGTGGGCTGAAGACATCGGCGAGTAAGTGGTCGCACCCCATCGCCGCATGGACACTGACTTGGCGCAGCGCGCCGACCCCGTTAGCGACTCATCAAAGTCGCACGCAAGCCCTCTGCGAATGGCATCACGGGTTCGTACCCGATGAGCGCCTTCGCCGCGACAACTGACGCGAGACTGTCGCGAACATCACCCTGACGGGTCGGCTCAAACTTCGGTGAAATCTTTGTGGCGAGAAGTCCATTCATCTGATCGAGCAGCTCGAGCAACGTGAACTTGTCCGCGCAACCGATATTGACCATCTCACCGTGCAGTTGATTCGTGCATGATCCCGCCAGCAAATTTGCGTGGACCGCGTTGTCGACATGCGTGAAGTCGCGGGTTTGACCACCATCGCCAAAGATGGTTGGCGAGAGTCCTTGCCGCAGCGCTGTCGCAAACTTCGGGATCACCGCGGCGTACTGCGAATCCGGTCTTTGACGTGGTCCAAAGATATTGAAGTAGCGCAGGCTGATCGTGGACAACCCATAGCAGATCGCCCACGCACGGCAGAGATGCTCGCCTTCGAGCTTGGCCACTGCGTATGGTGAGCGCGGATCTGGAACCATCGTCTCGATCTTGGGCAGCGTTGGCGTGTCGCCGTACGCCGAACTCGAAGCGGAATACACCACACGCGCAACGCCTGCCGCTCGCGCAGCTTGGAGCACCATCATCGTGCCAGTCGCGTTGGTCTCCTGAAACCGTTCGGGTGATTCAAGCGATGCGGGCACAGAACCAAGAGCCGCAAGATGGAACAGCACCCGCGCGCCACGCGCCGCGTCCGCCATCGACGAACGATCCAAGATGCTCGCCTCGATCAATCGAACTCGATCGGACAGTCCAACGAGATTCTCACGACGACCGTTGGAACAATCATCAATGACGGTGATGTGCGCACCGAGTTGATCGAGCGTGGCAACGATGTGCGAACCGATAAACCCAGCGCCACCAGTGACGCAAACAGAACAATCCCGATACGAATTGCGATGCTGGTCGAGCCAGCGCGGGGTCACGCTGGCTTCCACGATTGCTTGAATGAACGCAGCGCAGCGAGGAACTTGTCTTCAAGCCCCTTGAACGACTTGGACTTGGATAGCTCATCGCGCAGCGACTTCTGCGGACCCTTGAAGTAACTGAGCATGTCGCTCTCGAACGCGTTGACCTTGTCAATTGCAACATCATCGAGGAGCCCCTTGGATCCGGCGAACATCGAGATGCACTGGTCAATTGTGTCGAAAGGCGTGTACTGACCCTGCTTGAGAATCTGCACCATGCGCGCACCGCGATCGAGTTGACGCTTGCTCGCAGCATCGAGTTCTGTTCCAAGTTGAGCGAACGCTTCGAGTTCTCGGTAAGCGGCCAAATCGAGACGCAGGGATCCTGCGACTTCCTTCATCGCCTTGATCTGCGCGGCTCCACCCACGCGACTCACGGAGATACCGACGTTGATGGCGGGACGCACACCTGCCGAGAACAGTTCCGGCTGGAGGTAAATCTGACCATCGGTGATCGAGATCACATTCGTTGGGATGTACGCCGAGACATCGCCTTCTTGCGTCTCGATGATCGGGAGTGCGGTGAGCGATCCGCCACCATTCTCCTTGGACAACTTCGTTGATCGCTCAAGCAATCGCGAATGCAGATAGAAGACGTCGCCGGGATACGCCTCGCGCCCTGGTGGTCGACGGAGCAAGAGCGAGAGTTCGCGGTACGCAACGGCCTGCTTCGACAAATCGTCGTAGACGCAGAGCACATGCTTTGGACCGGTGTAACTCGGGTCCTTGCCCTTCCACATGAAGTACTCGCCCATCGCACATCCGGAATATGGCGCGATGTACTGCATCGGAGCAGACGACGACGCGCCTGCGTTCACGATGATCGTGTAGTCCATTGCGCCGTGCTTCTTGAGCGTCTCAACGACGCCTGCAACGGTCGAGTCCTTCTGACCGACGGCCACATAGATGCACACCACAGCATCGGGAGTTCCCCAGTATTGCCGCTGATTGATGATGCAGTCGAGGCAGACTGCCGTCTTGCCAGTCTTGCGATCACCGATGACGAGTTCGCGCTGACCACGTCCCACGGGAATCATCGCGTCGACAGCCTTGATGCCGAACTGCATCGGTTCCTTCACCGGCTGCCGCTTGGAGATTCCAGGCGCGACGATGTCGACCTTTCCGGTTTCTTGGGTGCCAAGCGGAGCGCCGCCGTCGATGGGGTATCCCAGCGGGTCGACAACCCGACCGAGCAACTGCGGACCCACGGGAACTTCGAGGAGTCTTCCCGTCGAGCGCACTGTGTCGCCCTCTCGCACACGAGTCGCATCGCCGAAGAGCGCGATTCCAACGGTGTCGGACTCGAGATTCATCACCTGCCCGATGATGCGACCGCCGGTGGACTCGCATTCGACGAGTTCACCCGCCATGGCCTTGCCGAGTCCATACACGCGCGCAATACCGTCGCCAACTTCGACGACCTGTCCAACATCGCTGATTTCGAGCGTGTTGCCAAACTGTTCAATTTCTTGGCGGATGACAGATGCGATTTCGTCGGTCTTGATCTTCATAACAGGGTCCTTGAAAAAGAGATGCGGGATTAGCCAATGAATCGTTTCGAGTCGCGACGAACGGTCGCGCCTCCCGATTCAATCATTGCGTGTTGCAGACGGCGCAGACGGGTTGCGACGGAACCATCGACGAGTTGATCGCCGATTTGGAGCTTGATGCCACCAATCATTGCGGGATCGGAGTAGTAGTGAAAGATCGCTTCCTTGCCGATGGCGGCGCGCAGCTTTTCGCGCATCAGAGACTCGGTGGACTCGCCCATCGACTTCCCATCAACTGTGTAGACATCGACCTCGGTCATGCCGAAGAGTTCCTGGAGCAGCGCGTCGTATGCCTCTCCAATGGCGAGCAGGTGTCCGAGCCGTCCCTTGCGATTCAGCGTGATCACGAATCGATAGAGCAGATCGCTCACGCGACCCTTGAGCACGCGATCAATCGTCTCCGTGCGGCGCGCGCGTGACACGGCTGGCGATCCGAGGAACGACACGAACTTCTTGTCGGCGGCGAACACTTCGCAGAGTGCAGCGAGTTCTTCGCCAACCTGCTTCGCACCAGAGTTTCCGTCACCGGTCAACGCGCCCTGTGCCACGGCCAGTTCGAGCAATGCGCTCGCATAGACCTTGGCGATTTCGTTGTGTGCGCTCATGATCGAGTGGGTTCAGCGGTGCGACTCACCCGCGCGTGGAACTCATTCCCGCAAGTGATTGCTCAACCATCCGCTTCTGATCTGCTGGAGTGATCTCGCGTTCCAGAATCCGACCGGCGATTGCGACAGCCAACGACGCAGCATGCGCTTCCAGTTCTGCGATGGCGGTTCGCCGAGCATTCTCGATCTCTTCACCCGCACGGCGGGCTCGGTCAGCGAGATCGCTCTCGTTCTTGGCTCGGATCTCGTCGCCCAAACGAAGAGCCGCGGCTCGTGCCTCGCGCAACATTCGATCCGACTCTTCCAGCGCCGCAGCGAGTTTGGCCTCAAACTCCTTCTGCTTCAGACCAGCCGCGACGCGAGCCGCCTCGGCAGATTCGATCTCGTGGAGGATCTTGGCATTGCGATCGTCAAGACCCTTGAGGATCTTCGGCCAGACGAACACTCCCAGCGCGAGTGCGACGATGCTGAAGACCACGATGGTGGTCAAGAACGGAAGCAGGTTGAATGCGAGCGGATCTGATGAAGCGATCAACATGAGACTCTCCTCAGGCGCATCACTCCCCCAAGCACATGCTTGGGATCATGCACGCAGAAAACGACAAGGCGCGAATCACGTGAAGTTCATGAATCCCGCAACGACTGCGAAGAGCGCGACGCCTTCGACAAACGCCGCAGTCAAAATCATGTTGATGAAGATGCGGGGCGCCATTTCTGGCTGGCGCGCGATCGCCTCAACAGCACTGCCGCCGATTCGGCCGATTCCGATACCAGCTCCGACTGCGCCAAGACCGCACGCCAGACCGGCACCGAGGCCCTTGCCTTGGTTCACTGCTTCAACAGCAGCAACAGGATCAGCCGCCGAAGCGAAGTTGACGAAAACGAGTCCTGCGGTCATTGCGAGGGCGAGATGAGTGAGCTTCATGTGTGTCGAGTCTCCGTTTGGAAAGCAGTGTTCAAGGGGCGATTCTGAAAAGACCTCGCGAGCGAACATCGCCGCAAGGGGTGGACAATATAGCGATTTTTCTAATGTTGGGGATGCGCCACGCCTGAAGATGCGTGGCTCGCGGTAGCGCCGGCGCCGCCACCGCCCACGATCTCGTGCTCGGCGTGCCCCGCCGCATCCTCGTGCGCCATCAGGCTGATGAAGACTGCCGTCAAGAACATGAAAATGAAGGCCTGCAGCCCTGCAACAAAGACCTCGAGAAAGGTAATCAGGATGGCGCCGATGCCGCTGACGATGGTGATCGCCGTCACGGAGGTCGTTCCCAGCCCAGCCTTGATCGCCATCGCTCCGAACATCGTGACCGTGATCAGCAAGGTGTGACCTGCAACAATGTTGGCGAAGAGTCGGATGGCGAGCGCGGCGGGTTTGACGAAAAGTCCAAAGAACTCCACCGCAAAGATGATCGGCACAACGAGCCAGAGGAAAATGGATCCGTGAACGAGCTCGTGACCACCGCACAAGTGTTCCAGCCAACCCTTGACTCCGAGTTCTCGAAACCCTTGAGCCTGAATGACGATAAACGCGATCAGTGCGAGCGCGCCCGTCACAGAAATGCTCGCAGTTGCCGCTCCACCAAAGATCGCAGAGGTTTGGTGTTCTTGCAGATTGAACGACTTGCCCATCAATCCATAGATCGCGTCCTGGATTTCGACGAATGGGATCAATCCCATGACATTCAGCGTCAAAATGAAGAAAAACATCGAGAGCAAGAAGGAGAGATAACGCTTGGTGAGCCGCTCGCCCATCACTGGAACAAGCATCTCGTTGCGCAGATAGGCGACCACAACTTCGACAACCGCGGAGAAAGATCCATTTGGGAGATACCGTCGATTGCCCATCGAGGCAGGACCGGTCTCGATCGCCTTGGCGGCCTTATGCAGCACGAAGAAGAGACCCACCGCGCAGACCAACACGGTGATCATGCTCAGCATCACGGGATTGTCCCACAGGGTCAGTTCGAAGACACCCTTGTCGACGATGTGCGCAACAGGGTCTGACTCGCTCGCTAGGAAAACTGACATTCGCCGCGCACCTCGTGTCGGAACTTTCCGAGTCGCTCACCACCGACATTGGCGAGGACCCAATTTGCCATCTCTGGACTCACGCTGGACTGACTCTGGACTGACTCTGGACTGACCGAACCGAGCGACCAAGATCGACTCATGTCTTTGCCGCCGTCGAACGGGGCAATCCTGTCGCAACCACTGCGACTTCGCACAACAATGTTGCGAAGTAACACGCTCCCACCGCAGCAATAAATTGCGTGCGCGGACCACATTGGGCGAGGGAGTATATCGCGAAGCTCGCCAGCGGGGTCAGCAGTAATCGAATCACCGTTCCAGCGAGCCAGACGGTGACGAGGTCGATCGCAGGGCGCGCCTTCCACGGTGCGACGATCAGCCATCCAACGAGCGAAACAGGCAAGACCGCGACAAACGCATGCGATGAAACCTGCCAACCAACCCAATCGAATTGAGGGGCGACGATCGTCCACACGCCAGCGACCGCGCCGCACCCGGCCGCCATCGCGAACATGACAGCGATCCAGCGGATCTTGATCGGTGGTCCAAACTTGAGGCTCGATGGAGTTGAGACATCACGGGTCATGCGTCGTCGTTCTTGGTGGAGGGATCCGCAAGCGGCATGGGGCGTGGGCGACCAGAGGCGCGATCGATTCTCTCGAGCGCTGAATTCAACTTGAGCGCACCGCGAATGAGCGTGTAGGTGGCGACGATGAGCCCCACTCCGGTCCCGATCATCGCGCCGATCATCTCATCGCCGAGCCAGAGTCCGATGCCCCATCCCAAGAAGGCGCCCGCGAGCATCTCGGACACAAACTGCCAGCCAAGCCCCATCATTTTCCATCCGATGCGCATTTGCGCCTGCTCGCTCGAATCGCGCGAAGTGTTGGACTGGGGACTCACGCACAGATAGTAGTGATGGAATTCGAGACCAACGCTCCGCGTGACGCCGCGCCCGCTCGGTTGCGCTGATCCCACCGGCGACGCGCCGAGAATCCCAAGTTCTTGGTGCTTTGGGCTCGCAACGCGGCGGACGCACGGGGGTCGAGAGACCCACTATCCTGCGACTCCCATGCCGATGCGAGATGACGAAGTCGTTGATGTCACACCGAAGCCATTGACGCTGGTGGAGAGTCTCTTCGTGCCGAGCATCCTCCAAGGTCTCGGGACCACCCTTCGCCATTTCGTTGAGAATGTCGGACGCGATGGCACCACGAAGAAGAACCTTTGGGTTGTGCAGTACCCCGAACAGAAACGCGATGATCGACCCGTCGAACAAGGCGGTCAGTTTCGCCCCACCTTCCGTGGAGTGCATCGGCTCAACAAGGACGAGGATGGTCGAGTGCGCTGCGTGGCGTGTTTCATGTGCGCGACGGCCTGCCCCGCGAATTGCATCCACATTGTTGCCCAAGAGAGCCCGTGGGAAGACCGAGAGAAGTATCCAAAGCAGTTCGACATCGATGAGCTTCGCTGCATTTACTGCGGCATGTGCGAAGAGGCCTGTCCCGTCGACGCGATCGAACTGACACCGCATTACGAACTCACTGGTCTCACCCGCGCAGAGATGATCTTTGACAAAGCGAAACTGCTCGAGGTCTACGACCAGACTGTCGCCGAAAAGCCGATGTGATTGGGGGGTGTGCCCCCTGCCCGCGATGCGAGGCAGCGGCGGGAGACCTGCATCATTTGCGGGAGACCTGCATCATTTGCCAAAGAGTCCCTTGAGCTTGTCGATCGCGCCGCCGATGTCCTTGATCCCCTTCTCAATCTGTTTCACATTGATCGCTGAAGCGTCGAAAACCAGTTTGACTTTGCTCGCGAGCGGTTCCTTCTTGCCGTTGACCTCGCCGAGCGGACCGCTGAGTGTGATGTCTGCTTGAACGAGCTCGCCCGGGTCGATCGGCAACTCTGCGATCGCCTCACTGAGTTTGACCATCGTCGCAGAGAGTGCGCCCGAGGCGCCTCCCACACTGCGCGCGAGAGATGCGAGTGGATAGCGACAGGTGATCGCGTTTGCGTATGGCGGTGTGCGCACAAGGTTGATGTCGCCCGACAACTTCAGCGTCTGTTGCCACTGATTGCCCAGTTTTCCAGCGTGAATCACAAAGTCCCCGTAGGTGAGTTGGCCGCCGCGCACGGTCAACAGGAGCGGATTGATTTCCGCTGGGATTGTCTCCGACTTGGCTTGCTGCGCGAGAAGCAAGACCCCGAGGACCTGATTGCTGCGCACGATTTCGACATTGCCGATTTCGATGCGCGCGTCAAGATCGAGCCCCGCGAGATTGCCATCGAGCGGATACGCAGCCTGCGAAAGCGTCACCACGATCGGCGGCGCAGTGCGAATATCGGCGAGTACTGGACTCACTGGTTCGAGAATGCGACGCCGCAGGGCGGAATTGAGTGTGAAGGTGCAGCGCAGGGGATTCGCTGGAGTCACGATCGCTTTCCCATTCGATAAGAGCAGGCTCGGTACTGCGACGTCGAGATACTGCGATTTGAGAGTCGCTGCAATTCGAGTCTCTTCGACGCCGTGAGCGTTTGCGACGAGCGTTGTGTCAACGGTCGCATCCACGGTTGGACCGAGCGCTTCAACGAGTTGTCCTCCTTGACCTGCGACCGCATCAATCATGGCAGTCGCAACACCCTGCAACAGCGCATGGGCTGTCCATGCTGCTGCGCGTGGATTGAATGCACCGGTTGCGGTGACGAGTCGGACTCCTGAAGCGGTGGCAGCGATCGTCCCGCCTCGCATTCCGCCACTCGTGAGCGTGAGCGCGACCGAGTCTGCAACGCGCGATGACTGCAGCGTGACTTTCGTCTGAGCCACCGAGAATGTGGGCATTCCCTTGGGTTCGATGTCCAGTGCGGCAAGCGTCAGTGCTGCGTCGATCGCAGCATTGCTGATGCCACTCGATGGAAGCGTGAGGGCATTGATCGCAAGCGTTGCGTTGACATCACCCACGCGAGTCAGCGCCGCGGTGGCGTCCTGTGTTTCCTGCAACCAATCGACAAGCGCGAGCACCAGTGAGCCTGGCGCCTGCAGTTGCACTTGGCTCTCGCGCAGAGTCAACGGTTGATCGGATGCGCCAAAAAGTGCGCGCAAGTCTCCTGTGGCATCAACCGACAGAGACAGCGCACTCGCTGCGGACTCGTTCGCTTGGACCGTTCCACGCACGGATGCGGTGAGTGCCCTGGCGAGTTGTTGCGAACGAACCGAGACGGTCGTTGCGCCAACCGTGAGCTTTGACTTGCCTGCGGGAGTAACGCTGGTCGGTGCAAGAGCGATCGACGCATCGATCGATCCACTCTCGAGGTCTGCATTTCCAAGCGCGAGCGCAGTGATCTGGATCTCGGCGGCGATGTCGCCGAGTTGCGTGACGGCCAGCGGTGCGGAATCCGTCCCGTGCGCCCACTGCGCAAGCGCGAGTGCGAGTGGCCCTGGAGCTTTGATCGAGATGTGGCTGTCTGAAAGCACAAGCGGTTCGCCTGTTGCGCCGAGCAGCGAGTTCAGTTTCCCCTTCGCGTCGATCGAGAGAGCAAGCGCACCTGCAGCGGCAGTCCCGACTGTGAAACTGCCCGCGACTGAAGCCTTCGCACGATCCGAAAGACGCGGACTGCTGATGGTCACGTTGAGTTGTTCAAAGGCAATCGGAGGGCGACCCGGCAGCGAGCACGATCCAGGCTCAATCACCGCAGTCATGACAGCGGACGCATCCTCCGCCTTCCCGTTCCATTTGAAAGTGTCAATGTCGACCGAACCAATGATGGATGGTCCACTGCCAAGTCTCAGAAGCGCAGCTGGAACATCGAGTGTCGCAGTCGTTTTGCGAAGTTCGAATCCTGATGGGGTGAGCTCCCCTGCGCCGGTGAGCGTGCACCGTGGCAGCGTCGAATTGGCGGTGAATGAATCACCACGCGCGGTGCGATTGAAAGTGGCGCGCACTCGACCAGGTCCTGCCAACATCGGCGTGAGCTCGCCGGCATCGATCACCTTGGAAAGCGTCTCTCCAGCGGGCACGGTGATGTCGGCGGTCGATCGCCACGACTCTGCGGAATCGTCGGCGGTGGCGAAGGTGGCAGAGATCGTTCCGGCGTCCGCTGCGCCATCGAACACCCGCGCACCAAGCGAGGCATCGATCCCACTGATGGTTCCGTCAGCGCGAGTCGTCAATGTGACGGTGGTCTTGAGCTGCGCCAGCGTGACGCCATGGGTCAGCCCCGGGCACCTGGCGATCTCGATGCGATCGGACGAAATCGACGCGACGACTTTGGCTGGAACAATCCTTCCAACACGCAACTCCTGAAAACTCAATACCGCTGGCGCGATCAGGACTGCGAGATTGGACGCACCAGCGGTCGCCACACTTGGAGGCGCGTACTTCGCGAGGACCGCTGGCGAAACGGTCACCGCGACTGAGATTGCTCCGGTGGAAAGACTTTCGTTGCTCCACGAACAACTGGTCGCAATCCGCGCTTCGCTCAACTGCAGCGAGATCGTCGCGTTGCCGGCATCGAACCCTCCATCGTTGTCGATCTGCGCCGCGATCGACGAGATGTTGCACGAAGCGAGGGTCTCCTTGAGGTTGATCGGCAACCAGCTGGCAGTCGCCAGCGTGGACGCATCCAGATGGATCGTTCCCCTCGCGTGCGCAGCGTGGAGTGCAAAGCCCGTCGAATCACTGAGATTCGTGATGGTCTGGACCACTTGAAGAGGCACGCCATCCACCGACGAATCGACCTGGAGCTGCAGCGCGGTGGAAAGGTCTCGGCAACTCAGCTGCACGCGCGTCGCACCGACCGCGAGTGTGGTCGCGTGCTTCTCTTGGGTCACTGACGAGAGGCGAACGGTCGCAGGCGCAAGTGTGATCGCAATCGATCCCGCAGCACCCTGCCATCGCGTCGCTGGAGAATCGCTCGACAGCGGCAGCGCAATCGCCGAACCGACAACCGTGACCACGACGGGTGACTCGATGTCGATACTCGCTGCGACCAACGCAGGATCCACTGTCGCATGCACATTGAATTCGTCGAGTGTCAGCAGACGGCCCTCTTCATCCAGCGCGCCGCGTGCGGTGAGTCCGACCTTCGATGCCGCCACCTCGACCGATCCTGATCGCCCCTCGAAGGATGCACGCACCGTGAGGGACGGACCAATGTCGCGCGTCGCAAGAATTGTGGCGGGCAACCACGGTCGCAGTGCCGTCGTCGGAAGGTTGTCAACAACGATCTCCCCTGCAAGAGTCCGGAGCTTCTCGTCCATGGGGTTCGCTGCATCCAAACGCACCGACACTCGTGCAGATTCGCCCGTGGCGAGTTGAATCGTCGTTTTGCCATCCACCGCCACCCCCGATGCGACTTTCTTCGAAGTGATCGCGAAAGAGAGTTCGCTGAACTCGAGCGCATCATCGGTCGCAGGAAGCACCAGTGCCGACGCCTGCACATTCACATCGACCGATGCCTGTGCGAAGTCGATCGAACCATCACTTCCAAAGAGCTCATCGACGGATCCCTTGACGGAGAGCGATCCGCTCTTGGATCCCACATGCGTTCCCGCCGAAAGGTCAATGCGAACTTCGCCACCATCGACGCTCAGCACTCCCGTGATGTCGCTCAACGAATTGACTTGACCCGACGCCGAACTCGTCGCCTTCACGGAGAGACCTGCAATCTCGATGCGGAATCCGTTGAGTTGCTGCTCCAGCGTCCTACCGCGTTCTGCGACTGCTGTGTTCACTTGTTCGACAGGGATCGGTGCCGGTGCGGCGGGATCGACGAAGATCTCCCGCAGCGATGTTGTTCCATCGACTCGGTACACCGTCGTGATCGAACCGCGAAGTGTGACGCGCGGCGGCTCTGACCCTCGCACCAGTCTGATGAGCCCATTCTGCGCGGTGACATCGACTGCGATCGATGCGCCATCTGCGCCGGTGATGGTGAGTCCAGAGATCGACTGCGGTCCACTCCACGAGAGCGAAAGTTCAGCCAGCGAAATCTCGCCTCGCACATGCGGTGCCGCGAAGTGCAGTGCGACGCTGCGACCGATCGATGACGACAACAGCACTGGAAGGAGAGCGACGACCGCACCAAGCAGAGCAACAACAGTGACTGCGATCGCGAGCATCCATCTGCGCCGACCCGAGTGCACTGGAGAAAGAAGTGTTGGGTCGGGCGGCGTCATCAGAGCGCACTCAATCGACAAGCGCAGTTTTCTGGGTTGCAGCATTCGTCAACATGCGGTCGAGCGCGACGCGCGCCCACTCCCGTGCGTTTGGATGCACACGGATCTCGTTAAAAACCTTCCCCTGCGCCAGTCCATCGAGAACCCACGCAAGGTGCTGCTGATCGATGCGATACATGGTTGTGCACAGGCACTGACAGCCCGAGAGCATTTCGACACGCACGCCACGCTCCGCAGCTGCGCGCGCGAGTCGCGTCACAAGATGCACTTCTGTCGCGACTGCGAAACTCGCTCCCGCCGGTGCATTCTCGATGGTTTTGATAATGAACTCCGTCGACCCAAACAGGTCCGACAGGTCGACGACTTGCTGTGCGCACTCGGGATGCACCACGATGGTCGTGCCATCTTTCCGCGCGCGGATCACAGCAACATGCTCTGGACGAAAGAGTTTGTGCACACTGCAGTGCCCAGCCCACAGGATCACATCGACTGCGCGCACTGCCTCGGCAGTCACTCCCCCGTGTGGCAGTTTGGGATCCCACAGTGCCGTTTGCGCCGACTGCTTCGACGTCACGGCATCGACTTCGGTGATCAGTCCGCGTGCGTGCGCTGTGTTCCTCCCCAGATGTTGATCGGGCAAGAAGAACACCTTGATCTTTTCTCCACGCGCCTTGGGCTGATCTCCTCCAGCGAGCGCCCATGCAAAGACCTGATTGGCGTTGGAACTTGTGCAACACGCTCCGCCGTTCTTCCCAACGAACGCTTTGATTGCAGCGCTTGAATTGACATAGGTGATGGGAATGACCCGATACTTCTGCGACTGTTGCGGCGTGGTCCCAATCGATGCGTTGATGAACTCCCACGCATCGACGGCGTCCTCATATGCCGCCATATCCGCCATCGAACATCCCGCTCCGAGGTCGGGAAGAATGACCCGCACCGATTCATCGGTCAACACATCTGCCGTCTCCGCCATGAAATGCACGCCGCAGAAGACGATGAACTCCGCCCCGCGTTGCGCGCATTCTGCGGCCGCAATCTGACTGAGTTTGAGGCTGTCTCCGATGAAATCCGCGTGTTGGATCACATCGTCCTGCTGATAGTGATGACCCAATATCAAGAGTCGTGACCCCAACTCTTCGCGCCGCGCGGTGATCCATCGCGCAAGCTCCGCTGAGGGCGCTCCTCTATACCTCGCAGGAAGTTCTGGTTGCCAGAGCATGTGTGCAATTCTAGTCATCGATCCGCCTGCTTCCCTATGATTCGCCCCCCTGCATGACCATCAACGCACATGACCACACCATGAGCCAATCTCTCCTTTGCCGAGCGCCAGCCAAACTGAATCTCGCGCTGTCCATCGGCGCACCACAACCGACGAGTATGCCGAATCGCCCCACGATGCATCCACTGGCGAGTTGGATGGTGACGGTCGACCTCTTCGACGATCTCTACCTGCAGCGGTTGCCACCACAGAGTTTCTCGCTCTTTGCAACCATTTGGCACAAGGACGCGCTGCGCCGCAGTGAGATTGACTGGTCGCTCTCCAAAGACTTGGTTCACCGCGCGCATGATGCGCTTGAGAAGTTCGTCGGCCTCGAACTGCCTGTGAAGAGTCGATTGGAAAAGCGAATTCCAGTCGGCGGAGGGCTTGGCGGTGGATCAAGCGATGCCGCAGCGATGCTGCGTGGTCTCAATGAACTCTTCGCACTCGATGTCAGCGACGCCGATCTCGAGCGAATCGCAGCGACGGTCGGGTCGGATGTGCCATTCTTGATTCGTGGTGGATCCGCATTCGTCGGCGGATTTGGCGATGTGATCGAGTCGCTCGGCGATCCTCCGCTGGTGCATGCGGTGCTGTTCTTTCCAGATGTGCAATGCCCAACGAGCAAGGTGTACGAGTGCTTTGATCAAACCGCTCCCGTCGCCGCTGTCCGAACCGAGCGGGTGCGAGCGCTCGCGGCACAGTCGACTGTGCACGCCCATGATCCCTTCAACGATCTCGCCGATGCGGCACAGCGCGTGGCACCGGCGATGGTCGACGACCTCAACGGAATTGCTGGGATTGCTGACATCCCCGTCCATGTGTGCGGAAGCGGGTCGAGTCTCTTCGTGATTTGCGCTGATGCGATGCATGCTGCGGCACTTGCCACGACCGCCTCGACACGCCTGCGCATCCCCGCCGTGGCGGTCACGACAACAGTTCCGCCGAAATCGAGCCCGAGTCTCATCCTATGATCGACCGCCCCATGAAACTTCCTGCACAACTGGACGCAACCGCCTGGGATCAACTCGCACCGCTCTATCACGCACTGCAGGAGCGCACGCTAGCAACGGTTGCCGAGCTGGAGCAACTCATTTTGGATCGCAGCGATCTTGACGCCATCGCAGAGGAGGCGCAAGCCAATCTCTATATTGCGATGACCTGTCACACAGATGACGAAGTACGACGCGATGCGTTTCTCGCCTTCGTGAAGGATGTTGAACCAAATCTGCGCAGAGCCGGCGCAGTGCTCGACCGCAGGATTGTCGAGAGCCCCTTCGCAGCGCAACTCTCTCCCGCTCGCTACGAGACATACTTGCGCGCACTGAGGCAAGAGGCACGCCTCTTCCGTGAAAACAATATCCCGCTGCAAACCGAAGCCACCACCTGCGATCAGGAGTACAGCCGAGTCAGCGGCGCGATGTCGGTCACATTCGATGGTCGCGAGCAGACGATGCCGCAGATGGCGAAGTACCTCGAGGACACCGATCGATCTGTCCGTGAGGGCTCATGGACCGCGGTGTCTGCTCGAAGACTCCGAGATCGCGACACGATCGACGGAATCTTCGACACACTCATTGAGTTGCGCCATCGCATGGCGCTCAATGCGGGCTTCGCCAATTTCAGAGATTTTCAGCACGAGCGCATGCAGCGCTTTGACTACAAGCCAGCGGACTGCGCGAGATTCCACACTGCGGTCGAAGAGACATGCGTTCCGTTGATGCGTGTTCTTCACCGTGAACGCGCAGAGGCGCTGGGTATTCCAACGGTGCGACCTTGGGATGGCAAGGTCGACCTTCGCGGGCGCGCTGCGCTGCGTCCATTCGCCGACACCACCGAATTGGTTGCTCGAACATCGCGCGCATTCCACAGGCTCGACCGCGAATTGGGTGTGATGTTCGACTCCATGCGCGGCGGCGCGTGCCTGGATCTTGAAACACGCAAGGGCAAGGCACCGGGCGGCTACCAATACCAACGACAACACTCTCGCTCTCCATTCATCTTCATGAATGCTGCGGGACTGCAGCGCGACCTCGTGACGATGGTCCACGAAGCTGGACATGCGTTCCACTCGATTCTCAGCAAGCACGATCCGCTTCTTGCGTATCGCGGAAGTCCAACTGAGTTTGCGGAAGTGGCATCGATGAGTATGGAGTTGCTCACCTTCCCGCAGCTCGATGAGTTTTACACACCCGAAGATGGTGCCCGCGCGCGCCGTGATCTCTTGGAGAATCTCGCAACACTGCTGCCGTGGGTTGCGACAATCGATGCCTTCCAACATTGGATCTACACCAATCCCGGTCATACACGTGCAGAACGCGTCGAGTGTTGGCTTGACCTGAATCGTCGCTTCGGTGGAGACATTGATTGGAGTGGTCACGAAGACGCTCTCGCAGCACTCTGGCAGCGACAACTGCATCTCTTTGGGTCGCCCTTCTATTACATCGAATATGGCATCGCACAACTCGGCGCATTGCAATTGTGGCGACAGTCCAGACGCGATCCACAGGCCGCTCTGACCAATTACAAGCGCGCGCTCACGCTCGGCGGCTCCAAGCCACTGCCAGAACTCTTTTCGGCTGCAGGGCTGACCTTTGACTTTGGTCCAGCGACGGTGCGCGGATTGATGGAAGAAGTGCAGACAGAGTTGGCGACGATTCCTGCGTGATGTCGAACGCACGCGCAGTCACACTATTGAAGCCACACTATTGAAGGAGATTGATCGTGAAGAAGGTTGTGATCCTCGGCGGCGGAAAGATTGGACGGATGGTTGGGTTCCTCTTGGGAACCTGTGGTGACTACGAAGTCCGCATTGGCGATCTTCACCTTGATACCGCGCAAGCGGCCGCCACGATCTTCGGCGGCACGGGTGTCTCGGTGGACCTGTCCAATGCGGCGCAAGTGGAGGCATTCGTCAACGACGCGTGGGCGGTCGTCTCATGCGCCCCATTCCACTGCAATGAGTTGATCGCCAAGAGCGCGCGCATCGCGGGAGCGCATTACTTCGACTTGACTGAGGATGTCGGAGTGACTCGCAGCGTCATCGCCCTTGCCAAGGGAGCAAAGACTGCCTTTCTCCCGCAGTGCGGACTTGCGCCGGGATTCATCACGATCGCCGCCAACGCATTGGCGAAACCATTCGCAGAGATCGACTCGCTTCGACTGCGCGTTGGTGCCCTTCCGCGCACGCCATCCAATCGACTTGGCTACAACCTGACATGGAGTACCGAGGGTGTCATCAACGAGTACATCAACGACTGTGATGCCGTTCGTGATGGCGCCCTCGTGCGTGTGCCAGCGTTGGAAAACCTCGAGCGGCTCATCATTGACGGGATTGAATTCGAGGCGTTCAATACATCAGGTGGGCTTGGCACACTCGCAGAGAGTCTCAACGGTCGTGTTCGCAACCTCGACTACAAGACGATTCGATTTCCCGGGCATTGCGATCTGGTGAAGTTTCTCTTTCAGGAGTTACGGATGAGTGAGGATCGCGCCGCGCTGCGCACGATGCTCGAGCGAGCCATCCCCAGCACCACCGATGATCAAGTGGTGATTTTCGTGAGCGCAAGCGGCATGCTTGATGGCAGACTCACAGAACGGGTCTACGCAAAGCGCGTGCTTTCACAGACCATCGGCGGACACCACTGGACCGCGATCCAAATCACGACGGCTGCTGGGATCACCGCACTCGTGGATCTCTTCGCAGAGGGCAAGACCCCACGTGCGGGACTCGTACGCATGGAAGATGTCACGCTCGAAGACTTCATCGCCAATCGATTCGGTCGGCTCTATTCGTGATAAATCTGAATTGGACAACAGGCCCGGCAGGTTGAGAGAGACCGACAGGTTGAGAGAGACCGACAGGTTGAGAGAGACCGACAGGTTGAGAGAGACCGACAGGCGCCCACAGGTAAGACGCGATCAACCTCGGCGGACCGTAATCACCACAACCTCTGCCGGACAATTCACTCGGAGCGGAAACCATCCGCCAGCTCCAGTGGTCACGAAGAGGTGCGAATCTCCCGCGTGGTAGTGGCCAGCGCGGAGTGTCTTCGCCGTCGCATCGCGCGGCTGACGGCGGCGCGTGGGGAGCAACGCAAACTGCCCACCGTGTGTGTGTCCCGCGAGTGTGAGCGGAACGCTCCACCGAGCCGCCTCTCGAAATGCCTTTGGATTGTGTGCGAGCAGCAGATGAGGAATCACACCCTCTTGAACAATGGGGCGAAGACCCTCTGCATTCCCCGCAAGGGTTCGCGCCCAATCGATTCCTGCGATGCGCAGCCCACCCTTCACTGTCAACATTTCGCCTCGAAGCGTCTTGAGTCCCGCAGACTGCGCAAGACGCACCACCCGCTGGGTGCTTTCCAGCATGTCGTGATTCCCAAGCACAAAGTAGCGACCGAGTTTCGCGCGCAGACTTCCGAGCGCCGCGAAGACCGGTTCGCATCCATCAACATCGAGATCGACAACATCACCGGTACAGGCGATCAGGTCAGGCTCCGCCCTCTGCAGAAGTTGAACGGCTTCGAGCGCGCGTGGCAGAGGCATCAGGTCGCCAACATGCAAATCACTGATGTGCCCGATGCGCACGCCATCGAAACGCGCGGGCCAATTCGCAATGCTCACTTCGATCTTGCGAAGTGTGATTGTGCTGTGCAAGTGCCGTCTCATGAGCGCCCCACCCACAAGTCGATCCGGCAAGAGTGTGAAAGCGGCGTGGCGCAATTTCGCGCGCGCAAGTCGCGCAGCGTCACCGCCGCCAGTTGCGGTCTTGCCAACCGCCAACAGGTGCTTGATCGTCACGCGCGTCCGACGTGGTTCAGAATTTGATGTTGGCGCCAAAGTAAAGCCCCTGCACTCCGCCGTCGAACTCTGCTGAGTTGTTGTTGAGTGTGAAGTTTTCCAAGCGATATCCCGCTTCGACCCCCCACACAGGTCCCCACTGCGGCGTGAACGCAACGCTGACACCAGCGCGCGCAAACGTAAAGTTCTGACCGTCAACGAAATTCGATCCAACACCGCCAGCCGCTTCGATCGTGATTCGCTCCACCATCGCAACGATTCCTTTGGTGTTGAACGATAGGTCGAAGCCACCACCAACGCCGGGCATGACTGCGCTGAGCGCCCACGAGTCAGACTGCGCAGTGGTCGTGTCATTCACCGACAATGTCGCGCTGTACCAACGCACCGATGCGATCGCCTTGAGCCGCAGGTCTGCTTTGGAGTTGCCATCCGCCGCAGTGTTCTGCGGATTCCGAGACGTGCCGCCCCATGGAGTTTGACGATCCGCAAATGGTCTAAACAGGGTGAGGTCGAACTCGGCACCCGCGCTTGCTGCTGCAAAGTCTGTCTCGAGATGATCGCCAGCGGTCATCGTGACACTTCCAAACCCGCCCGTCGTCGTCGAGGTGATTCCGGCGGAAGTCGAGAAGCACCATCCATCAATCATGACTTCGTAGAACCCCCCCCATGTTCCGGTCAACTCGCCGCTAAACGCAGCCTCGTACCCGTTGAGACCAAAGTCGTCGTCAATGACAAAATTTGGACCACCAAACGATGTGTCCGCTCGCACGCGCGACATCCACGCTGCGGGGCGAAGCGCGATGAGAAGTTCGTCCCGATCGCGTGATGCTGCAGTGGGCGGCGCAGTCGATGGCGCAGGCGATGGCGCAGTCGGCAGCAGCGTCGCAGCATCGTCCATCGCACTCTGACCACCCGAACTGGCACTCAACAACAAAACAGCAAGCAGACTCGACGATTTGCGGGTGAAATGCACTGCGTGAGACTACCGCCTCCCACTCGTCCATCGCACGCGATTGCCCTTGGACCCATCGCGTGGGTGCTCGAGTCTTCGCTGCACTTTTCCTACGCCCGTTCTGGCGGACCCGGTGGGCAGAATGTCAACAAGGTCGAATCGAAGGCGCAGATGCGCGTCCCCATCGCATCGATCGGCGGACTCGATCACGCAGCGCGAATGCGACTCGCCACCTTGGCTGGATCGCATCTCGCAGGTGCAGACGCCACAGATCCGATGTCGGTTGAGTCGTCGAGCGCAGAGATTCGCTTTTCCGCAGAGGAGCATCGCTCACAGCGCGCCAATCATGATGCGTGCATTGAGCGATTGCACGAACTCGTGTTGCGCGCCGCCACGGCCCCCAAACGCAGACGCAAGACCAAGCCAACTCGAGGTTCGCGCGAGCGGCGCCTTGAATCCAAACGAATTCAAGGTGACAAGAAGGATCGCAGGCGCGAGCCTTGACTCGCCGTCACTTCAGCCGCACTTCTCCGGAGCCCTTTTCAATCGACCCGATGATCGTCGGCTTCTCACCACTGCGCGTAAGCAGTTTCATCATGCGGTCCACAGAATCGGGGCGAGAGAAAATCGTGAAGCCGATGCCCATATTGAAAACTCGGTACATCTCGACCTCATCAACTCCGCCGTGTCCTTGCAGAAATGGAAAGATTGGCTGCCGCTGCCACGACGACTTCTCGATGACCGCATCGAGTTTCTTCGGCAACGCGCGACAGACATTGCCTGGGAGCCCGCCGCCCGTAATGTGTGCCATCCCGCTGATCGCCTTCTTTTTGCGCAGCGCACCGACGAGTTTGACGATTGACTTCGCGTAGATGCGCGTTGGTTCCATGAGAATCTCGCAGAGTGTGCGATCACCGAGTTCTGCATACTTCGCATTGAGATCAAGCCCCGCATCTCGAACGATTCGCCGCACGAGCGTGTATCCGTTGGAGTGAACACCCGAACTCTCGAGTCCGATGATGATGTCGTTCTTCTTGACGCGTGTTGAATCGATGATGTTGTCGTACTCCACAACGCCCACGCAGAATCCTGCGATGTCGAAATCGCCGGGCTTGTAGATGTCTGGCATTTCGGCGCATTCGCCGCCGAGGAGCGCACATCCTGCAATCTCGCAGCCGCGCGCCACGCCTTCGATCATCGCGCTCGTGTCCGCAGGCTGCAATGTGGAGAGGCCGAGATAATCGAGAAAGAAGAGTGGTTCCGCGCCCTGCACGATGAGGTCGTTCACATTCATCGCCACGCAGTCGATGCCGACAGTGTTGTAGACCCGTCGTTCTGCCGCCATCAAGACCTTGGTGCCAACGCCGTCCGTGCAGGCCACCAGCACGGGTCTGCGATAGTTGCGGCGCATGCTCTTCTTGGCGAAATCGAGTTGGAACATTCCCGCGAATGCACCGTGTCGTCCGAGCACACGCGAACTGTGGGTGCGTTTGAGCACCGGTTGAATGAGATCAACGACTTCTTCGCCTGCGTCGATATTGACACCTGCGTCGCGGTAGGTCAGACCCTTCGAGAGTGGAGTTGCGCTCATTCGGTCATTACACACGATTCCAGACAAATCGGTCTATGCTCGCC
Source organism: Phycisphaerales bacterium (assembly GCA_009691725.1). Taxonomy (GTDB): domain Bacteria; phylum Planctomycetota; class Phycisphaerae; order Phycisphaerales; family SM1A02; genus F1-60-MAGs104. Next base: position 30,886 of record SIAP01000017.1, read on the forward strand.
AACCCTATGTCGATTCTCATTGATGGCAACACGCGGGTTCTTTGTCAGGGCATCACTGGCGCCGCTGGAGCATTCCACACCAAAGGATGTTTGGACTACGGAACGCAGATGGTCGGCGGAACGACTCCTGGCAAGGGCGGACAGCGTGATGCGAATGGACTTCCAGTCTTCGAGACCGTCGTCGATGCCGTCAAGGCGACTGGCGCAAACGCAACGATGATCTTTGTGCCGCCTCCATTTGCGGGCGATGCGATCATCGAAGCGGCGGATGCCGGCATCGCACTGATCTGCGCGATCACCGAGGGGATCCCAGTCCAAGACATGATTCGCGTGCGCGCGATGCTCGACAAATATCCTGACACCACGCTCGTCGGTCCCAACTGTCCCGGTGTGATTACTCCGGGTCGCAAGGTCGGTGAGGGCAAGTATGAAGGCGGATGCAAGATTGGAATCATGCCCGGATACATCCACATGCACCGAACCGATGCACCATCGCGCAAGGCGGTGGGAATCGTGAGCCGGTCGGGAACGCTGACCTATGAAGCGGTCTGGCAGTGTTCCGCGCGCGGCATTGGGCAATCCACATGCATCGGGATCGGTGGCGACCCGATCAAGGGGCTCGACTTCATCGACGTGCTCGAACTCTTCGCAGCAGATCCAGAAACGAGCGCGATCGTGATGATCGGCGAAATCGGCGGAAGTGCAGAGGCGGATGCGGGACGATGGTTGCAAGCGAACACACAGAAGCCAGTCGTCGCATTCATTGCGGGCAGGACCGCGCCCGCTGGGAGACGCATGGGTCATGCTGGAGCAATTGTTGGTGGTACAGAGGACACGGCACAGTCAAAGATCGACACGCTGCGCGCGTGTGGTGTGCATGTCGCAGAGAGCCCTGCAGACATGGGTGCGCTGACGGCGAAGGCACTTGGATTGAACTGAATTCTGTCGTGTCGGAGGAATCCTCATCGGTTGGAGCCGTTCTGCGCGAAGTTGAAGTGTGCGGCGATACGATCGCACGCATGCAGCTGCGACGATCGACCGGAATTGCGACCGACCTCGCCCTCGTCTTCTTCGTCTTCGTCTTCGCCGCGGTTCTCGCTGAGCCGCAGGTCCAATCGTTTGCGGAGACAGACCATGATCCAACGACGCCAGCGCTCGCGTCGGAAACCGACCGAACATCCGAGGCAGTCGTTGTCCCCGGCCATCTCTACGACCGAATCGCGGTCATTGGCGCGAGTGTGTCTGATGGGTTTGGCGTGGTCGTGCAGAATCAGACTGCGCACACCGACGCGAGTGCCACACCGCCCGAGGAACGGCGCATGAATCTGAGTGATGTGCTCTGCTCCGCGTCATCGGTCACTCCTGCTCCCATCGTCCACCACTATGCCAGCGAGCTCTTCTTTGCAAACCCCGGCCTCGTCGGCAAGAGTGAGATTGATCGCGCCCTTGCCATCAAGCCCACGCTGGTCCTCGCGCTGGATTATCTCTTCTGGTACCTGTACGGAACAGTCACGGTTGCGGGCGAGCCCATGCAGAGCGAGGCCGAGCGACTTGCAAATTTCGAAGTGGGGCTTGCGCAACTCGATCGCGTGCTCACGACACATGTGCCCATCGTCATTGCCGATATTCCAAACATGAGCGATGCGATCGGCAAGATGCTGTACGAGTCGCAGGTCCCAAGTGGTTCGACAATTGCTAAAGCAAACGCGCGCCTCACAGAGTGGGTTCGGACGAGACCCGCGGTCAAGATGATGGCACTCACGACCGTGCTTGCAGCGCTGAAGTCGGGTGGCGTGATTGAGATTGCTGGTCGCACTTGGATTCCTGCAGACTGCGGTCCACTGATCCAGAAGGATCAACTGCATCCCACATTTGCGGGGACGGTCGTCCTCGCCGCGGGACTCATCGACCTTGTGCGAGCGAGTGACTCGTCAATGCCGCCACCTTTCGCTTTTGAGATCGACGCGATTCGCACTCGCGCACTGGCGGGAGAGCCCCTTTCCAAGCCCAAGTAACCACCGATTGCGGGCAGATCCTCGGGTCGACGCGCTGGGGTCAGCGTGCAACCGGGAAGCGCAGGAACATCACGAATTCATTTTGGCGAGCAGGTCAGTCAGCCGTTTGCGCGACTGCTCATTCGTCGTCCTCGACACCCACGGCGCAACTGCCTCGCGTGCCGCACCGGCACCGGCGACGCGCGCAATCTCCGGAGCAAGCCGCGAGAGATCAACTGCCGGACGCTCTGGCCGCACTTGTGTCGCGAACCACACGAGCACTGCGGGATCGTTGATCGACGAAAGTTGTTGCGTCCACAACTGCCAAAGCATGTCTTGATCGATCGGCGTTGGCGTGGCGATCATTCGATACGCCGCGAGAAACAATTCACTCTGACGCTGCCGAAAGAGCGATCCAAGCGCAATCTCCGCGCACGCGGCTGCGATGTTGGATCCTTGATTCGCTGCGACGCTCCACAATTGCACTGCCATCGCGTCATCGCCAGTCAACACAACATCGGTCAACGCCTTGGCGTAGTCGCTCGGCGCGCTTGAGGTCTTCGCCGCTGTGAGCGCGATCACTGCAGCCGTCTTCACATCACTCTCACCATGCGCGGGATCGACGTCAAAGGTCGTACTCCGCGGCGGCGTCGGGGACGATGGCGGCATCATCACCATCAGAGGATCGCCAATCGTCGTGATCCGCCACACCGCATCGAGTGGACCATCACACCAACGACTCGCCACGAGGAAGGGAACGAAGTTCGCAGTGCGCTCTGCCACGAGCGCGGGCGGCACGAATGCGACCAGATATGGCTCAAAAACACTTCCTGCGTAGGCGTAGACACCGTGTTCGAGCCAACGACCACCGACCGTGTCTCTACTTTCGGGCGATGTCAAACTCCACGAGTGAATCAGGTGCATGGCGAGCGGTCGTTGCAGCATCGGAACATCTTCTGGATAACACTCTTGAGCATTCCACATGTTGAAAAAGTCCATGTTTCCCATCGAGTTCATGTACAGCACATCCGACTTGAAACCACCCATCAAGAGATTCAACCACGGCACCACCGATGCCTCTGGTCCCGAGAGCTCCATCGTTTCGTATCCCGCCCCCTTCAGCGCCGTGACCGCTTCCGTCACCGAGTAGCGCCGCCACTCACCATCGGACTGATAGGTGTTCACCATCATCAACGAGCGCGGTGCCAGATAGAGGCTGCACATCGCGGTATATGCACTGCGTACTTCACTGCCGAAGATCCATGAGGCGACTGCCCATCGTTTTCCATCTGCGCTTCGACAGAGCGCATCTGTCACTGCGATCGGTTCTCCCGGCTTCGCTGGCGCCATGGACGGCGGCGCCCACTGCGCGCCGGGGGGAGCGACCGCTTTCGCTGGCATCGATCTGCAGAGAGTGACTGCGTCGATTGTGTCGCCGAGTTGCGCATACGAGAGTCCAGTCGATCGCGTGACAGCTTCGATGTGCGCGGACAGTTCCTGCAACTGCTGAGCCGACAAGATCGAACTCGGCGGATCGAATGTGCCGTCGATCCAATTCAACACTTGCCCATGACCAGCGGCGAGCGCGACGGCAGCAGTCCATGCGGGGTCGCCCATGTTGGCAAACACAATTCCCATCGGCTCGAATCGCACGGATGCGTACGCCTCTGCTGGATTCGTCGGCTTCGCATCGCTGCCGGGAATTGTCCACGCCTGCGTGACTGCGTGCCGTGCGAGTGCGCGCTGCGCCTCTTCGCCTTCTGCCATCGCTCCAATGGATGTGCGACGAATGACCTTGCTGGGCTTGAATGCTCGCACAAACAAGGGCGCGAAGAAGTCATCCTCGATCAGCACTGGCCAACGACCGCGCAGCGTCCACTTGGAAATCTCGTCGAGATACGTCGCACCATCTGGAACAAGGACGACCTTGTCGATCACCGAAATGCGCGCCTGCACCTGAAAGGATCGCACACCCATTTTCACTTGCCACGAGACCTCTTGGGTGACAGTCGGAGTCGGAGTCTCAGTCGGCACAGGCGCTTGTGCGCCCGCTAATGTTGAGGCGACGAGCAACGCACACACACTTCGCAGAGTCATCATCACAGGACGATACCGCTCGCGACCACTCACGCCTTCAATTGGTAGCCCAGCGCAAGTTCGCAAAACGCCGCAGCATCAGCCGCCGCCCACGCGCTGTCCTTTCCCAGTTCCTGTGCCACGATGGTCGCAACGGAGGACGCGACCTCACTCGCAGCGGCCGCATCGAGCAAGAGAGCTCGCGTTCGTCGAGCGAGCACATCTTCGGTCGACCGAGCCATCTCATGTCGCACCGCATACGCCGCCACGCCACGTGGATAGGGCAGGCGCTCATGCATGGGATCGCTCCACTGCGCTCGTTCACCACACACCGCACGCACCTCTGGCGCATCGCTTCCATACACACGCAACCAATCCTCGGTCGGCGTCGCGCTGTCATCTCGCGCAAGCCATCCATGCACGCGCAGCGATTCCGTCGCGCATGAACGCCGATCCAACTGACCGACATCGATGACGCGATCCATCGTGTCTTGTGCCATCCGACGATAGGTCGTCCACTTGCCGCCCATGATGGACACCATGCCGCTGGCACTCACCACCACCTTGTGCGATCGTGAGATGGATTTCGATTTCGCGTCGATTCCTCCCTCATGCACGAGCGGTCGCATCCCAGCGTAGATCGCACGAACATCCGCGCGCGTGGGATCGCGTTGCAAGTATCGCCCTGCATTTCGCAGGATGAAGTCGATTTCTTCGGGCAGCGCTCGAGGCTCGATGACCGCCTGTTTCATCGGCGTGTCGGTCGTGCCGACGATGATCCGTTCATGCCACGGGATCACGAAGAGCACGCGCCCATCATCAGTGTGCGGAACCATGATCGCTCGGTCGCTTGGCTGCATCGCGCGATCAAAGACCAGATGCACTCCCTGCGCCGGCTCGATCATGCGAGGCGTGGTTCCATCATCGAGCAGTCGAATCTCATCCGAGAAGATCCCACATGCATTCACCACAACGCGCGCGCGAATCTCGATTGATCGCCCGCTCTCGTTGTCCGTTGCCATCACACCACACACTGTGTCCTGCGAATTCTTCAAGAGCGCAGTGACACGCACTTGATTCAGCACGACGGCGCCAAGATCGGCCGCTGTTCGAGCGAGCGCAAGTGCCATCCGCGCGTCATCGAATTGACCGTCGTGATACTCGACGCTGCCGAGGAGCCCATCACGCGCAACATTTGGGATCGCAGCGATGGTCTCATCCATCGAAAGGAAACGGCTCGGTGCGAGATTGCGTTTGCCGGCGAGCAGGTCATACAGTTTCAAACCAGCGCCATAGAAGGGACCCTCCCACCATGTGTATCGCGGCACGAGGAATGCCAAATCGTGCACCAGATGCGGGGCGTTCTGATGCATCAACCCGCGCTCATGGAGCGCTTCCATCACCAAGGCGATGTCGAGTTGCTCCAAGTACCGCACACCACCATGGACCAGTTTCGTGCTGCGACTTGATGTGCCCTTGGCAAAGTCGTACGCCTCAACGAGACAGGTCGAATACCCGCGAGATGCGGCATCCACTGCAACTCCAAGTCCAGTCGCACCACCGCCGACAACGACCACATCGAATGCGCTGCCATCCGCACGCGCAAGCATCGCCGCCCTCGAAAACACACTCATCCCTGTTCCTCCCATCGACGCGACTTCTCGACTGCGAACTTCCATCGGCGGCGCGCCGTCGTGCGCGCCTCCACACTTATCGTCGGTTCAAACACGCAGTCAACTCGACGAAGCGACTCGATGTCTCCAAGCGATGACCACACGCCAGTCGCCAGCCCCGCCAAGAACGCCGCACCAAGTGCAGTCGATTCCACAACCGCCGGGCGCTCCACCCGCATTCCAAGCAGATCCGCTTGCAATTGCATCAGCAGATTGCTTGCGCACGCGCCACCATCCACACGCATGACGGATGCGCCCTGTCCTGAACCACCAGTCGGCATGTCAGCGTTCATCGCCTCGATCACATCGACGACTTGCATCGCAACCCCTTCGAGCGTCGCCCGCGCGATGTGCGCTGCGGTCGTTCCACGAGTCAGCCCCAAGATAGCCCCGCGCGCAGACGCATCCCAGTGCGGAGCGCCGAGTCCCGTGAACGCAGGCACCATCACCACGCCGCCAGAATCTGCCACACGCGCCGCAAGTTCATTCACCTCTGATGCGCTGCGAATGATTCCAAGTCCATCCCGAAGCCACTGCACAGACGCACCGCCCATAAACACACTTCCTTCGAGCGCGTAGATCGCCGGCGATCCCTTGATCCTCCATGCGACCGTGGTCAACAGTCGCGAGCGACTGCGAAGAATGTCCGTGCCAGTATTCGCCAACAGAAAACATCCAGTGCCAAATGTGGTCTTGGACATCCCCGGTCGCACGCATGACTGCCCAAACAATGCGCACTGTTGATCGCCCGCAACGCCGGCGATTGGTATCGCGTGCCCAAAGTGTCCGGGATCGGTTTCGCCGCACACGCCGCTACTGTCGATGATCATCGGCAGAATCGCACCGGGAATGTTGAACAACTTCAAGAGCCACGGATCCCACGCCAGTGTTCGCAGGTCCATCAGCATCGTTCGAGATGCGTTTGAGACATCGGTCACATGCACACGACCGCCCGTCAGATTCCAGATGAGCCAAGAGTCGATCGTCCCCGCCGCAAGTTGGCCGCGTTCTGCGCCCTCGCGCGCACCTTTGACATTGTCCAGAATCCACTCCAACTTCGACGCGCTGAAATATGGATCGAGCAGGAGCCCCGTCTTTGCAGTGATTTCCCCTTCGACACCCAACTTCCTCATCTGCGCCAAACTCTCTGCGGTGCGACGATCCTGCCAGACGAGTGCGTTGTGGATGGGTTCACCAGTGGCGCGATCCCACACGACGATCGTCTCACGCTGATTTGTGATGCCGATTGCCGCGATGTCTTGCGCACGCACACCACCGCTGGCCAGCGCATGCTGCGCCGTCTCGAACTGTGCCTTCCAAATCTCCCGCGCATCGTGCTCAACCCATCCCGGTTGCGGAAAGTGCTGGCGAAACTCGCGCTGCGACACTGCGGTCAATTGACCTTCGCGGTTCACGATCGCGCTGCGCGAACTGCTGGTCCCCTGATCGAGCGCGAGTATGAGTGAACGAGCCATCGCTTCGTGGCGACTCTACTTGATTCCTGCCCTGCGCAATTGATCCTCGTTGAGCGTGTTCTTCAGTCTGACGATGAGTTTGTCGCGCGCTGCGTCGCGCGCAAACGAGTATCGCTCGACCTCCTCGGCCTGCTCACGCACTTTCGTCCACCGTTGGATCTGCGCGGCGTCATCGTCTGCGACACTCGCGCGATCGGAGTCCTCCTTGGGTGTTCCAGTCCTCATGTGATCGATCATCCCTGCGACGGCAGCCCCACGCTCCGTGGTGTAATCGTCGCGGGCAATCGACAACGCGCCGCGCTGCGACTCGGTGAGATCTGTCAGCGCGCATGCCCGCGAGAGCGCGTCCGCAGCTGGTTCATTCCCTTCCATCGCTGTGAAGTACCCATCTCGCAAAAACGCGCACTGCACAGCACTACGCGCTGCTTCTGGTACGACCGCAATCGCCGCATCAAACGCCGCTCTTTGACTCGCAGCCTTGGCTTGCGCGGCGGCGAGTCCCTTCGCGATCATCTCAGTCTCCTGCGTGCGAATCAGTCGAGACAATTCCGCTGCGCGCGCGTGATCGATGATCTCTCGGAAACCCCGCCACGCCAATTGGTGTGATTGCTCCACGCGAAAATACTCGGTGATGGCCGCCTGCCACAGTTCGGCAGTGCGCTGCAGATCACTCAAGTGTGGGGCGAGTGTCTTGGCCACCTGCGCGCACTCTGCTGCCGACAAATGCGCGTCTGTGATCGCAAGAACCACATTCGCATTCTCTTCACCGCCTGGAATGTGATCGAACATCGAGTCGAGACCATCCAATCGATCGCCACAGATTCGTGCGACGCGCAACATTTCCACGATGGGTGTCTGTGCTGGCTCTGCTACCACACTGGCGACATCGGCGAAGAACTGATTCTCAACCTCGCGCTGCACACGCGTGAGTGCCGCAGCCCGTTCCACCAGCCGTGCCACATCCGACTCATCACGGATCACAGGAGTGGGCTCGGCTGGTTTCTGTGCGGCGTTTCCATCCTCTGTCGTCAAGTATTCCTCCATGTTCGCAACCAGCAGCATCAACCGCGAAGCTTCGGGCTTGATTCGCGCATCCCACGCCTTCCAGTAATCCTCCTTGAGCGAATCGAGAACCGCCTGCGGACCCGCTGCAAGTCCCAGCGACTCCGAAATGCGAATCATCCATTTTTCATCCATCCGGTTCACCAACCACACCGTTTCGGTTGGGTTGGGCGCTTTGGTGTCACCAACGCCATCGCCAATCTGAGCGGCGATGTCGAGCGGCCCAGAAATGGCGCCATCGAGACTGACTTCGCCAACGGGCAAGAACACCACAGCACCATCTGCCGTGTCGCTCTTGTCGATGATCGCTTGCGCATCGGCGCCAATGATTGACTTCATCGCCTCCCATGTCGATTCAGCGATTCCCGTCGCCTTCAGTTTCAGTTCATCGACTGCAGTGAGGTACGCGTCCAATGCCTCATGATCGATTCCCAACAAATTCTCCTCGTCTCGATCCCGTCGGCGATCCTCGACGACCAGCAACTCATCGACGATTCGATCGTCTTTCGGTTGCCACTCGCCATACAACAAGCGGATCGCCGCACGCTGCTCCTGGTCCAATCGTTTGAGCCGAAGCGCCCGAAGCGTTGAGGAATCCATGAATGCACCACAACTCACCTTCGCAAGGTATGGGTACGAGGCATCGATGTACGCAAGTCGAAACCGGCGAGCCAACCTTGCATCCCGCAACAACAGCGCGTCGCGAACTGCGCGGTACCCCCGTTGACCGCTTGAACGAAGCGCACGGTGAAGCGTCTTCACAGGGTCGAATGCCTTTGCATACGCGGTTTGTGTGAACTCCATCTGAGCCCGCAGTTGCTCCTCAGAAGGCTCCTCTGGATTGCGTCCACCTCCCAAGAGTTCCTCTTGACCCTCAAACATAGTCGCAAGGTCGGTGCTGGCCTTGATCGCAGCAGCCGACAACTCGCGCATCAACTTGCCGTGGCGCGCGTCGAAATCCCCCAGTGCGAGATGACACTCTTGACGTATCGAACGCGCCTCTGGAATGTCGCGCCAGTCCAATCGCCGCAGCAGCATCGGAATGTCCGCATCTCCAATCGGGCCTCCCTCCGTCAGTAACGCACGACGCAAGGTGTGCCGTTCGCGCTCGGCACGCGCCCGAGCCAGTCCGGTGTGATCCTCGATTGGAAACGCGAGTTGGATCTCTTCGAAGAGTGCTTGGTCGAGTGCCAAACTGCGCTTCAGCGCGACCGCGAACTGATCCATGATCTTTCGTCCGTCTCCACTTCCGCGACTGAGTTCGTTTCTCGACTCCTGCAGTTTTTCAATCTGCGTGCTACGAAGTTCCGCACATGCTGCGAGGTACTTCACATGCGCCGCCTCAATCGCGCTGTAGCGGTCGCGGTACTGCACCGCACCCTGTTCGAGCAACTCGGTCAATTCGACCAATCCAAGTGGGTCTGCCAACATCCCAGACGTCCCCTGCGCCTGCACTCTCGGGTTCACACCCGCCACACACATCACCAATGCGATGAGGATGACGCGTGCGCGCAGTATCACATCGCGCTTCCCAAGCCCATGACTCTGCGCCACGCGCTGATTTGTCCAAGATGCATCATGTTGTGAGCGAGGCACATGAACGAAACGAGTGCGCCAATCGTCGGAGCGCGCTCGACCATGTGCGCAACTGGATTTGGTTTGGCGAACTGTGCGTCCGCCACCGTTGGAAGCAACAACGCAACCCTGTTCCACCCCTTTGTGAAGTGGATCACAAGTTCATCCTTCGATGGATAGTGGCCCGGCGTCGCAACACACGGCGCACCATTCTTGAAGAGCGGCTCGTAGGTGGATGGAAGCGCGTCCGCTTGCGGATGCCCCATCATCTCGCAGACCCACGGGGCGTAGAGCGCGAGATGTCCGATGCAGAACGCAGGGCTGTTCAGGTCTGACTTTGGCATCACCGCGAACTGGTCAGCAGGAATCGACACGAGCAACTTCTCTGCATAACCCATCGACATCTTGAGCGCGGGTGCGAGCGATGATCCCAGCATGGTGGTGGTGGTGACCGTCGTGGAGCAGCACGCGTTCGTCACAGTGGTCATGCAAACAGGGTACCCCGACTCGTGCCCATCACAACCCGACATATTGGGTGTAAATGCGCCGAGCGTCACTCGTCTCGGTCGATCCGCGCACGATGGCTCGACCGTCAGAAAAGACAGTGAGTTCAAAGCACCCGCCGTCGCTGGTGCGTTCACCGCGCAGTTCGCCACGAAGACGCCCGCTCTCGACGGTGAACGATCCATGCGGTGCGAGACGTCCGGCAAGACCTTCCAAGTCCACTTTCTGCACCGTCGCAGGCAAGACCTGCACTGCATTGCGCCCGCAGAGTGTCGTCGTTTGAGAGGCGCGCGATCCATCAAGAAACTCAAACTCACGGCGCACACACGCAGAACAATT
>SIAP01000004.1 GCA_009691725.1 Phycisphaerales bacterium
GTGACTGGATGGGTTGATGAAGATCTTTCGATCGACGCGATTGTTCGCACCACCGGATTCGATCGCGCGCTGATCACGCGCTGGACAACCGCGATCGATCGGGCCCATTACAAACGATTTCAAGCACCCATCATCCCCAAGCTCAGCGCGAGAGCATTCGGACCCGGTCGACGGATGCCTCTCGCCATGCGCTATCGGCTGGTCGACGACTCGCCCGCCGACGGAAATTGAACTGCCTGCGCTGTCTGCTTGGAATCATGAGCAAGCGATCCGCGCCGATCTTGTAGGCCGTCAAGAATCCGCCGTACACGCAGCCCGTATCAATCGCAGCCACAACCGCCCGCCCGCCGGGGCCGCGAAGGATCAGCGGACGGGCAAGCGGCTTGTGCCCAACGATCAAGAGCCCATCGCGACCATCGTAATTCCACCACCAGTCATACTCATCTGCGGCCGACTTGATGGTCATCCGCATGCGCTGTGGGGTGCGACGAAATCCAAGTTCGGGATCGACACCCGCGTGAACCGCCGTCCACACTGGATTGCGACCGCGAATGAATGGCGTGCGCATCGCTCGGCGCAACAGATCGAGCGCATCATCAAGGAGGTCTGCGTCAGCAAGGATGTCCACCATCTCCGCAAGGCGCGGAGGCAGTCCCTCGGTTCTGCCATCGACGCCAGCGCGACGAATCGCCGCGAGCGCGCGCTCTTCGTGATTCCCACAGACGATGTCAATCTTCACTCCAGCGCGTTGCCGCGCCAGAATCTCTTCGACCACAAGGTCCGGTCGTGGACCCTTTGTGAGCAGATCACCAATGAGAACAATCCTGCAATCCCTGCCCCATTTCTGAAGTCGATCAAACATGCGCTGGAGTTCTTCTCCGCATCCGTGAATGTCTCCGACGACGACCGTGTCGCGCATCCTCGTAGGATACTGGTGACGATGCCAATTCGAACTCTCCCAACAGCACTGATTCATCAGATCGCTGCGGGCGAAGTGGTCGAGCGTCCGGCGAGCGTTGCCAAGGAGTTGATCGAGAATGCGCTCGATGCGGGAGCAAGTCGCATCGTGGTTCGGATCGAGGGCGGGGGAAGAGAGCGGCTTGAAGTCATCGACGATGGTGCCGGCATTCCACCCTTGGAATTGCCGCTTGCCCTCGCTGCGCATGCCACGAGCAAGATCGCCAGCAGTGCAGACCTGAACGCAATCAACACGCTGGGGTTTCGTGGAGAAGCGCTTTGCGCGATTGCCTCCGTATCCCATGTCACCATCACATCAGCGCAGCGCGGCGCCAGGGAAGCATGGTGCATCGAGTCGCGATTTGGAGAGATCACTCCCGCGCGACCAGCGTCGGGTGGGGTGGGAACCACCATCGAGATGCGTGGGCTCTTTGCCAATGTTCCGGCGCGGCGAAAGTTTTTGCGCAGTGATCCCGCAGAGGCAGCGCGCGTGACTGAAGTCGTGTGCAACGCCGCACTCGCTCATCCTCATGTCTCCTTTCGCCTTGAAAGCGGGGGACGATTGGTTCTGGACTTCGCCGCCGCGGCAGATGTGTTTGGGCGCATGGACGAGGTCTTTGGAGTGGTGATCGGAAGCGATCCGTTGGTGGTGGCAAGCGAAGCGATCACCGAAGAGGGGCACCACGCGCGTGTCACTGGCGTGATCTGCAGACCAGCACATATGCGCATGGCGAGCAGGACACAACGCCTCTTCGTGAACTCCCGTCCCATCGTGGATCGTTCATTGATTCACGCAGTCCGGGAGGCATACAGAGGACTCGCTCCACCAGCGCTCCAACCCGTCTTCGCGATCTTCCTCGACGTCGACCCCGCGATGGTGGATGTGAATGTCCATCCCCAGAAGAGTGAAGTCAGGTGGCGCAGTCCCGCTGCGATGCACCGCCTGGTCTATCGCGCAGTTCAGGATGCACTGCGCAGTGCGAATCTTGCGACCGACGGCTCGGAGTTGCTGTCTTCACCGACCCACGAATCCAACGAGTCACGCGAGCCACGCAACGGAACGAAGCCGATCGCAACACTCGATGTTGCCATGCTGCGGGATCATTCAGCTCAAGATCACTCGATTCCCACAACGCACGCTCGGCTGTTGCGATCGAGTGTCGCGAGTGACGCGCTCGTGGATTCGCCGGCGCCAGCGCGCGAGTTTCTCCAAGTGGATGACACATGGATCATCTTCGCGGAGGCTGGTTCGGTCGTCATCGTCGATCAGCATGCACTGCATGAACGGATCATGTTTGAGGAGATTCGAGTTCGCATCACCCAGGGCGACCTGATGTCGCAGCGGATGCTCGTTCCGGCAACGACCGATGTTGCGCCGGAGTCGCTCGCGCGACTTGAGATTCTTGCGCCGCTCTTTGCCAGATTGGGGATCGAAGCCACTGCGGCGGGTCCTCGATCGATCGCAGTCCACGCCTTCCCGGGGTTTCTCACCGCGCGTGGAGTGGACGCAGCGAGTTTCGTTGCGCGTGCGCTCGCAGACGATGCGCTCGCGAGCCGATGTGAGTCAACCAACGATGGTTCGCTTCGAGAGGCTGCGCTCGCTGATGTCTTGGACATGATGGCGTGCAAGGCCGCCATCAAAGGGGGCGATCGACTCTCGCACGCCGAGATCTCGAGACTCCTCGATGCGCGCGAGTCGACCGATCGCGCGACGAACTGTCCGCATGGTCGTCCGACGTCGGTGCGAATTGCTTTGCAAGAGATCGAAAAGAAGTTCGGCCGGCGGTAACGCTCGCCTGAGGACCTCTCTAGCGTCGTCCTTATCGGGGGTCGTAGGCAGCGTCGTCGTCGCTGAGGAACCCATTCTTGGGCCAGCCGAGTGGAGATTCCAAGAGCGCCTCCACGCCGGGTTCGTTTGCATGCACGCCCTTGCATGATTGGCACTCACCCCGCACATGCCCATCGAGCCATGCGACATTCGTACAACCCGTGTGACGAAACGCTTGCGCTCCGGCGTAGACAACGCCGAGGTCCATCTCGACGGTCGCACTCGGTGCACGCATGAACTTGTTCGCACCACCACTCCATCCGCCATCGCCAAACAGCGCCGTTTCCGCTGGTTGACGAATCTGCGCGGCGGAGAGTCCATGGCGCGCACTCTTCCATCCACATTGCCACTGTCCATCGGCGCCAATCGTCGGCCACGAGCCCTCCGCACCGATGTAGGTCGTGTTGTAATTGAATCCTGTGTAGGGATCGTTCCCAAATGTGCTCCTCGCCAGAAAAGATGGGCACTGCTGCACTTGAAAGGGGTGATCGGTGAATGACCAGAGCGGACCTGGTTGAACGCCTCCACCTGCATCTTGGACAAAGTCCCACGCAACTGTTCGCACGCCCGCCGCAGTCAACTCGAAGAGAATTGCTGGCGGGAAGACGCCGCGATTGACATTGGAGTAGGACTCTGCGGCAAGGGAGAGTTGCCGAAGACGTGATGCGCACTCTGCGCTTCGACTCGTGTCGCGCACCCCTGTGATCGTGGGGAGTGCGATTGAAAACAAGATCGTGACGATGCCTAGAGCAACCAGGACTTCCACAAGCGTGAATGCTCGGCGCATCAGTTGCTCCATCCAGCGAGGACAGCCGTGAGGTCGGGACCATCCACAGTTCCGCTGCGATCGATGTCCGCCGACGAAGATGCGCTGCCAAACGCAGAGAGCACAGCAGCAAGATCGGCGCCATCGACCGCACCATTTCCGTCGATGTCAGCGGGGTGAGTGAGTGGATTCACTCGCGAGACCGCATCAATCTCAACATTCGCAACAACGCCATTTCCAACCACGATGCGAATGGCGACCGCCTGCGCGATTCCGACAGAGGCAAGGTCGACGCCCGCTCCACCTGCTGCGCCGTCATAGAGTGCGACGAGCTCTTCGTACGACACGCCAGCAATCGCACTCATGCCAAGCGCGGGATCAACGGGCATGTGCGGATTCGTTGCGGTCAGACCAGCCGTGTTGGAATAGGGTTCGCAATCGACGTACCCCATGGTCGGGAACAGTCCATCGGCGAGAACCATCGGAATCGTCAACCACGTCGCGCCATCCTGCGTGACCTGAACCGTTCCACCATCGCTCGCGAGTCCGCTGACGACACCAGAGGGATACGCGCCATCTGTAAAGAACGAATTCCCAAAGATCAAGAAGTCGATGCCAAAGGGATTGCCCGCGTGATCGCGCAGTGGTGGGTTGAATCCGAGCGTCAACGCGCCACCCGCACCAATCGACACAACTTCGCTCGAGAGAAAGCAAGGCTGGAATGGAGTCGTTGCGCCAGGGTCGATCCCCTCGCCAGTCATGCGCTCGGGCGGTCCCAGAGCGACGAGCGGATTGGTGAATCCATTCGCAGGGTTGGTCCCCATCGAGTACGAGATCACACGCGATGCGAAGTCGCCTGCGCACACTGCGTCAGCGAGTGGTCCCAAGAGGGCAATCTGACCGAGCATCGAAGTGAACAACCAGAGCGTGGACAGTCGTGTGTGGGTTCGCATGTGAGTTGAGGGAACTTGATGTATGGAGCGTGGCGATCACGCACCGAGCGCCCCAATCGCGTGGGTGGCGGTGCAAAGCGAAGGCAGGTTTTCCGACTTCGGGCACCCGAATCTGTCTTCCCAGATCTTGCAGATGCAACATCCAGTGACATCTCTGATTCGGGCTATGGAGAATTGCTCCTCCACCCGTTACGGCGGCGCGTCCGTGGCGGAATTTCACCGCTTTCCCTCGCGAAGTCGTTGGAGCCAACCAACCACAGCGCGCCTCGGCGCACGAGTGCCGAGGGTCAATCACAGTGCCACGATACCAATTCCATATTGGCACATCGTTGCAAAGTCCACGAGACTGCGATACTTTTCCCCGTCCCGCCTCACTCGCCTCGCGTCGCATGGTTCGCACTCGCATGGTCCGATCTGACCACAGGAGCTGAATTCAATTGTTCGATCAACTCTCCCGATCCTCCTTGGTCCTTTCCGCAATCATCATCAGTAGCGTCTTCAGTTGCATTGGGGGTGCTCCGTGCACTGCCGCCGCATCGAGGCAGGACGATCAAGCCACAGACACTCCCGTCGAAGAACCAGTGGCGGATGATTCCACTGTGGACGAATCCGTCGAGCAGCCTGCGACTTCCGAGCAATCCCACCAGCTGGACATGGCACTGCACTACATCCTGATTGCCAAGCCAGAGTTGGTGCAGTCCACACTCACCGCGCTCTTTGACTCTGGAATCACGGACTCCCAACTCGCGAATCTGATTGATACGCGAGGATTGCGCGAACGGGTCGATCGTGCGTTGTCGCGCGGTCGAGGGCTCGCTGATGTCGGAGCGCTCGTGGAGGAGTTGGAGTCTCGCTTCCTTGCGGGAACGCGCATCACGAGTCGCAATGCGCACCGCATCGAGGAGGCAGTTGCTGAACTCGGCGGAACAATGCGGCAGGAGATGGTGGCACGAACACGTCTCGTTTCATCAGGAGCGTTTGCGACGCCAGCTTTGTTGGCGACACTCGCGGATGGTCGAAACCCCAAGCTTTCGCGTGCGGCGCGTGGAGTGCTCATCGAGATCAAGCGTCTCGCCATCGCACCACTTTGTGCGGCACTTCCACATCTTGATCCCTCGACCCAGCGACGCGTGTGCGAGATCCTTACCGAGATTGGCTATCCATCAAGTCAGGCGGTGCTGTTGGATCTTGCCGCCAATCCCTCGACCACCTCAGATGTTCGCGCTGCAGCGCAGCGGGCCTATGAAGCACTTGGAGGGACGTCGACTGACGCTTCGAGTCAGTACGCGGCGCTCGCACGACAATACTTCGACCAGGCGCCAGCCCTGATTCCCTATCCGCGCGATGCGGAAAACCCCGTGTGGCACCTCGATCCACTGCATGGTTTGGTTGGGGTCGAGATTCCGACATCGCTCTACTGCGAGACGATGGCAATGCAGTGCGCCACACGTGCGCTCACGCTTGATCCCTCATCCGAACTCGCGCTGGCGATCTATGTGGCGTCTGATCTCCGCCGCGCCATCACCATGCGAGCGTTGGATTTCGACTCCTCGTCAGAGGGTCCTGCTGCGGATCTCATGGCGACCCAACACAGCGCCGCGTTCTTGGCAACCGCCAGTGGCTCACACATCGCGCAGTTGGCACTTGGGTACGCAATCGACGCGAGTGATGTCGCGCTCATTCGCGCTTGCATCGAAGCAGTTGCTGCCAACGCAAGTCCCAGCGCGCTCGTCACTCCCACTGGTGGTCGTGCGCCAATGATCGAGTGCCTGCTCTTCGCAGACAGACGCGTGCGTTTCGAGGCAGCGGCGGTGCTCGCCAATGCGCGTCCATCTCAGTCATTCCGTCAAGACGTGCTGGTGGTTCCGATCTTGACTGCGATGGTGCATTCCGTTGGGACACTCGGTGGGGTCATTGCGACCACCGAAGAGGACCGTCAAGCTCTCGCCCAGCGCATTGGCGGGTTGGGGGTGAGTGCGGTCACGACTGGTGCATCGATGAGTGAATTGGAAGCGACATTGAAACCAGGTCAGACATTGGATCTCGTTGTCTTGCAGGGATCGCATGAATCGGTGAGCGAGGCAATCCGTGCCATTCGGGTTTCGCGCTCCAGCGCGACCTCGCCCGTGGTGATCATGTCATCGGGTTCAGATGCTGCCGTGTATGCCGTGGAATATGAGAGCGACGCACGAGTTTCAGCTTTCTTGGCGAGTGCCTCCGATGATCAACTGGCGCGGTCGATCGAATCTGCGGTCGGTGCTGCGGGTGGTTTATCGATTTCCGACGAAGATCAGCAGCGATTCTCACAAATCGCAATCGATGCGCTGCGGCGAATTGCGGACTCATCGAGTCCAGCCTTCGAGATTCGTCATGCAGAGGCAGGATTGACGGTCGCGCTGGGAAGCGCATCAGGCGCGACCAAGTCGTCCATCGCAAGTGTGCTCGCCCTCGTACCCACGGCGACTGCGCAGCGAAGTCTGGCAGACGCCGCACTCTCGGCAAGCGGCGAGGATCAGGGAATGCTGTTCGTCGCGGTCGCCACGAGTGCGCGCTCGTTTGGGAACCTGCTTCAGCAACATCAACTCGATGCAATTCGGGCGTTCATCATGGATCCAACGGGCGGCGCAACCGATGGCGTGGGCCAAGCTTTCGGCGCACTCGGTCTCTCCAATGCAGATGTTGTCAGGCTCATCATTCCACTGCAGAAGTAGGAGTGGGGAAGGGCGAAACGTGTCATCGAGCGTGCTCGTTACACTTCTGCCCCGTCAGTGTGCGCATCACGCCACCCTAGCTCAGTGGTAGAGCAATGCTTTCGTAAAGCATAGGTCGTGGGTTCGAGTCCCATGGGTGGCTTTCGTCAGTCCTCCCCAATCGCGCTCCCGATGGCACGCCCGATCACTGCATGACGAGCGGGAGCTCACGAGGCGCGTTCGATTCCCGTGCGGGAGAGAACCACTTCGAGTGCTTGGCAGACGAGAGATACTTCTCGCGTGGTCATCGATGTGAACATCGGGAGGGTCACCATTCTGTCACCAATGGATTCTGCAGTTGGGCAGTCACCCACTTTTGTTCCAAAGAGTTTCTGAACGTGCGGCAACAAGTGCGCTGGCGGATAGTGATTTGCGGCGCCGACGTCGTGGCGATGCAATCCTGTGATCACCGCATCGCGATCATAGACGCCGAATCGATCGGAGAGTCGCACCCAGAAGAGCGGCCAGCACACTTGCGAATTCTCAAGGACATTTGGCAGGATGAGATCTGGATGCCC
Organism: Phycisphaerales bacterium; assembly: GCA_009691725.1. Taxonomy (GTDB): domain Bacteria; phylum Planctomycetota; class Phycisphaerae; order Phycisphaerales; family SM1A02; genus F1-60-MAGs104. The sequence goes on from SIAP01000004.1 coordinate 7,773, forward strand.
CGCCAGCGCACGGGTGTATGCGGCAGCCACTTCCAGTCGTCGCGCCCGAATCTCGTCGAGTCTCCGCAGTTGACTCGATGCGAGAGCGGCGAGGGGCTCGGCAAATCGTGCATCAAACCCCAAGCCAGAGTGCATCATGATCATGCCCAAATCTGGAGATTGATTTGGGAAACTCTGACGATCGATACGCCCTTGATTCCGAAGCGCACGGCACGATGCTGCGAGTCGGTCGTCATTGGTGACGATGGCGCCACCTTCACCCGCGGCGATCGGGCGGTTTGGACCAAATCCGAAGACACTCAATCGGCCAAACTTGCCCACATTGTCATTCCCAATGGTGGATCCGAGTCCCTCGGAAGCATGCTCCACCATGGCGATTTCTGATCGCGAGCAGAAACTGATGAGTTCTGGCAGCCCGGCAGGATTGCCAAGTACTGGAACTCCCAACACCGCCTTGGTTTTCGCGGTCACTAATCGCTCGGCATCCGTGACTCGTGCGTTGAGCGTTCGTGAATCGCAGTCCACAAAGATGGCGGTCGCTCCCACTGCGATGACGGCGTTGACATTCGACGCGAATGAAAGCGACGGAACGAGCACCTCATCACCAGGTCCCACCCCGAGGGCGCGCAAGCAAATCTCCAGCCCAGCTCCAGCACTTGACACGCCGATTGCAAAGGGGCGCCGAACAACGGTTGCAAGATGCGCTTCGAATTCCAAGAGCGCGCTCCCCATGGTGAGGGGCGATCCGCGGAGTGTGGCGAGCACCGCGTCTCGGTCTTCGTCTGTCAAATCCGGTTTGCTCAGTGGGATTTCGTATTTCACTTGGGGTGCATCTGTGAGAGTGCCTGCTGGGACTTCCCGCTGTGTCTGGCAAAGAGCCACGCAGCCTGAACAAGGAGGGTGGGATCGAGATCGCCTCCGCCTGCCGCCACCACACCCAGCGCGGCCAGCCCTTCTGCAGAGAGTTTCTGATTCCCGCGTGCGATAGCCAGCACGGCGAGCGCATCGCCTCTGCGCGTCAGTGAACCTCGCACGCGTTCCGCAACTCCCGCAGCTTCGGGAGTGGCAGCGCTGCAGAGTGCGAGGATGAGCATCTCCTGAAGTTGTGTTTCAGAAGCTGATGCGACAACGAGAGCCTCAATTGATGGCGGATCGACCACTGCCAGACGGCTCGCACAGTCCAGCACCGCACTTGACAGTGCCGGGGCGTTGACAGGCGCGGTCAGAAATCGAACGAGCAGATGCTTCCACACTTCTGCGGCAAATGGCGCAGGAAGTGCTGCGGCACGTCGCACAGCCCACTCTGCACTCTGTCGATTCGCTCGATCAATGACAACTTCGAGCGACGACGCCAATGCCTTGGGATCGTTGGATGCATTCGCTTCGATTGCATCGGCGATGGCTTCCACCAGCGGTTCGCCATTTCGGATGGATGATCCAAGACCCGCCTCGAGTCCCTTCTCCTGAGCCATCGCTTGAAGCCCTGCCCGAACGAGTGCAGACTGCCCACGCTCTTGCTGTGTGAATCGCTTCCATGCAGCCTGCCCCACTGCGGGATCGAGCACAAGCGCAGAGCCATTCACGATCATGCGGGTCTGCGCACTGAACGCCGGATCCGCAACAATCGCGACCATCGACCGAATTGGAGCGGACAGTCCATAGAGGAGTACTGCGCGGGCGAGTTCTGCCATCGCGAGGTTGCGGATCTCTGGAGTTCGCAACGAGAGTCGCATCGCAAATGCCTCCCAGGCTCCTTCATTTCCAGCTTCAAAGAGCAACGCTGCCGCGAGCCCGGCAATCTCATCCGATGGATCCGCTGCGGCTTCGCGCAACTGCGAGGGATCAAACGATTCGCCGTGGCGATGCAATTCGGCGTTGAGCACAACGCGATCGAGCACCGGCAATCCACTCGATTTCAGCAGCGTCCGAATGGTATTCGGGCTCATCAGTCGCAGTCCAACTCCATTTCGAATGGCAGTCGAGCGATCCTCGACGGCAGGGAGTTCGGCGACGAATGTCGGATTGATTTCACGATCCGCCGAAAGTTCCGCGAGTCCCAGGATGCCGTCAATGCGCGAACTCCAATGTGTTGACTTTCGAAGTGACTCGAAAAAGGGTTGCAACGCTGGATCCTTCAACGCGCGCAACGACACGATCAGGGCATGATGCTCGCCGTCGGTCGACCCTGATGCGCAGCGACGCAGCGTTGTGATGGCACCGTCAAAGTGATCGGTTCGTGTGTGCTGCGCGATCGCACTGGTGGACCACGAAAGGAATGCGATCGAAACAACCACGCAAATCAATTCCCGTCCGATGCGGTGTCCTGCGCAGGGGAACCGTTGGTCGTGTTGGAAGGCGCACTGCACAGACGAAGTGTAACGAAATCACTCCTCGAAATGAATCACGGTTGCGCACGAAGCACCGCACGTCGTGTGCGTTCGACGAGTTCGGCCGCGCTCAATTGGTCGTCGCGCACCGCGAGCATGGCCGATTCGCAGACCAATGTCCGAAAGCGGGCGGCAGCGGCGTGAATGGTCGAGTGACTCGACCTGCCGAGTGCCTGCGCAATCTCAGGGTAGGAGTGCGTGGTCATTTCACGAGCGAGGTGTGTCGCCAGTCCCCGTGCAGTCACCACGCGACGATGGCGTCCGGTGCTCATCAGATCTTCGCGCTCAACTCCAGTCGTTGCGCAGACCGCATGAACGATTTCAGCCATTCGCACGGGTCGGCCGGACTGCGACGAGGTGCTCTTTCCAAGGGCTCTCTCCACGAGAATCTGTCCATGGCTCAGCGATGTGCCATCGAGCGCCGCCACTGCCGCAACCGTCATCACTGCTCCCTCGAGTTCACGGATGCTCGTCCCAGTTCGATCGATCAGTGTCTCGATCGCAGCAGGGGGCATCGAGAGTCCGCGGCGCAGTGCGAAGCGCGTTGCGAGCGCGAAGCGCGTCGCACGGTCTGGGTCGTCGACTCGCACCACCATCCCAGAGAGGAAACGACTCACGAGTGGTGCACTGAACTTCGCAACCTGCCGAGGGTGGGCATCGGATGCCATCACCACTCTCGCGCCGTGGAATCCAATCGCGTCAATGGTGTGCATGCATTCGGTCTGCGTCGCCGACTTGTTCGAGAGGAAGTGCACATCGTCGATGGCGAGCAGGTCGAGCCGTCGGGTCTTGCGCCGAAACTGTTCGATCGTTCCCTCGCGGATCGCAGCGATGTAATCGTTGGTGAATTGCTCTGCCGTTGCATATCGGATCTTTGCGCAGGGCTGAAGTTCCTGGAGTCGTCTGCAAAGCGCCTGCAACAGGTGAGTCTTTCCAACCCCACATGATCCATGCAGGAAGAGCAATCGAAGGTGGCTCGGATCTCCTTCCGCGATCTGGCGCGCACTCTCGTAGGCAAGTCGATTGGGTGCGGCGACAAGGAAGTCGTCGAATCTCCGCCAGCCTGCGCCACCATCGTCCCTGAAGATGGACTTCGCAGTGGTGCGAGAGGTGCGGGTTGGGAACTGCGCGGCGCGCGACTCGTGGGAATCGAACTCAACCTCCCTGCGTGGCGTCTGCGGCGAGGCGTTCCGCAAAGCATCCGCGGGGGAGATCACCGGTTGGACGCGAATGGTGACCTTTGAGAGTCCACAATCGCATGAATCTGCGCACTCTGTGATTGCCACTCGAAAATGTCGATCAATCCAGTCGGCTGCAAACTGGGTTTGTGCAGTCAAGCGCAACTCCCCAGACAAGATTTCAAATCGCACGGAGTTCTGGAACCAGAGTTCATACTTGCGATCACCAATCCGGCAGCGCAATGCGCTCTGCATCAGTTCGATGGTCTTTGGGTGGTCTGATTCGCGAGGATCGCAGGCGCGTAGTTGAGGAATCATGCAGGCTCCAGACATTCGTGTCATTTCTCCAGCCAACGAGACCACCATGCCGAGGGATCACCTCGATCAGCGCCTCGAGAACCACTTCAATTGAGTCGGATCCTTCCACGACTGCATCTGACTCGCGAGGCTCTCCAGAGAGATCAACTCGTCGGTCACATGACTCGCCCGCTCGTCCGTGAGTGGCGGAATGAAAAAGTTATCCCATCTTCACGCGCTCATCTGGCATCCGCGAAGGATCTTTCCTCTGACGCGCTCTAAACCCGCCTGTGCGAAAACACTAGGAGCGCACACCAATCATCGCATCAAGGTCTGGCGTACTTGTCCACCGCAGGTGGATAAGTGGTGGGTTGCACTCCACCCGGTCACATCGGGACGGCGGCGACGAGTGCCGCTCGACGCAATCGTGCGGAAAACCCGCGCGATTTGTAGAGTTTCATCGCCGGATGATTCGACTCGTCGCATGCCAACGCGACAGTGCGCCCGCTGCAACGCGCAATTCCATTCAGTGCGCGATCGAGGAGCAGTCCGGCAAGTCCCCGTCCGCGCGCCTGTGGCGCAATTCCGAAGTACACCAACTCCACGCAGTTCGATGTGGGAATCTCACTCATCATGGAGACGCCTGCGGGGACGCCATTCATGCGCAAGATCAGCCAGTTTTCTGGATCGACGACCCCTGTATGGAGGTGGCCATCCAAGATGTCTGCCGTGCGACGCAGTGTGGAAAGTCCAGGGCAATCAAGAGAATCAACATAGGTCGCCTCCAGCAACATCTCCAGACCGTGGCGATCATGTGGATCCCACGGATGAATCGTGATGTTCGCTGGAAACTCTGCTACCGCACAATCCGGCTGCGCCCGATGGACCAGTTCCAGATAGGCAAGGGTGCCAATCGACCTCATTCCGCCCCGTGAGAACATTTGGAGGTCATCGGCTCGCAGCGGTTCGACAAGCGTCTGCACCAGTGCCGCCTGCAGTTGGTTTCCGCAGTTGATCGCTCTCTGGACGAGCATCGCTCCCAATCGTCGATCGTTCTCGCACGTCGCCGGGGTCACGGTCAACATTGCAGTTCGTCCCGGGGAGCGGCTCAAGAGAGCGGCATGAGTGCACTGTGCGCGATTGTTCACAACAGCGAGAATCAGTTCTTCATGGGGATCTATCTGTCGGTTGATGGCGCGTGCTGCGCGCAGTTGCGACCCTCCAAAGGCGGCCGTGATCGCCTGCGTTCGCAGGTCATCGGCGACGATGACGATCTCAACGGAGCCACTCGATGATCGAGTCATTCGATGAGCCTAGCACTCGTGAGGGGCGCTACACTCTCTCGATGATGTGTTCGCCACGAAATGCCCTCGGGATCATGCTCGTTCTTGTGGCAACGGTTGCGTTCACCCATGCGCAAGATTCTGGCGCGCAAGCGCCCAAGATTGTGCCACCGGTCGCGCCTCCACAACCAGCCGTTCCAGAGCCAATTCAACCAGCGCTGACCCTGCCCCCAGAACCTGCAACGGGGAAGTGGCAACTCGATTTTTATCCAGGCGAATTGCGCCTCTACATCGATCCACAAACTGGCAAGGGCTTCTGGTATTTCACCTACAAGGTTGTGAATCGAACTGGGCTTGATCGATGGTGGGGACCGCGGTTTGAGATGATGGATGACCAGGGTCGGTTGCGTCGATCTGGGAAAGACATTTCGATGGTGACGCTCAACCGCATTGAGGCTCTGATCGGAAACAAACTCGTCGAAGATCAATACGAAGTCCAAGGCGAGATCCATCAAGGGGAGGAGCATGCCAAGGAGAGCTTTGTCGTGTGGAACGCGGAGCCGCTCGATGCGACTCAGCTCCATCTGTTCGTTCGTGGAATGTCCAGTGAACTCAAGCGAGTGCCAAATCCCAGCGGCGGTGGAGAACCCATCTTGATGTACAAGTCGATGAAACTGGACTTTCGCGTCGTTGGTGATCCAGTGGCATTTGGATCGAAACCAGTTCCATGTGAACAGACGCAGTGGGTTCTTCGATAGCCATCGATGGGGGAGGGGCGAGCGTTGACTTGCGAGGGGGTTGCCGAAGAGCGATGGAATCCCTATGCTATTGGGCTCGATCTGATCACCCTCGGAGCATCCACTATGGCGCACAAAAAAGGTCAAGGTTCAACTCAAAACGGTCGCGACTCAAACGCGCAGTACCGCGGAATCAAACTGTTCGGCGGTCAAATCGCCCAAGCTGGCGCTGTGTTGGTCAGCCAGTGCGGAACCAAGTGGAAGGCCGGTTACCTCGTGCATCAGGGTCGTGACTACACGCTTACTGCACTCGTTGAAGGAAGCGTCCGTTTTCGTGGTCGGTCAGTCGACATTATCCCAAGCGATCCGAGCATTCCCAGACTTGCGATCGATCGCTGACGGCGGCACGTGTTACGTTCGTGCACGGCTCGGCGGCTCGTCGTAGCCCAACGGAAAGTCCCAATCCATGTTTGTTGATACCGCAATCATCTCGATTCGCTCGGGAAAGGGTGGCGATGGCTGCATGCACCTCTTGCGTCTGAAAGGGAATGCCAAGGGCGGTCCAGATGGCGGCGACGGCGGAAAAGGGGGGGACATCATCGTCGTTGGTGATGCTCACGTTGACACGCTCATGGAGTTTGGCTTTCGCCCACACTGGTTTGCCAAGGATGGGGAAGGTGGCACGAAGAAGAACTGCGCGGGGAAGGCGGGCGCCGATTGCATTCTTCCGGTTCCGCTGGGCGCACAGATTTTCGATGCGGACACCGATGCATTGCTGGCAGATGTCACGGAGGCTGGACAAACGGTGATCATTGCGCGCGGTGGCTTTGGTGGATTTGGGAACGATCGGTTCAAGAGTCCTGTGCACCAGACACCAACGGAGTTCACTCCCGGAGGTGCTGCAATCGAACTTCGTCTGCGGCTCGAACTCCGACTGATCGCAGATGTCGGACTCGTTGGACTCCCAAACGCTGGCAAGAGCACTTTTCTTCGGGCGACCACGCGAGCCAACCCAAAGGTCGCCGACTATCCCTTCACAACGCTCGCTCCGCAGTTAGGTATCGCTGAACTTTCGGATGACCGCCGACTCGTTCTTGCTGACCTTCCTGGATTGATCGAGGGGGCATCACAAGGCGTCGGCTTGGGGCATGAGTTTCTCCGTCACATCGAACGAACGCGTGTGATCTTGCATGTGCTCGACGTTGCGCCGACCGATGGCAGTGACCCAGCAGAGAACCACAGGGTCATCCGCCGCGAACTTGCCGAGTTCTCTGAACACCTCGCACGGACACCAGAAATCGTCGTGTTGAACAAGATTGATCTCATTCCCCAAGCGGATCGAGATGACTTCTTGCGCGAGCTGGTGGAGCGACTTGTTCAGACTCGAGGGGTTCACCCGCTCTTGGCAAGTGGTGCCAGTGGAGTGGGAGTGCGCGCAGTCCTCGAAGCAACATGGGACCTCGCTCGGCGCATGCGAGACCAGGCTGGTGCGACTGGGGCTACTCCTCGTCAAACTTGCGATGGATGAGATCGCAGAGCGCTGCCAGTGCGTGAACATCGTCAGTGCCTTCGCAGCGAATCTCGATGGACGTTCCAGAAGTCGCCGCTAACAGGAGCATCTGCATGATGCTCTTGCCATCGACCCATTCGTCCGAATCGGTGCGTCGAACTCCGACAGTCGACTCGAAGCCATTTGCCATCTGAACAAAGGCCATCGCCGGGCGCGCGTGCAGCCCGAGCTGATTACAGATGATCGCCAGGTCGCTCGCCACGAAAGCAACTCAACGCCGAAACGGCGCGGCATCCGTTTCATCCAAGAGTGTCGTGACATCGTCGACATTTCGTGCCTGCCGAAGGAAGCGGCGGAAGGACTCTTGACTCAACGCGCCAAAAATCGTCTCCATTGCATTGAGATGAGCTTCTGGGTCGGAGAGGGGGCTCAGCATGAAGACGATCGAGTTCACTGGCAGTCGGTCGAGTGAGTTGAAGTCGATTCCGGTCGAAGAGAGTCCGATTGCTGCGAAGGGCTTTTTGACAAGCGCGGTCTTGGCATGGGGAACTGCGACACCGTGCCCAAATCCTGTTGTGCCCTTGCGTTCCCGTGCGATCGTTTCCTTGAGCAGGAGCGCCCGCGAATCCTGATCCACGACTCCTCCAACGATCAAGCTGTCGATGAGCTCTCCGATGGCGAGATCTCGCTTGCTCGTTTGCAATGCTGGAAGAATCGCTGTTGTGACAATGATGTCGCGAAGTTTCATTTGCAGCGAAGCATACCGATGCGCGGACGAGAGGTCACGAACGGTGGTGATGCCGAATTCTGTCCTTGTAGTCAGCGAGTTGGCGCGCTCCGCGATCAACTGCGAGATCAACGCAGGCATAGAGGTTGTTGTGCTGGTAGTTGCAAACGAAATCTTGGTGGCGCTCAACATCCGACCGAATCTCGACGTGGTATCCGTGTGGGGCACGTTCGATCGTCACCGCAAGTTGCTGCAGTCCATTGAAGAATTTCGGCAACTTGCCGACCTTCGTCATGACATACTTGGTGATCGCTTCGGTCAGTTCCATGTGTTTTGCGCTGATAGTGATGAGCACGTTGAGATCCTCCACGGCTGGCGGACAATCGGTCTCGCGTAGGCAACCGCTGCCACAAGGGATTCACCGCTCTTCGCCAAGTCTCCGGCGCTGCAAGCGACGAAACCACGCACGACCTTCCAAACGAATGCTATCCCTGATCGGCTGCCGAAAGCGATTCTCGCCAGCAATTTCTCGCTGGACATTGCTCGATGGCATGGTCTGCGAGAGTTGTTGAGGAGGAGTCTTGCAACAGTCATCATTGGGGAACCGCATTCCCTGGTGCCAGGGTCACCTCAAAGATTGAATACGTTTTCCCTCGGCGCAATCGAACTTTGACATTTTCTCCCGCCCGACGATCCGCCATCGCCAACAAGTAGTCGCCGATCGATCGGATTTCGGTGGAGTCAATGTCGGTGATGATGTCGCCAGAACGAATCCCAGCCCGTTGCGCTGGGGATCCCATAGTCACATTGTCGATCCTGACCCCGTCGGTTGCGTTGGAAAAAGTCGCCCCCATGACCCCATCGCCGGCATCGATGGTGGAGTCCTGCCGTCCCTTCGCAACCACCCACTCTTTCCAGGACTCCTCGATCCGAGCCAGCGGAGCCCCAAAGACCTGCTCGAGCGCTCTGCGTCCAGTGGGATCGTCTCCCCATCCAGCCACAAATGCGCGATACCAACCGGTGAGCTTTCCATGCGCTGACAGGAACATGAGAATGGAGCGCGCCTGCGCATAATTCCACCGCGGCTGGGACATGAATGACCCCCCATCAAGCGCGAAGAAGTCCACCCAAGGCAGCGCTTGATGGCGCCGCACTCGGTCAAAGGCATCATTCGTTCGCAGGTTCGGCAGGATCACCAGCGCTCCATCGTCTGCGAGTTTCCAATCTTCAAAGAGCGTCGCGAGTCCCTCTTGAATCCACATCGGGTGGTGTTGATGGAGCCGCTGCATCTGTCCGTAGTGCACGACATGCGTGTACTCGTGGCGCAGCGAGCCTCCCGTCTCTCGCGCCACCAATCTTCGATCCTCATGGTCGTAAAGCCCGCCAATGTTTTCGTCGACGAGGAAAGTTGCGCCGTCCTTTCGCGTCGCAACCACGAGCAGCACGAGGTCCTCTTGAATGCCACCAAAGAGGTGACGGGTCAGCGCTGCGGAGAGTTTCTCAATCGTCAACATCGTTCGACGGAAACCCTCTGGTTCAACCGCAGAGGCGGTCACGAGATGGAGTGCGGGGAATGCTTCAACTCGGTAGCGGCCGCCACCGAATCTCTCAAGCCATTGGTGAAGAGATCGCGTCGCGATGCCCTCGTCGGCCACTCCCGCTGGCGCGGTGTGATTCGCCGGGTGTTCCTTCGACGCCGTCGCAACGCGAGCGATCTCATCGAATTGTTGCACCATTGCACGCACCTGCTCCCACGCCTCGTGCGATCGCAATCGTGCGAGGTCTGGGTGAGCATCCAATGCTTGGCGATCCGCAAACCCGGCGCGAAGCGCACGAATGACGTATCCCGCAGACCCACGCGCATCCCCGAGTCGCGATGCGATGCGTGCGCAATCGAACAGCACCTGCGCGTCGTCGGGGATTGCGGCGAGGTACGACTCCAAGAGAAGGAGTGCGGCTGAATCTTGGTTCGCTTCGAGCAAGCGCGGCAGTTCAAGTTCCAGCTGTCCACGTGTCGGCGGCGTAGTGATCGCACTGGATGCACCGAGTACGCCGATGGCCAGGGGGACGAGCCATCGGATCATGGGATGAATCCTAGGAGTGGGTGCTCGCCCATTTTCGGATGGCCTCTGGATACGCGATGCACTCTTGGTCGAAGACCCGCTCGGCGAGCGTCTGTGCCGAATCATCGGGTTGGATATTCACTCGTCGTTGAATGAGCGTTGCGCCGTGGTCGTACTGGTCATCCACCATGTGCACTGTGCAACCAGATTCCTCTGCGCCGGATGCAATCACTGCATCGTGCACCCGCCGACCGTACATCCCTTGCCCCCCGAACGCAGGAAGGAGCGCAGGATGAATGTTGAGCACGCGACCGACCCATGCTCCGACGCGAAATGCACGCAGATATCCAGCGAGAAGCACCAGTTCCACACCGCGCACTCGGAGCGCTTCGTCGATGTGATCGCTCAACGCCAAAGAGGGTGGACCAGATAGCACCAGGACCGGTCGACCAGCAGCCTCGCATCGTGCCACCGCCGGAATGTCCAAACGATGCGCGATGATCACTGCGATCTCCGTTGGGATCTCGCCGCGCTCTTCGCACCCGATGAGGTTGAGCGCAGTTGTGCCTCCACCCGATACGAGCAACGCAGTCTTGAACCGATGGCTCGACGCCATCACAATCGCGCATCTCCATCATCACCCGAAAGCGTCTGTGCGCTGGTGAATGGGATCGGTATGCGGTTGGCATCGACCGACACCATCTTGACGATCGAATCGGTCACGCGGACCTGTTGGCCGGTGGAGTATCGCTCTGCCTCCACACGAATGCGAAGGGTGACTGATGTGCGGCCCTTCGAAACAGTGGTGGCGCGGAATGTGACCAATTCTCCGACGAACACGGGCGCGACGAACTCGATGCGCTCCACCATGACCGTGACCCAGCGATGCAGTCCGATCGATCGCGCATGCACATAGGCCGCCTGATCGATGTAACTCATGATCACCCCGCCGAAGACCGTGCCAGTGTGATTGGTATCGCGCGGCATCGTCATCACACGCAGAACAAGTTCACCATCTGGATGTGTCATGCGGGCGATCGTAGTCGGCGTGTGGTTGGCTTTGAGAGAACCCGTCGCAGGTAGCGCCCTGTGCTGCTCGTGGGGTGCGCCGAGACTGCTTCGGGAGTGCCAACGGTGATGATCGATCCTCCCAGGTCTCCTCCCTCTGGACCGAGGTCGATGATCCAATCGGCGCACTTGATGACATCCAAATTGTGTTCGATGACCACGAGTGTGTGACCTGCATCTCGCAAGCGCTGGAGCACGAGCAGAAGCCGATCCACATCTGCGAAGTGCAACCCAGTGGTCGGTTCGTCCAGGACATACAGTGCGTGCCCGTTTGAGCGGCTGCCGAGTTCAGTCGCCAACTTGATGCGCTGCGCTTCCCCCCCCGACAGGGTCGTCGACGCTTGCCCGAGCTGCATGTATCCCAATCCAACATCGCGCAAACACCCGAGCATCGATGCGATCTTTGTGTTTGCTTCAAAGAATGTGCACGCATCTTCGACCGTGAGATCCAAGACTTCGGCGATGGTCTTCCCCTTGAAGCGGACCTCGAGTGTCTCGCGATTGAAGCGGGTGCCGAGACAGGATTCGCACTGCACGAAAATGTCTGGAAGGAAGTGCATCTCGATCCGACGCACACCTTGACCTTGACAGACCTCGCATCGTCCGCCCTTCACATTGAATGAAAAGCGCCCAATCGGATAACCGCGAATCTTTGCCTCTGGGACTTTCGCAAAGACCTGTCGGATATGGTCAAAGATGCCCGTGTAGGTTGCGGGGTTTGATCGCGGTGTTCGCCCGATTGGTGTTTGATCGACCTCAACGACACGGTCGATCTGCTTGAGCCCGACGACCCGATCGCATGCCCCAACGACAACGCGTGCGCCAGTGACATCGCGTTGCGCAGCGCGGAGCAGGATGTCGCCAACGAGCGTGCTCTTGCCGCTTCCCGAAACACCAGTCACGCAGATGAAGCCGCCAAGTGGAAACGTGACATCGAGACCTTTGAGATTGTTTGCCCGTGCGCCTCGAATGGTGATCGCACGCTTGGTGTTGAGCGCAGTGCGTGTGGCGGGGACTGGAATGCGCAGCGCACCCGTGAGGTACTGCCCAGTCAGACTCGCTGTGGTCTTGCACACATCGCTGAGCGATCCCTGTGCGACGATCATTCCTCCGTGGCGTCCAGGACCTGGTCCGACATCAATCACATGATCCGCTGCGCGAATGGTGTCCTCATCATGTTCCACCACCAACACGCTGTTGCCGATCGTTGTAAGTGTTCGGAGTGTGGCGATCAAGCGATCGTTGTCACGCTGATGCAAGCCAATTGTGGGCTCGTCCAGGACATAGCAGACGCCCACCAATCCCGAGCCCACTTGGGTTGCCAAGCGGATCCTCTGCGCCTCGCCACCGGAGAGCGTCGCGGAGTGTCGGTCGAGTGTGAGGTAATCCAAACCCACTGAAGAGAGAAAGCCCAGCCGAGCTCGGATTTCCTTGAGTACCGGTTCGGCGATCGTGATCTCTGACTTCGACAAAGTCAAATCGGTCATGAACGCAATGCAGCGTGCGATCGAAAGGGCGGCGATCTGCGAGATATTCAGGGTGGCACCCGCGCCGTGGACCACGACTGCACGAGCCTCCGGCCGCAGTCGTGCTCCGCCACATGCAGGACAATCCGCGCGGCTGGTGTAACTCTGCAGCCGTTCACGAACGAATGCACTCTCCGTTTCTCGATACCGACGGCGAAGCGTTGGCAGGATTCCTTCGAACTTGAATCCGATGGATGTCTCATCGCACTCCGGTACTCCGTGCAAGAGCACTGTGCGTGTCTCAACTGAAAGATCCTCCCACGCCGTCAGCGGATCCGTTGCGCTCTCATTGCAGAACCGCTTGAGCAATCGTGCGTACCACGCGTTCATTCGACGTCCGTTTTTGTGCCATGGACTGATGGCTCCTTTGGTGATCGGGAGCGATGTATCGGGCACCACAAGCCTTTCGTCAAACTCATTGACGCTTCCTATCCCAGCGCAGGTCTGACATGCGCCGTGTGGCGAGTTGAACGAGAAGAGCCGAGGCTCCATCGATTCCAACGAACACTCCGGGTGATCGGGGCAGGAAAACCGCTCGCTGTAGCGAATGGTGCGCCACTGGTCGACCTGCTCCTCGACGAGGACTTCAACCAATCCCAAACTCGTGCGAAGCGCGGTCTCAATACTCTCTGAGAGTCGCTGTCGTTGATCTGCTGCTGGGACAAGCCGATCGATGACAGCTGCAATGTCATGCGCCTCATAGCGCGACAGGTTCATCGGATTCTCACCCGGAGTCTTGAGCGCATCTCGCAGGTCGATCAACTCTCCGTTGACGCGAGCGCGCACAAAACCAGCGCGTTGGAGATCCTGTGCCACCTCCTTGTGATGGCCCTTCTTTCCGAGGATGACCGGAGCACAAATCATGATGCGTTCGCCGCAGAGAGAGTCCATCACGCTCTGCACGATTTGTGTGGCGCTCGTTGCAGCGATGGGTTTGCCGCAGGGCGTGCCTTTTTCATCGAGATGCCAACAGCGAGCATCGCCGCACCGCGCAAAGAGAAGTCGGAGATAGTCGTAGATCTCTGTCGTCGTGGCCACGGTCGAACGGGGGGAATGCCCACCCGACCGCTGCTCAATTGCGATCGTGGGCGGAAGTCCCTCCACCGACTCAACCTTGGGTTTCTTCATCTGGTCGAGGAACTGGCGGGCGTACGAGGAGAGACTCTCCATGTACTTCCGTTGACCCTCTGCGAAAATGGTGTCGAAGGCCAGCGAACTCTTCCCACTGCCAGAAACGCCCGTGATCACCACGAGTTGGTCGCGAGGAATTCGCACATCGATTCCCCGAAGGTTGTGCTCCGCAGCGCCCTTGACAAAGATGTTGCGACCCGCTCCGGGAATGGGGTTGGAATGTGAAGTCATCTTGAATTGTGCGAGCGTGATTAAAATTCGCCGTTATCGGGACAAAAGTGGAAATCGGGAGGAGTCGAACTATAGTAGTTGAGCGAATTGTGCATCCCTGACGCACTTTCAACCGAATTGGATAGACGAAAACACCTCACGTGACGAGCCAGTTAACTTCATTCTCACCGCCGAATGACACGCCACGCAGCGTGGCGTGCACAACACCATCGACTGTCGCGCAGAACAAGAGATTTCGCAGTCCCTCCGTGCAGCCGGCGCCACGAGTGTGCGATCTGGTTCGCGATCTCGATCAGGAACTGCGCGAACGCGCCTCTCGAATTCGCCTGCGCAGCACCCGCCTTTCTCCGGCGGTGTGAACCTCAGTATTCGCTGGGTCTGCATCTGTGCGCTAACGCTTTGAACGCCGTTTCGCCTTTGACCCCGCTGAACCGGGCGGTTTCGTGCGCCCCTCGTTCTGGTGCTTCGCTGGGGACTTCGCAGGATCAATCCGCGTTTGTACTTCGTCGGTTGACGCACGGACTCGGTTGAGTTCATCACGCAGTTTCGCGGCACGCTCAAACTCGAGCGCCTCTGCAGCTTCGAGCATTTCCGCTTCGAGTTCATCGACGAGTGCCTGTCGCGGGATCGCGCGCGGCGGGGTTCCCTTCCCGCGACTCGCTCGGTCTGCGACAACTTCACCTTCGAGCGCGCGTCGATTCTCTTTGATGATCGTCCGAGGGGTGATGCCAAACGCTTCGTTATGAGCAAGTTGGACGGCGCGACGCCGATTCACCTCATCGATGGCACTCTGCATTTGCGCGGTGACGCGGTCGGCGTACAGGATGCAGCGAGCGTCTGCATTTCGAGCCGCTCGCCCCATCGTTTGAATCAAACTTGATTCGCTTCTCAAGAATCCCTGCTGATCTGCATCCAGAATCGCCACGAGAGCCACTTCTGGCAGATCGAGTCCCTCTCTCAAGAGGTTGACGCCAACCAGCACATCAAAGACGCCATCTCGCAAGTCACTCAAGATCTCGAGTCGCTCGAGTGTTTCGATGTCGCTGTGCAGGTATCGCACCCGCACCCCCTTGTTGTGGAGGTAGTCGGTGAGCTCTTCGCAGAGTCGTTTGGTCAGCGCAGTCACCAGAACTCGCTGATGGCGGCTCGCCACTGCTCTGATTTCGTCGAGGAGATTTGGGATCTGATCGCGCGCTCCGCGCACTTCAACGGGGGGATCAACCAGCCCCGTTGGACGGATGACCTGTTCTACCCGTTCTCCCATGGACTTCTCGATCTCGTACTGCGCGGGGGTCGCACTCACAAAGATGCACTGCGGAATGATCGCCTCCCACTCCGAAAACATGAGTGGTCGATTGTCCAGTGCGCTGGGCAATCGAAAGCCGTGTTCGATCAGCGTCTCCTTGCGCCGACGGTCTCCGAAGTACATCCCGCGAATCTGCGGGATCGACACATGACTCTCGTCGATGAAGATCAACCAGTCAGCTGGCTCTCGTGAGGGAATGTGGCGGTAGTAGTCGAGCAGGCAGAAACTGCGCGATCCCGGACCTCGTCCCTCCATGTGACGGGCGTAATTCTCAATGCCGGGACAGACGCCAGTTTCCTTGAGCAACTCAAGATCCCAGCGCGAGCGTCCAAGGAGCCGTTGCGCTTCGAGGAGTTTCCCCTGCGACTGCAGCAGCGCAACATGCTGGTTCATTTCCACTCGGATCGACTCGATGGCGCGGTCCAATTGCTCCCTCGGCATCATGTAATGCACCGCGGGGAAAACGAAAGCCCGCTCCTCTTCAGAGAGGACCTCTCCACTCACTGAGTCAAAGCGTTCGATGCGAACCACGACATCATCGATGATCTCAAAGCGGATGGCGCATTGCTCATGGGCGGGCCACACCTCGATGCATTCGCCGCGCACGCGATAGCAACCCCGCTGCGGCGCCACATCATTGCGGCGGTACTGCATCGCATGAATTGCCAGCAGGAATCCCCTGCGATCAATCGGAGCGCCGCGTGTGACAAGTGTGGTCTTGTTGGCGTACTCGTCGGGCGAGCCAAGTCCATAGATGCAGGAGACACTTGCGACGACGATTGTGTCGGCTCGTTGCATCAGATTGCTCGTTGCAGCGAGTCTCAATCGATCGAGGTCTGCGTTGCGCGACGCGTCCTTCTCGATGTACATGTCCCGTTGCGGGATGTACGCCTCGGGTTGGTAGTAGTCGTAGTACGAGACGAAGTAAGAGACTGCGTTCTTCGGAAAGAGCGCCTTCATTTCCTCGTACAACTGCGCCGCCAGAGTCTTGTTGTGACTCATGATCAACGCGGGTCGTTGAGTCTCTTGGATCACGTTCGCCATGGTGAACGTCTTGCCAGTTCCAGTCGCACCCAAGAGCGTCTGAAAGGGCTTCCCTGCGCGCACGCCAGCCGACAGTTGTGCGATCGCCCGTGGCTGATCGCCTGCAGGTTGAAAGGGAGATGTCAGTTGGAATGGAATCGACATGGACCGTGAGCGGGAGGAACCACAAGCCTAGCCCGTGGCGCCCCTGAGCAGTTCGGTGGGTGATTGCCGCGCCAACTTCCGCACCGCCGGGATCGCTGAACAGAGTGCAGCGACACACACTGCGCATGATCCGATCAGGATCGCAACGAGTGGAACTCTCAATGGGATATCGAGCCCCGCAATATCTCTGGAGAGCTGCGTGCTGACCCATGCCAATTGAGTCCCGAACACATTTCCGATGATCGCCGCTGTCACCCCGATCACGATCGCCTCTGCTGCAATCACCCGACACACCAGTCCGCTGCTCGCACCAACCGCTTCGAGGACTCCCAACTCAAACGATCGCGATGCGACTCCGGCTGCGATCACGCTTGCCGTTGCCAGCGAGGAAAGGACAAGTGCACCGAGTGCAACGGTCGTGGAAATGGTGAGGAGTACCCGTCCGATCCGCAGTATCTCGCCGCGAATGGCTCGACCGCTCGCGAACACCGCGCCAGGAGCTGCCTCCTCCACTAACACCGCCAATCGATCCGCATCCGCGTCGGACGCCTCTGCCGGAATTCCCATTTGCACGAGGAATGCCTCGCGCGTACCGAAGTGCTTGGAAACAGCATCAAAGTCCATGAATACACAACTCACCGCATGCTCCATGTACTGCGTGCGGATGCCAAAGAATTGCGATGCCACATCGAGTCCAGCCGCACCGACCACCCCAACGACTTCAAAGGAATGGTGGTCACGGTCGTTGCCCAACTCGATCCGCGATCCAGGACCAATTCCGCGAGATGTCCGAAACTCTTCAGCAACCAAGATGGCGTCGCCCTCTCGAAGCCTCTGTGCGGCATGTTCTTGATCACCCTCGATCCATTCCAATCTGTTCATCGCAAGAAAGGGTGTCGAGTCGAATCCGATGCAGACGACATTGGGCGTTGAGAGCCCCTCAATTCCAAGCAGCTGTTCGCCAACGATGGTGAGAGGCAGGTATCCCACTGCCGCTGCCGACGTGACTCCCTCCAGCGAGCGAAGTCGCTGGGTCTCTGCAGCAGAGAAACCTCCCGACTTGAACGCGAATGCATCGCCAAATCGAACACGCTCGCTGATGTCATCGAGGAGAGCGTGTCCGTCGGCCCATGTGCTGACGAAGACCGACACACCGAGCATCAATGCGCCTGCGATCAGACCGAATCTCCACGGGCGGGTTGCGAGCGATCCACTCAGAATGCCTCTGGGAATGGAGAGCAGTCGCTCGAGTACCGGCGCGGCGATCCATGAGACCACAACAAGTGTTGGCACCGAGAGCACGAACCACGCCACATGGAGCACGGGCAGACCCATGAGTGCGTAGGTCCAGAAGCGGGCGTCTCCATCAAGCATCGCAAACAACGCCAGTGCAGCGGCGATGGATGCGATGCCGCACCCTGCGGCGATCCATATGCCGCGTGCCGAGGGGGCAATTGCCTGTGGTCGCAGCGCGTTGAGCACCGAGACTCGTGATGCAGACCATGCTGGCCAGAGCGCACCGATGATCCCCGCGCCAGTTGAGCCGACGAGTGCAAGTGCGATTCCAAGCCACGAGAGATCAACGCCTGCTGGAAGGAGATGTGCGTACCACCATGCCACGCTCGCTGCGATCGCAATTCCCACTGGCACCCCAACGATGCCAGCGCCAAGGCAGAGTGTCGCGCCTGCAAGCAGCTGGCCGCAGAAAAGTTGTCCCCGAGATGCGCCGATGCACCGCGCGATCGCAAATGCGCGCTGTTGTTCGCTCAACGCCGTCGTCATCGCTGTCGCAACGAGCAGAGAACAGCAGAGGAATGCGAGCATGGTGGCGATGGCGAGCGCGACGCGCGTGAGTCGCGTGGAGCGATCAAGTCCGCTGGTCGCAAGTTCCATACTCTCCAATCGCAGCGGTGGAGCGATGTCGTTGGCGTGCTCTCGCACCCACGCGTCGATGTCGATCCCGGTCGCGAGCACGATCGATATTCCCGTGACATCGCTTTCGCGGTCCGCCGCATCCGCGAGCACGATTCGTGAGATGTGCCCGCAGGGACGCTGAAGCGCTCCGAGTGCCGCACGTTCGTAGACACCACTGACGGTCAGCGCGATGGGTTCACCGAAGCGAACCACCTGCAACTGGATCCCCGGACTGGCGCGGAGCATTCGAGCTGCGATTGGATCGAGCCCAATTTCACCATCGACACGCGGAGCCCGTCCGATCTTGTATTCCATCTGTTGGAAAGCGGGATCTTCGTTGAACTCGGTCCCGCGACACTGCAGTGTTGCGCGCAACTCTTCGCCATGTTCGTTTCGAGCACCATCCGCGCGTCGGACGGCGATGGAACCATGGAGGCGCCCAGCGGCTGCGACGACATCTGGCATCGCTCGTACTTGCTGCACGGTGTCTCCATCGAACGAGGAGCCATGCTGATGGACGACTCGCGCATCCGCTTCGCCGATCAGCGCTCGCAGCTGAGCGTCAATGTTGGATGTTGCAGTCGACAAGGCACAACTCACCGTCACCACAAGGGTGGAGGCGAGCGCAACAGCAATCCCGATGAGGATCGTGCGGCTAGGTCGTCCGAGCAAACTCAGACGCGCGATGTGCCAGCTCGGTTGGATTGAGTCCATGACTTTCGAAATCTCCAGCGACTCGACCATCTTCCAGAACGAATGTTCGACGACAATGTGCAGCGGCGGTGGCTTCATGCGTCACCATCAACACAATCACACGATGACGCGCGGCAGTCTCTTCGAGCAGTTTCCAGAGTGCGCCTGCGCTCGTCGAGTCCAGATTGCCCGTTGGTTCATCAGCGAGGATCACCGTTGGCGATAGGAGCAGCGCGCGGGCGATCGCAACCCGTTGCTGCTCGCCTCCCGACAGCGCTTCTGGTCTGTGGTGAGCGCGATTGCTCAGACCGAGTTCATCGAGCAGTGCGTGCCCGCGCGCCTCGAGTTGCTGTCGTGGTTGACCATCAAGGACACCGGGGAGGATTGTGTTGGCGAGTGCGTCAAGCGTTGGCAAGAGGTTGAACTGTTGAAAGATGATCCCGACCGTCCGTCGGCGATAGAGCACGAGTTCTGCGTCAGTCATTTCGTGGATCGGCTCTCGGCAGACCAGCAATTCGCCGCCATCGGGGCGGTCGAGTCCGGCCAACAGATGCAGCAGCGTGCTCTTCCCACTTCCAGAGCGACCCATGACTCCGTAGAACCCCGGATCGGTGATCTCCAACGACGCACCCCGCAACGCATCGACTCCAGATGCGCCAGCGGCTCTCGACGCAGGCGAGTACCGCTTCCAGACAGCCCGCACTGAAATCGTCGGTTCAGCCCACAGGGTGTTTCGCGTCATACGAGGCGGCATCCATCAATCCACCCAGTCTTGAAGTGTCCGCAGATCGCAGTTTCACCAGCCATCCCAACCCGAATGGATCGCTATTGACCAGCGACGGATCTTTGACGACCGCCGCGTTGACCTCAACGATTGCGCCTGCGAGGACGCTGTAAACGTCACTGGTGGTCTTCACGCTCTCGACTTCGCCAACGGATGCGCCGGATGCGATCTCAGTGCCCTGAGGTTTCATCTGAACGAATGTGACATCCGTGAGTTCGTTGGCTGCGAACTGGGTGATTCCAATGACGACACCGTCGGCGTCGACTCGAAACCACTCATGCGAATCTGTGAACTTGCAATTGACGGGACTGAGCATCGATTTCTCCTTGAGGCGGAGAATGATAGTGACCTGTTATCCTCCGTGGTGCGGATTGAACTCTGCGAATTCCCATGAGCAACCAGATCATCCTTTCTCTCTCAGGATCCTGCTTGTTGCAACCGATTCCACGCAAGGGCAAACCGCTCGATCTCCTCGATATGCCGCGATTTGTAGCGGAAGAATTGGAGCTCCGCGGACTCAATGTCCCGGTCGAGATGATTCGAGGTCAGTCCGCCACGACACTCGAGAAACTGCGCGATCAAGGCGACCGAGTCCAATGTCCCTGCCTCGTTCTGTACCAAGACGAACCGCTGGACTTCTGCACGAATGAAGAGAGTGCGACTCATACCTTGCGATCACTTGGAAGGGCAGCGCGATACTTGGGTTGTAGCGAGTTGGCGATCCGCAGTAGTTGCCCTGCTGGAAAAGTGGTCTCGGTTGCGGCGACGATGAAGTCCGCGCTGCAGGTTGTGCAGCAGTTTGAAACCAATGTGCTCATCCGACCGATGATGTCGCCCATCGATTCTCCCGAACAGGTCATGGAACTCGTCAAACGAATCGGCGGATTCCATATCGGTGCGATGCCGAGCTTTGCCTACGCCCACGCAAGTGGAGAGGGGCTTGAAGCTCTTCGCAAACTCGCGCCATACTCCGCGGCCATCGAGGTCTCATCTGCTGGCTTCAACAAGCAATCGGAGTCGCTCTGCTGGGATTTCGATGGCTTGATCGAGGGGCTTCTCTCCTTTGGATACCTCAACAAGTTCTCGATTGACTGGGTTGGATCGACAAACTGGGTGACCGGAGTTCAGAAGACTCGCGAGCGACTCATGAGTTTGATGGGTCGGGAGGATCCCGCCGCATGAGTCTTCCCATCATTGTGACGATCGACGGCCCTGCGGGGACAGGCAAGTCCTCTGCTGCAGCGCAATTGGCGGACCGGCTTGGATTCGACATGCTCGACACTGGTGCGATGTATCGAGCGGTTGCACTGTTGGCGATCGAGAATTCAATCGATCCCTCTGACGAAGCACGCCTCGCACGAGCGATGGATCAGGTGTCGCTTCAGGTGGACTTTTCTTCGCGCCCTCCCACGATTCGGCTGGGAACGCGCGATGTGCACGAGCGGATTCGCGATGGCGATGTCACAGGAATCGTGTCACTCGTTGCATCGCATCATGAAGTTCGCGTGCGAATGGTTGAAGCGCAGCGGCAGGTTGCCACGCAGCATGACCGCCTCGTGACCGAGGGTCGAGATCAAGGCAGCGTCGTGTTTCCAAACGCAACCGTGCGCGTGTGGCTAGATGCGCGACCCGAAGTGCGGGCGCATCGGAGAGCCGAGGAGTTGCGAATGCGTGGAGAGAGCATCGACGAGCGCAGGGTGCTCGCCGAAATCGTGCAGCGAGATGCCTCGGATCGCTCTCGGAGCGAGGGTCCACTTCGACAGCCCGACGGATCCCATGCGATCGATACCAGTGACATCGCATTCGCAGATGTGGTCGACGCACTCGAGCGGTTGGTTCGTCTGGAGTTGAGCGCAACGAGCATGCGCTGCGGATGCGGGGGCGATGCGTGAGAAACTCCTTCGCTCACCGACGCCGCGCGCCGGGAGCGGGGTTCGCAAAGACTGCGCTGTGGGATCTTTGTTCGCAGCTCTGCCAGAGCACCATGTCGTGGAACTATCGCTTCCGAGTTGAAGGGGCGCATCACATTCCTTTGCATGGTCCCGCGATTTTCATCGCCAACCATCAGTCCTATCTGGATCCAGTCATTCATGGACTCGCCGCGGGCGATCGCGCACCTCGACCGATGGCCAAGGAAAGTCTCTTTCGAAATCCCATCTTCGGAGGATTGCTCCGTGCGCTCAACTGTATTTCGGTGCGCACAGCCGGAGGCAATCGCGATGCCTTTCGCGCTGCACTCGAAGAACTTGATGCGGGGAGGACAGTCATGATCTACCCAGAGGGCACACGCTCACACGATGGCAGCGTGCAGGAGTTTCGCCGAGGCGTGGAATTGCTCGCGCGTCGCGCCTCTGCGCCGATTGTGCCGATGGGAATCGACGGCGCATTCGATGTGTGGCCGATGGGTCAGAAACTTCCTCGGTGGCATGGTCGCATTTGGGCGACTGTCGGTCGACCGATTCCGCCAGACGCTCAAGCGCTGCTCTTCCAAGATGCCCAGACCGGGCTAGATGAACTTCGTCGACAGGTCGAAGAACTCATGCAGAATTGTCGGATGCGATTGCGAGCGAACTCGGGCGGCCGATTCCCCGCATGGGGTCTTGCAGACGCACAGGGAGTTTCGCATGCGTTGCCCTGATCCTGCATCCACTGATGGATTCTCAGGGGACCAGCGCATTGGCGCACGCGATGCGGCGGTCCAAGTCAGCCTGCGCCTCATCGAACATGGATTCGTCGCATACTTCGCGGGCGGCTGTGTGCGCGATGAATTGATGGGGCTGACTCCCATCGACTTCGACATCGCAACGAACGCACCGCCGCAGGAGATCGCAAAGATCTTTCGAGGGGCGCATGGTGTCGGCGAAGCGTTTGGTGTGATGTTGGTCCATTGGAAGGGGAGAATCCTAGAAGTTGCCACATTTCGCTGCGACGGCGAGTATCTCGATGGACGGCGTCCCGCGGAAGTCCGATTCGCAACAGCCCAGGAAGATGCGCAGCGGCGCGACTTCACCATCAATGGTCTCTTCCGACATCCCACCACGGGAGAGGTCATCGATTTTGTGAGCGGTCAACGAGATTTGCAATTGCGAATTCTTCGAGCGATCGGCAACCCGGCGGCACGGCTCGCGGAGGATCGGCTCCGCGCCCTCCGCGCTGTCCGCTTTGCTGCTCGATTCAACCTGACGATCGATCCGTCGACGGAGGAAGCGATTTGTGATTCGGCGCGCGATTTGGGACCCGTCAGCCGTGAGAGGATCGGCGGGGAGTTTCGGCGAATGTTCACGCATGTCAACCGTGCCACCGCGGTGCAATTGATCGAGCGTTGGGGGCTTGATGCGCCATCACTTGGCGAGCCCTCATCGCGCGGTGCCACGCTGCGCGTTGCCGCGCTTCCCGAAAAGGCTGAGTTCGCAACTGTGCTCGCTGCATGGAGGCTCGATCGGATCGAGCGAACGACGGCGCCCAGTGGATCCCAGTGGCGCGATCAACTAAATCTGTCTGGTCATGAGTGGCGGGACTATCGCGAGATCCTTGAAACAGTCGAAGTCCTGCGAACATCGTGGATCGCACTCTCAACGGCTGGAAAGCGGCGACTTGCAGCGCGGGGCACGTTCGCGTCGTCGCTCGATGTCTTCCGTGGCGAGGATTCCACTCGCTGCGATGCCATCGCACAAACGGTCGCCGTGTTCGCGCAGGAGTGCGGCGGGATCGCGCCGCCGCCGTTGGTGAATGGGGCGGATCTCATCGCGCTTGGGTTTGCACCGGGTCCACAGTTCAGGCAAATCCTCGACCGGATTTACGACGCCCAACTCGAAGGGGTGTTGATCACCAAGGATCAGGCGATGCTGTTGGCTCGAACGGAAATGAACGGGTAGGCGGTCAGTCGGAAGCTTTCGCTGGACGCCACGAGGAACCACCAAAGCGCTCGAAATCCGCTACCAATCATGGCTATGATCGCTTGCCTATGGTTGATTCTCGAAAGACGTGGACTATCGCGCTTGCCGCTCTCTTGATGTGCGCTGGGAGTGCCCTCGCACAATCGAAGCCTGTCACTCCAAGGCCGAGTGGGTCCAAGAGCGCAAAGCCCGCCAAAGGTGCGAGTACGGTTGCTCCCGCGGCCTCCGCAACCCCTGCTGCAGCGGTGACTCCTGCCACTGCGTCGTCTGCGGAGAAACCAAAGACGGTGTATGTCGTCCCGATGGGATTCAAGGGCACTGGACAGTTTGGTTTGGATATCCATCCAATGGTGTACGAAGAGGTCGCCAAGGACATTGCGCTCAAGCATCCAGACCTCGTCGTCTTTGTCCTCAATTCAGCGGATGTGGATGATGTGAAGTACATGCGAGACGATCCGAGCCAATTTGGAATCTTTGACGATGACTCCTCTCGAAAAATGACGCGGGATTTGAAGGAAGTGATTGCAAAGTCCGGTGCGCAGTCGGTGATGGTGATTCGCGATGCCGTGGGGTATGGCGCTCTCTTGGGATTGAGCTGGCCAGATATGTACATGACCGAGTCCGCGCGATTGATGGGATTGAGTCGTATTCAAGAGCGAACGCAAGTCGAGGACACAGAAGTTCGTCGCAAGTTCCGCGAGGCGTTCGTCGGGATTTGCAACGGGTTCCTCGTCTCTGGTGGCTACGACCCAGTGATCGGGCTGGCGATGATGCGACCAGAAAAAATGCTGAGCGCGAGTTTTCAGGGTCGCGAGATCGTCTGGCGCGAAGATGACAAAGGAACATGGGTTATCGATAACAGCGAAAAGGAGATCCGGGCGAATTTCTCCGCACAATCCGCTGAGGAGTTGGGGCTCTCAGATGGAACCCTTTCGGATGATGAGTCGCTCATGCTTGAAGACCTGATGTATCAACGGGGTTTTCGAGAATTTGAGCGCATTCCCGAGGATGGCGAAGTCATCGTTCGCAAGTATGTCGACGGTTGGCGCAAGGCGTTCGAGGACGTGGCCAAGTCGTATCCGCTCTACGAGCAGGCGCTCCAAGATGCGACCGGAAAAGACGAGAAGAAGAATGTCGTGAAAGCAAAGGGGATCCTGGAAAGAGTGCTCTCAACGATGAAGAAGTATCCGGCCGTCGCCCTCCGATTGCGTCAGCAGGTTGGAATCACCAAGCTCGAGATCGAAACTGAGATCCTGCGCCTTCAGGAACGGATTCGCGGCCTCAACAAGTCCACGCCTGCTGCACCTCCAGGTGGCGGAAGCAAGAAGGGCGGCGGTCCCGGGCTGGGATCAGACTTGGGCTCAGATTTGGGCTCAGACTTGGGCTCAGACTTGGGCTCAGACTTGGGCTCAGACTTGGGATCAGATTTGGGCTCAGATTTGGGCGGGGGCGTTGCTGCGAATGCCGCGGCAAGATCAGTTGGAACAACAGTTGTGAATTCTGGTTATTCAGTCGAAATCATCTAGGGAGTCGATCGTGAAGCATCCTTCAAATTGGCGGTCCACGGCGTGCGCAATTGTCGCACTCGCGGTGGTTTCATCGTTCGCAACCGCGCAAGCTACGAAACCTGCAGCAACGAAACCTGCGGCAACGAAGCCTGCGGCAACTGGTTCAGCAACGGCTGGTGCCACTGGCGACGCAGCGCCATCCAAGAAGCAGGTGTTCGTGTTACCGCTCGATGGCATGGTGGGTGTTGGGCTTCGCCACGAGGAGATGGAGGAAGTCGAAAAGGTCGCAGACAAGTTCGGTCCTGGTCAAGTGATCGTGCTGCGCATCAATTCAAATGGCGGACTCGTGATCGAGGGAGACAAGATCAGCGACTCGCTGATGCGTATCAAGAACAAGCATCGATTGGTGGCATGGATCGAAAAGGCCATCTCGGGTGGTGCATTTGCCGCACTTCATGCGGACGAGATGTACTTCATGCCCGAAGCGGCTCTTGGATCCATCACCATGCTGTCGGGCAGAACCGAAGTGACGGAAGTGCGTGAGGACTGGAAGGAACGCGTCGCGCAAGTGTGCGCAATGGGCGGGCGCGATCCGCTCATCGGACCTGCGATGGTGCACTCCGAAGTCGAACTCTCGTATGACAAGGTCGGTGACAAGGTCACCTTCTATCCCGATGTCAAGCATGAATTCATTCTGAGTCGCGCCGATGAGAACCTTGACTTCAGCGCGAAGTCGGCCGAGCACTGCGGGTTTTCCGAGGGAACCGCGTCAACCGAAGCCGAGTTGTTCGCTGCGTTGGGTGTCGACAATAAGGAGCGATTTCAGGAGAACGACGCGGGCAAGAAGATCGCTGCAAAGTGGCAGAAACTCATAAAGGGCGCGCACGACGAAGTCCCACTGCTGCTGCAGAAGCGCGGCATTGAAGGATCGAGCGAAGGGGGGATTCCGTTCCTGCAGGCGCGCATCCGCAATACACAGAAGATCATTGATTGGTTCAAGAAGGCCCGACCGGTCATGCTCTACGAACTCAATGTCCCAGAGCAAGCGATCGAACAACTCGAAGCTGAGATCGTCGACATGCGCAAGAGGATCAAGGAACTTCAGGCTGCGCCGACCCCGTAAGTTCGACGATAGACATCTTTGGGGTGAGGGAGTCGGTCAACCGACTTCGCGGCGTTGGAAGAGCGCCGTTGCAACAGCCAGAGCCGCGGCCGTCATGACAATTGCGTATGGCACAACAAGTGTCAGATACTGCAAGGGGACTGGGGTCTCTTGATTCACTGCATCCACCACCCAAAAGACTTGGAAGTTTGGAAGGATCGCGTACCCCGCCTTGTATCCCAACAGCACGAGCGAATCGCCATCGAGCCACGAGACATCTCCGACGCCACGCGCCGCGATCAACTGCTCAAGCGCGACAATGCGACGCGCAAAAATCCAGTCGGACAGAAGTCCCAACACCAGGATGACCAGCGTGAGTCCAATCGTCAGCACCTGACCGAGGCGCGTGCTGATGGCGACTGCGATTGCTCCAATCACCCCCAGCGAGAGAAACATGAGTAACAGCGCGACGAGCAATTCCGGGCGGAACTCTGTGGCAGGCGCAATCGTCGACCAGTCCGAATCAAAGAAGAGGCTGAGTCCGTACGCCACCAGCAAGAGGGGTCCTCCAAGCAATGCCGTGCAGGCCGCGAAGGATTTTCCGTAAAAATAGTTGCACCAGGTCGCGATTCCCACAGTCGTGCACACGGCCAGCACGCCGAAAGTGACCGATGGCCAGCGGACGGTAGTCCGTGCGGTCTGCATCACGCCATGCACCTCGACAATCAGAAATGCAATCGATGGCACGGCAATGGTGGCGAACAGCGCGGCCGTCACACCCAGATACTTTCCGAGGATGAAAGTGACCCTGGCAACTGGTTTGGACACCACCATCAAGACGGTGCGATTAGAGATCTCGCGATCCACCACTGCAGTCGCCAGAAATGCAGCCAAAATTGCGCCGGACATGAAGACCGTGGAAAGTCCGATGTCCACAAACATCCGTTGATCGTCGGACATCGTGAATGCTGAGAGGGGATTGCTCAGCAGCACCAACAGCACCGACGCCACCAGGATCACCAACGAGATTGGTTGGCGAACGCACTCAAAGAAGGTGTTGCGGGTGATTGCGAAGAGTTGCTCAAGAAAGGCCATGCGGAGTCAAAGAAGTATAGGTTGGTTGCGCGGTTGAATCGCAGCCGCCAAAGAACCAGATTGGCTGAATGACCGTAGAGTATCTCGAGACATGACGCGAGACCAATTTGTCTATCAACAGGCGACGCGAGTTTCAGGATTCGGTCTCGCCATCCAAGTCATCCTCGGCTTGTTTTTGTTGATCTTCGGTCGGATTATCGAAGACTCTGCATTCATTTTGGCTTCGGCGTATGTCTTGAGCGGAACGCTCATTTGGGTCGCGCTGATGGTCCTCTTTCATCAGCATCGACTCGAGCGAATCGAGGCATTGGAAAACGAAGAAGTGGTGCTCCAGCGAAGTGGCGCAAAGAGCGTCTTCGAAGGAGAACGAGAGGAGAGTCAAGCCGCGGCACGTCGACTCCGCATCATGCACCAGTGGCTGATGCCGATTGTCAGTCTGACCATGGTGGCGCTCTTGTCTGCAATCAGTTACTTCACGCTCGGGTGGCTCTCGAGGATGGACGATGCGACAGGCGCGGCAACGACATTCCGCGTCGGAGCACACTTCGGATGGCAACTCGCCATCTGCGCAGGTCTCTCGCTGATCACCTTCATTTTCTCGAGATTTGTCGCAGGGATGGCACAGCAACCCGCGTGGCAGAACCTGCGCGGCGGCGCAGGGGCGATGGTTGGCAATGCGCTGGTCTTGCTCGCTGTCGCGGTGGGAATCGTCTTCCAAGTGTTTCATGAACCAGATGTCCTCAAGGGAATCACCTACGGCATTGCAGTCTTTGTGGCGGTGATTGGCTGCGAGATCCTCCTCAACCTCATCCTCAATGTCTATCGCCCGCGCAAACGACTCGAATTGTCGCGCCCGGCTTTCGATTCAAAACTCCTTGGATTGGCTGCTGCACCCGATTCGATCGTGCGAAGCATCAACGAAGCGGTCAACTATCAGTTCGGCTTCGATATCACCAGTTCGTGGGGCTACCAATTGCTGTTGCGCAGTTGTCTTCGACTGGCCGTGCTAGGAATTGTGATTCTCTTGCTGATGTCAACCATCGTGGTGGTTCAGCCAGGCGAACAAGCAGTTCGATTGCGCTCGGGGCGCGTGATTGGGGATGTCGCACAAGGGTCGCTCGTGTGGAAGTGGCCATGGCCATTTGAGTCCGTCGAGCGATTCGATGTCGCGCAGATTCGGTCGCTCGTGTTGGGATCAAAACTCTTGCCAACATCGAAGGTCAATCTATGGCCCATCGAGGGCGAGCCAGATCTGACGAGGAACTCCTACATCGTTCTGGCAAACGCCACAGCAACGACGACGGACCCGTCGGTTGGGGGCATCGAGGTCGCGCAAGTCGCGGCGCAGTTCGCACTCGTCGACGCAGATGTCGTGTTGGAGTACCGAGTGAAGCCCGATGGACTTCTCGACTATCTGACTTTCTCAAGTGATGCGCGCTCGCGAAGAACTCTCCTCAATATGCGCGAACGGGCACTCAAGGCGATTGCCCTGCGCGAGCTCAGTCAACTTCTCTCGACACGATCCATCGATCAGATATTGTCCCCGTCGGGCGACTCGCTTGTCCGCCAGTTGAAGGAACGCATTCAAACTGCATTCGACACACAGCGCACTGGAGTCGAAGTGGTTGGGATTCTCATCCCAGTCCTGCGTCCGCCATCGGGCGAGCCAGCGGCCATGTTCGAGGAGCTTTCGATCGATGTTCAGAACGCACGCAAGGTTTTGGATGAGGCGCAGCGCATGGTCAACCACACCATGTCCACCCTCGTAGGGAGCCCCGAGGTGGCATATCGTGTTGCAGCAGACATCGCGGCACTTCGCGAGACCCAACGGGTGAAGGGTGAAGACTCGCCAGAAGCAGCAGTCCAGCGTGCGGCCATCGAAAAGACGATCGTGGTTGCGCATGCGCAAACTGCCAGCGTGATCGGCGCGGCGCGTGCCCATCGGTGGTCGATGCTGATGCGTGCGCGCACTGCGACCAGCGAGGTGCTCGGGCAGAGCCCGTCTTATCGCGCAGCACCCGAACTCTATCGTGAACGTGCCATCATGGCGGTGTTGTCGCGGGCCATCGCAGATGCACGCATCAAGTATGTCTTGGCGATTGATCCATCACGGGTCGATTTCGATGTTCAGATGGAACAACCCGAACCAGGACTCAACCTCGGGGATTACCTCGAGAAAAAGGAATAAACATGATTCGCAAGATTCCAATTGCCGTCGCATCGATCATCGTGCTCGTCCTCGTGCTCTTCAACACGACGTACACCGTCGGCTTCCACGAGATCGCCGTTCTGACGCGATTCGGAAAGCCTGCCGGAATCCAACGCGATGCTGGACTTCACCTCAAGGCGCCGTTATTTATTGATCAGGTCGCGAAGTTGGATTCGCGTCTGCAGTACATCGAGAGTCCGCTCGAAACTGTGCTGACAAAAGATGGCCAGCAAGTGCTTGTGCAAGCGTTTTTGCTGTGGCGCGTCGATGGAGCAGGAGATGGTCCGCTTCAATTCTTCATCAGCTACGGCACACTCGAAGGAGCGACGCGAGAACTCGAGACGCAACTGCAGGGAGCAGTTCGGGCGGTCGGCGGGTACAAGTTCAGCGATCTCATCGGACAGGGAAGCAAGATCGCCGAAGCGGAGAGCGCCATTCTCGGCGACCTGCGCGCCACGAAATTGGCCGGTGTCGAGCCTGTCACGGTTGGCATCTCGCAGATCGTGCTCCCTCCAAAGACCAGCGTCGCCGTCCTTCGCCGAATGGCGGCGGTTCAAGAGACGCTCGCCAACCTTGAGGAGTCCAAGGGCAACTCCGAAGCGGAAGCGATCAAGAGTCAGGCGTCGAGTAGCGCCGACATAATCCGCACATTCGCAGAGGGCTGCGCCACGGATATCGAAGCGCTTGGAAACGAGGAGGCGACCCGCTACTACCAACTCATGAAGGGCGAAGCAGACCTCGCCATTTTCCTCACCTGGCTCGACACGCTCAAGGCATCGCTCTCTGGGAGCACGACATTCGTGACTGACATCAACCGCGCTCCATTCCATCTGCTGGACCTCTCGCCCGCCGCATCTGGTCAGGGCATCCCACAGCCGAAGAAACCATACATCGTGAGTGGCGAACCTTTGGCCGTCCAACCGACTGCCCAATCAACTGCCGATCGAGCTGCCACCGCAACTGCGAATCCCGTGGGCGGAGTTCCGTGAGATGTCGATGAGTGACCCAGATCCTGACGCGACAGTTCCTGCGCATCCAAAGCGTGCTGGAAAGAGTGCGCAGCTTGATGTCGGCTCTCGACAGAGCGCCGGCGGCAGCGATCGTGCTGAAATGCGCGAGGCGATGGACCCCGCGAATCAGAGTCTTGGAGAAGCGCTTCGGCTCTCCTACCGATTGCTGCAGATCGCCATCGCCGGATTGGTCATCACCTTTCTGCTCTCGGGGTTTCAATCGATTCCCGAAGGCGTGACAGGAATCCGCACAATATTCGGTCGAATTGCAGGTGATTCCGCGAGTGAGATCATCACGCCGGGACTGCACCCGTTCTGGCCCTATCCCATCGGCGAGTTCACCACGCTTCAGCAGCGTCAGAATCTGGACATCCGCGATGCGTTTTGGCCTGCGCCGCTTCAGAAGGATGTCACGATCGAGATGGCAACCGACTCTGCCGACACGAGCAACCCCATTCAACCGATGCGAGATGGATCGGTCATCACCGCAGATGGCGACCTTGCCCATCTCCAACTCGCGGTGGACTACACGATCGCGGATCCAGTCGCCATGCTCAGTCAGATTAGCCCAGACAAGAGTGATGCGCTGGTCAGATCGCTGCTCGAGCGCGCCGTGGTCCAAACCGTCGCGAGGTATTCGCTCGCAGACTTGCTGGAACAACGCGATGCTCCAGCGCAGGAGATTCGTCAGCACATGCAGGCGTCACTGGATCGCCTGCGGTGTGGGATTTCGGTGACGGGCGTGGTATTGCTCGAGCGCACGGCGCCATTCGCAGTGCGTGGAGCGCTTCGCAGAGTGCAGACCGCACGAGAGGAAATGAAAACTGCACTCGAGCGCGCACGACAAGAAGCGAATGCCAAGCTCGTGGGCGCAGCTGGTCCGAAGTACGGTGAAGTCCTGGCTTTGATTCAGCAGTATGAACAGTTGCTCACGTCTGGCGACCATGCAGGATCTGACGAGATGCTTGCGCAGATCGGTCGCCGATTGGAGCAGCCTGATATCGGAGGCGAGGCATCATTCATCATCAGCCGCGCAAAGTCCTACCAATCCAGCCTGAAAGCTGCCCTTGCCAAAGAGGCTCGTCGCTTGACCAGTCTTGCGGCGAGTTATCACGAGAACCCACGACAGTTGGTGCAACAGCTCTGGCTCGAAGCTGTTCGGCAGGCGATGACCCAAGGAGAAGTTGAAGTGTTTGCGGTTCCCAATGAACTGGCGCGATACGCAATTCATGTGAAGAGTTCGCCGTCGGTCATGCAGGCGCGACGCGATGCCGAAATCGCACGCAAGAAACTGGAGGCGCAGATGATTGGCGCTGGTCTGCCATCGTTTCAATTGGGCGGTCGCCACATCCTGATTGGTCGCCCCGGTCGACGGCTCGAAAAGAGCGGTGACAAGGGTTTCGGGCAGCCGTAAGGAATTCCTATGAGCCACCCGAGTGTTTCCGATTCCAATCGTCCGATTGTCGCCGCTTCAGGACTCGTCAAAGTCTTCAGCGATTTCTGGATGCGCGCCAAGGCGCGTGCTGTGGACGGCATCGAATTCGAAGTTCGCCCGCACGAGATATTTGGACTGCTTGGTCCCAACGGTTCTGGCAAGAGCACGACGATCAAGTTGATGCTGGGACTGCTGCGGAAGAGTCACGGTCGACTCACTGTCTTTGACCGAGATCCCGGTGATGTTGCGGTGAAGTCACGCATTGGATACCTCCCCGAAGAGTCCTACATGTATCGATTCTTGAACTCGAAGGAGACACTGGACTACTTCGGCAAGCTCTTTGGAATTCCACGGCGCACCCGCCGTCGGCGAACAGATGAATTGCTTGAGATGGTTGGACTCGAAGGTGCAGCACACCGTGCCGTCGGCGAGTTTTCAAAAGGGATGACCCGACGCCTTGGGCTCGCGCAGGCACTCATCAACGACCCCGAGTTTTTGATTCTTGACGAGCCAACCTCTGGACTTGACCCCATCGGCACTCGGCAGGTGAAGGACCTGTTGCTCGACCTTCGACGGCGTGGCAAGACCATCTTGCTCTCGTCACACTTGCTTGCGGATGTCGAAGATGTATGCGATCGAATGTCTGTGCTCTATGGCGGAAAGATTCGCGCCTGTGGCACTGCCAGTGAGTTGCTGTGCGACACACAGCGCACCACCATTAGCGTTCCGAGGCTCAAGGAGTCAACGATCGCCAAGATCGACGAACTCTTGCAGCGCGAAGAGGGTGTCGCGATCGAACGGGTCGACTCTCCTCGGCAGAAACTTGAGGATCTCTTCCTCCACATCGTCGAACAGGCACGCGTTGAGCACGCAACAACGAGTGGAGCTCGGCACGGCGGGCAGACGGCGTCGTTCCTGCTGGGGGAAGAGGAGCAGGGAGATGTCATCGCAGAATTGGAACGCGACAAGCCGATTTCGAGGACTCTGGCTGCGACTCTGGCTGCGACTCCAGTTCCGACTTCGCACCCGACTCCAGGTGGGGTGACGCCGCAAGTCGATGGCGTGCTCGCAGAATTGTTGACCCCAGCGCAACCGCCATCGAAGCCTCTGCCAGAGAGTCCACGGTCGCCATCGATTGCGCAGCCATCTGTTGACCGTGGAGTGATCGACGATCTCCTCGCTCCAAGAGACCCGCGGGGTGGTGAGGTGGGTGGCGACGGGGAGAAGCCGAAGTGAGTCGCCTGCGCCAATGGCGCGAGCAACTGTCGACCTGGCAGGATCGCACGAAGAGCCGTTGGATATTGACTGCGTGTTTTTGTCTGATCGGCGTCGGGGCACTCGGTCCGTTGTGGTGGTCTTCCTACAACCATGCAACCCTTCGAGCGCGTATCGCAGTCATCCTCGGCGAAGCCAACATTGCAGAGCGCAATCCCATCGCAATGCAATTGGTCGACCGAGGAAGTGTGACTGTCGATGGCGTCGAGATCGGCAGCGCGCGAATTCAGTCCGTGGCAACCCAGATGTTCGATCGCGCCGGGAAGATTTCCGAGATCGAGTACGCATCATCGTTCATTGCTGCCGCCGCAGCGCCGAGCTGGGCACCGGTGCATCTCTTGGAGCAACCGTTGGTGGTGGGGGGTGTGAGTCTTGGTCTGATCGGATTCAGTGTGCTGGCGATTTGGGTTGGCATGGGGATTCCATTTGTCTTGGTGTGTGTTGTGACCTGTGGAGTGATGGTGCCATTCTGGTTGGAATCACAGTTAGATTGGATGGCTGCGATTGGCGGAGTTGGCTTCCTCATATTCGCCTTCCTTCTCTTGACACGCCTTGCTCTGGTGTTGCTGACCCCGGCGTTTCAGATATTTGGACTCGCCCACACGGTCTTGCTCGAGGCACTGCGGCTTCGGATTTCGATCGCGTTCATTACAACGCTGCTCGTCGTGCTGCCAATGATCCCGTTGTGGATTGATCGACGCGAACCCCTGCGCTACCAGGTCCAAACATTCATTTCGCGTGGAACGAGTCTGGTCTTTGTGGTCGCCGCGTGTCTGACGCTCTTTCTCGCCTGCGCCACCGTCGCTTTCGAGATCCGTGATCGACAGATCTGGAATGTGCTGACCAAGCCAGTGTCTCGCTTCCAGTATCTGGCGGGGAAACTGTTGGGACTCTCATTGCTCAATGGGATCGTGCTCCTCGTTGGAGGCTTCGCCGTCTTCGGGTATGTCGAACTGATGAGCATGCGTCCCGCTGCAGACTTCCAAGACGCCGCCGCAGTCCAGGATCAGGTGCTCGTCGCGCGCGAAGTCGCGCGCCCACAATACAAATCGATCGACCCTGCGCGTCTGCACGAGATCGTCCAGGAGACGATCGATCGCGATTCAGTCTTGCGAAAGGACATCGCTGATGGTGTTCGATCAGAGACCGACGTCGCGACTGAGATTCGCAGAACCAAGACCGCGGAATTCATGACTGCCCAGCGCACCATTGAGGCGGGTCAGATGAAGACATTTGTGTTTGAAGGATTGCAGGCAGCGCGACAGAATCCAGCTCAACCCACACTTCGATACGCCTTTCACATCGGACGAGATAGTTCCCACGACATCTTTCCTGTGTTGTTGTCGTTCGGTGACTACCAACCGCGTTTGGTGAATTACGTGCCTGTGCAGCGCAATGTCCTGGCTTTCCCAGCGGATGCGATTGACGAGGATGGAACGCTCACGCTGCAGATTTTCAATGGCGGTGTCACCAATGATGGTCAGACCTATCCCTCGGAGTGGTCGATGAACTTTGATGCCGATGGAATCGAAGTCCTCCACCGCGTCGGAGGATTCGAGACGAACTATCTCAAGGCAATGCTGATCGATTGGGCGCGGCTCATCTTTATCGCGGCGCTAGGAGTTTCGGCCGCCAGTGTGCTTTCGTTCCCCGTTGCCGTGTTGCTCTCCTGCACCATTTTCATCGCTGGTGCAATGTCACCCTTCCTCGCCCTGGCGATGGAGCACTACTACATCGATCAAGAGGCTCCTGGATTGGTGCAGATCTTTCAGTACATCATCCGCGCTGTCGTCGGATTTGTCCGCATTGGTCTCGCACCATTTGCGCAGTCTGGAAGTGCCACGGACCTCGTCGACGGTCGAGCGATTTCGTGGTGGGAAGTGTTTGTCGCGATTGCGCAGGTTGGAATTCTCTGGAGTGTTGTGGTCTTCTCCCTCGGCCTCGCTTCGTTCAGTCGAAAAGAGATTGCGATCTACAGCGGTGGGGATGGCTGAACCATGCGTGATCGTGTGATTCAACTTCTGTCGGTCATCGTTGCGGTGATCGCACTTTCGGTCGGTGGAACATTGCTCCCCAAGATTCTTGAAGTCAGCGATCAGCACACACTTCGCTACACCGATGTGTCCATCGAAGGAGCCCCTCCCATCGTGGCGATCGGCACTGCGATCGGCGCACTCCGCGGGATCATCGTGGACTACCTCTGGATCAAGACGAACCTGCAAAAAGAGCGCGGTCTCTTTTATGAGGCGATGGCAGATGCCTCGCTGATCGCAAAGCTGCAGCCACGCTTTGGCGAGGTGTGGGCTTTCCAGGGTCACAACATGGCATACAACATTTCTGTCATGACCGACACCGAACGCGAGCGGTGGGAGTGGGTCCGTGCTGGGCTTGATCTCGTTCGTGATGATGGACTTCGATACAACCCCAACGACCTAACTCTTCACAAGGAACTTGCATTCTGGCTCGCGCACAAGGTCGATGGAGTCTCCGATGACGCTCATTTGTATTACAAGCGCGAGTTCGCCAAGCAGTGGCAGTTCCTGCTGGGCGTTCCACCTGCGTCCTCCACAGACCGCCTCGCTTGGATCGCAGCGATCAAGGACTCCCCCGATTCGCTGGAGGAACTGGAATCGAAGAATCCTGCCGTGCGCACGATGATCGATCAGTTGCGAAGCAACCTCTCCGGATTCGACCAAAAATTCCAATTTCAACTCGATGAGGACTTCCTGACCAACCTCGGCCGCTGGCAATCGGTGCAGACGAGTCGGTACGCAAAGTTGCTCGGTCTCGAAGACACCTTTCGACGAAATGATCCCATTTACTCGGCCTTTGACGCCGCGTTCAAGACCCCCGAGTCCAAGATTGCCTTGGCAGAGTTCTTGCCGTTTCTGCGCAAGAGGGTGCTCATCGACGACTTCAACATGAATCCAGAGTTGATGTGGGAGTACACGCGTGACTTTGGTCCATTCGATTGGCGCCATCCGCAGTCGCACGCCTTCTACTGGGCTCGCAAGGGATCCACGAGCGCTGCAAAGCGGTACCAAAACGAAGACGACATTTACATCGTGCTCAACAATGACCGCATCAACATTCAATCAATGCAGGCACTCTCTCGGACGGGCTTGATGCACTATGACCCGTTCAGCAATGACAATCCTGCGCGGCTCAATGATCCACGGTGGATCAAGTCGATTGACACCTACTTCGGCGAGTTGTATCGAAAGCATTTCGGGACGCGCGGCGGCGGCGGTGATTCCTTCTGCGATTTTTATCAGAACTTCATGTCCCAGTCCGTGAGAGAACTCTATCGACTTGGCGATATCGAGGGGGCTCAAGCCATCCTGTCGAAGTTGGATCGCCTCTTTGGCCGCGGAGGATTGATTCCCAACAACAAGTACGAGGCTCCGCTGGAGACCTTTGTTCAGAATGTCACGTTTGGTGAGTACGAAGGTTCGCCGGATGTTGCGCGCAGCGATGTGTACGCAACCCTCGCCAACGGATTTCGAGAAGGGCTCCTCTTCGACAGACCAGATGTTCTGAAAAGGGCCATCACATTTGCTCGCCAGTTGATTGAGTATTTTCAGGGGTCGCAGTATGCGGACTTTGTCAACAAGTTTGGTGAACGGCGCATGGCCGATCTCATTGGCAATCTCCGCACGAGCGTGCAGGATGTCTTCGCAAGCGTGTTGATGGATCCATCGCAACCGCTGGTGGATCGACTGACGATTTACAACCGCGCCGGCGAGGCGGAACGGCGGATGGTCTATGACCTCGTGAAAGCTCCGCTGGAGGGGGAGTTTGCAGCAGATCCGCTGGCAAAGCTCGCTCCCTTCGCGCAGTTGTTGCCGGAGCCACCAGACATGGAAGCATTTCGGCAGGCGCGCGCTGCAGAAGCGGCACAACGCGCAGCGGAACTCGAAGCCTCAAAGCGATCAATTGGGGAGTCCAAGTGATGCCGCACATCCGTCCACCGGCGATCATCGGAATCGGTCGAAACTACAGCGATCACGCAAGAGAAATGGGTGGATCACCACCGAGCCATCCAGTGATCTTCTTCAAGAATCCTGGGTCGCTGCTCTGCACAGGTGACGCCATTGTGATCCCGTCGATCTGCCGCGAAGGCGGGGCGCAAGTGGACTTCGAGGGAGAACTCGCCGTCATTCTCGCAGGCGACTGCCGCAATGTTCGCGAAGCGGACGCACTCAGCATGGTTGCTGGCTACGCCGTCGCCAATGATGTGAGTGCGAGGTGGTGGCAGAATCATGGGGCAGGTGGGCAGTTCTGCCGAGGCAAGAGCTTTGACACATTTTGTCCCATGAGCGAGATGACACCAGCGTCCGCGGTGATCGACCCACAGAATCTCCGCTTGCAAACGCGCGTTAATGGTGAACTCATGCAGGATGCATCGACCGCCCACATGATCTTCTCGATTGCGCACCTGATTGGCGATCTCTCGCGTGGGATGACGCTGCTCAAGGGGACGATCATTCTCACGGGAACTCCTGGAGGCGTGGGGCATGCGCGCACTCCGCCGCGATACCTCCGGTCTGGGGACCGTGTCGAGATTGCCATCGAGGGGGTCGGCACTCTGTGCAACTCTGTCACGGAAGAGCAGTGACTGCGCCAAACGAACCGCGCGATGGGTGTCACTCGTTGACAGCTCGGTTCTGCATTTGGCTCATTCGTCTTTACCAACTTCTGCTCTCGCCACTACTCGGTGGGCGTTGCCGATTCACTCCGACATGTTCGGTGTATGGAGTCGATGCGTTCACTCGTCACGGCACGGTGCGAGGGATGTGGCTGACCATCCAGAGACTCGCACGGTGCCATCCATGGGGAGGCAACGGAGACGATCCCGTTCCATGATTCGTCTGTGATGTCACGTGGTGGACTGTGCGGCGAGGCGAGTCACTTCCACGCGGATCACACTCGTGTAGTCCGCAAGCGGTCTCGGCGGATGGCTTCGCGCAGCGACGACCACATCGAATCCCGACGGCAACTCGCTGCGGACCAATCGAAAGGCCTCTCGGATCATTCGCTTGACACGCACGCGCCTGACCGCGATGCCGACTCGGCTCCCGATCGACAGGCCGAGGCGCGTTCGAGCGAGTGTGTTTGGCGCGATGTGGATCACAATCCATCCGAGATCACTCCGCAGGCGATTCGCAAAGACCCGCTGGAATTGAGCGGCTCCAGCGAGTCGAAACGACGCTCCCGCTCGAAGTGGTCGTGCGCGCGACGCACTCATCGTGTCGCCGCCTGCCGGTTGTAGATCGTCATGATCTGACTGCGGCTCAACAGTCCAATGGGATGGCGTGTCAGCGGGTCAACGACCGGAAGTGTCTGGGTCTCGTGACGGCTGAATCGTTCGAGCGCCGTGTCCAGTGTGTCATTGGATTCCAGTGGCGCAAAGTCCGTCCGCTCCAACTCCGCAACTGTCAACAGTCGGAGTGCCTCACGGTAAATCAACGCGGAACGAACATCGCTCCCGCAGACAAACGCTCGGTATCGACCAACGGCGTCGACCACCGTGAAGTCGTGTGCTGCGGTCCGCTCTCCGAGATCCACAAGATCTTCAGCGCACATTTCCGCTTGGATTGAGTGCGCTGGAAGCAGAGGAACATCCCGAATCAATGTGTTTCGGAGTACGGCGTGATCGCCAATCGTCGTGAGGCGAATGTTGAGTGCGGAGAGTTCAGCGGAGTAGATGCTCTCTCTCCAAACCAAGCGTGCCGCGACGGTGGCAACCACGGCAGCGAGCAACAGTGGCATGAGAATCGCATAGGAGTGTGTGAACTCGTAGACCAGAAACGCTCCCGCAAGTGGAGCATGCGCGCCAGCTGCAACAAATGATCCCATTCCAACGATCACGGCGTGCAGCGGGGAAATGTCTGGAATCCACTCAATCGCATGAGTGACTGCGCTCAATGTCGCGCCCAGAGTCGCGCCAATGACGAGCCCAGGCGCGAACAGCCCGCCCGCTCCGCCCGAACCAAGTGTGAGTGCGGTCGCGAGTGCCTTCATCATTGCCAGGATGGCGAGCGAACCCATCAGCATCAACGCGCCTTGCTCGGTTGCAGATGGTTGATGGATGAGGCGTTCGATCAATCCGTAGCCACTCCCATAGAAGGGCGGGAGCGCGTTGGTGCCATCGGCACTCGCCCACTGCCAGATGAACCCGCAGACGACAAGCAGTGCCGCACCGATCAACGGTTTCACAATCCGTGGCGCGTGCATCGACTGAAAAAACTGGTGCGCAGACTTCATCAAGAATGCGAATCCAGCCGCTGCAATACCGATGATGACGCCGAGCAGTGCGTACTGCGGTGCGTGGATCAGTGACAGCGGCGTCTGGTCGAATTGGGCAGCGGAAATCCCAAAGATTGGCGTCTGCGATTGCAATATCGTCTGCGCAGTTGCGGTTGCAGCCACGGCTGCGACGATGATTGGCGTGAGCGTGCGTGCCGTGAAATCCCGCAAGATGACTTCCAATACAAAGAACGCCCCAGCCAGCGGTGCGTTGAACACCGCTGCCAGTCCAGCGGCAGCGCCGCACCCCAACAGCGTCGTTCGTCGTCCTGCATCGAGTCGCAACCATCCTGCGAAGTGCGAGCCGACGGTCGCACCAATTGCCACGATCGGTCCCTCTGGTCCTGCGGATCCACCCGAAGCAATCGTTGCGGTTGAACCCATCCACTGCCGAGGGGCGACGCTCAAGGGAAGGATTGACTTCTCTCGGTGCACAGCCAGCATGATGCGTGATACGCCATGACCACGAAATGAACTAGGGAATGCTTCAAAGACCGCAATGGTCGCCAGTGCACCTGCGATCGGCAGGCAGATTCCAATCCAGTGCTGCATCTCACCAAGGGCGGAGAACTCGGCTACTTGCTTGGTGATCCAGTCCACCAATCCAATGAAGCCCAGCGCAAGACTCCCCATCAGGACTCCACATACTGCGGCAAGAACCAGCACATGCCAGTCTTGACTCAACCTGAGTCGCTTCCCAATTCGGCGCAGCGCAGGTCGGGTTGGTGGATGGAAATTCATTGAACAATGCCTTGCTGGAAACGCCTCTGCGCCCTATAGTAATGGGCTACCCACAGGGAGCCCCACACGATGAATGAAGCACTCAAGAGCGATGACATTGTTGCAAAGGTCGGCGGTCGATTTAAGTTGACTGCCCTGATTCAACGGCGCGTGGTTGAGTTGCTCAACGGCGCACGCCCGCTCGTCGAGCGCGATGGTCGCAGTGACTTCGAAGTTGTGATCGAAGAGATCGCCACGGACAAGATCACCATTGATCGATCCGTCGTTTCGAGTTCCAAGTCAGCCTCCAAATAAACCGGTCTGGACATACCGGTCTGGGCATACAGTCTTTGGTATCGCCTGCGTGGGGGTAGACGGTGGCATCCCCAGAGGGCTCCTGTTGGGACGACGAACCGGCTCCGACTCCTCCAATGTGGAGTGAAAGCATCACTAAATCGCCTGATTCAGACCTTTTTCGAGAGTCTTCATTTGCCTTGATGTGCAGGCGTGGTACTTTCGTGGAGTCTCGCACCCTTTTCTCCAACAAAAGGAAATCAATGTCTGCGCAACAAACGAACATCCGGATCGCCCTCGCATCCCTTGGATGCGCCTTCGCACTTTCTGGGTCGGTGGCGTATGCGATCACGGATCGAGCCACGATGCTCGATGAAATGGCTATCTCTGCGGGAAGACAGTTTCCAATTTGGTCCGCATACCGCGATCTTCCTGTGATGCGAGTCGTCGTTGGCGGTGCCAATGGTTCTGATGGTGGCATTGCGGGATCCTGTCCGACCTCAGTCATCGCCCATACGGATGCAAATTTCGGTGGCGGTTCGTTCATCGTGCAGGCTGGATTTGCTGAAATGGAATCTGCTGCGTGCTCGTATCTGTTGCCCGCAGCCGCTTTTCCGCTGCGCCTCGACATGACCGAGATGATCTTCGCCACGAGTGCTGCGACTGTGCAAACGACAACAAAGTGGTCGGTGATGGTGTGGGAGGGGACGCCTGCAACTGGAACCTTGAAGTACACGTTCTCATCAGACGCAAAGATCATTCCCCACATCGTGCTTCCGCCGGGGACTTCGGGAGTCAATGTCCAGTTCCTCATTGATCCAAATGATCCAGATCAGATGTACTTGAATGACAACGGGAGTCACACATTTTCCATTGGATATCGGATCGACGACCACAACAATCAAACGCAGAATCCATGCTTCGTTGCTCCGCCGAGTGCGAGTAACGCATTTCCAACAACCGACACGAGTGGGCTCGCTCAACCGAGTCAGAATTGGATCAATGCGGTGAACTGCGGAACGCTGGGGTGTCCACCAGGATGGAAGACCTTTGCACAGTGGCCGACGGCATGCCGTCCGACTGGTGACTGGGTGATGCGTGCCACCTACACGCCGATCAACTGTGCAGCGCTTCAGGGAGCATGCTGCATTGGCACTGGTTGTGCAATCTCAACGATGGCTAATTGCGCCGCTGCGGGTGGTCTCTATCGTGGCGATGGTTCCGTGTGCTCTGCGTCCATCTGTCTACCGCAAGGGAACAACGCCTGTTGCTTCGCTGCAACGGGTGGATGCGTCAATCTTTCGTATCAGTCCTGTCTGGGAGCGGGTGGAACCCCGGGCCCCGAGGGCAGCCTCTGCGCGAGTTATGTGTGCTTCCCAACTGGTGCTTGCTGTTTGAGTAACGGGACATGCGCCGGCGGAGTGAGCCCTTCGGCATGTGCGTCGCAGGGTGGCAACTATCAGGGCAATGGCACGACCTGCGCGGGGGTGAATTGCCCGGCACCAGTTGGAGCGTCGTGCTTCCCAAGCGGGTTCTGCCTCATTCTTACCCAAGCGGAGGCGATCAACGCCGGTGCCTCCTGGGCTGGTGCTGGCACGCTCTGCACCGATGCCAATGGAAATGGAACTGCCGATCTCTGCGAAGGAAATCCAGCAGACGTCAACAATGACGGCTTTGTGAACGGGATCGATCTTGCTTCTGTTCTCTCCGCATGGGGTACGTCAGGTGGAGCAGCTGACATCAACAACGACGGGATCGTGAACGGCGTTGACCTTGCGTCAATCTTGAGCAATTGGACAGGTTGACGATTCGCAGCGAGGTCCGAGATCAACTTCGCGAACGTTTCCTATACTGACGAATCCCTGGAGAGGTGTCCGAGCGGTTGAAGGAGCCAGTCTCGAAAACTGGTGTGGGCCTCGTGCTCACCGTGAGTTCGAATCTCACCCTCTCCGTTTTTCGATCGTTCGTGTTGTGTGGTTGCGCTTTGCGCCGCTTGGCTAGGTCTGCGGTGCGTTTGGAACTCCGACCACCATGGCATCCGTTGCTTTGACCCATCCTGATTGACCATCTGCGAGGCGGATGCGATACCAACCCGGGCGCGCTTCCAACATTGTGAATTCCATTCCTTGGGGGAAGGAGTCGGTGAATGCTGGGGCAAAGCCGTCGCCATTGCCTTTGCGCAACACAACGGAATCATGGATGAGTACTCCTGGCGGATCCATGGATCGTTGCAGGGAATCGACCACCACCGTGGAGCTGACGAGCACGCAGCTCACACCGACCGCTGCGATCACGAATCGCCAGAGAGATCGACGACGGAATCGGTCGAGGATCGCACCTGTCACAATTCCACACAGCGCAACCCACAGGGCGAAGCTGAGCACGCGGCGCGAACTGAATGACACATCACTCCATGTGGCCGCGATGCGGTCGATCGTCGGTGAAACGCGGGCGCCATCAGCAGCGCCCGTCACCAACCCTCGGGCGTGCGAATGATTCGACAGCACTCGCGGGTCTGCTGGGAGCAGCCGATCCGCTTCGAGCAGCGCACCAATGCCTTGTCCGATCTCGCCTGACTGAATGAGCGCGTTGCCAAGGTTGAAGTACATCTCGCCGCTTTGCGCGCCAGCGTCGACGACTCGGCGAAATCCAGCGGCAGAATC
Source organism: Phycisphaerales bacterium (assembly GCA_009691725.1). Taxonomy (GTDB): domain Bacteria; phylum Planctomycetota; class Phycisphaerae; order Phycisphaerales; family SM1A02; genus F1-60-MAGs104. The sequence continues at coordinate 51,312 of SIAP01000004.1, forward strand.
GGCGAAGAGAGCGCGCGCGCGTGATGGGTCATCCGAAAGAACACTCATCGCCTCATCGAACTGTGATTGCGCGCGCGTTGCCACTTCAAGGCGCTGCTGCGGTGTGTTCGTGCTGGGCTGTTCAGAATCTGCGGAGGCATTGGTCGCGATCGCAGCAGCGAAGAGCGTGATTGTCATCAGCGTTCGCAGCGCCTTGCAATTGTTGATGATCTTCAAGGTGCCCTCACTTCCCGCGCAGTTGTCCAGGAAAGTCCCTCCATCTCGGTCACGCACGAACGCGCTTCGGCGAGCGCATTCGCGTGCTCGTCTTTCACATCATCCTGCGGTGTTGCGCTCCCAAATTGCGCTCGCTCAGCACTCCGAAGCAACGCGTCCACCCGCTCTTGCAGATAGATCGGTGCGTCAGCATCAACAAGTGCGCGGCGTGCTTCCCCACGCGTGAGTGTGCCGCTGGTTCGATTCAGGCGATCGGCGAGGTATCCCGTCAGAGCGCCGGCGATATCTCCAGAGGCAATTCTTCGCATGGCAGTCCTGCTCGCACCGATGCACCGAGAGAGTGCGATGTCACCACGACGGCGTTCCCTTCGTCGTTGCAGCAGAACGATTCCACCACAGACCAACGGGGGCAGAGACAGTGCGCCAACCGTCAGCGCCATTCCAATCGAGCGACTCTGGTCATCCATCATCGCCAGAGTGGGAACAGCATTCGCAACGAGACCCTCCGATGTTGCGGTGAACCCGCTCGGCGCAGGCGTTGTGCCAGCAGACTTTGCGATGATCGCATCAGTTGCGATGTGTTCGGATGCCACCACGGTGAGGTCGATCGGTTTGGTACTCGCTGTTCGATAGCCACCAAGAGTCGGGTCAAACCAAGCGAACTCGATCGCCGGGATCTGCTTGACTCCCGTGTGGGTTGGTCGAATCGTCTGCGTGAAGGACTTCTGGTGACCATCGATGATTCCCGCAAGGGGCGCACTTGGCATCCGAAAATCGGCTGCGATCGCCGGTGTATCGAGGGCTGGTGGAGCAAGTGAGCCCAGCGAATCTGCCTTTGCGAGGTCCGTTACGATCAGCGTGAGTGTGATCGGGTCTCCAACTGCGGCGGTCAACGGTTTCGCTGAACTGGCGACTGCGAACGATCCAACTGCTCCCCGAAAGGACGAGGGCTGCCCCTCGGTTGGCAGCGGGCGCACATCAATGCCGATGCTGGTCGCACTCGTCGCGATCGGTTTGGTGGCCGCGACCTCCAACTCGTTTCGACCAAAGAACCCACGCGACGCAGCGAGGCGGACTGGATAGTTCCATGCGATGCGAATCTCACTGAAGTCTGGCGTCCCAGTCGATGCGGGCGAAATGGTTGCGGAGATGTCATACGCAAGAAATGCATGACCGTCGATGAGTTCCTCGCGGCCGAGTGGATGTTGACCGCGCTGAGCCATCTCTTTGAGAGATGTAGAAAATGGGCCAAACTCGGATCGGTCGCCATCGATGAACCTCCACATGTCGCCCTCCTTGAGCGTGACTTGATACTCATCGCTGCGAAATGGTTTCACGAGGATGCGGAGGGTCACTGGGATCGGCTGACCGATCCACACTCGTGTCGTCGTGCCGATGACATGTGCACTCAGGAGATCGCCAGTGGTCGAAACGACTGATGAAATCGATGTGGGGCTGCTCGCGTGCTTGACGCCATCCACAACGATCGTGACTGGGGGAATCTGAAAAATGCCCACCGCCGATGGAGTGAGCATGACTGTGATTGCGGTCGTGTTGGTGCTTGATGATTTCCCGTTGATGAACTGCATCGAGCTCATCGTCTGCCGACCAGGCTGAGTCTCGAAGTCGACGCCCGTGACCGTAGGGAATGATGGCTCGCCGATCTTGTCGGCATCACGCACAACAATTGTTAGGATCGACGGGCTCCCAGCAAATGTCTCTCGCTGGGTAAATGTGAAGGTGACATCGCCTGCAACAGCCGACACCGTCGATGCAAGCACACAAAGTGCGCAGACCATCGAAAGGCGGAGACTCGCTTGAATGTCAGGCGGTTGATGCATGCGCATTCCTCTTCTACCAGTCTTTCGCCGTGGGTGTTCGTCGAAGCACTTGCGCTCGTTCCTGTGACTCTCGGCGCATCTTTTCCCGGTCTCGCACTGCCTGAAGGAGGCGTTGTGCCTGCTCCTTGGTCAACGGTGCGGTCTCGACCGGTTCGCCGGCACTTCCAGTCGCGTCTTCCTTCGCGTTTTCCTTCGTGTCTTCCTCTGCAGATTGTGCGGGATCTGTCTTGGTCTCTTCTGGTTTCGATTCGGATGGCTTTGGCGACTCCTGATCCTGTGCGTTGGACTCGTCCTTGGATTCGTCGCCGTTGCCGCCTTGAGGTTCTTGTTCTTGCTGTTGCTCTGGCTCTTGTTTGTTCTGTTGTGGATCATCCTTCTGGTTCTGCTCTCCACCAGATTGGTTCTGCGGCTTCTGTTGCTGTTCGTCCTGTTGTTCGTCCTTTGGATCCTCCTGCTTCTGCTCTTCCTGCTTCTGCTCTTCCTGCTTCTGCTCTTCCTGCTTCTGCTCTTCCTGCTTCTGCTCTTGTTGCTTCTGCAACTCCTTCAACTGCTTGAGCAATCGCGTGGCAGTCTCTGCATTGACTCGAGCATCAAGGTCTGTCGCATCCGCCTTCGCCGCGTCGGTGTAGTGCGTCAGCGCGGTGGTGACTGCGTCGATTGCACCCTTGAGATCGGGCGCAGCCTGCGGTGTGGTTGTCTGCGCATCGGAAGGTGGTGCTTCGAGTTGTGTAAGTGCCTCGCTGTAGACGGCATCTCCTTGATTGAACATGGATCGCGCCGAAAGAGCAGCGTCGGTCGACTCTGCTGCAACGGCAAACGATTCAGCCGCTCCCCTTCGATTCCCTGCGCGGTACTGCGCAACTCCTTGGTTGAATCTCGCTTCTGCACTTGATGGATCGTGCGCGAGCGCAGTGGCGTAGGCCTTCTCGCAGGCAGCGAAGTCGCCCGCATCCATCGCACGCCGAGCCTCTCGCACTGCGGCGCGGAATGCTGCTTGATCGACAGGTGGCGTTGACTGCGGAGCAGCGGCGTGCGCACCCAACCCAGCACCCAACCCAGCACCCAGCGCCAGTACGCATGCCCCACAGAAGAGTTGGTGACTGCAGGACTTCATGCGATACCTTGTGAGAGTGTGGATCCACCGGCAATTGCCGCTGGCGTTGGTCGACGCACTCGCTTTCGATCACTGATCAGAGTCTCGCTGACCAAGAGCAGCAATGCGAGACCAACTGGCCACTGATAGCGGGGGATTCCTCGCTGGATCGTTGAGGTTTCAAACTCGCCGCGCTGCAGATCTGCGAAAGAGCGTTGCAGGATCTCACCGAGGTCGATGTGCGCAGTTCCCGCCTCCACAAACAATCCTCCAGCGCTCTGGGCTATGTCACGCAATGTCTGGGGATCCATCTTCGACCAGACTTCTTGACCATCATGCAACAGCCATGTTCGCGCGCCCTCATCCGCAACTGGAATACGCCCACCATCTCGAGAGTCTCCCAATCCAATCGTCATGATTCGAATGCCTTGCTTCTCAAAGATTTCCTTGGCAACTGAGATGGGATCGCTGCCCATGTCCTCCCCATCCGACAGCAGCACAATCGCGCGACCTGCAATGGCATCGCTGGAAAAACTCTGGGCGGCGAGGCGCAGCGCATCGCCGAGCATCGAACCGCCGCGCAACAAAGACTTCGGTTGCAAGTCAGCGACGCTCGTCATGAAAGCGCCATAATTCAGGGTGAGCGGAGTGCGCATTGCAGCCACCCCTGCAAAGTCCACCAGTCCAATGCGGTCGCCCGCCATTGTCTGGACGGCATCATCGATGAATAGTTTTGCGCGGTCCAGACGACTTGGAGTCGCGTCTTCTGCGAGCATCGATCGGCTGACATCAACCACGAACATCACATCTGCGCCCCGGCGGGTCACTTCCTCGGTCTCTGTTCCCATGCGGGGATCGGTCAGTGCCAGCACGACCGCCATCATCGCCACAATCACGAGCATCGCTCGGATCCCGTGGCGCAGCGGTGAGAATGCCGGGGCAATCCGAGCGATCAGTTGTGCGTCGATCATCGATCGCATCGCACGCCTTCGCCACGCGACCGCCATCGCGCTGGCGATGGCAAGAAGTGCCACCAACCACAGCCAGTGGAGCGCAGCGAGATTGTTGAAGTCAAGTTCCATGACTTCAGTTCACACTCCGAAAGCGCGTGACAGACAGCGCGAGTTCAGCAGAGAGCACGAGGACCACCAGCAGAAGCAGCGGCGGCACTTCCACACCACGAAAGCGAAACGCAGTCACCGCGAGGTCGGTGTAATGCATGGACTGGCGCTGCTCGGTCTTCGTCTTCTCGAGTTGATCGATCTCTTGGTAAATCGCTTTGAGGCTTTCACCATCGGTCGCCCGAAAGTAGGCGCCACCCGTTCGCTGCGCCATGTCCTTGAGTAATGCCTCGTCGATGGACACAGGCATGTTTCGCAGGACTTGTCTGCCGAGTGAGTCCGTCCCAACTGGAAATGGTGCCGTCCCTCGCGTGCCGATGCCAATTGCGTAGATCTTGATGCCGTAGGTGGCAGCAAGATCGGCAGCCACTCGAGGATCTATCTCCCCTGCGTTGTTTTCGCCGTCGGTCATCAAGATGATCGCAGCACTCTTGATTGGCTGCCGCCCTGTGAGCGTTGCAGAGTGCTTCATGGCATCACGCAACCGTTCCACTCCCAGCGCGACACCCTCACCGATTGCCGTACCGTCCTCGGATGGCTCCGATGCAGGTCGCACCTTCTTCAAGACATCAATGAGATAGCCATGGTCAAGTGTGAGGGGCGAGAGACTGTCTGCAAATCTTGCGAAGGTAATGAGCCCCACGAGGTCATCAGGACGCCCCGCGAGTCCCTTTCCGCCTCGAACGAACGCTGTTCCGACATCCTTCACGGCGGCCAAACGATCTGCGCGAACTCCGTCGATCTCAAAGTCAAGCGCTCGCATCGATCCGGAACGATCGACGACAAACTGCAGCGCTGCACCCTCGACAAAGACTTTCGTCTGTTGATTCGCGATGACTGGTCGTGCAAGGCAGAGTGCCAAGAGCGCGATGGCGACCCCGCGAAGGAGAGGCACAATCCAGCGGAGTCGTTGGATGTGCGAGACACCAGCCGCAGCAAGGATTCCCGTTGAGGAATAGCCGATGCGAACACGCCGATTGGGTGAGAGGAATCGCCATGCCGCGAGTGGAGCGAGCAGCATCAAAGGCAAGAACCACGATGCAAGCAATTGGAAGGAGATCATGATGGCACCGTCGCCTCTGCGTGTGCATGCGAAGAAACCTGCTCTGGATCTGGCGTCGTCTCTTCGACAAATGCTCGAGCAGCATGCAGCGCCCTCGCGCATTCATCTTTGGCCGGTCGGTGCGCCGCAAACTTCACCATGTCGGCAGCACCCAAGAATCGTGCGAGCAATCGCTGATGCTGTTCCTCGAGACCAGCGGTCGACCGCGCGTGCAGCAAGAACTCCTGTGTCGTCTGGTCTGGAGCGGCGATGAAAAATCGTTGCTCAACATATTCGCGCAGTATTCCAGAGAGCCGAACCCAGAATCCATGAATGTCGCCTCGCTGCACCAGCGCGTCGCGCTCCAGCCGATCCAATTCCAATCGCGCCCACTCATCAGGGAGGAGTTCACGTGCCTGTCGGGCGGTGCGGCGGCGCAGGAGCATCCACAAGACAAGTGCGAGCAGGGCTGCTGCGCAAGACCCAACAAGCCACCACCATGACCAGCCCGTATCAATCTCGACTGCGCCCTTGATGTCACGAAAGTGTGTCGGATCGAACTCTGCACCGATCAGGCTCACCACTTCAATGGAAGTCGGACCGACTGCGAGAGTGTGGTCGACGCCAGATGCATCCCTCCATTGGATGTCGATCGCTGCCAATTCCACGACGCCGCTCTCAAACGTCAGAGCATCGAAGTTGATGACATGCGACTTGCCCGATGGTGCAGTCTCATGTTTCGATGGAACTGTCGGGGAGCCGCCAACATCCGCAATCGAAAACGCGCCGAGTGTTGATGGCAATGCCTGTGCCGAAACGCTGATCCCCGTCTTCGCGTTGACGGTCAGTGTGAACCGCACCGACTTCCCAACTTCCATGATGTCAACGGGAGCGCGAAGCGTTGCGGTGATTCCCTCATCGCTCGTTTCCACCAGAAGCGGGCGGACTGGTCGCGATGGAACGAGCGCGGGCGGCACAGTGTCAGGCTCGTCAGAGGGCGGGGGCGATACACCGTTTGGTGCGGTGACAGGCGACAGAGGATTGACTGGCGGCGCGAGCACCTGTCCACGGCTTGCAGCAGCGATTGTCAGCGCAAGGAGCGAAACGACGATGTTTCCTCGGTGGCACATCATCGCACGCTCCGCGCCTCGCGCTTGCGAAAGTACGCAGTGATCGGTTCCACATAATCAACGCCAGTTTGAATCACGAGCGGTTCAAGCTTGATGCGCCGAAGCGCAGTCTCGAATTGCAGAGCGCGCAGTTCTCCCGCGCGACGAAAGGCATCTCGAACCGATCGGCTCGCGGTGTCAACCACTCGACGGGATCCATTCTCCGCGTCTTCCAGTTCGATCAGTCCGACTGAGGGAAGCTCCTGTTCCCGTCTATCGAAGATGCGCACAGGAATGACATCGTGGCGTCGGCGCGCGATCGCCATTGGCTGCTCCCATCCGCCATCAAGGAAGTCGCTCACCACGAAGACCACGGCTCGCCGCTTCTGCATCCGATTCACTTCATCGATGGCTGCTGCGAGATTCGCTCCGTGACCGACTGGCTGATGCGCGAGCAGATCGCGCACGATGCGAAGGACATGGCGCCGCCCCTTCCGCGGCGGGACAAACCGCTCGATGTGATCTGTGAAGAGGAGCAAGCCAACTTTGTCGTTGTTCCGTGTGGCACTGAACGCCAGCGTCGCGGCAACTTCAGCAACGAGTTCGCGCTTGGTCTGCGCGTGCGATCCAAAGGAGAGCGAACCCGACAGATCGATCGCCAAGAGGACGGTGAGTTCGCGCTCCTCCTTGAAGAGTTTGACATGGGGGCTCCCCGCGCGCGCCGACACATTCCAGTCAATCGTTCGAACATCGTCGCCATCGGCGTAGGGCCGCACCTCCTCGAATTCCATCCCGCGCCCCTTGAACGCAGAGAGATATCGCCCTGCAACGGCCTCTTGGACAATGTGCGATGTGCGAATCTCAATTCGCCGGATCTTTTTGATGGCATCGCTCGTCAGCATCAGTCCCGTTCCTTCATTTCACGTGGGTCCCATGTCATCCGCTGTACTCCGCGTTGTTCACGGCACTGGAACATGATCCAAGAGCGCGCGAACGATGTCGTCTGCAGTCTTCTCTTCGGCTTCGGCTTCGTAGGAGAGCCCAAGTCGGTGTCGCAACACGCTCGGGGCGATGTCTTTCACGTCCTGTGGAACGGTGTAGCCCCGACCATCGAGAAATGCCTTGGCTTTCGCTGCGAGTGCCAGCGCAATTGTCGCCCGAGGCGAGCAGCCATACTGAACGAGTCCTTCGATCGGAACCTTGTGCTTTTTCGGATCGCGTGTCGAGGTCACCAGCTCGACGATGTAATCCTTCATTCGATCATCCATGAAGATCTGATCCACGAGCAGTCGCGCCGCGGAAATGTCGGCTGGTTGCATCACTGCATCAACCGTCAGCGAGTGTTGGGTGTTCGCCATGCGATCGAGAATGTGGCGTTCCTCTTTCGCCGTTGGATAGGTCACCACCAGTTTCATTGCGAAGCGATCGATCTGCGCCTCGGGCAGGGGATAGGTTCCCTCCTGCTCGATGGGATTCTGAGTCGCCAGCACGATGAACGGATCCGGAAGTCGATAGGTCGTGTCCCCAATGGTCACCTGTCGCTCTTGCATCGCTTCGAGCAGCGCCGATTGCACCTTCGCAGGCGCACGGTTGATCTCATCCGCCAGGATGATGTTGGAAAAAATGGGGCCGTGCTTCACGGTGAACTCGCCAGTGTGTGGACGATAGATCAGCGTGCCGATGAGATCCGCAGGGAGCAGATCTGGAGTGAACTGGACTCGGCGGAATCCAGTATTGATTCCTTTCGCAAGGCAGCTGACGGCGGTTGTCTTGGCCAGACCGGGCACGCCTTCGATCAGCACGTGGCCATTCATCAGCAAACTGCAGAGCAATCCCTCGATCAACGCGTCTTGTCCGACAATGACGCGGTGAATCTGATCAACGAGATGTCGAAATGGTCGGCTTGCGGAATCGACTTGTCGTTCGAGCTCGACGATGTCGCGTTGTGATGTGGACGGGGTCGTCATCGTTCGGTTCATCCTGTCGTTACGCCACCGCTTGTGGCTAGGTTCGGAGTGCCTCCGCAGGATAATCCAAGCGTAATCTTGCCGTCATGGCAGAATCAATACGAATCGGCTGGATCGGTTGTGGCGTGATGGGGAAATCGATGGCGGGCCATCTGATGGACGCGGGAAACGCGCTGACGATCCATTCCAGAACCAAATCTCGGGCGGATGCCCTCATCGCACGAGGTGCTCTCTGGGCATCGACGCCTGCCGAGGTCGCCGCACAGTGCGAGGTCTTGTTCTCGATGGTCAGCATGCCAAGCGATGTCGAGTCAGTGCATCTTGGGCCAAACGGCACATTGAGCGCGCAAACACTGCCGAGTGTCATTGTCGACATGACGAGTAGTCGTCCCTCGCTCGCCCGTCAGATTTACGACGCTGGCGCAGAAAGGGGGGTTGCTTCGCTGGATGCGCCCGTCACGGGCGGTGACATCGGCGCACGCAATGCCACGCTGTCGATTCTTGTGGGTGGCGATCCTGCCGCATTCGACCGAGTGCGCTCACTTCTGAACTTGATGGGAAAGACCGTGATTCTTCAGGGAGCAGCGGGATCTGGGCAACAGGCGAAAGTCGTGAACCAGATTCTCATTGCCGCCACGATGATGGGTGTGTGCGAAGCACTCTCCTACGCCAAGTCGAGCGGTCTCGATCCGCAGCGGGTACTCGAATCCGTTTCAGCAGGCGCGGCGGGAAGTTGGTCTCTCGCCAATCTCGCTCCGCGCATTCTTCGTGGTGACTTTGAGCCAGGCTTTTTCATTGACCACTTCCTCAAGGACCTCGCCATTGCAATCGAGGAATGCCGCAGCGCTGGCATCGAAACCCCCGCCCTCGCCCTTGCGCATTCGCTCTACCGCAAGGCGAGCGCCGCAAGTCTCGGACAGCGGGGGACGCAGGCGCTCTATCTGCTGTATGAGCAAGCCCAGGCGACCCTGCCGCGTTGAGGCGCGGTTCCCGTCGGCCGCTGGGCTCGTCGGTCACCGCGAACACACTCAACGGTTGCATCGATACGACATCCTGTGTAGCCTCTCCCTTCACTTTTGGAGCACCATATGACCGCCTTGATCGCTGGTAAGACCGTCACAATTTCAGTCACGTCAGTTCCCAAGGAGCCTCGACATCGCAAGACGATCGAGCGGTTGATGCGTCTGCAACCAGCAGTGCAACGAACACTCACACGCGTCGCCCGCAAGCGGGGCCGTGACAATCCGCTCAATCAGCGAGGTGGTCGAATGTGGGTTTCCCGCATTCCAGCGACCCGCTGTGTTGGCGCGGAACTTGGCGCAAAGTTCACGCTCCGAGTGACTCCACAGATCATGCCGGATGTGATGGCGGTGTCGCGTTTCCTTGAGATCGCGTAACTAGCCCAATCTGATCGCTTCGCTCTTTAACTTCGTTTTTCGCTTCGCTCTTCGATCCAAAGGGCGAGTGCTTGCCAGTCATCAAGCCCATCCACCAACAATTCTGGGTTGTGTGAAGCAAGTTCTGACATGGGGTGTGCGCCAGTCGCAACTGCGATCGCTTGACAGCCATTGAAGTGAGCGCAGTCGATGTCCAGCGGAGTGTCACCGACGATGATCACGTGTGAGGGGTCGATTGACCGACCAGTTGCTGCGTGGTGCCTCTGCATCGCCACCGGAGGAAGATCGCGTCGATGGTGCCCATCATCGGCCCACGCGTTGTAGACAAACGGTTCGAGAGGAATGGCGGCGTGTGCAACCTTGATTCGCCCAGTGTGTTCGTAATTTCCGGTCAGCAATCCCAGCACGCATGCCTCGCTTCTGGAAAGGGCGACGACGAGTTCGCGCGCGCCGGCGAGCGCATGCGATCGCGCATCGTCCGCGAATCCGCGTTGGAGATGGATTCCGTACGCGGTGCGAAAACTCTCGTGGCGCTCCGCCGTGGGCTCGATGCCAGCGTGCGCCATCAGGTCCTTCCAGATCAGTCGATCGAGCCGTCCTGAAATGGAAATGCCATCGAAGGAAAAGCGATGCTGTGGAAAGAGTTCATGGGCGGCTGCGAGCATGCCGCGCATCCCTGCGCCCTCCGTGCGGAGCAGCGTGCCATCGATATCAAAGAGCACGAGCATGGTGGCGCACTCACTCAGACGGACGCGGGTGCATGTGCAGCGACCGCAGCGACGATCTTTGCGGCGGCGTCGCGCAGGTCGGTCGCCGATTGCATCGAGGGGATCTGGCTCCGCGCGGCGTCGAGCACTTCGCGCGCCTGATCGACATTCGTTCCCTCGAGTCGGACCACGAGCGGCACGCTGAATCCGATGGTCTGCGCTGCGGAGACGATCGCGCGCGCAATCCGATCGCACTGCATGATGCCGCCGAAAATGTTGACCAGCACACCTTGCACCCGTCCATCACTCAAGATGATGCGAAACGCTTCAGTCACTGCCTCTTCAGTCGCGCTTCCGCCGACATCGAGGAAATTCGCTGGCTCGCCACCATGCAGTTTGATGATGTCCATCGTGCTCATCGCCAGTCCAGCGCCATTGACAAGGCATCCGATGTTGCCGTCGAGCGCCACATACGAAAGCCCAAACTCCTGCGCTCGAATCTCCGCTGGATTCTCCTCAGCGGGATCGTGCATCGCAGCGATTTCAGAATGCCGAAAGAGTGCGTTGTCATCAAACGAAAACTTGGCGTCGATTGCCATGACTTGTCCGTCAGGGTGGTCGGGGCGTGGCGGCGTGAGCACGAGCGGGTTCACTTCAACGAGGCTCGCGTCTGTCGTTCGTTGCAGGGCGCACAGTTTCGTCAGGACGCTCACGGCCTGCCCAAGCGCCTTGCCCTTGAATCCAAGCGCAAGCGCCACGCCGCGCGCCTGAAATGGTTGTAGCCCAACGAGTGGATCGATTGCAAGTTTGATGATCGCCTCTGGATTCGTCTCTGCGACCCGCTCAATTTCAACACCGCCCTCCGCGCTGGCGATGAGTGTGTTTGTTCGGCGCGCACGATCAACCAGGACGGCCGCGTAGAACTCACGCGCGATGTCAACGGCATCTGCCACGAGCAACCGGCTCACAGCAAGCCCTTCGGGTGGCGTTTGAGGACTCACCATGCGATTCGACAACATGAATGTTGCCGCAGCAACGACCTCTTCGACACTCTTAACGACACGCACAAATCCGGCCTTGCCGCGCCCACCAGCGTGGACCTGCGCCTTCACAACAATGAGTTGCGACCCGCCTTCGATCAATGCGGCAGCTGCAGCGCGGGCATCCTCGACGCTCTCGACCATCGTGCTCTTGGGGACGGGAATACCAGCCTGAACCAACAAGTGACGCGCCTGAAACTCATGGATTTTCATGGGTCAAGAATCCTACCGCTTCGCCGTGGCTCGGCGCGCCTTCCACCACTCGAACGCGACAGGGAGTACCGAGATGACCACGATGGCGATCACAACCACCTCAAAGTTGCGTTTCACGATGGGAATATCACCGAAGACGAACCCAGCGCCCACCAGCGAGACCACCCAGAGCAATCCCCCTCCAATGCAGTACGCGATGAAAGTTGAAAAACGCATCAGCCCGACTCCTGCGAAGAATGGCGCGAAAGTACGGACAATCGGCACGAACCGAGCGAGGACCACGGCTTTGGGTCCGTGGCGAGCGAAAAACTCGCGTGTGCGCTCGAGGTGCGCGACGCGCAGCAGTGGAATTCGCCCCGAAAAAGCGCGCGGTCCAATCCACTTCCCGATGTGATAGTTCACCGTGTCGCCACAGACCGCGGCAACAACAATCGTCGCGGAGCAGATCCACGGATCGAGCCCAATCTTGCGCGCACACACCGCACCGACTGCGAAGAGCAGACTGTCGCCTGGCAGAAATGGAGTCACCACCAATCCCGTCTCGCAGAAGATGATGATGAAGAGAATCGCGTAGGACCAGACTCCAGCCGCCTGCACGATGTCAGTGAGAAATCCATCGAGTTCTGTAAAGAGTCGAGGAAGCTGTTCGATGATGCCGTCCATGGAAATCCAATCCAGCGAATCAAATCAGTTGAACACTGCACCGACGAGAGCCCAATTGCAGCACTACCAAACAGCAACGGACAGGGCGGGATTCGAACCCACGGTAGGGGTATAAGCCCCTACATCGGTTTAGCAAACCGACGCCTTCAACCGCTCGGCCACCTGTCCAGAGGATTGCGAGTGTAGCAATCGGCCACGCACGGTCTCGCCTTTGTGTGTGCGTCGCTGGTGTCAGCGTGGAACCGCGATCCCAGCGAGCATCCTGACTGTGTTCTGTGGCTCACGGCGATGACTGGCAAATCGGACATCGGCGATAGTGCAGGGCGCAGTGTCATCGATCGCCATTGGAAGCATCCCAGCACGAAGCAAGAGAATCCGCGCGGCGACCGAGCAGTCAGCGAAGGCTTTTCCGGGCAAGCGAGAGGGGAGGAGCGCGTCAGCCAACCCCTGCGCGTGAAAGGCTTCAACCACATCAACACCGACCTCATACCGCTCACCGCGAGCGCAGGGTCCGATGGCTGCGACCATGCGTGACGGCACTGCACCGAATTGAACAACCATGCGATGGACGGCCACCCCAACGATGTCCTGCGCAGCACCACGCCATCCCGCATGAATTGCTGCGCAGCTTCGCGAAGCGAGGCACGCGATCAAGAGTGGTGCGCAGTCCGCAGTCGAGATGATCGGCACCAAGTGCGGGTCATCGTTGATGATGGCGTCGGCTTCCAGTTCTGGAATGGCATCGCACTCGCTTGCCACGACACAGGTGTGGCCATGGACTTGCCTGCTTCGCGCGGGTCGTGCAGAGGTTGATGCAAGGTGCTTCGCAATCCAAAGTGGAGTTGGCGGTGTGCGGGTCGAGAACCAATGGTGAACCTGCGAATCACTGAGCAGCTTGGAAACCCAGCCAACCTGCGGAGGATCGCTTTCTGACGGCGAGGAAGTCGTGCCAGAGCAGTGTTCGATTCAGTCAGTCCTCAACGAGCGCAACCGCACGGCTCATGGTGAGGGTGCGGTTGCTCCACGAGGCGCGCCGGCCTCGGCGGGTACCAAATGTCAGTCCATTCAATGCGGCGGCGCATCGCCTTCGTTGGTCTCATCAAGCAGTGGCATGTCGATGCGCCAACCCATCGCATCGAGCGCCAACCATTCGCGACGCGACAAGAAATCTGGAAGGATCCCCAGTTGAACAAGTTCCAAGTCTTGCTGGAAGGGGTCCTGCGTGGCGGAAACCGGGTCGCGAGTGAACCATGTGTTGCCCTTGCCGATCTCTTTCCCCATGAGGCAACGGGTGACAAGATCTGCAAGTTCGTCCTGTTTGACGAATGCTCCTCGGATCGGCGACCCGTCATACATTTCCATTTCGAAGTCTTCCTCGACTCCCAAGGAGTTGTGGATGAAATTCAGAATCGACGAATTCGCCGCAGAGTTTCGGGCAACTGTCCGGGGCATGGCGCCACGGAATTCGATGGGAACATTGGGAGCAGCATTGAGCGTGAACACGGATCGTCGGAAATCCACGACAACGCAATCGGCTCCAAACGTGTAGATCGACTGCGCCGCGCCTTCGGGATACCAAGGTGTTCGTTGGGTGTCAGCAATACTGTTTGGAGGAATCGTGAGTTGAAGGTCGTCAAAGACATTCCCTTGCGCGACCGTCATCGCTCCCTGAGACCCATTGAGTCGACCTCTGATCTGATCATGGAAGTAAAGGACAGGGTCCTTATTGATCGCAGGCTGAAGGAGCGTATTCGACAGTATGCCCTCGTCGAGGGCTGACTTCATCATGGTCTGATTCAATCCTGGGTTGTAATCAAGCGCCCATCCGTTCGGCAGCGATCCAGATTCGTAGTAGCCCATGAGTGCGTCTCGATACTCAGCGCAGGCCAATTGTGCCAGCGTGTGAAAGTTGACAAGATACAACTCATTGATGACATCTGTTTGGAATCGAAAGAGATCCATGATCGTGCAATCACGACTCAGGAAGTCAGCACCCGCGACGAATCCGAAGCACTGCGCTATCTCCCGTATCAGGTGATCTTGGAAGGAGTAGAGCAGGCTCTGTCCAAACGCCAATCCATTCGATGGGTCAAAGTCCCATTGAATTGCTGAATTCAGCGAGATCGTCCCGTCGTAGGTCAACGCAGTGGGACCTGAATCTTGGATGCCGAGCGCTAAAAGCAGTGGTCGCACTACGAAGACACGATTCTCGGGTGTCGACGCGGTTGAAACGCCGCTATATCGAACAGCGAGCGTCGATTGTGGTGGAACTGAATAGAGCTCACCTTCGGCATCGTTGGAGGCATTGATCGCGTTGCTGACAGTTGAGTACTTTTCCGTCGAGTACTTCCCAGTCGTGACACCCAGTCGTCCCGTGCCGAGCGGAACATACGCCAACCGCAGTACAAGAGTGAGGTTGGGTGTATCGATCTGCGATTCAAAGTAAGACTCGACGGACGCAACGGCTGCGGTGAAAGCAGCAAGTTGCGCTGGAGGAATGAGCGAGCCTGAAGTGACTCGAAACTGGATGTCAAGAGGCACGTCGACTCCGGCGATTCCTCCCTCGTCACCATCTCCAGTCTTCTCTTTGCTGCGCCCACCAATGGTTTGGTCGATTGTCCACTCCATCGCGGGCCGTTCTATCGAGCGCTCAGTTGCTTCGACCATTGACCGAAGTTCGGTGAGGTCCACTGGACCAGCCCCCGCAACTGAGTGGGGGAACGAAACGGAGTAGTGCTCTGGCATGCCCACGGCTTCCAATCCGCGCGGATCCTTGATGACGAGGACCGCGTCTTGCGTCACGCGGGCGATCTGCGCCTGGGAGGCGTTCTGCTGGGCCAAGAACAACTGTGCAGCAAAGAGTGTTGATGTGATCATGTGTGGTAGTTCGCTTGAAGAATGAGAGGAAAAACGATGGAGTTAGATTCCGCCTGGGCAATCACCGTAATTGGCGAGGACTTCGAGGAGGTCGAGTGCATCAATGAACCCGTCGTCGTTGATATCAGCGATGTCTCCAACTGGATCCGTTGGAACAACTCCGAAGTAGGCGAGGATGAGCACGAGGTCCTCCGCCCCCACACGGCCGTCCGGTGTCGGCAGTCCACCTTGCGGAATCCCTCCCGCGACATCGCCGTCGCAATCTGGGAACACTTGTCCCAAATCGAACGAGACATTGTCGATGACGACGAAAGCACCCGTGATGACAATCTTGTCGAAGGAAAAGTTTGGATCGTACTCTTCACCGAATGGCTGACCAATCCGAACTGGTCCGCCGGAATCTGGATCGGTCGGAAAACCTGTTGGATATGTTGGAGTTTGAATGAGACGAAGATCGAATGATTGTTCGAACCTCAGCGTTTCGGTTCCGGTGCCCGGATCGACAGAAAATGCCTGAACGGAAACAAGATTTGACTCGAGGTACGCATTGTTGGCCAAGTTGGGATATGTGCCTGGATACAACTCCTCCATCTCGAAGTATTCGGTGAAGTCAGCCGCATTCAAGTAGAACCGCGCTTCGACGGTGGGTCGCGCCAGAGTCATCGTTGTTACGCCGTTCCCTGACGTGAAGTCGCCTGTCAGTGAATCGAAGAGCAATCTCTGCCCGTACCCACGAGATCCAAAGGCGATCGCAAAGCCCTGACCGAGGACTCCACCCCACTCGTTGTAACTGCCGTTTCGACCGAGACCGTAATGGTAAAGGGACGGAATATTGTCGGTGTAGATGAATCCGCCGTCGTTCTGGTCAGGGAACGAATCAACCGTTTCGATCGTTGCGAAGTAGTCAGGGAAAGTTGGATCTTCGATGCGAATCTCTGCCAAGACGAGCGCGGAAACACGCGCGATACTGAGCAACCCATCTTGGACACCAAATGGAATAGTCTCAAAGTTTTCGCGGAAGAGCAGTGTCTGATCTTCGCACTCATCTGGAACACCGTTGGCATTGACATCTTGGCTTTCGCCGCTGGAGATATCGCAGCCGTCCGGAATCTGATTCTGGTTGCAGTCGATGGGACTTGGGATTCCCGGGTCTTCAACAGCTGTTTCGCAATCATCAGGGATGCTGTTGCCATCGCAGTCGGCTGCGATTGAATCCACGGCCTCGATGTAGTCGTCGATCAGATTGTCGTTGCAGTCAGTAATCGGGAAGATGCTGCAGCGAAAGCGCGCGAAGTCAAACTTGACCTGTGAGATCGACCGCGAGTTATTCGCAGTGTCTTCGCCGTCTTCTGTGAGGCGAACATCGGCGGCGATCACCATCGCAGCGGCCGTGTTTGGCAAGTCATCGCCAGTTTCGGTGCAGGTGTCCGTCGCTGTGCCACATTGCACGCCTGTCGCCTCGATGTACTCGGAATCTGTGCCATCCTCCCCGTCGAAGTCTTGGCACTCAAAGTCAAACTCTTCCCCAGCTGCGATAGTGCTCTCTTGCGGACCACCGTAATCGATCCATCGCATATTGGGATTTGAAAAACCAGGCAATCGCACATTCGTGCCGTTGGGGTATGCCATCACGGTGCGAAACTCTGCGTCGCCGTACCCGTAGGAATCTGGGAAAATGGCGTCCGCAGGGTCCGCGCTTGGGGCATCGTGGTCATGCTGGCAACCGAAGTTGTGACCGAGCTCGTGGGCGTAGACGGTGTCTCCAAGGATCGTGTGATCCAACAAGCAGAAAGGGGATTCAGAAAAAGCCTGAAGTGTTGAAATGCTCGATGGTCCAAGATTTCCGCCCGCAGGATCGACCACGGTTGCGTCGACCACGGGGTGGGGATTCCCTGGGAGGGAGAGCCCAGCCATCCCTTGAGCCTGGGTGTTGGCATCGACCATGACCGAAGCCAGTCCGACAAATGCGCTATCCGACCCGTAATCAGCGCCGATCAGCGCGACTTCATCCGCTCCCAGAGCGTCTCGCCAGTCAAGCACATAGTCGAGATAGCCATCGCCAGGAGTCATCAACCGCGAAAGATCCACGGCGAATCCAGTACTGACGAATGGTTCTTCCTGACCGAAAAACCCGTCGCAAACAAGGGCTCCGACGAGCCGAAGTCGCGGCGTGCAGACTTCCGTCTCCGCGGGCGTGACTCCAGGACGCGCTTCGTGGTACGCAATGTTTATGGGATCGCTTGCGCAAGTGGCCGGCGCTGGCGCAACCGGTAGTGGGGCTGGCGGGCACACAACGGTGCCGGGCTCTGGGTAGACGCCATACCCGCAAACTTGATTGAGCGGATTGGTCGCATCTTGTCCATCAAAGTCCGCTGCGGGCTGCTCTGTAGAGTTGGCGAGCGCAAGATTCGCCTGCGCAATAGTCAGCACAGCTTGGTCATACGCGGTAGAACCGGTGGAGACAATCGCATCATTTGCATCCACTGAAAAGACGAATAGAATATCGATGAGGATTCCACCATCCTTGACAAGCCCCGGTGGTACCGCGATCGGTCCAACCTCGGGAGGGCATGGGGTAACGGCGCCGCCAGCGATGCCTCCCTCGCCTTGGGTCACTGAAAAGGATCCAGTCGTCGGGAAGAGCACTTCGCTGGACCCTGGAAGCACTCGACCAACACCACACTCGTTCGGGCCGTGGTCTGGTCGGAGCGTCAACTCGTATCGACCACCCTGTGCAACTGACAGCGCATATGCCTTGCCATCTCGTCGCAGAAAATATCCAGTCAGACGAGGACCGACGCGCGAGATGATTCCGTAAAGCGCGTTCTGCGTCTCGCCATGGCGCAGGTAGATCTGGCTTTCATCGACGCCAGTCCATGCACGGCGATCGACGATGAAGTCCATGAAGCCGCCATCGGGAGTGGTGACCGTCATAGGGTCGCCAACCTTCAGGCTACGAATGCTGTCCGCGGTGAGGCTCAGCGCACCAAGACCAGGCACAGCCAACCTAGAAAGGTCGCTGCGACCGTTCCCCATGGCGGGCAAGCGACCAGCACGGGATTCCGTGCCGCCAACCGCCAGCGGAGAGGTGAGTGGCGCAGTTGCCGACTTTCCGTCAGATGACTTTCCCTGGGGCCACCCGTCGTTGGCAACTGCGAGAGTGGAAAGAGTGGCGAAGGTCAAGCAGGCGAACGCAATAGCCGAACATTGGGTTGTTTTCGTAGTCATGGAAGGTCTCTCGATGCGAGTGATGCGGGGCGGAGTAAGTGTGAGGCAGCGAAAACTGCAGCCACACGATTGCGTGTTCCTGCGACGCCCCGCAGGGAACACGTCAAATATGGGCTGGATTCTGAGGTTGTCAAGTTTTTGAATCGCAAATCAGGTTCTCGAGGTTGCACCTACGGACCGCATGGCGGTCCGACATCAATGAGTGGCGAGTTGTAATTCACAATGATTTGATCCACCCAAATCTGTGCCTGTCCAAATCCGCCGAGTGGAACAAACACCGCGCGTGCGGCAAGCTGAACGCCATTTGCCGTGGGAATACCCATATCCGATGGGTTCACGCATGCGGGCATCGTGAATTGAGGAAGGGTGGTGTTGACCGCAGGAAGTACCCCGATGTAGGGAGGGGCGAAGTTCCAACGATTTGTACTGTGGTTGTAAATGAAGACAATCACCATTGCGGTGGAGACGGAAACAGTTCGCCCAGTGACCTCCACTGAAATACTCTGCAAGTCCTCGGTGCTCTGCAGTTCGACGGTGCGGATGACCTGGACATCAAGAATTCGATTTCCAGTTGGGTAAAAAACTGGAGGGCCAAGACCCGATGACGCTGTGTTGGACTGAGGTCTCGCAGTTCGCGTTTTCACAAACTTGTTGTCCCTCTCGCGGATGGCAAACTGATTTCCGGAGAGCAGCGTCCCACAAACGATCTGGAATGTGGTCTGGTTGCCGTCATAGAAATCTCCTGTGATCACTGCTGCGCCAAGCCGCCGGAGATTGGGAAATCCTCCGATGGGTGCCTCTCCTTCTCCCGCGATACCGCCTGCACCCCCTGCGAGCGTTTCACCGATCACAGCATCCTCGAAGGTCGGATTATCCGCTGCCGACAGACCACACTGCTGGAAGGTATTGCCTTGGTCGCTCATGAGCTCCTGAATGTTGCGAGGGCTCAGCGGTTGACCGTCGTACACCTGCTTCGCGAGTGCTTGCGCCATCGCAGCAACTCCGCCGATTTGCGCAGCCGCCGCACTGGTTCCTCCCCAGTTGGCGGTGTAGGCACGCAACCGATTGGTCTCGTACTCGGCAACGGCAGCGTTTGTTGAAACACCAGTGTTTTCTCCGCTAAACAAGTCGCCGTAGCCGAGCGTGCAGACTCCCTTGCCCCACGCAGCGACATGGACGGTCGCGGGCGCGGTGCCAGAGAAATTGCTCATGTTTGCCCGACAGTAATTGAGTCCGGGATAGACGGTGGCAGATAACGGAGCGACGATGTACTGGAATCCTGGCCAGTTCGCACCAGCGACGATTGCATCCTCGGAACCCTCGATTGGCTCGAGTACCACCTGCGAGGCGTTCCCCGCAGCAAGCACAAAGGTCACACCGGCGCCCAGCCCAGTGGTGATGACAGCAGCTCGCGATTCGATGGTGTTGAGAGGCTGACCAGCCTGTGCAATTGGGAGAACGATGACATTGCTCGGATTGGGATCGGTCGCGCTGATACTCGATAACTGGTCAATGGCGTTGGTCATCGCAGTCAGGAGCCGACCTTGCTCCTCGAATGATTCAGTTGGAAAGAAATAGGGTCGTACTGTGGGAACGACACCAGTGACACCGAAGTCATTCTCATTTGCGAAAAGCACTCCAAGCGAAGCACAACCATGAGCGGGCGCTGTGTAAAACGATCCAGAAAATGTGGGAGGTGGTGCGCTTTGATCATTGATGACCAATGGCGTTTGACCAGACTCCAAAATCACTTTGGAGAGACCTGTTACTGGGTCGATCAGATCTTCATGATTCACCAGTGCGGATGGTTCAACGACCGCGACTTTGATGGTTGGCAACTGCGGTCCATTGGTTCCGGGGAACTGGTCAATCAGACTTATCATCGATGCGAGATCGAGTCCACCGCCCCGAAATCCAGTCACCGCGATAAATGGCAGAAAGATGCCCGGTGGTGCTGGCGGCGGAGGATTCGGTCCCGTGTAGGGATCTGGATACTTCTGTGCGGTTGTGTAGATCGCCAGTGGTGCGCTGCCAGGCGTTGTAACCGGAGGTGGGATCTCCAACATCGTTGCGTCGAAGAGTGGCGAAAGTGCCTGCGTGTTGGGATTCAGTGGCGATCCGCCATCGAAGATGTATCCAACTGTTGAGTAGCACGCGTCATAAAAACCCAGCGCCATCGCGGCGCAGTCTTCGTCCCACGAAATCGAACAGCAGGTCACATCCTCGAAGCACACTTCGCGGCAACAATCAGGGTTGGCAGCGCCCGCGAGAGAATGGGCTATGAATGGCGATGACTGAATCATGATCGATTCTTCGCTCGGATCGAAGGGGCAATTCCATGGAAATGGCCCCGGGGTAACCGGCGGAAGAATCGTCTGCAGGCAAGTATCTGCGGGAGATTGACCACCGAATGCAGAGGGCCCCAAGAGGTTGGCGAGCGTCGCGCATACTTGGTCCCAACACACCTCACAACCCGGTCGAACAGCGGTGATCACTGGGCAAAGCACAGGGTCGTCGCAGAAGCCAACGAAGTTGCCATCTTCATCGATGGTTCCGGGATGTGGGAAGTAGCAGGGCCACGAGACGCATTGGTCCGTCGAAGGTCCACATTCGGGGCAGTTTCTCGCTACACCAGCCGTCACTATCCCGCATTGCGGCGCAGGATCCGGACAGGGCTGTCCTTGAGGCGCACGACGTGGTTCGGCAAGTTCAGTCTTGGTCTCAATCTCGACCCATTGCACCTCGGGAAGAGATAGAAAGTCACGACCGGCGGCCACCAATTGGCTCGGCGCGATTCCGTCGAGACACATCATCGCAGCGAGATCGGGCATCGACTTGCCACTTCGTGTTTCGGCGCGCGTACGAATGCTTTCGAGTTTCGTGGTCTCAACATTGATCGCCTGGCGGATGGTGCAGCCGTACTTCGCGAGGAGTCCGGAGGTGGAGCTGGTGTCCATTCCTCGGATATTGAAGAGCTCTGCTCCGGCAGTCCGAGGCGCACGCATGCCAGTCTGCGGACCGTACATCACGATGAGTCTGCCAGTGTGTTCTGGTGTGCCCCACACAGGATGGATCGGCATTTGAAGTGCCGACGGAGTTTTAACGACAGGCTTGGCACCAACTTGGGCAACGGACTTGCCGACGACAGGAGCACCCTCAATCGCTTGAACGACGCTTGCCATTGAACAGAGTGCGATTGAGAGCAACGCAGAAAAGATGAGGCGCATAAAAATTGGAACTCCGATTATTCGCTATCCAAAAGAGCCATTCCATAACGCAGACAACAGGTCTTTCAAGTGTAGCGCCAAAACTCCAGCCTGCAGCGAATCTCGCTTCGGCTCTCGCACAATCACGACATGGACTTGTGGCTCTTGAGAACCCGGTGACCGATGTCGCGTCGAAAAAACGAGCCGCGGAATGTGACAGACGCTGCGAGTGCGGTGGCCCGACCGCTCGCATCCTCGAGGTCGCTCCCCAGACAAGTTGCTGTGACGACACGACCTCCGGACGTTGCAACTTTCCCCGCAGCGTCCCGCTTGGTTGCCCCGTGAAACATCCAGTGGTCGCCAGCCTTGGAATCGCTCGCAGAGTCGATCATTTGGAGTCCCTGAATCGTCCGACCCTTCGGATGAGGACCAGGGTAACCCTCGCTGCAAACCACAACACAACAGGCAGGGCGCTGATCAAACCCGAAATCAGCATCCGCGAGATTTCCGGTTGCCGTGAGCCAGAGCGTCTTCAGGAGATCTCCCCGAAAGCGTGCCATCAACACCTGCGTCTCAGGATCTCCAAAGCGGCAATTGAATTCCAGGACCTTGGGTCCAGCAGGAGTCAACATGATTCCTGCAAACAAGACTCCGCGAAACTCAACTCCTTGTCTGCGGAGTCCATCCACTGCGGGCACGAAAACATCCCGCGCGATGGCCTGCATATCGCTGTCACTCAAGAGCGGCGTTGGACAGAACGCGCCCATCCCTCCAGTGTTTGGACCCGTGTCACCCTCGCCAACTTGCTTGTAATCCTGGCAAGTGTCGAGAAGCGTGATCGTCCGTCCATCCACGAGCGCGAGAATTGAAACCTCCTGTCCCTCGAGTCGTTCTTCAATCACCACCGAGTCGCCAGCCTCACCAAATGCTCTCGTCCCCATGCACTTCTGGACAGCTGCGATCGCCTCCGTCGCATTGCGGCAGACGGTGACACCCTTGCCGGCGCAAAGCCCAGTCGCCTTGACAACGCAGGGCTCATCACGCTCGGTGACATAGGTCAGCGCTGCGCTCAGTGTCGTACAGACCCGCCCCTCAGCGGTTGGGATCGATGTTTGCCTCATGATCGACTTTGCGTATGCCTTGTCCCACTCGAGTCTCGCCGCCGCTTTCGTTGGACCGAAGATCGGGCGCGTGGGAAGCGCCAGCGCATCGACCATCCCCTCGGCAAGCGGGCCCTCTGGGCCGATGATGATGAAACCAATCTGTTCCTTTATCAGCCATCGCTCGAGGTAGTACTTACGATTGAGCGAAAACTCCTCTGGGCACGCTGTGGCGAATTGCAGGAGTCCTGCGTTGGCGCTCGGTTCCACCCAGAGTTTGCCGAGGTGTGGCGATTGCGAAAGTCGCCACGCAAGCGCGTGCTCGCGACCTCCGGTTCCAACGAGGAGGACATTCAATTTTTCTGGAAGCGGGCTCGTGGTCATTCATCGTCTTTCACTGTGCTGCGTGAGGATTCGTCGACGCCAGAATCGAAGAGTCCGTGGGGGAGGATCTTGCGGGATTCAGGCGAAGGGTCGAGTGTACCGATGTGTTCGCCGTCAACACTCTGCTACCCTGCCGAATTCCTATGCACACGCCGCTTTTCCGATTTCGTGCTTCCTTTTTGTTGCTCGTCGCTGCTGTTTGCAGTGCACCCACATTGCGTGCCGAAGACGCTGCCGTCGCTTCTGCGCTCAATGCAAGGCTCAAGGGGGTGAACGAACAGAACAGGAGTTCCAAACCTGTCTTGGATGCGTTTCTGAAATTGACCGCCCCGCCAATCCAATTCGGGAATGACTTCAATCAATCGACCATCTGGCCAAAGATGGACAGGTGGACCGAGGTGTCGAAGTGGGCAGAGGCGAACTCCGCGATGGGCAAAGCGTTGCTCGGTGCGCAGTTCGCGACATCATTCGGATTGCCCTATGGCGTCGCGAATGCCGACCCTGCGTGGATCAAAGCAGGGTTGACCACGTCTCTTGGCGAAGGTGCGACCGTCGGTCGAGTTGGGTTCAACTATTTCCCGGCCGTACGAGCGATTGGTGCATACGCCACTGCGGAGATGTATCGCCTCGTGGATGCTGGACAGATCGAAGAGGGGTTCATGATGGGCATCGCATACGCCCGCTTCCTTCGGCAGGTCTGCGAGCAGGAAATGCTTGCAGAGAAGCGCTTTGGTTTGGAAAACCTCGCTGAACACCTCTCGGTTCACCGCGATTGCATGTGGCAGTATCTCGACCGATTGCCAGTTGAGGTGATGCAAAAGCTCGCGCTGAAGGAGTACACATTTCTCAAGCCATCGGACAACGAAAGACTCCGTCGACTCCAGATGCCCGAGGGCGATCAGATTCTTGCAGCTGCGGTGTTGAAGCAGGCGCTGACCGCCGAGACGTCTGGGAGTGTTGATCCAGAGCAATTCGCAAGCGTGATTGGGTCGCAGTCGACAGCGGGAGGGGTGCTGCAACGCTTCTCGTCACAGGAAATGTTGCGCCGGGTTGCATCTGTCCACGGTTCGCTCGAGGCGAGCCATGAAAAGCTGGCGCAGGTGTACGACGATTGGTGGAGGCGTTGGCGCATTCGTCCCTACACCACGATCCATCAGATGGCCACCGAATTCTCTCGCACCAATCCGATCAAGTATGGGGCCGTGATCGCCATGCTCGGCGATCTCGACAGCGCATTCGTGTGGCGCAATGTCGTTATCGCAGAAGTGAACGGGACGGTCATGTCCGCGGGGCTCTGCGGGTACTACCGCGAATTCAAGAACTCATGGCCAAAGGATCGCGAGCGCGCATACGCGGTCTTCTTTCAAAAGCGATTCGACTTCGATCCCTTCGACAAGAAGGCGGGTCGGTTGCAGTACAAAGCCCTCGCTGCCAAGCACGCGATCGATACGCCGCTTGGTCGAGTCTGGGCGACGGGTTGCATGGTGTGGGCACTCGCTTCGAACCACGAAGACGATGAAGGCGCTTCGCATGCACCAGATGGGTCTGTCGGCGATTTGGTGGTCTGGCCTCCTGTCCGAGCCCTCGCGCGTGAAGAGGGATTGTTGAAGTGACCGATTCAGACGGCGCAGAGCGCATCGTGATCATTGGGTCTGGTCCTGCGGGATGGACTGCTGCGATTTATGCGGCGCGCGCGAATCTTTCGCCGCTGTGCGTGGTCGGCATTCCGAGATCTGATCCTGCACCGGTCTTGCCTGGTGGTCAATTGATGCTGACGACCGAAGTGGAGAACTATCCAGGATTCCCCAATGGAGTGACGGGTCCGGAACTCATGCATCACTTCCAGAAGCAAGCAGAGCGTTTCGGTACGCGCGTGTGCGACGACGATGTCGTTTCCTGTGATTTTCAGGCGAAGCCATTCGCTCTGAAGCTGGCGGGTGGAAAGACACTTCGCGCGCGCAGCGTCATCATTGCGACGGGCGCGACAGCAAATTGGGTCGGCGCGCCAAACGAATTGCGTCTCGCGCAATCCGGCGGTGGGGTGAGTGCCTGCGCAGTCTGTGACGGTGCGTTGCCCGTGTATCGCGGCAAAGAACTCGCCGTCGTCGGAGGTGGTGATACCGCAATGGAAGAAGCCACCTACCTGACGAAGTTCGCATCCAAGGTGCATGTCATTCATCGACGAGATTCATTTCGCGCGTCGCGTGTCATGCAGGATCGGCTTTTTTCTTCGTCCAACGCCGTCGCCGTGTGGAACAAGCGACTCGTGAATGTGCTTGGCGGCGAGCGCATCGAGGGAGTCGAGTTGGAAGACACAGTGACGGGAGTGCGATCAACATTGGCAGTCGCGGGGCTCTTTGTGGCGATTGGTCACTCGCCGGCGACCGACTTCCTGCGAGATTCTGGTGTGGCACTCGATGCCAACGGGTATATCTCGCTCGAGACGCGGTCATGCTCCACAAACATCGAGGGTGTCTTCGCAGCTGGCGATGTCGCCGATGCGCACTACCGCCAAGCGATCACCGCTGCAGGAATGGGTTGCCAAGCAGCGCTCGAGTGCGAGCGGTGGCTCGCTGGGTGCGGGATCCACTAACGCGTTGCGAAGCTACTGCGCTGCGGTTGGCGCAGCGGGGGCAACCGTACTTCGAACATGCAGTTCGCGAAGTTGTTCGTCGCTGATTGGTCCTGGTGCATCGATCATCAAGTCGCCACCCGATTGGGTCTTTGGGAATGCGATGACGTCTCGGATGTTGTCTGTTCCAACGACATGCATCACGAGTCGGTCGAGTCCAAATGCGATTCCGCCGTGCGGTGGCGCGCCATGGCGAAGTGCAGAAAGCAGGAACCCAAACTTGGATTGTGCCTCTGTCGAAGAGAGCCCAATCAATTCAAAGACCCTTTGTTGCACATCCATGCGGTGCATGCGAATGGAACCGCCTGCGATCTCACTGCCATTGAGCACCAGGTCATACCCAGCCGAGAGGCACGCGCCCGGATCGCTCTGCAAGGTGCCAAGTTGGTCTGGATTTGGACTTGTGAATGGGTGATGGAGGGCCACCCAGCGTTTGCCCTCATCGTTCCATTCAAACATTGGGAAGTCGATGACCCACACAAAGTTCCACGCACCCTGCGGAATGAGCCCAAGTTCGCGTGCGACGCGCAGGCGCAACTCACCCATGGTCTTTGTCGCAATCTCCCACGAATCAGCGGCAAAGAGCAGCATGTCGCCAGGTTCAAGCGCGAGTCTCGTCTTGAGTTCTTCTGCGATGGGGCCGATGAACTTCGCGATCCCAGATTCGAATCCAGCGGCGGTGTACTTGACCACTGGAACGCCACCAGCACGAAAGGTCTTGACCCACTCGCTGTACGCATCGGTCATCTTCCTCGTGAGTTTGTCTGCACCACCCGGAATCCGCAGGCACTTCACCACTCCCGCGCGGCCAGTTGGACTGCGACCCTCGAGCGCGTTGCGAAAGACTTGAAAGTCACTCTTGGCAGCGATGTCGGAGACATCGTGGACGAACAGGTCGAAGCGTGTGTCTGGTCGATCGATCCCGTACTTCTCCATGGACTCTGCCCACGTGATGCGCTGAATTGTGCCGACATCATGGGAAAAGAGTTCTTGCCAAAGTCCAGCCACGAAACCGCTCATCATCTCCATGACATCTTCGCGTTCGACGAAGCTCATTTCCAAGTCGATCTGGCTGAACTCTGCCTGACGATCTGCGCGTGGATCCTCGTCGCGCAGGCACCGGCATATCTGCAGGTAGCGATCACACCCAGCGACCATCAGGATTTGCTTGAACAATTGAGGGCTCTGGGGGAGCGCATACCACTGCCCTTCGTGCAGACGGCTGGGGACGACAAAATCGCGCGCGCCTTCTGGAGTGCTCTTGATGAGCAGGGGAGTCTCGATTTCAAGAAATCCGTGATTCGTGAAGTAGTCGCGGGTGAACTTCGTGATGCGCGAACGGGTCTTGAGAATTCCCTGCATACGCGGCCGACGAAGATCGATGTATCGATACTTGAGCCGAGTTTCTTCACTGATCTTGTCGGCTTCATACTCGTCGGGGAGAATCGGGGGCGCTTCGGCCTTGTTGAATATCTCGATGGACTCCGCAACGAGTTCCACTTCACCGCTCGCCAGTTTCGGATTGGCGCCGCCAGTGCGAAGTCGAACTCTCCCTCGAACTCCAACGACATCTTCGCGACGCAACGTGCGCGCCTGTTCGACCAACTCTGCTGGACAGGACTCGATGCCAAAGACCACCTGACCCAGTCCTTCCTTGTCTCGCAGGTCGACAAAGAACAAACCCTTTCCTTGTTCTCGGTAGGTGTTGATCCATCCGCACAAGGTGACGGTTTGACCCGCGTGCGTTGGTCTGATCTGGCCGCAGTAATGTGTTCGCTTGAGCATGTGAGTTGTCTCGCCGAGATTCGGGGTTGGGATGGTAGCGATGAGGCGAATTCGTGACGCTGCTGCGGTTAGTCTGCGTGAATGCCTGCTAGTGCGCCAGTCATTCTCTTCACTGCGTTTGAACCCTCCGGCGACGCGCACGCAGCTGTGGTCATCGCTGCGCTTCGACGATTGCAGCCCTCATGGCGAATCGTTGCGTGGGGCGGTGCGCGTATGGAGGCGGCTGGTGCGGAGCTGATCGCTCGGACCGCCGATGACGGAACCATGGGCATTCCCGCGCTGAGCAAGGTGATCGCAATCTCGCGAATTGCCGCGGATATCGATCGCTTCGCCATGGCGAATCAAGTCGCAGTCCATGTTCCAGTCGACTCTCCAGCAGCCAACTTTCCGATGTGCAAGCGGATGAAGCGCAGAGGCGCGCGCATCGTGCATCTCGTTGCGCCACAGATATGGGCGTGGGGACCCTGGCGCATCCGCAAACTTCGTCGGTTGACTGACCATGTGCTCTGCTTGCTGCCTTTCGAGGAGAAGTGGTTTCGAGAGCGTGGGGTGCAAGCGACATTCATCGGTCATCCTGTGATGAGTGAGCAAGATCAGCAAGGAGACCAGTGCGTCGGATGGAAGGAACCCATCGCAGGATCGCCACGCGTCTTGCTCTTGCCGGGATCACGGTCTATCGAAGTCGATCGCAATGGTGAGCTCCTCATGGAACTGCTTCGTGCCGTTTCTGGGAAGTTTCCCCAGACATCAGCCGTCGTCTGCGCAGCGAGCCCCAACATTGCGCAGCGGTTTCGCGAGCGCGTGGGCGATCTCGGTCCACGAACGAGCATCATGACTGGCGTCATCGCTCCCGCAGCTGCATGGTGCGACTTGGCTCTCGCCGTGTCGGGGACCGTCAGCCTCGACATCACCAGAGCGCGGAAGCCGATGATCGGGGTCTACAGAACTGGACGCATCGCTGGGATCGGCGCGAGCGTCATGTTGCGCACTCCGCATCGATTGCTGCCGAACATTCTTGCGGGTCGTCGCCTTGTGCCAGAGTTTGTGCCTTGGTCTGGATCCTCGCAGCCGATCATCCAGGAGGCGCTTCGACTTGCGAGCGATGCCTCACTCAGGGCCGACATCAGTCGAGCCTTGCAGAGGGTGTGTGAGACATTTGCTGGGCATGATCCTGGGAGGGAGGGAGCAGCAGTGATCGTTCGCATCGCTTGTGGTTAGGATCATCAGCCATGAAATCAAGCTCACTACTGGTTGCGATCTCCGCACTGATGATTCCCCTCTCACTGGGTGCGCAGCAGGGGGAGTCGAAATCGGTTGCTCCATCGCTCTCCCACGGAGGGACGCTGCGAATCGTGTCGAGCCTTCCTCGAACCGGCAGCGCGAATGCGCAAACCAGCACGATGGTGAATGGAATTCGACTGGCAATTGACGAAGTTGGCGGACAGGTCGATGGCTGGAAAATTGAATACGAAGATCTTGATGATGCGAGCCCGCAACGGGGGAATTGGGATCCAACCGTCGAGGCACAGAACGCCAACGCCGCAGCGAAAGATTTGAGTTGCGTTGGCTACATCGGGACCTTTAATTCGGGCGCAGCGAAAGTTGCCATGCCGATCTTGAATCGTGCTGGGTTGGTAATGGTGAGTCCAGCGAACACATATCCCGGACTGACCAAACCGAACATGGGCGAGGCAAATGAACCGATGGTCTATCGACCCAGCGGCAAGATCAACTATTTCCGCGTCGTTCCAACGGACGATTTGCAGGGAGCTCAAGCGGCGAACTGGGCGAAGTCGCTCGGAGCCACCCAGGTTTTCATCCTCAATGATCGAGAACTCTACGGAAAGGGAATCGCAGATGTGTTCCAGCGACGGGCGAAGGAGATTGGATTGACGGTGGTCGGCTTCGAGGGCACCGATGCGAAAGCTCCCAACTACCGCGCGCTGGTGACCAAGATCAAGGCTGTTGGACCAGATCTGGTGTACTTCGGCGGCACGACGCAGAGCAACGCTGGACAAATCGCCAAGGATCTTCGGTCGGGCGGGTACGAGGGGATGTACATGGTTCCAGATGGATGCTTTGAACAAGCCTTCATCGAGGCAGCCGGAGATTCCAATCTCAACGACATGACCTTTATCACATTCGGCGGCCTTCCCCCAGAACAGCTGACTGGAAGAGGCGCGGCGTTTCGTGACTCGTATCGCAAGAGGTATGGAGCGGATCCCGAGGCGTACGCGGCATACGGGTACGAGGCCGCACGAGTGGTTCTCGACGCGATCGCGCGTGCACAGACCAAGGATCGCGCTGGGGTACTCGCCGCAGTCGCGGCGACGAAGGACTTCGATGGCGTGCTGGGAAAGTGGTCCTTTGATGCCAACGGCGACACATCGAGTCGAGTCATGAGCGGGCAGACCGTGAAGAACGGTCAGTTCGTTTTCGTGAAGGTGCTCGGCGATTGAAGCGATTCGTCGCGTGAGAACCTGATGCAGGACTACGAGGTCTTCGTCCAACAACTCATCACGGGGCTTTCCAACGGGATGATCATCGCATTGATCGCCCTGGGGTACACGATGGTGTATGGCATTATCGAGTTGATCAACTTTGCCCACGGCGATGTTTTCATGCTCGGCGCATTTCTTGCGCTCACGCTGCTTGGCGCATTTGGGATGGAGGCGTGGTCGCCTGCATGGAAGTTCGCCGGCGTCATCATGATGCTTGGTGGAAGTGCGCTCTTTTGCGGCGGGTTGAATTGGACGCTCGATCGCGTGGCGTATCGTTCGCTACGCAAGGCATCGAAACTGTCGCTGCTTGTATCGGCGATCGGATGCTCGTTCATCTGCACCAATCTGGGACTCTTCTGGGGTGGTCTGCCCATGGGAGTCTTCGCAGGAGGAGTCTCTGCTGCGGCTCCCAAAGACTTCCCACAGATCACGCCGCAAACCAATCTGTTGGGAGAGAGCGCGATCAGAATCACACAGGCCGATGTGATGGTCTTCTTCGTGACGATCCCGCTGATGATCGGGCTCGTGCTGCTGGTGAACCGTTCGCGATTGGGGCGCGCCATGCGTGCAGTCGCTCAAGACTCCACCGCTGCAGAATTGATGGGGATTCCAGTCGATCGTGTGATCGGCATGACCTTCTTTATTGGAGGTGCGCTCGGCGGATTCGCTAGCGTTGTGTACTCGCTCTACAACAACACAATCGGATTCCAGATGGGGTATCGCGCCGGGATGGACGCATTTACTGCGGCAGTGCTCGGAGGAATCGGCAGCCTCCCCGGCGCGGTTCTTGGTGGATTGACCATCGGCTGCGTGCGCGCGATGAGCGATCAGTACCTCGAATCGCGGTGGACGAACACCATCGTGTTTGGAATTCTTGTGCTCATTTTGATTTTCCGTCCCAGCGGATTGCTCGGGTCGACGCGACGGGAAAAGGTCTGAGATGCGTTGGCGTCCTGGTCCCATCACCCTGATCTTGGCGAGTGCAGCGCTTGTGCCGCTTGTTGATCTGGCGCTGCCGGAGTCCCTGCGCATCAGCGAAGCGGTCCGCGGCGTTTTCCTCTACGCGATTCTCGCACTCGGATTGAATGTGGTGACCGGGTACGCCGGGTTGCTGAATCTGGGGATCGCTGCATTCATGGCAATCGGTGCATACGCCTTCGCAATCCTCACCTGCGAGATCTATCCCTTCCAGATTGGCTTCTGGCCAGCGCTCATGTTGACCATTCCCATTGGAGCACTCGCTGGATTCCTCCTCGGCGCTCCAACGCTGCGCCTGAGGGGCGACTATCTGGCGATTGTGACGCTTGGATTTGGTGAGATTGTGCAGGATGTCCTCAAGAATCTCGACACCATCACCAAGGGAACACAGGGAATCAACCCACTTCCAGGGCCATCGTTTGGCGGCGAGCAGTGGACGTCGAGCAACGAACTCGGTTGGTACTACCTCCTCTTCGCGCTCTTGGTGATCGTCGTGATGGCCGTGCGCAATCTCGAGCGCTCGCGTCTTGGTCGCGCATGGTTCAGCATTCGCCAGGATGAACTCGCGTCGCGTTCGATGGGTATCCGCGTTGAACGAGTGAAGATGCTGGCTTTCTCGACGGCTGCAGCCATTGCCGCACTCGCTGGCGGGATCTCCGCAAGCGTTTTGAGTTCCACTGGCGAACCGAGCAATTACGATTTTCAAGTTTCGATGTTGGCGTTGTGCATCATCATCGTCGGCGGGATCGGCGGGATTGCGGGGGTCTTGCTTGGGGCACTGGTGATGATCGGGCTCAATTCCATCGTGTTAGTCAAGGCCACGGCGGCACTCGCAGCGATGGGGATTGGCGGGCAGGGGAATGTCCTGCTCTCTCCAAACAATTGGAAGTATCTGATTTTCGGTCTCGCGCTTGTGCTTGCGGTGCGATTGAAACCGGATGGATTACTCCCTCCGCGCATTGAACGGAGCATCCGATGAGCGTGCTCTCTGCGCAGAACATGACGATGCGTTTCGGTGGACTGGTGGCAGTCCAAGATGTCTCGCTGACTGTGCACGCGGGCGAAATCTTTGCGGTCATCGGCCCGAACGGGGCGGGTAAGACGACACTCTTCAACGCAATCACTGGAATCTACGAACCCACCGCTGGCGTTGTCCGGTTCTCGGACAAGGTGGTCTGTGTGGGATGCACTCCACAGACCATCGTGCGCATGGTGGCGACTGCCATCGTCGCGGGAGTCTCCTCGGTGGTGGCGTTGAACTCTCAGCAACTCTGGAGCGCGACGATTGATGCGAATTATCAGTATTTGCAGCCCTTTCCGTGGTGGGAAGCCGTGGGTGATTTCGGTCGCGCCATCACGAACCTTTCGCTGGCATCCGGCATCGTGACGGCGCTCGTCGGCGGGTTGGTCGGTGGCGCAGCGTCACTAGTTCTGTGGTGGCGTTCTCGTCGCACCCCCGATCTCATCGCACGAAGCGGTGTGGCGCGGACATTTCAAAACATCCGCCTCTTCAATGAACTCAGTTTGGTGCAGAATGTTTTGGTTGGGATGGACCACCGCATGTCCGCCGGTTTTTTCAGTGCGCTCTTGCGGCTTCCGACTTTCTTCACGGAGCGAGAGCGATTTCATGCAGAAGCGCTTGCTCTTCTCGAGTTTGTGGGATTGGCAGATCGTGCGCATTTCGCGGCCGGAAGTCTGCCCTATGGGTTTCGTCGACGGCTCGAGGTCGCTCGCGCATTGGCGGGAAAGCCGAAACTCATCCTGCTGGATGAACCAGCAGCGGGAATGAATCCTGCAGAGGTCGTCGACCTCATGGCACTCATTCGACGGGTGCGCGATGCGGGTACGACAGTTGTACTCATCGAACATCACATGCGACTTGTGATGGGAGTTTCAGATCGAATCTTGGTGCTCCAATACGGGAAGCAGATCGCAGAGGGCACGCCTGCTGAGATTCGCGGCAATCCATCCTGTGTCGAGGCATACTTGGGCACGGAGAATCACGGATGAGCGATGCACTTCTCGAAGTCTCCGAATTGCGCTGCGGATATGGGCAGATTGAAGTCCTGCGCGGCGTCTCGCTGCGGGTTGCGCAGGGCGAGATTGTCGCGCTCATCGGTTCAAACGGCGCGGGGAAGAGCACGACTCTGATGGCGGTCAATCAAGTCATCAAGCCCATGGCCGGATCGATTCGATTCGCAGGTGAGTCGCTGATTGGGCTTCGCGCCGACGAAGTCGTGCAGCGGGGACTCGTGCAGGTGCCTGAAGGGCGGCGGGTGTTCGCTCGTATGACGGTGCTCGAGAATCTGGTGCTCGGCGCATATCTGCGCAATGATCACGATGGAATCGCGACGGATATGCACCGAGTCAATGACCTCTTTCCCGTGCTCAAAGAGCGGCAATCACAGTTGGCTGGGACGCTCTCTGGGGGCGAACAGCAAATGCTCGCGATCGGTCGCGCACTGATGAGTCGTCCGCGATTGCTGATGATGGATGAGCCGTCCATGGGCATTGCCCCGATTCTCGTGACTCGAATTTTTCAGGCAATTCAGCAACTCAATCAAGAGGGGCTGACGGTGTTGCTCGTGGAGCAAAATGCGCGTGGGGCGCTGAAGCTCTCTTCGCGCGGGTATGTGATTGAGACGGGAAAGGTAACGATTGAAGGTCCATCACATGAGTTGCTCAACGATGACCGGATTCGCGCCGCGTACCTCGGCGATTGATCACCATTCATCGATTGCGGTGAGATGCACCTCTGGCTCGTTGCGCCGCATGGTCAGGTCCGAGAGTGCTTCGGGGCGCTCGTCAAACGCGACACGATCGACTGAAAAGAACCCCTCGAAACTCCACTGCGGCATCTTGGCTTCGACATGATCGTTCACGAGTTGTTCCATTTCTGCAAGGCTTCCCGCAGTCGCCCAGACGGTGATGTACGCGCCCTTTCCGCGGCGATCCTCCCGAACTGCGAGCACAATGGCGTGCCAGAGAACCATGCCCAACCGCCGCCCACTCTCGTCCACATTGGCCTCGGGATCCACGTCCAATTCCAGGTCCCACGCCTCGCGCAGTTGCAAGAGGATCTCGTCGAGATCTGGACTCTGATCGTCTTCGGTTGCCAAAACTTCACGCAACTGTGAGGGCGGTTCCGCGGCATGATCGATGTCATGTGGCCATGTCTCGAGCACCTCGCGAAGTCCATGCCGAGCGAGCATCTGTTCAACTTCCCTGCGCATTGCGATTGGCACGTTGATCAGGAGTCCCTTCCATGTGTCCAGAAAAATCTCGACGAAGGGATGCTCGGCGTTCGCTCCCGCGCCGATCGACCCATCCTCAAGCAGGATGGGCTCAAATCGTTTCCACACTTTCAAGAAGTTGCTCGTCGGAATCATCTCGGAGCCGAGATAAATGTCCAGGGCACGGTACGCATCGCGCGATCCGATTTCGACGATGGGAACCACCTCTTGCGGTAGAAACTCAAATGCATCGCGCATCACCGCACTCAGACGATCATGGCTCAGAACAACATGAAAGGCGTAGGTGTCTGGATCGCCCTCTTCGCCTGGGGTGTACTCGAGCGTGTATCCCTGCTGAGGCGCAGGAAGCGAGATAGGTTCGATGCCGAGTGGGAATTGATATCCCTCCACTTCGGAACGTTTGAGATCATGTCGGAGTTCGTACTCACGCATCGCCGAATGTTAGGGAGGGGAGGCGCTGGAAAGAACCCCCCTCGCATCCGCATCGGCAAGCGCATTCAGAAGCCATGTCCATTCCGCGCAGAGATAGGGGACTTCATGCTCGTCATGGATCGCACGAATTGCTCGGTGGATTGACTCAGAGAGGATTGACTGCCAGGCGCCATCACCCCGATCGCAAAAGTAACTCCGGCATCCGCTTGGACGATTCTCATGGATGGAGCAGAGCGTGCCGGACAGGTATACGCACCGACCGCCGTGCATCGCGCGACGGACTGCGTCGCGGCTTCCCGTGGTGCGCTCCTTGCGCCAGACCCACATCGCCTCCAGCCCGGTGACCGCCAGCAGATGCCCATGTTCTTGGAAGTGGCAGCACTTGCCGGACGCAAGGCACACGGGCCGGTGGAGTGTTGTCACAGTCGCCGCATGATCGTGCAATGCAAGGAATGCGCCATCAATGGCGGCGATGCGCGACGCGTTCCACCAACGGTGGATCGTCTCGTCGGTCGGCGCATGATCAGGAAGAAATGGATTCAACGCACGTGTGACTCACCAAGGGGCAGACTCGTTGTCCGCGGCGTCGCGGTCTCGAAGAATCCGAATCTCCTCGATGGGGATGAGCTTCCCTTGATCCATTCCTGGACATGGGGTTCTTGATTTGGCTCCCTTCCAGTCCTGTGGAGTACGCAGATTCTCCGGCCAGAATGGCCAGGTCCGACACTGCACTGGTCGAGCCAAATAGACGCGGCAGAGCGCTCGTCCGGGTTGGCTGGTGCGGTCGAGAAAGACACAGTCAAATCCATGGACCGTTTCAGTCTCGTTGAGCGATCTTCGCTTTGTGATCTCACGCGTGAAGCGCGCTGTGAACTCTTCGTCAGTCACTCCGAGCGCAGATGCCATCGCATGACCCTCTTCGTCGGTGTACCAGACGGCGCCTGGTCCGCCCGTGCAACAGTTGCCACACTGGGTGCAGGAAAACCGAAGCCCATCTTTGTACCAAGGTCCGTCTGGAGGGTTCGTCATGTGTGCCGTCGCGGTGGAACAATACCAACCCCTGCAAAAACCAATCTAGGCCCAGCACGCCAGCCCAGCACGCCAGCCCAGCACGCCAGCCCAGCACGCCAGCCCAGCACGCCAGCCCAGCACGCCAGCCCAGCAGACCAGTTGGGAGTCAGCGTGCAGTCACTTCCCTTGTCGAGAACTCAGTTGCGGTCGTCGGCGCCGCCAAACGCGGATCCGTCGCTTGACTCCAAGATCAGTTCGGCCTTGGGAGCATGGGCAGACAGGTCCTTGATTGTTGGCGCACTTCCAATGCGATCAGCTCCGAGCGCTTCAGCGGCAGACGCCGCAGCTTCCATCTCGGCAACTTCTGAGAATTCTTCGCCGACATTCTCCACGAGGTACTTGATCGAGAGGTTGGTGTACGCCTCGAATCCAGTTCCCGCAGGGATGAGATGACCCAGCAGAACATTCTCTTTCAATCCAACGAGGGTGTCGACTGCGCCCTTGAGTGCCGCTTCGGTGAGCACCTTGGTGGTCTCTTGGAAGCTCGCACCTGAAAGGAAACTCTCGGATTGCAGCGATGCCTTGGTGATGCCCAAGAGAAGTCTCCGTGCGAGCGCGCGCTTTGGACGACGCGTCTTGGCGATCGCCTTGCCCGCCAATTCGGCTTCGATGTTGGCCAGCTTGATCTCGTCCTTGCTAGCAAGTGTGCCCTTGACCAGAGTTGTTCCACCGGCATCTTCGATGCGAAGCATGCTGTCGAGCGCCTCGTTCACTTCGACGAAGACATAACGCTCAACGACATCATTGGGAAGCAGAGCGGTATCGCCTGGTTCGACCACGCGAACCTTGCTGACCATCTGACGAAGCACAACTTCGATGTGCTTGTCCGAGATCGGCACGCCTTGAGCACGATAGACATTCTGGACTTCAGTCAGCATGTACCGATACAACTCGTCCAGACCCTTAATCGCAAGGATTTCAGTCGGTGTGAGCGCACCCTCGGTGAGGGGGTCGCCCGCTTCGACGACATCGCTCGAGTGAACGAGGAGTCGCTTGCCCTGGAGCACATAGTGATCCTCAGCCAGTTCTTCTTTCGCACCATCTGCGTGGATGCGAATCGTCATCTTTCCGCGCTTCTCATTTGGAAGCAATTCGATACGCCCTGAAATCTTGGCCAGCACAGCGGGATCTCGTGGAATGCGTGCCTCGAAGATCTCTGTGACGCGTGGAAGTCCGCCGACGATGTCGGCAGATCGTGCGGTGCCCTTGGGCGTGTACGCAATGCGCTGACCCGCCATGATGACCTGTCCATCCTTGACTTCGACGTGCGCCTTGGCAGGAAGATGGTGCAAGTCCAAGACCTTGCCGGACTCGTCTTCAATAGTGAGTCGCGGATGCTTCTCGCCCTTGTGTTCGATGACAACCATTTCGTCCTTGTTTGCCTTGCGCTCAACGCGGACGGTTTCGCCTGCTTCGATATCTCGGAAGCGGATTGTTCCGCTCTTTTCTGCAAGGATCGGCGACACGTGCACATCCCATTCGAGAACCGCATGACCCTTCTTGACTTGCTCGCCGGGGGCGACCATCAACAATGCACCGTACGGAACCTTGTACTGTTCGAGTGCGCGACCCTTGGCATCCATGACTCGCACTTCGCCGGTCTTTCGAATCGCAATTCGATAGGAGCGATCACCTTCGACGACTTGAACGTCGCCGCAATCGACGAATTCGATCGTCCCAGCCTGCGTGGTCTTCCACTGGTTCTCCGTTGTCGCGCTCACTGCGATTCCACCAGTGTGGAAGGTGCGCATCGTGAGTTGGGTACCAGGTTCACCGATGGACTGAGCCGCAATGATTCCCACTGCGAGGCCCTCTTCCACCAGTTTGCCAGTGGACATGTCCATCCCGTAGCAGGTTGCGCAGACACCGCGCGAGGTCAAGCAGGTCAGTGGGCTTCGTACCCACACCTTGCGCTGTCCAAGCTCTTCGATGAGGCGCGCCTTGTCTGCAGTGATGATCTCGTTCTTTGCGACGATCGTGCGATCCGTCCTCGGATCCACGATGCTCTCGCAACTGGTGCGACCCTTGATGATGTCGCGCAGCGGAACATCAACCTCTTCACCCTTATAGACGGGCTCCTTGGCGATGCCGACTTTCTCGCCGCAATCGTGCTCAATGACGACGACCGACTGGGCGACATCACACAACTTTCTGGTGAGGTACCCCGAATCCGCAGTTTTGAGTGCGGTGTCGGAGAGTCCCTTTCGAGCACCGTGTGTCGATGAGAAGTACTCGATGACCGAGAGACCCTCGCGGAAATTCGACTTGATCGGAGTCTCCATGATTTCGCCGCTCGGCTTCGCCATCTGCCCGCGCATTCCCGCCAGTTGCTGCATCTGCGTCTTGTTTCCTCGGGCGCCTGAATCCATGAACAGATAGACGGGGTTGAGATACCGCGCTGCAGGGCTGGCAGAAGAGGGAAGTCCAGCCACATTTCCAGCGACATCCTTCGTCCCAGCAGACTGAGTCCGTCGGTCGGTCTTGAACGTCTCCATCAACAAACTTGAGAGACCGTCGCGGCACTGCGACCATGCATCCATGACGTGATTGCGGCGCTCGTTGTCGGTGATGTTGCCATCATCAAAGCTCCGTTGCGCAGCATCGACCTTCTTCTGGCTGTCCGCGATCAATTTTTCTTTCGCCTTTGGAATGTTCAAGTCGGTGATGCCGAATGAAAGTCCACTGGTGGTACTCGCCTTGAATCCTGTCTCCTTGAGTGCGTCGAGGAGTTCGATCGTCGCGGCCTTGCCGTTGCGAGCGAAGGTGTCATCGATGACGCGTGCAGAACCCTTCTTGCCGAGCGAACAGTTATAAAACGGCAACCCTGTCGCAAGGATCTCTGAAAAGAGGACGCGGCCAACAGTCGTGCGAATGCGCCGATGAGCGGGGGATGGCAGGGCCGATTCCGTCTGTCCGTTGACAACTTCCGAGAAACGATCAAGTCGAATGTCGATCCACTCGTGCACGCCGATCTTGCGAAGATCGTGGGCGAGCAGGAGCTCCTGCACATTTCCGAAGCATGGCACGGTCGATCGCTTTCCAGGCTGATCCACCGGAAGATCAATCGGGGCTGCGGTCAAGAAGTACACGCCCATCACGATGTCTTGCGAGGGGCTGACAATTGGATTGCCGTTGGCCGGGCTGAAGATGTTGTGCGTGCTCATCATGAGCACAGACGCTTCGATCTGCGCTTCAAGAGAGAGCGGCAAATGCACCGCCATCTGATCGCCGTCAAAGTCTGCGTTGTATCCAGCGCACACCAGAGGGTGAATTTTGATTGCGTTGCCTTCAACCAGGACTGGTTCGAATGCTTGGATACCCATGCGATGAAGCGTGGGGGCTCGGTTCAACAAGACGGGGTGGTTCTTTGTGACTTGCTCCAGAATATCCCACACCTCTGGGGCTCGGCGTTCCAGCATGCGTTTCGCACTCTTGATCGTGTCCGCAAGTCCGTGCTCCTTCAGTTTTCGGATGATGAATGGCTGGAACAATTCCAGAGCGATCTTCTTGGGTAGTCCACACTGCCAGAGTTTCAACTCTGGACCAACGACGATGACTGATCGTGCGGAATAGTCAACGCGTTTGCCGAGAAGATTCTCGCGGAATCGACCCTGCTTTCCCTTGATCATGTCGGTGATCGACTTCAGTGGTCGATTGCTCGACCCAAGGACTGGTCGACGGCATCGACCATTATCAAACAATGCATCAACGGCCTGTTGCAGCATGCGCTTTTCGTTGCGAATGATGACTTCAGGAGCGTTGAGATCCATCAACTTCTTCAATCGGTTGTTTCGATTGATGATGCGTCGATAGAGGTCATTGAGATCGCTCGTCGCAAAGTTGCCGCTCTGGAGCAGGACCAGTGGGCGCAATTGTGGCGGGATCACTGGAATGACATCCAGCACCATCCATTGTGGTTCATTCTTGGATCCGCGAATCTGTTCGATCAGCTTCAGACGCTTCGAGAGATCCTTGTTCTTCTGCTTGCTCTTGGTCTCGGCAAGTTCTTGGCGAATCTCTGCTGATTCTTTGGCAAGATCCAGAAGGTCAGGTGACAACAATTCACGGATGGCTTCGGCACCCATCATGGCCGTGAAATTGCCGCCATGCTTTGCGACCATTTCGCGGTACTCGTCGTCGGTGAGAACCTGCTTGAATTTGAGATCTGTCGACCCTGGATCCGTCACCACATAGTCCTGGAAATAGACGACCTTTTCAATGTCGCCGGTTCTCATCCCAAGCAATGTTCCAAGGCGGCTTGGCAGTGCCTTGAAGAACCAGATGTGGACTGCAGGTGCAGCGAGGTTGATGTGCCCCATGCGCTTTCGGCGCACTCGTGAGTGGGTGACCTTGACGCCGCACCGATCGCAAATAATGCCTTTGTACTTGGTGCCCTTGTACTTGCCACATGCGCATTCATAGTCGCGCTCTGGTCCAAAGATCCGTTCGCAGAAAAGTCCGTCCCGCTCTGGTCGGTAGGTTCGGTAGTTGATCGTCTCAGGTTTCTTGACTTCGCCAAAGCTCCAACTGCGAATGTCATTTGGACTCGCCAGTTGGATTCGGACTGCACCGTAGTCGTTGACTCGATCAAAAACACTTTCTGCCATGCTGTTCATAGTTGGATCTTTCGCAAAGATTTCAGAGTTCGATACAGACCGAATCAGAGCACTGGAGCAGCAGCTTCGCCGCCCACTTTTTCGAGCTGAATGTTCAAGCACAAGCCCTTGATTTCTTGACACAACACATCGAAGACCACAGGCATTCCAGCTTGCAGCGTGTTGTCGCCCTTCACCATGGACTCGTAGATCTTCTGGCGACCTTCAATGTCGTCGCTCTTGACGGTCAGAAGTTCTTGGAGCACATATGCGGCGCCGTAGGCCTCGAGCGCCCACACTTCCATTTCGCCGAATCGCTGTCCTCCAGTTCGTGCCTTTCCACCGAGCGGTTGCTGGGTGATCAGGCTGTAAGGACCGGTCGATCGGGCATGGATCTTGTCGTCCACCAAGTGATGGAGTTTCAGCAGATACATGTAGCCGACGGATGTGCGTTGATGAAACGCTTCTCCGGTTCTGCCGTCATACAACTGCACCTTGCCATCTTCCGGCATCAGTGCCAACAACTCGGTCGGCGATCCTGGATTAGCGCCAGTCGCTTCGAACTTTGCGACGCGATCGTTGACATGCCCATTTGCTTCGCGGATCGCATCGAAGATTTCAATCTCCTTTGCGCCGTCGAAGACCGGCGTGACGGCTTGGAAACCAAGCACGCGAGCAGCCCATCCAAGATGCGTTTCGAGAATCTGCCCAACATTCATGCGACTCGGCACGCCGAGCGGGTTCAGCAGGACTTCGACTGGTGTTCCATCGGCGAGGAACGGCATATCCGCTTCCGGAACGATGCGAGCGATGACGCCCTTGTTTCCGTGCCGACCAGCCATCTTGTCGCCAACTGAGAGTTGTCGTTTGGTCGCGAGGTACACCTTGACCATTTCCAACACTCCCGAAGGAAGTTCATCGCCGCGCTTCATGTGATTGACGCGACGATCCTTCTCACGAAGGAGAGTTTGAATGCGAGGCCAGAACTGACCATGCGTGACCAACGCCTGCTCGCGCAATTCCTTCGAACCCTTGATCCACTTATCACTGAAGAGATCAATCTGCTCGATGATGACATCGGGAACGTCGCTCGCACCGACGCGCTGGCGTGTCGATGGATCGATCATGTCCGTCCCAGTGATCCGATTGATCTCAGTCGCCATCTGACGGAAGAGTTGGACCGCCTTGGTGTTCATCAACTGTTCGAAGGCTGAAATGTCCTTCTTGAGTTGGCGCTTTTGCTCATCCGTTTGGTGCTGGCGGCGGCTGAAGTGTTTCGTGCCAATCACAACACCTTCAGTGCCTGCTGGCACATCAAGGGAATCGTTCTTCACATCTTCTCCGGCGCGGCCAAAGATCGCATGCAGGAGTTTCTCTTCCGGAGAAAGTTCGCTCTTGGATTTTGGGCTCACTTTGCCCACGAGGATGTCGCCGGGGGAGACTCGCGCACCGACCCGAATGACCCCATGCTCATCGAGATTGCGCAATGCCTGCTCGGACACATTTGGGATGTCGGCCGTGAACTCCTGCTTCCCAAGTTTCGTTTCGCGCACTTCCACATCGAACGATTCGATGTGGATGGATGTGAAGGTGTCATCCTTCACGAGCCGTTCGCTGATCACGATCGCATCTTCAAAGTTGTATCCGTCAAAGGTGTTGAATGCGACGAGCACATTCTTGCCGATGGCGAGTTCGCCTTGACTGGTGCTCGCGCCGTCGGCGAGGATCTCACCGGCTTTGATGCGTTGGTTCACTCGAACGATGGGCTTCTGATTCTGGCAGGTCTTTTCGTTCAGCCCAACGAATTTTCGCAGTACATATTCATCGGCATTATCGACGATGATGCGCTCCGCATCGACAAAGGTCACAGTCCCGGCGCGTTCAGCCCGAACGATCATTCCGCTCGACCGACCGACGACACGCTCCATCCCGGTCGCCACAAGCGGGGGATCCACCTTCACCAACGGCACAGCCTGCCGTTGCATGTTTGAGCCCATGAGCGCACGATTCGCATCGTCGTGTTCGAGGAATGGAATGAGTGCGGCCGAAACTCCAACGGTTTGCTTGGGGCTGATATCGACATACTGCACTTCAGATCGGTCTGCAGTTTCGAGTTCGCCTTCCTTGCGGACGAGGACGAGAGCCTCGTTGATCGAACCGGCAGCATCGAGCGTCTCGCTCGGTGCCAACACGCTGCTGATCTCCTCATCGGCGCGCAAGCTCACTGTCTTTCCAGTGATTTTTGAGTTCTTGATCTCGCGGTAGGGCGTCAGCAAGAACCCATAGTCGTCGACGCCGGAATAGATTCCCAGGCTGGCGATGAGTCCAATGTTTGCGCCTTCAGGCGTTTCGATGGGGCAGATTCGACCGTAATGTGAGATGTGAACGTCGCGCACCTCGAAGCCAGCGCGCTTTCGATTCAATCCGCCAGGGCCCAGCGCAGAAAGGCGTCGTTCATGAACCAACATCGAAAGCGGGTTCGTTTGATCGACCACCTGCGAAAGTTCACTCCGTCCGAAGAAGAACTCGATTGCGCTGGAAATCGACTTGGAATTGACGAGGTCCGCAATCTTGTATGAATGATCGGTTGGATCCTTCACGCTCATCCGCTCTTGCACCGTGCGCTTGAGCTTGAGGAACCCCTTTCGCATTTCTTCCGTGGCCAACTCATCAAGTGTGCGAAGTCGGCGATTCCCCAAGTGATCGATGTCGTCGACATGTGCATAGGATCGTCGATTCGGATCGGTGGGACGGCGCAACTCCATGAGATATCGAATCACCGCAAGAAAGTCTTCGGCGCGCAAATGCTGTGCAGTCTCGTCGGGTTTCCTCTCGTCGACCTTCTTCTCGTCAACTGATTTGTACTTTGGATCACGCGCAAATTTGCGATTCACGCGGAATCGCCCGACGCGTCCAAGGCGGTAGCGATTCGTGTCGCGGAACTTCTCATCAAAGAGGTCCTTGGCCTTCTCGACCTGCGGCGGATTGCCAGGACGGAGCCGCGCGTAGAGGCGCAAGAGCGCAGCTTCGTGTTCGGTCGCTTCGGCGAGGAAGTCCAACTTCTCTTCGGCGAGTGTGTTCAGGATGAGCGGGTCGCCAGGGTTGCAGATTGCGCGGACCGTCTTGAGACCGCTCGCCTGAATTATCGGCACCTTGTCGCCGAAGGGCAGCCCGATCTTGCAGAGTTCCTCGCCAGTGTCCTGATCAATGATGAGTTCTGCGGAATAGTGCTCCGGCTTGAGTTTTTCGACACGGACATCTTCAACCTCATAGAAGTGTTCCAGAATCTTCTCCGAGTCTGACCATTTCTCATCCATCGCGCGCAGGAATGTCGTCGCCGCCAACTTGGTGGACTGGTCGATTCGCATCGCCAGCACATCCTTCTTCGTCACTTCCAATTCGATCCACGATCCGCGCTCTGGAATGATTCGCGCACTGTGCAGAGGCCGATCCGAAACGCTGGACGCAATCGAGAAGTCAACGCCAGGAGACCGATGCAACTGGCTGACGATCACCCGTTCAGATCCGTTGACGACAAACTCGCCACCGCCGAGCAGGATTGGGATGTCGCCGAGGTAGATGTCTTCTTCGAGCACATCTGCGCCACTCTCGCGGTGCAACTTCATCTTCACGCGCCACGGGTAGCCGTAGGTCAAGCGCAACTCGCGGCACTCGGCTTCCGTGTGCACGGGTTCGCCGAAGGAATACGAGATGAACTCAAGTTTCATCTGCCCGTCGTAACTCTCGATTGGGAAGATCTCGAGCAGCAGTGACTGCAAGCCGAGGAACTTCTCGCGTGAGCCCGGCGCCAC
The DNA here is from genome assembly GCA_009691725.1 of Phycisphaerales bacterium. Lineage (GTDB taxonomy): Bacteria > Planctomycetota > Phycisphaerae > Phycisphaerales > SM1A02 > F1-60-MAGs104. The sequence goes on from SIAP01000004.1 coordinate 95,576, forward strand.
ATCCTTTTGCAGGAATCGCTCGTACGCGGCTTGTTGCACGCGCGTCAAGTTTGGAACGGGGATCGCGTCGCCGCGCTTAGAGAAATCACGAACAGTTCTCGTGGTCATTGTCACCTCTGAAAATTCTCGATCGAACCCAAGTTAGAATCCAAAGTGGAATCCATCTCCAAACCCATTTCGAAACGCTTGCTCGCCACTTCGCTCATGCACACCGTTGACATCAGCCGTCGCGATGTGACTCGCTGCAGTTGATGTTTCGTGGATTTCCGGACAGATGCGGGAGCGCGCGCCAAGTCCCGAAGAATAACAGGGAACTCGGAGATTGCGCAAGGGGGAGCTGGGTCGAAATCTGGAAATTTGTTGGTTTTCCACTGGGGATGGACCTGAGCCCTCGGCGGTTTCGGGACTACACGGACTGGCTGGATTGTGGAAATTGAAAACGCCCCGCCAAGGTCGGCGGGGCGTTGAGTTCAGTTCGGCAATCGCGGATCGTCGCACTTCCTGCGCCGATCAGCTGAAAGCCCCCGTCAAATCACTCACTTCAAAGTGACTTTGCCACCAGCAGCTTCGAGTGCCGCCTTCAACTTTTCAGCATCTTCCTTTGGAATGTGCTCCTTGATGGCCTTTGGTGCTCCATCCACGAGATCCTTGGCTTCCTTGAGACCAAGTCCGGTGGCTTCGCGAACAACTTTGATCACATTGATCTTGGTTGCGCCAGAGTTCTCCAGAACCACAGTGAAATCGGTCTGTTCGACGACCGCAGGTGCGCTCGCGGTATCGCCAGCTGCAACCATCACAGCACCGCCAGCAGCTGGTTCAATTCCGTACTTGTCCTTCATGTACTCAGCCAAATCGACTGCCTCTTTGAGGGTCAGTGAAGCGATGGAATCTCCCATCGCTGAGATCTTTGCGTCAAATGTTGTTGTGTCAGACATGTGCGATACTCCTTCAAGAAAATGCCCTCCAGAGGCGACACCACAAGGTGTCATTTGATCCCGTGAAGGACCAGTGGAGTGCGGTTCAACAAATCAGATCAGTTCGACCTCGCAGAAATGGTTTCACCCTTCTCGAGGCGCGTTTGAATTTCTTTCACGATTCCAAGCAGGCGACCACCTGGTCCCTTGACTGCAGAGACTGTCTTGCGCGCGGGCGAAAGCACCAGCGTGATCAGTTGCGATTGCGCTTCTTCGCGTGTGGGGAACTTGCTGAGGCGCTTCACGCCATCGCTTCCTTCAAACCAGGCTCCATCGAGACACGCTCCCATGAGCGCGAGTTGATCGTTCTCTTTGGCAGACTTCACCAACTGCCGAGCGATCGTCACGACGCTGGTGTTTCCATACACAATCGCGCGCGATCCCTTCAGCCCAGAGGCGAGTGGAGCGAGGGGAGTTCCTGCAAATGCGCGCTTGGCGAGTGTGTTCTTGACGACGGTCACACGCACATTGCTCGCGCGGAGCTGCGCACGCAAGGCTGTGTTTGACTTCGCGGGCATTCCGCGGATCTCGATCAGAATCGCCCCTTCAACACCAGCGAATCGCTGCTTGTACTCGCCGACAATCATGTTCTTGATGGGTTTGCTCATAGATATACCTTCGATAGAAACTGCGGATCAGACCGCGATTTGAATGGCCGGGCTCATCGATGCACTGATGACGCACTTGCGGATGTACAGACCCTTGGAGGATGCAGGCTTCACCTTCTGAATGACAGAGATGAAGTGCTCAAGATTGGTGACGAGATCGGCATCGTTGAAGGACATCTTTCCAATGAGGCAGTGGACATTCCCACCATCATCATTGCGATACTCGACCTTCCCTGCGACGTACTCGCGCACGGCGGTTGCCACATCGGCAGCGACCGTTCCAGCCTTGGGTGATGGCATCAGTCCCTTGGGGCCGAGCACCTTTCCCAGACGACTGACGATGCGCATCATGTCAGGACTTGCAACCGCAACCTCGAAATCCATCCAGCCAGCTTCGATCTTGGCGACGAGATCTTCTGCGCCAACTTCAATCGCACCGGCAGCCTTCGCTGCAGGGGCTTTGTCACTGTTGCAGAAGCAGATGACGCGCGCGGTCTTTCCCACGCCCTTGGGGAAAGAGATCGCGCCACGGAGCGCTTGGTCGGCGACCTTGGGATCAATCCCCAAATGCACGGCGACGTTGATTGTCTGGTCGAACTTTGTTGCCTTGAACTTGCGCAGAGCGATGATGGCTTCGGCAGGGGAGAGCGCCGCTTTCACAAGGAAGGATTGGTTCCCGCGAACGCGCTTGCTGTGACCGACGACGGTTGGTTCTTTTGTTGCCATTGATTATGCCTCCACCGTCACGCCCATGGATCGGGCTGTTCCTGCGATGACTCGCATCGCAGCTTCCACGCTGCCTGCGTTGAGATCCTTCATCTTTTCTTCAGCGATCTTGCGCAGTTGCGCTTGGCTGATCTTTCCGACCTTTTCCGTGTTCGGTTTGCCAGAACCCTTCTCGATCTTGAGAGCCGTCGCGATCAACACCGATGAGGGTGAACTCTTGATCTCGAGATCGAAGGTTCGATCAGCGTAGACAGTGACGATGCAACCAACAACGCGCCCGTTGAATTCACGTGTCGCATCATTGAATTTCGAAATGAACTGTCCCGGATTCACGCCGTTTGCGCCAAGGACTGGCCCAAGCGGAGGTGCGGGCGTCGCCTTGCCACCGGGGGCGAGGATCTTGAACTGCTTTGTAATTTTCTTGGCCATGGTTTTGAACCTCCTACCGAAATGGCTCCGACGAGGAGCGGTGCTGGCTCAGCCAAGATCCAGCGCATTTCAGTAGTTTTTGCGGTCTGAGATTGAAGAGCGCAGAAGGCTAACAGGGCTCCTTCAATCCTGCAAGGGGTCTCAATTCTGGTGGAGGGGATCTGCCCGTCGGCATCTACGAGTTGAGACTCTCTCTATAGGATTCGAGAATGGATGGCGACTTCATCGGCGACCTGTCTTGGCGTGGCTTGTTGCACCAAACCACTTCTGCAACTCTCGCAGCGCATCTCGTCGAGGGGGGGCGGCTGGCGTACTGCGGATTTGATCCCACATCGGACAGTTTGACTGTCGGAAACCTGCTGCCGATCCTCGTTCTTGCGCGGTGGCAGCAGGCGGGCCACAGACCACTCGTCGTCATGGGTGGTGCGACTGGGCTGATCGGGGACCCCAGCGGGAAGAGCGACGAACGTCAACTGATCAGTGCCGAAAAGGTGCGCGACAACATTGCCCGGCAACAACCGATCTTTGGAAGAATTCTGGACTTCGAAGGAAAGAACTGCGCACGCATCGTGGACAACGCCAATTGGCTCTTGCCTCTGGGATTCATCGATGTGCTTCGCGATGTGGGGAAGCACTTTTCCGTCAACCAGATGGTGGCGCGAGACTCTGTGGCGAGTCGCCTGACTGCACGGGAGCAGGGGATCTCCTACACCGAGTTCAGTTACATGATCTTGCAGGCATATGACTTTCTCCATCTTCATCGATCGCTTGGATGCACGGTGCAACTCGGTGGCGCAGATCAGTGGGGCAACATCTGTTCAGGCATCGACTTGATCCGACGGATCGCCGGCGGCGAAGCATTTGGGATCACAAATCAACTGGTGACCAAGTCTGATGGGACCAAGATCGGGAAATCTGAATCTGGCGCGATCTATTTGAATGCGGATCGCACGAGCGCATATCGCTTTCATCAATTCTGGCTCAACGCATCGGACGAAGATGCCATCAAGTTTTTGCGCTGGTACACATTTCTTCCCAAGGATGCGATCGACGATCTTGCGCAGATGCACGGGCGCGACCCGAGTGCGCGCGCGCCACAGAAGGCGCTCGCAGATGCTGTGACGGCGTTGGTGCACGGTGACGCGGAACGGCTGCGCGCCCATGTCTGTGCAGCGGCACTCTTTGGTGGTGACATTCGCGGCCTGGATGAGCAGTCGGCGCGCGACATTGCCGCAGATCTCCCGGGGGCGATGCTCAATGGTGGCGACCTCGCCGGGGATGGACGACTGGTGCTGGACCTCCTTGTCGATGCTGGACTCGCTGCAAGCAAGCGCGAAGCGCGCGGTTTTCTAGAGTCTGGTGCCGTGCAGTTGAACGGCGAGCGCGCGTCGGTGGAGAGTCGCGTGACGGTCGCCTCATTGTTGCACGGGTCGTTCGCATTCCTTCGTCGCGGGAAGCGGCAGTGGGCGGTTGTGCGCATTGATTCAACGCTTTCTCGCTAGGATTCCACGATGGCAGGGATCGCAGGAACCTTCGAGCTTGGACGATTTACAGGTGTTTGTGCGCAATCGCAGGAGCCGATCGCTCCCAAACAAGCATTCATCGCAGCGCTCGCAGATTGGGTTGACGACGATGGTCGGTCGACACTTCGTCGCTTCGACTACTCCATCAACACGTGGGAGAATGGTTCGCGACCGGATCGCTTGGTCTGCTTCTGGAGATCGAGCGCACCGATGCCGGGCGAAAAGCGACACGCGTTTGTCGATGACGAGACGCTGCTGGAAATGCTGCAGCGCATGGAGAGCGAAACGGATGCGCGACGGTGCGCGTTTCGTTGGATTCTCGCGCTCGTGCTGCTGCGCCGAAAAGTATTGAAGTTGGATGGCATCGTGCACGAAGGAGAGCGAGAATCATGGGCGTTTCGACCGCGTGGTTCGGATCCAGCGTCCGCGCCAATTCGAATCGCCAATCCTGGGGTGCGCGAGGACGAGGTGCGGGAACTCGCCGATCAACTCGGTGAAATTATCCGCACAGACTCATGACTCGTCTCAACTGGTCTCTGCCCCGTGGATGGTTGCCCCGTTGGTGCTTGTCCCGTCGGTGGTGGGTCGCAGTGCCCGTGTGTGTCCTGGGCTGCTCTCCAACGACAATCAACATCGCAAAGCCCGATGGAGCCGCACCATCAGCAGAGGAGTTTTCGAGGGCGCAATCACAGCGTATTCACGCGATCCCATCACTCGCGCTTCGGGGTCATGCAGAATTACATTGGAGTGACACGAAGGGGAGGCACTTCGACGATGGCGACTTCGACTTGATTTTGCGCCCACCCTCTGAACTCAGTCTGCGCTTGAGCAAGGTGGGGGAGAAATTCTTGTGGGTTGGAGGTGGAGGTGGTCAGTCGTGGATGGTGTTTCCCCGCGAATCGCCGCCGCGTGCGGTGCTTCGTGAGTGGGATGCTCACTCGCCTGCCGCACCGCAGGACTCGACGGATCTCCGTGGCGTCGAGCATCTCATGGATCCCGTTCGTGTGATGGAAGCGCTCGGCGTTGCAGCGGTGAGTCCATCTGAAGTGACTGCGATCGACTGGGATGGAAAGCGCGGAGCGTGGGTCTTCACGCTGCCCAATCGGCGGATGTTCGCGCGTGGTGAGAGCCTCCTGCCTGTTGGTTGCGATTGGCTCAACGCGACAGACCAGGTTGTTGCGAGTTGTGCCCTCGACGGCTTTGAGTGGATTCGCGGTGATCGACCAAGTGGCGCACCTCCCGCGAGCACGCAACCTCTCGTCGCGACGCGAATTCATTTTTCGATCTGGTCGAAGGGTCGAACTGCCACGGATGGTTCTCCAGATGGCGAACTCCTCCTCGCCGCGTCTGAACCTGCCTTCGGCGCCGAGCGAATTCGACCGCAGTTGTTCAATTGGGATGATGTGCGCGATGCGCTTCGTCCAGAAGTGGTCGAACGGTTGACACGATGAGGCAAGCTGTCGCGGTTGCGTTCATCTGGTGTGTTTCGAGCGCACTTGCCCATGCCACAGAAAGTCCCCCCGACCTCGTCGCTGCAAGTTCTGGCACGAATGTGTGGGTCGCAGTGCCGAGCTCAGTGCCACAGGGGAAGGACTGTCAGATCTATCACCTCGTGTTCGAAGGGGCGTTGGGAGGAGAGAATTCGACATGTCAAGCGGTCGCGATCATCGAGTCGTCGCCGATAGCACTTTCTGCCAGCGGAGATCAGTTGGCAATCCTGATGCCGCCCCGGGGCAGTCCATCGTCGAGCGCGGTCTACCAAATCACAGCAGCGCGCTCAGTCGAATCACGGTCATTTCATTACCTCCCAAGAGGTCGCTTCAATGTTCTTGCGAGCATTCCATCTCCGCACGGAGTGTCGAGTTTTGCGCTGGGCGGCGATCGCCCACACGCGATCGTGGTTGGGGAGCCTCCGCATTTGTTGGAGTGCGGCTCAATGGGCTGGGATGAGATTGCCTTGCCGCACGGCGCTGGCGCACCATTTCTTGTTTCGTGGGGGAGCGGCTCGACGATTCCATGGTCTGTCGCAACGATCGATGGTGACAGCGTGCATTCGTGGAGCCCAGTCGCCGCAGCGAGTGAGCGAGCCGGTGGATGGGAAGAATCAATCTGGCACGATGCTGGGAGGGATTTCGAGATGGCGATCAGCGGGAGTGTGCGCCCTGCACTGCTCTTGCGATCACAGAATGACGCATGGGCACTTGCCTACGCAACTCCCTCTGGCGTGCGAAAGCTCTGCGATTTCACGGCACCTGTCGGCCGCTGGACGGTCGTCGGCGTGGGAGAGGGATTCGCAATTGTTCGAGTCGATGAGTCCAACCAGATTCGCGTCTCTGTGGTGGATGCACTCAGTGGTGAAGTGAGAGGCGAGCAACTGATGATTCCAACGCAAGATCCAATCGTGGATTGGTTTCATCTTCCGCTTCTGGGGGCGGTGACCATCGGAATGTTGATGGCTGGTTTTATCCTTCGGCCACCGATGGAACCAACGATTCCGCTCCACGCGGGATGGAGTCCGCTGCCGATGTTTCGTCGCATTCCCGCACTTGCGATTGATCTCCTCCCCGGGGCGATGTTCGCACTCTGGGTCACTGGTGCGCGCGCTGAAGAACTGATGTCGATGCCGTCATGGACTCCCGATCTTGAACGGGCGGCGCCAGCATGCATCATGATTGGGTTCACGGGTGTGTGGTGTTTCATTTTTGAAGTGACGCTTCGCGCAAGCCCAGGCAAATTCATTGTCGGTGGACGAGTGGTGAGGGCGCCAGATGGAGGGACGGACATGCGCGCCGGTCGTGGGCGGGCAGCGCTGAGGGCACTCTTGAAAACCATTGTGTTACTCGCGCCAGCACTGGGATTCCTCGCCTTCGTGCATCCACTTCAGCAGGGATTGCCAGAGACGCTATCGAAGACCGTTGTTGCGCAGCGTCGTCGATGATTCGGATTCGTTACGTCTGCGCGATACGCGGTGCGTGCCATCCCCCATCCGGGAGAATTCGATCATTGGCGGCCTCTGGTCCCCATGTTCCAGGCGCATACTCAAACGCTGGCACCACCGATCCGAGTACGCCATCGACAATGCGCCAGCACTCGTCCACGCTGTCTTGTCGTGCGAAGAGTGTTCCGTCTCCGCGCAACGCATCGCCAATGAGCCGTTCGTAGGGGGTCATCTCATCTGATTGCTGATCGATCGCCAGCAGCTCAATCTGTTCACCCACCATGCGCTCGCCATCGCTTTTCACTTGTGCGTTCAGTCCGATCTCGACGCGCGGATTGATCTGGAATCGAAGGAAATTGTGGCTCGGCGGCAGCGGTTCGTGGAAGACCACCTGCGGAGGACGATGGAACTCCACGCGGACTTCAGTTGCCGACACTGGCATGTGTTTTCCGGCGCGAAGATAGATGGGCACGCCAGACCACCGCCAGTTATCGATGTGCAGTCGAACCGCGGCGAACGTCTCGGTTGTTGACTTCGCAGCCACCCCCGGTTCGCTGAGATAGCCACGAAACTGACCACGGACGATGTCGGTCGGCTGGAGTGAACGCACCGCACGGAAGAGTTTGACCTGCTCGTCACGCGTGCGTTCGGTGTCATCCCAGTTCGGCGCTTCCATGCAGAGAAAACCGAGCACCTGCATCAAGTGGTTCTGAATGACATCACGCAATGCACCAGTCTCATCGTAAAACTTTCCGCGACCTTCGACACCGAATGACTCCGCCATGGTGATCTGAATCTGACGCACATGCTGTCGATTCCAGAGCGGCTCGAGAAACGCATTGGCAAAGCGGAAATAAAGCGTGTTCTGGACCGCTTCCTTTCCGAGGTAGTGGTCGATCCGAAAGACGGCTGACTCTTCGAAGGCGCTGTGGAGGAGGGCGTTGAGTGCAGTCGCCGAGGCTCGATCTCGACCAAATGGTTTCTCGACGATGACGCGTGCGCCATCGACGCAGCCTGCGCTGGAGAGGTGCGCAGAGACAGGGCCAAAGAGAACGGGGGGGATGGCGAGGTAGTGCAGCGGATGCGCGGCACTCCCGAGTTCAGTGCGCACGCGGGCAAAGGTGTGCGGGTCTGCGTAGTCGCCGTCGACATAGCGCAAGAGTTGGCACATCTTCGTGAACGCGGGTTCGTCGACGCCGCCGCCGAACTTTTCAATGCCGTCCCGTGCGCGCGCCTTGAGCTGATCGAGATTCCATCCGCTCTTGGCGACACCAATGATCGGCACATTGAGGACGCCGCGACGAACGAGCGATTGCAATGCGGCGAAAGTTTTCTTGTGCGCGAGATCCCCCGTCGCGCCAAAGAACACAAACGCATCAGCAGGAATGTGGTTGCCCACGGGCGATTATCCCTTCGTGCCTGTGGGTGTGGCGTCGGGCTTTTCCCCAGACTTCTCAAGGTGCCCGCCAAAACCCATGCGCATCGCACTGAGAACCTTGTTTGCGAATTCTGCTTCGCCGCGACTCTCGAATCGATCCATCAATGCCGCACTCAACACATGCGCAGGAACACCCTCCTCGATGGCCGCGAGGATGGTCCACCGCCCTTCGCCAGAATCGGAGACACGACCCGCGTAGGTTTTTAGCTCGGAGTCACTGGCAAACGCCTGCGCAGTGAGATCGAGGAGCCACGATGCGATCACGCTGCCACGGCGCCAGACTTCGGTGACCTCGGCGAGATCGAATTGGTACTGGAATTCCGTGGGATCCCGCAGTGGAGTGGTTTCCGCATCATGCTCGCGGACCTTCAGCCCCGCATCTGCGTGACGAAGAATGTTGAGGCCCTCTGCGAAGGATGCCATCATCCCGTATTCGATTCCATTGTGCACCATCTTGACGAAGTGCCCGGCTCCAGAGGGTCCGCAGTGCAGGTAGCCCTGATCGGCGGTTGATCTTGACTTTCTTCCAGGAGTCGGTTGCGAAGATCCGCGTCCAGGAGCGAGCGCAGAAAACACCGGATCAAGTCGAGCCACTGCAACCGCATCGCCTCCAATCATCAGCGAGTAGCCGCGATCGAGGCCCCAGACGCCACCTGAAGTTCCGCAATCGACATAGTGAATTCCTGCTGCTGAGAGGGACTTTGCGCGCCGCAAATCATCTTTGTAATACGAGTTCCCGCCATCGATGATGGCGTCATCCTTCGAGAGCAAGGGAGTCAGGCCTGCGATGGTTTGATCCACAAAGGCAGCAGGAATCATCAGCCACACATGACGCGGTCCGGTCATCTTCGAGACCAGATCCGCCATGCTGTTCGTTCCAATCGCTCCTTGTTTTACGAGGTCGGCAACAGCATTCGAGTTGCGGTCGTAGACCACAACCTGGTGACCCGCGCGGATCAATCGAATCGACATGTTCGCGCCCATCCGTCCCAGTCCGATCATTCCAAGTTGCATGTGGTGTTTTTCCTTCGACGTCGTTCAAAGTCAGTGGAGGATCGAGCATAGGGCGCATCGCGTGCGGATGCGAGTCCTTTGCTAGCATTCGAGATCTTGCGTTGAACTTTCGAACTGACGATTTGATGGAGTCCTGATTGGCACGACGAGAACGAAAAAAGATTGGTGAATTGCTCATCGAGGCGGGCGTCACGAACCAAACACAGGTCGATGAAGCGGTCGCCACGGCCAAGAGTTCTCGCAAGCGGACGGGCGAAGTGTTGGTGGAAATGGGTGCGTGTTCGGACGACGATGTCGCACGAGGACTCGGTCGACAATTCGGCTTGGAGTTTGTCAACCTCGAGCGACCCGAGGGTGCGAATCGTGTGAATAAGAAGTTGCTCGCCGACGATGTGATCAAGAAGTACCTCATCTTGCCGCTCGATGAAAAGGTCGGCAACACGATGAAGATCTTGATTCACGATCCGATGGATTTGGACGCACTCACTGCGTTGCAGTTTCGGATGAATTGCCAGTTCGAGAAGTTCATCACCAGTCGAACCCAATTGCGCAACTTTGTCGAGGGAGCGCGCTCAGCGAAGGCACTTCTGAACACCGGCGGAATCGTGACTGACTCGGTCACTCGAACGCATGATCGGACCAAAGACAGCAGCCAAGATCGTTCGAGCCAAGACAAGTCTCAAGACGCATCCATCGACCGCGAACAGATTCAACGGATCGAGGAGGGCGCGGTCAAGATTGTTGATCGCATGATCATCAAGGCGGTCACCAATCGGGCGAGCGACATTCACATCGAACCGATGAAGGATGATGTGCGCCTGCGATTCCGAATTGACGGATCGTGCATTGACATCACGCCGCCGATCCCGAAGAAGTTGCAAAGTTCGGTGCTCGCACGCATCAAACTGATGGCGGGGATCAACATTTCAGAACGGCGAATTCCACAGGACGGACGCATCAAGTTTACGGTCGACGGCTCTCCGATCGATTTTCGTGTGAGCGCGTGTCCGGCGATTTGGGGTGAGAGCGTCGTGCTTCGTATCTTGCGACCCGAATCCGCCCGTATTGGCTTGTTGAATCTAGGACTTCAGCAGGACACACTCGACAAGTTCAACAAGGTCATTCGCCGTCCCAACGGAATCTTTCTTGTGACAGGTCCAACAGGATCTGGAAAGACCACAACCCTGTACTCCGCGCTCAACGATCTCAATCGACCAGACAAAAAGATCATCACGGCCGAAGATCCCGTGGAGTTCTCGTTCAAGGGAATCAACCAGGTGCAGGTTCGAGACCAGATCGGTCTGACCTTTCCAGTCATTCTGAAGTCGATGCTTCGCCAGGCACCAAACATTATTCTCGTGGGGGAGATTCGAGATCGTGAAGTTGCGGACATCGCCATTCAGGCGGCGCTCACGGGGCATTTGGTGTTCTCAACGCTCCACACGAATGATGCACCGAGCGCGATCACGCGACTCGTCGACATGGGCGTGAAACCATTCCTCGTTGCGAGTTCCATCCAAGCGGTACTCGCCCAGCGGTTGGCGCGAATTCTTTGCTCCCACTGCAAGGTCCCCGATGTGACTCCGGATTTGAATTGGATGCGTTTGGTGGGCATCACGCAGGACGAAATCGCCAGGGCAACGCTGATGAAGCCCGTGGGCTGCGAGAAGTGTTCACACACGGGATATCACGGTCGGCGTGGTGTCTACGAGATGATGATCATGAACCCAGAGATCCGGGACTTGGCCTTTCAGCGCGCAACCGTCGCCAAGATCCGCGGTGCCGCGGTACGCTCGGGGATGCGGACCCTGCTGGGAGATGGAAAGATCAAAGTGTTGAATGGAATGACAACTGCAGACGAAGTGGCAAAGTTTGCGCAGTCGGATGTATCCGGATGAGTGCCATGTTTGCTCTCGTCTGCTGTGTCGCCTCTCTTGGAAGGAGCCTGTCCCATGTCTTCTGGTGAATCGCCAACCCCCAAAGTTGAAGAGAGCACGATGCAGATTGATCGATTGCTCGACACCGTTGTCCGGCAAGGAGCATCCGATCTTCACGTGACCGTGGGGAGACCGCCAACGCTTCGATTGCATGGTCGACTCCGATCGTTGGCCACCAAAGTGCTCGGACCAGTCGACACCATGTCGCTCATGAAGCAGATTGCGCCAGAGAAGAATCAGCAGGAACTGCAGGCAAATGGCGGATCGGATTTCGGAATCGCCTTTGGTACGGTCGCACGCTTCCGTTGCTCCATTTTCAAGCAGCGCGGCGCTGTTGCGATGGTGATGCGCCAGATTCCAAATCGACTGATGACCTTTGAGGAGATTGGTCTCCCTGACATCTGCCTGGAGTTGATCCGACGGCCCCGTGGGCTGTTCCTCGTGACCGGTCCCACGGGAAGCGGAAAGTCGACATCGCTTGCGACGATGATCGATTACATCAACAACTTGCTTGAACGGCACATTGTGACGGTCGAGGATCCAATCGAGTTCTATCACTATCACAAGAAGTCAGTGGTGAATCAACGCGAGGTTGGTGATGATGTCCCGTCATTTACAGAAGCCCTGAAACGGGTTCTTCGTCAGGATCCCGATGTGGTGCTCGTCGGTGAAATGCGCGATCTTGAAACAATCGAAGCGGCCATTCGAGCTGCGGAGACGGGCCACTTGGTCTTTGGAACATTGCACACGACCGGTGCGGCCGGAACGATCAATCGCATCATCGACGCGTTCCCCACAAATCAGCAAGAACAGATTCGTGTTCAGTTGTCGGTCAGTTTGATCGCGGTGCTGAGTCAGGTGCTGCTGGTGCGGGCCGACAAGCCTGGACGGCTCGCGGCCTACGAGTTTCTGATGGTGACACCAGCGATTTCCAACCTGATTCGCGAGAACAAGACCTTTCGAATCGACTCGGCGATCCAGACCGGGAAGCGGTTCAGCATGCAGTTGTTGGATGACCATCTTTGGAGGCTCTATTCCGAGAACAGGATCACCGCTGAGGAGATGATTGACAAGGGGAAGAACCCCGGCGCCCTTCGAGACAAGGTGCATAAGGCGGGCGGGAAAATCGGACGGGCGGAGTGGGACGAAGACGACATATCCGTTCACTGACGCAGCCGCTCTGATTGCCTCAAAAATCGCTTCGATAACTAGTTGTCCGAATCATTGTCGTCGTTTTTGAATCTAAAACGACACCTACGGCGTATAGTTCTGGAGAATCCAAAATGGTCGAGTTATCGCAGACAATCGATCCGTCGCAACTCAAGAACCGAAAGCTCGGTCGTATTTTTACGAAGTTGGGAATTGTCTCTCGGGAACAAGTGCATGCGGCGCTTGAGTCGCGGAGTAACGATCCCTCCAAGTCAAAGATGAAGATCGGTGAGTTGATGATGGAAATGGGGTTGGTGAATTCCGACCAACTCGGCGTTGCGCTCGCAGGCCAACGGGGACTTCAATTCAAGCGACTTACTGGGGTTGTCATTCCGCAGGAGACGTTGCGAGCGTTGACTCCTGAAGCCGCCAATGTCATGCGGGTGGTCCCGCTTGAGATCGATCCTGCGGCGAAGACGATCACCGTTGCTGTTGGATCGCACGCGAACTTCCAAGCGGTCGACAACCTTCGCATGAACATGTACCCAGGGTACGAAATCACAGTCGTGGTCTCAACTCCTGCGGACATCGACGAGGTCATCCGACGGGAGTACTCCAAGAAGATGGATGTGGGGGAACTCTTCTCAGAGGTCAATCGCTCCGAGGCGGTCAAGAATCTGCAGGGGCGCGGCGATTCCATTGATGTCGCATCGCTCGAAGATGTCGCGAGTGATAACGCCGTCGTGCGCCTGGTGACGAACATGCTCGCGCAGGCCATCGCGAATCGTGCATCGGACATTCATCTTGAACCATTTGAAGACGAGTTCAAGATGCGGTACCGAATCGACGGAGTGCTCTATGAAATGAAGAGTCAAGCGAAGGAGATTGCCATGGCGATCGTCAGTCGCGTGAAGATCTTGGCAAAATTGGACATCGCAGAACGGCGGCTGCCGCAGGATGGTCGAATCAGCTACCAGCTCGCCGCAGACAAGGAACCGATCGATCTCCGGGTTGCTGTCTTGCCAACGATGTATGGCGAATCCGTGGTGCTTCGTGTGCTTGATCGCTCTGCCGTGCAATTGGAACTCGACCGGATCGGGTTACGCGAAGACGAATTGAAGACGATGCGCGCCATCATCAACAAGCCAAACGGCATCGTGCTTGTGACGGGACCGACGGGATCTGGCAAGACCACCACGCTCTATGCCGCACTTCGAGAACTCAATCAGGTCGACACCAAGATTCTGACTGCGGAAGATCCAGTGGAGTACGACATCCACGGGATGATTCAGTGCCAGGTCAACCTGGATCAGGAACTGACCTTTGCGCGATTGTTGCGCTCATTTCTGCGACAAGATCCAGACATCATTCTCGTGGGTGAAATCCGCGATCTTGAGACTGCACAGATCGCAATTCAAGCAAGTCTCACTGGTCACTTGGTGTTTGCCACGCTGCACACCAATGATGCGCCGAGTTCTATCTTGCGACTGCTCGATCTCGGCGTGGAGTCGTTCCTGCTCACCGCCACGATCGAAGCGATCGTGGCACAACGACTCGTTCGCCGAATTTGTATGAAGTGCAAGGAGGAATTCGTGCCCTCCGAAGAACACTTGATGGAACTCAACCTTCGGATGGCGGATGTGCAAGCACGAACGCTCTACCGCGGTCGGGGCTGCGATGCGTGCACGAAGTCGGGGTACAAGGGGCGCATGGCGCTCTTTGAAATCATGCTGATGGATGATGAGTTGCGAGAACTTGTGATGCAGCAGGCATCGACTTCTGTGTTGCAAGCGGAGTCCCGAAAGCGGGGGATGCGCACCCTGCGCGAGTCAGGGTTGTTGGCGTTGTACGAGGGACAAACCACGATCGACGAGGTCGTGCGCGAAACGATTTCATCTGGAGAATGAACTGATGCCTATCTTTGCCTACGAAGCAGCCAATTCGGCGGGGAAAAACCAAAAGGGAACGATCGAGGCAGAGACCAGCGAAGAAGCGGTCCGCAAGATCCGCACGCAGGGGCTTTTCCCAACCTCGGTTCGCGAACAGAAGGCTGCCGCCGCCGCAAAGAAGGCCGCTGACATCAAGAAGAAGAAAAGGAAGAAGGGGATGACCATGACGATTGGTGGAGTGAGCACAAAGATGCTCACCATGTTCACCCGTCAGATGTCCACTCTTCAGGACGCAGGCTTGCCGTTGCTTCGGTCGCTTCAGATCTTGGAAGATCAGCAGAAGCCAGGCAAGTTGAAGAATGTGTTAGGCGATGTGTGTGAGTCGATCAGCGGTGGATCGTCACTCTCGGAGGCATTCGCGCAGCACCCCCGCGTCTTCACTCGACTCTATGTCAAGATGGTCGCCGCCGGCGAAGTGGGCGGAGTGCTTGATGTCGTCATGCAGCGACTCGCTGAGTTTATGGAGAAGGGGCAACGACTCAAGCGACGCATCATCGGCGCGATGATCTATCCCGCTGTTGTCATTTCCATCGCTGTTGCGATCGTGACTGGAATCATGTACTTCGTCATCCCGAAATTCCAAGAGATTTTCGCAGACTTCGACGTTGCATTGCCTGCGCTGACCGTTTGGCTCATTGGCGCAAGCAAGTGGGTGGCGGGTCAGGGTGAGGGGCAAAAGGTGCCGGGTGCAGTGTGGGTGATGGCATCTCCAGTGATCATCTTCTTCTTCTTCAAGTTGGTGCGCATGACCAAATTCGGTCGGGCCGCAACCGATGTGATCCGCATGCAGATTCCAGTCATCGGGACATTGATCAAGAAGACCGCCATTGCTCGGTTCACCCGCACGCTCGGGACACTGGTGGCCGCTGGCGTACCGATCTTGGAAGCAATCCTCATCACACGCGACACCTCTGGAAACTATGTGTTTGAGAAGGCGCTGACGAAAGTGCATGACTCCATCCGCGAGGGCGAGACATTCGCCAAGCCGCTGCGCGAGAGCCGAGTGTGTGACGCAATTGTGGTCAACATGATCGATGTCGGTGAGGAAACCGGAGACCTCGATGCGATGTTGATGAAGATCGCGGACAACTACGAGGAAGAGGTTGATGTTGCGGTCGCGAGCCTCTTGTCGCTTCTGGAACCCTTCATGGTGGTCATTCTTGGAGGCATCGTCGGAACGATCGTCTTGGCGTTGTTCTTGCCACTCGTTTCCATGATCGAGAGCATCTCTGGGCAGAAGTCATAAGGCACTCATGCGCACCCGACGAGCGTTCACCCTCATCGAACTTCTGACTGTGGTGGCAATCATCGTCACTCTGGTCGGGCTCCTGTTGGTTGCGTTGTCGAAGTCGGCGAAGGCTGCGCAGGCTGCGAGCACGCGAAACTTGATGTCCACCATTTCGCGCGGGCTTGCACAGTTTCACACCGACACGAGCTACTTCCCTCCAACTCTGGGTTTTTCCCCAGGCGGTTCCGCCAGTGGATCCTCGGGCTGGCTGCGCGATCTCATTCTTCCACCGACGATCGTTGGTGCGCCGACTGCTCCGCAACTCCTGCAGATTCAGGAGTATTACTCGATGACTTCGCTCATGGAGTACTTGATCGGTCCAGGAAGTAGAAACGAAGATGGATATGGCGCCTTTGGACTCCCGGCGCTTCCGCCTGCGGACTCGGCAGGTTTCAAGGAGATTCCGACCGCTGGAATTCGCGCTCCTGGAAGGGATGGCGTGTGGGGGGCTTACATGTCTCCGAAAGTTTCGTTCCAAGCGCGCGGGACAGTTGCGCAGCGCAATCTTCCAACAGGCGTCTACGCGAATTACCCGATTCAATCGACAGTTGCGGTTCTCGCGCCCGCAAACGAGCGAAAGCTCCTCGCAAACGTGGAGGGTCGCGTGCTTGGTCCGTATCTTGAACTGAAGGATGGCTCTTCCATCGGCGCAATCGTCGGCACGGACGCACTTGGCGCACCAGTCGTGGCGCGGGCGGGAGACAACAATTGGAATCCATCCGCACCGAAGGTTCTGTTGGATTACTACGGACAACCAATTCGTTACTACCGTCGGGGTTATTCCAACGCTGATCCGCGCCTGGTTGGCGGCAAGTCTCTCGGAGGTGGTTCTGGAGTCCCCATTGGATGGGATCTCTCGGACATTTTCGTCCTTCGTCCCTGGGTGTTTGAACCAAACACCGAAGTCGATGGACTCGCGGATGCCAATGCCGACACGGCAACCTCGAAGGAGCTTGTCACGGCGGAGTTTGCGCTCTTTTCTGCGGGTCCAAATCAGAAGGCGAGTTACACGGCGCGGCGCGACGGGGACGAGTTCAACGCTGACAACATTGTGGAGGTGGGACATTGAATCATCGACGCGCGTTCACGGTTCTCGAATTGGTGGTGGTGATCGGGATCATCCTGATCTTGATGTCGCTCGCACTGACGGTGTCGAGCGCGGTGCTCGCTGCGAACGATCGACGGAGTATGGAGAACACCTTCCGCATGCTCGAACAGGCAGTTGAATCGTGGCAGGCACAGACTGGGAGAGATTTCAGTTTTGGAAGACGGGTCAATCCACCGAACACACCTGTCACTCTCGACTTCACACTCGGCGGCAACGGACCAAGCGCCAGTTTCGATTTCTACGAAGAGAATTTCAATTCGGCGTATGCCATTTGTGTTGTCTTGGAACGACTCTCCGCAAACCCAGATTCCGCCGAAATCTTGAGTCGGATACCAGGGTCGGCGCTTCGGACGGTGCCACTGACGCCAGCGAACGTAATTGCGGGAGAACCGCTACCGACGAACTGGGTCAGCGCTGCGGCTGCGATCGATCCAAATCAGATGCCCAACCCAATAGGCACGAATCCCAGTCCGATTCGCGAGATTGTAGATCCATGGGGTCGTCGTGTGATGGTTGCCTTCGCAGGGCGTGCCGCGACCCCATCCGAAATCCTTGCAGCAACAACGGGTACTCCAGCAGCGATCCCGCCGATCGATCTCGAAGATGGTTCGGTGCGAACGATGGATGAGCAGCGCATGGGTGTCTGTCGAAATCGCCGGATGTGTTTTATCTCGTGCGGTCAAGACGGCGATGGCGATACCGCCGCAGACAATGTCTATTCGTATGAGTTGCTGCCGAGGCCCGTGCAATGATGCGCTCACCGGTGCATGCTCGTGCGTTCACGCTTGCCGAACTTTTGGCGGTGATGGGAATCATCGCCGTGCTGGGAGTGGTGATCACCACGAGTGCGCAGCGCGTTTCGAAACAAGCGAAAGTGTCGAGTGCCACGAATCAAGTTCTCGCGGCGCTTGGGCAAGCGCGGGGGATAGCCATCCGTGATCGCGCGACAATCTTGGTGGCATTTCGCGTCTGGCAAGCGACCTATCGACCAACGCCGACGAGCCCAGAAGTGATCGATGCCTCCAAGCCGCAACAAACGGAGATTGTGATTGCAAAGGCAACTGGGAGAGTCGGGTTTCCTGGAACTGCCGTGGCCGGTGCGACAGTTGAACCTGGGAGTTACACCGTCCTTCCTGAACCAGTTTCTGCCAACCCCTTCGACAAGGACCGTTTGCTCGAGGAGTTTCGTCTTGTGGAAGGATTGCCTCCAAAGTTGCTCCCCGTGGGGATCAAGGTGGCTGGCTCGGCAGCCGATTGGCC
>SIAP01000043.1 GCA_009691725.1 Phycisphaerales bacterium
GGCAAATGATCCAACAAAGCGCCGTCGCAACTCGATCCATCAGTTGCCGCGGCGCTCCGCCAAACTGTGCTTGAATATCTTTGTGACCAAACAAATTCTGAAACTGAATGGGTTCACCCTGGTAACACCTGTGGGACCGCACCGCCGTTAACAAAAGTCCCAACACCTTCCAAGTGTTGCTCGTCTCGAGGCCCAATATCGCTGGCGCGGCAAAGCGGTCGGCCTCGCTGAGCCCCAACGACTCCAGTACTGACGGGAGTTGCGCCCCTGTCGGCCCTGGAATCATGGCGAATTGAAAGAATGGGGTCATCCATTGGCACGGTGCCCCGATCAACATTGAGCGCCTTCGAAACTCCCAGTAGGAGTTTGCCAACATCCCGACGAGAGTCGCCGAAGTCGCTTGTGGCACCCCCTGCTCATCACAGCGCCACAGCCTTTCATACCTTTGACCAATGTTTGAACCAACCAATACCCAAATGATCGCCATGAGTTCGGCTGTGGGGTCTCTGCCGTCGAGTTCGCAGGAAGGCATCGAACTCTCGAGGAACGCTGTAAACTCCTTCTTCACAAAGGTGGAAGGGACAGTTTGGTGCTCAACCAACTCTTTGCTGATTTCTCCCACACCTTGAACCGCGGCGGCTCCGATCACTATCGCCCGTGCCATCCGCGAGGGGTTGCCCGTCGACCACTCGGTCAATTCTTTCGTCAGCACCTTCTTCCACACCTTGGCATCACCGCTTGCGAGCCACCTCTGAATGTGAATCCGACGGTTGAGCAAGTCCCCCTGAGTTTCACTTCTCGCAATCGATCGCGCGACCTGTCGACTCTCTTGGGTGCCCTGCTGCAACATGTGTCCACTCAATCGCACCCAAGGATCTTTGGATTGGCTGCACAATCCAGCGAAGATTTCTTCGTGAATATCACTCTGTTCGATTACTCGATCGCTCACTTTGTTGTAGTACGGCAGCAGCCACTGAAGGAACGCTGTTTCCTTGATCAACTCCGAACGCAGGCACTCCCACCGAGTCGGATCGAAGTTCGGGCCTAAGGCGCCCCTGAGCGCCGAGACCTTTGCCGTCAATAGTTCGCGAAACTGCACATCACCAACACCTTCACCTTGACCTGCCAGAACACTCCGCGCGATGCCCACCTCAAAACACACGAGACGAACGGCGAGTTCGTCCACTGGTCGCAGATTCCGACTAACGCAGGCTTCCACAGCCGCCTCGAGCAGCCGCATCTGCGACTTGATCTTCGCCGGCTCTAGATGGCGCAACAAGTTTCCCGGCATTGCAAAGCGATCGACTTTTGACTTGTTGCAGACCTCCCTACAGATTCGGGGGAGGTCTGCCAGTTCGAACGAGGACGTTGACCTCTGAATCACAAGTTGTTTGAGCAAACCACGCGTCAACTCGAGCGAATCTTGATCCGCACTCGGAAAAGTGATCGCGTTGGCACGAGGGTCCGTCGTCACAATCCAATCGGATCGGAGCAATTGCGCAAGGTAAATAATTGAAAAAGTCTCGCAATGCCCGCCTTGGCGCGTCATTGGTTCCTGCCCAACCATGCGGTCTACTGCCTGTTGGAGCTGTTGTGCAACCCCCTTGATCCAGCCCTTCGAATGATGGATGAGTTCCTGCTCGTCCAATCCCGCCTTTAACCAACCAACCCTCGTCAATTCACCAATATCGAGCCAGACTCTGACCGCCAATTCTGGATTCTGCCCCAGCAAGGCCCTCGCGTCTGCCTGCCGGTAGGAGTCTCCCCGCACATCTGAGGCATCCAAATCGGTGAATGGCGGCGACAAGTCGGTCACTTCGCGGCGTCCTGCCGTACCAGAGCTACCAAGGCACGAGTTGACTCTATCGACCTCAAAATCTCGCCAATGACTTCGTTGTCACTCGGGGCTTCACCCGTGGGATCGTTGACTTCCATGAGAAGCTTCTCGACGTTGGACGCCCAGTGCTTCAACATCCAAGCCCCTGGGTGCAATGAGGTGTCACCCTGTGGGGCAAGTCCGCCGACCAACGCATCTTCTTCAATTGGATATCCCCAATCAACCATCCGCGCATTCCAGCGTTCAGCCACCGCCACATACAGCGGTTCGCTCCTGAGACCCTGCACATTCGCCAGTCGCGGCTCGATGACCTCCATGCAACTCACCTTGAACCGTTCACATTGGTCCGGCAAGGAGCAGATGAGTTGTCTCAGATGAACGGCCGACTGCCCAAACATCTTCTCGATGGTCTTGGACGACTCGGTCGCAACTCGTTGTTCCAGCCGCCGGCTCCACTGCTTAACGACGTACTCATAAACACTTTCAACTTCGACAGCGACATCGTCTTCACGATTCGCTCTTTTCAATTCTGCCATCGCACGCTCAACAACCGCGGGGGTGATCGCGGCGCTCGCCTGAAGCTGCACGAGTCCACTCCGCGATCCAGAAAATCGCCTGCGAGTCGCACCCTCAAGCGCTGCGCGAAGATCTGCGGCCTCTCGCTTCCAAGTCTCCCGCATCTGAGGGCTAACGCCCGTCGGCGCTCGGTACCTTGATCTGAACTTAGACTTGACTTCGCCTAGCAAGCAGTCGACCTTCGTTGCCAGCATCGACACCCGATTGACCCGGCTCAAGCGAGATCGCGCTTCCTCTCGTAAGGCGGGAATGTTCCCGTGGTGCTTGCCATCTTGGGACGTGGCTGCCAACCCGACAATCCATGATTCCGGCGACTTGCAGTAGCGCCTCAGGTCCTGACTTGAGGAGGTCGGTTGAAGAAACGCATGGAGATCCTGTCTGAACTTTGTCCCTTGCTTCGCACAGAACAACGCGTTGAATACAAAAATGGTGCTATCGAAGCATTGTGCAACCGATCCTTCACACCCAGGCCACAGATCGAGCCAGTTATAGGCCTCCCCGCTATACATCTTGAGCTTTCCGATTGTGTCGACGAATGCTTTCACCGCATCCTGTCGAGCCGCCGAATCTACCGCAACCAACAAACAATCGCTCTTGGTGAAGACTGCCATCAGGGGTGGGCTGGCTACACCGCCTTCGATCTCCTGATTCAACCATAACTCAATCGCTCTTTGAGTTGGAACCGACGCCTCAGTATTACCAGAAGCTGTGACACCTAGACAAAGCACGCCTATCTCATCCTGAATGACCAGTTTGCGATATATCTGCATCAGTTTACCGCGTCGGTAAACCTTGATGGCCTCGTCATCCTTCACCAAGTCGATGGGAGTCTCTTTGCCCTTGGCCCGACTGCCTGGGAAATCAATAATGTCTCCGACTGAGATAAGCGAACTGGAATCGCTCTCAGCTTCTGCAGACTCCCACACCGGCAACACGATTTCGCTGATGACCGCGGCAAGCTCCGCTCTTGGAACCTGCATTTTACTGCCACCAAATGCAGGATCATGTCCCCTTCCAAAGACTGGCACGAGCGGGCTCACTCCACCCAATCCTTGAAGAACTGTGACATTGAGCAAAGACTCCTGCCCAGGTCTTCCAAGAACGCTCTCGATCGGGATTTCCACGACGTCAGAGCCTTCGAGGCTCATAAGCACCTGATGGAGGCGCGTGTACAAGGACAGAAGGGGCTTCGACTTGTCGCCACCCCACAGCAGCGAGATGCACTTCACCAACAGTTCGTCTGGCGGCTTGCGATCTGAACTCTGATACATGCCGATGATGGATTCAAACTTCAACTCATCCAGAATCCTGATGAATCCTCCGAAACACTTTAGTTGGTCCTTGACCTGGTTGAAGGCCAACGATAGCGATTCCATGACCTTGATGTTTGCCAATTCAGGTGGTGCTTCTCGGTACGCCGACCTGAGTTCGTCGAGAACACCTTTCGCCCGACCAGTGAATTCGACCTCGAATTCTCGCGTCGACGCACTGGGAGCAACATCATGCTGAACGCCGTGCACCATCGCAAGAATGAGGTCCTCGTAGTTCAACAACTCCGCGAGGAACGCGCGCCGTTCGCTCCCGATAGGAATCATCTTTGACGATGTAAATCGAGTGATCAACCCCGTTGACTCGGCACCTTGCTGCGGATTCAAACTCGCCAGAAAATCGATCGGCGGCGGCTCTGGAGTGCCACCACTTGGATCCCGAATCAAAATGCTCTCACCTTCGGTCGCGAGGCTACTGATGAGAAACGACTTTCCAATCTGACTCTCGCCGTATATCCCAATCGCCGGCTTCCTCCGGGCCGCACGATGAAGTAAACTAGCCTGCTTCGACCAACTTGCGAGCGGAACCACGCCATTCTGTTTGCCGCGGTGATGCGTCTGCCACGTTCGAACGAACCCGACTGTCTCACATAACTGCTGAGTTACAGCTTGAATCTGGCTCAATATCTGTTCCTCATGATTTTTCCTTCGTTACCGACTTGTCAATCAACTCTTTCTGGGGGGGCTGCGGAGTCGTTTTCGCTTGAATTTGGGCGGCAGGAGCGGTTTGTGTCTGGGCCGATTGGACTGGGGCCTTGCTCGGGCGCATATACCAATAGACCGCTGCGAACAGGAGAATCCACGACAGCACGACAGCGACAATGATGTATGGAATAGGCAGACTCCCCAAATGCCAATTGCGAGCACTCCTCGAGCCTTGGTTATCTTCACGCAGGCCGATATACCGGGCTTCCGACTTTTTTGTGTACTCATCGATGGCAGACATTTTCGTGTTCAGTTTTTCCACCTTTGCGGCGAGGCTTGAAATCAACTCCTCACTCTTCCCCCCCCGTTCAATTGCAGCATCCTTGGCTCGTTGAGCCTCCTTGATTTCCTCGGTTCGTCGTTTGATAGAATCAGAGGAGAGCACGCAACGGTGCTCCTCCGCGACTTGGCACGCGATTTTATGTAGCAGATCGTTCCTCATCAGATCGGAAGTGGTCTTTCCGTCATTCGTCTTCCCGACACCCCATCCCACGATTTGCAACTCTCCGCCCCCAAACTTGAAACACTTCGGATCCGTTGGAAAACGTAATTCGTTCACGACGTCACTCACTGCCTTTGGTGCCTGACCTTCGGGGAGTCGTCCAGTACCTAACGCAGCGGCCAGCGCCGCAAACTCGAACTCGATGAGGTCTCTCACTGCGTCAGAGCGATCCCTTGGAAGCGGTTCGCCGATCACGAGATACTCGATTTTATCTGTCAAAGCTCTCGCTCGGGCAAAGAACTTTCCTCGCGTCAACACGACCAGTTCCCAGCAGTCCAGCACCGGAATAAGTCCGACCCCGGCGACGTCTACTTTAGTACGAAGAGTGGGTTCAACAACGATCTCTTCTATCATCCACTGTTCTGCTCTCTGTGCCATTGGCGAGGTTCCGAATCACGGCCGAATCAACTGTGCGATGTATTTCACATGAATTGCCAAGAATACAGGTATGTCCCGATGTTCATTGCCGCCCATTGCGTACGCGACATTTACTCCGACGACCATACCATTGCGATCCACCAACGGTCCTCCAGAATTCCCTGGAAGCAGTCTAGCAGAGTGATCCAAGTACACGATGTCAGCTTCGATGACCTCTCGGTTCACTGATCCGCTCGTCGTTGTCAGAGTCCACTCGTTGACCTCTTGGTCACTCGGAGCCCAAGGGTATCCCAAGGCAACGACATCCATCGCCAACTGGGGCGTCTCGACTCTGAGGAAACTGGGTGAGTGCAGTGGCGCTCCTGCGTGATCGCGCACTTGAACAAGTGCAAGGTCGATACCACGGTTCTCGTCGTCACCGAGCGTCTTGACAACCTGCCCCTGCAGAGGTCCCTGCCCACCATCGAGAAAGACTTGGACTGCTTGCGAACCTTTGACGACGTGGGCGTTCGTGACGACCAACCCGTCATTTGAAATGAAGAAACCCGAACCGCTGCCATCTGGCGTGCGAATCAACACGATGGCTGGTCGCGCCGTCGCGATCATTCGTTGCTTCCAATCGGACACATCTCCGGAGCCGGAGGCGTCCGCTGAAGCTTGGCTAGGCGCTGGCGCTGTCGGCGGTTGAAGTGTCGATGGGTTCGCTTGCGAAGGTGGAAGTGCCGCCGCACTTGGCATGTTCGGATTCGCTGGATGTGCCGGTGTGGGCACGACGACCGGTTGGCCACATGATCGAATGCACCAAGAGGCAGCGAGCACTAAGAGAGCAAGCAGAATAGCAGCCGCAATCGCCCCGAGGCATCCGTACAGCCATCCGTTGGGTGGCGGCGTTGCCTCGGCAAGACCCTCCGTATGGCCCAGGGTCTGCTCCGGTGGCTCATCCACCACCACTCCATCCACCTCAAAGTCACGATCGTCAACGATGAGAACGACCTCGCTCTTTACCTTTGGGTGATCGGACCGCCGAGGAGGGTCTTGGGTGGGTGGAACGGGCGGAATCGTCTCAGTGACTGGTTCGAGCGAGACTGGCGGTTGCAACGGCTCTCGCTCGATCGGTTTCTCAACGACTGGGCTTGGTGCCACTGTAGGCTCTGGTTTGGGCGGGATGAATCGCTGGCTTTCGGTCGACTTCGTATCAGCTCCGACGCCCCAGCACACCAACACTGGCGTCGTCCCAATCACGACCCGAATCGGTGATTTCTTGCCAGCGAGAGCCTCGCGCAACGATCGACAGAGCGCCGAAAGCAACTTGACTTGATCCTCAACGTCAGCACGACCGAGCTTCCGAGGGACGGCACTCCCGAAAATGCTGGAGAGTTGATTCGAATCAATAAAACTGGTCTGGCCACGCCTCTGCATCAACCCGTTTGCAGTCGCAATCGCCAGAAGTACACGATCCACTTCCGCACTCGCACGCGCACGGAATTCTGCAACTCGTTCATCTGAAAGCGGAACAACTTCTTGGGCTTCGCCGGTGTCGTATCGAATGACTGATTTTCCGGCGAGTTCCGTGAGGACTTCTGCTGGCGCCAACAGCGCACACAGTGCATTCGGCAGCACCTTCCACTTCGCCACGACATACGCCGAGCGACCGACGGATGGATCGTAGAGCAGAAACCACTCGTCACTTCGAAGCGTGTAGTCAACGAACCGTGTCATCGGATTGGATTCCCCGCGGTGGAATCTGGGGTGAACTCGACCCAGGCGCCACCATGAAGTGACGCGATCAGTTTCATCGTCTCTCTGACGCTTTCGTCGCCGCCTGGGAACGAGACTGTATTCACTCGAGTCTTCTTATCCACGTTGAATTGTTCCAAGACGGCCATGGTGGCTGGCGTGTCCGCAAACATGCCATCGGACATCAGGATGATTGTCTCCGCACGAATGGTCGTGAGCGCATGCTTCAGCGATTCGCTCGGATCAGTTCCCCCGTTGGGCGGATGCTGATCGAACCACGCTAGCGCCTGCCCAATCGCCTCTGGAGTTGGAGTGGCAAGTCCACTTGGAAATGGACCGATCGAACGATCATCAAAGAGGTAGAGAGCAAATGACTTGCTAGTCGGGAGCGTCGAGAGGGTCTTCGAAAGTTCTCTTCTCAAGTCTCCCCAATTATTGCGCAGAAGCGCTGGATCTTCGGCGGCGTGCCCCCCTTGTCCACCCATCGACCCCGACTTATCCAAGATAAAAACAATACTTGATCCACTCACTTTGAGCCCCGCGAACTCCACGTCGTCTGCGGCGCAAGGAAAGACGTGCCCAGCGAAGAGCGGTGCTCGCTGCAACCAACGCAACACGATGTCCAGTCCGCCCACCGCACACGCCAATCCAACGCAAACACAAGCCAGCGCCAAGAATCCCGACGCAAACGCACTCCATGGTCTGACTGCGCGCCGACCGCTTCGAACGTAACGCACATGGGTAGGGATGACTCTCATTTCACTTGCTCGGTTCGCGACTCAACTCACTACCTGACAATCTTGAACTCCCCGCTGTTCTCCATTGCGATATCCTTCATTGACTTACGAGCAAGGACCTCGATCTCCAGACGGGAGACATCACGTTCATCAAGTCCAGCCTTGATGAAGTCGGGATCGGGAGCAAACAACACCGTCGAGATGGTCATTTTGTTCCCTCGCTCCCGCTGCAGTTTGGCAATCTGATCCTTTGGAATTGAGTACATCAACTTGCGCGCCTTATTGAATACTCCGTCGGTCGTGAAGACTAAACTCTCGGGTTTGAGTTGACGAAAGACGAGGTCGATTGCCTTCGTTGGATTGGTGCCGCCGCTTGGGATGACGCTGTTCGCCCATTCAATCGTTCGCGCCTTGTTCGAGTCGGTCGCAGGGTACAACTTCGCGGGTTCCTCAAGCACTTGGTACGGAGCTTGGATCTCTCCCGCGCGCTCGCCTTCCTCTGAAGAGAAGAAGACAACAGCGAATTCCTTTTCCTCGGTCAATCCTGCGAGAGACGTGCTCAATTCCGCTAGTTGGCGCTTCCAGTTCGCGTTTGGATCCTTCCCTTGCATGCTCGAAGAAGCGTCAAGCAAGTACACAACTGACTTGCCATCAAGGGACAACCCTAGAAAGGTTGCGGGTGGAGGTGGCGGTGGCGGTGG
>SIAP01000044.1 GCA_009691725.1 Phycisphaerales bacterium
ACAGCAAAATGGCTCGCGGCATGCGAGGATGAAAAGGGGCTCTCAGTGTTTGCGCAAGATCCGGATGTACTCCCGAACGCAGACAGTAGTTACGGACTGGGGTACTCGTCTCCGATTTTCGTACGAGAGAAACTGCTTCGCGAACTTCGATGGCGCCCCTGGGCGCACCAAGGCATCAACGTCGCCAACGAACGGATGTCGTTTGTTTGGGATGCGATCGCGTTCGCACTTCTCGATGAACCACCGACGGGCGAAATTGGGCGAGACCTCCTTCGAGTGACCGAATCTGAGGGTTGGCAGATGCCGATGATTGCGCTTCGTTCATCGCCTTCGGAAACTGAGGGTCAAGAGAAGAAGTGGCAGTTCACCCGATCGGCATTCCGCGACAACATGGGAGTAAGAGCCGCGAACAACCCCGCATGCAAGGCGGGTGATGGATTTACTTCGATCCGTAAACTGCAAGATGCGTTGTCGGAAGGACACCCGAATCCGATCGTCGATGCGATCGCGGTCGAAGCCATCCAATTCATCCGCGATGTCCTCCTGAAGCACCCAGAGGAGATCTCCGCGGATGGTGCTTTTACGGCGATGTTCCGTGAACTTCGTGGCGAACTCCAAAAGGCAAAGGACGCTGAAACCGGACATACGCAGGTGGAGTATCAGGCGCTCTACGACCAGCTCATCGCACGCATCGAGGTGCTTGTAAAGATGAACGCGGTTGCGTTGCTCGGTCACTTCGAACGTCGCGGTCGCGCCTGAGGTGGCACGTCTTCTCGAGTGCCCTGAATGCCCGCAACGATCTTGATCGCCGAACGAAACTGCGTAGAGCGCATTCGTTCGGAGGGCGGACTTCGGGCGTCATTTTGCAGGGTGTTTCGCGGTTCGCTCATCGACACCGCCGATGCGACGACTCGAGGTGACGGTCAGGGATTCGACGATCTCTTGCGCGATTATTCATTGGTGTGCTTGGACGCCGCGCTGTTGAAGCCGATTGAAGCGTCAGCTCCGAATCGAGTCGAGCGCGAGAGGTATCGAAACAATCTTCTGCACAAGGTTGCGGCGCGGCAGCACGTCTGGGTCGAGGTGATTTCTGGCGGAGAACGCGAGCAGGAGGAGCAGCTCGCCGAACTTGAAGCGCGAATCGGGGAGTCGCGAAAGGCGTTCGGAGAGCACGCACATCAAGCGATCGTGATCTTCGTGTTCGCGCAGTCCCTTTCAACTGGGGCGCGGTCGACTGTCGAACGATTTGGGGCAGGTCAAGTTTCGGGCGTCGCGAAGGTATACGTCATGTTCGATCGTTTGCAGTTGTCAGGTCGCCGAACGACCGCGATTGCCGCACTGCATGTCTGGCCTGTGTGCGTCGCGCGACTGCTCGCGGCGCTCGCATTGGGTCCACTTGATAGCGCACGCAAATTTCAAGGGATGTTTGTCTGGCGCACGATCGTGTGGGGGAGCGTCACGGTCTCGGAATGGGCCGCAAACTATCGTTCGATGATCCGCGGGAAGTTACTCCCCTCCAAGGATGCAGAGGGCGCAAGTGATGCGTTGAGTCGGAACCTGGAGCGTGCATCGGCCGATGGTTTTCGAGAGATCGGAAATCCCTTTGACGGTCAAGCGAGTCCCAACGTCGTATGGGGGGACGATGCCGAGGAGCTTCGAGAGCGGGCGTTTTCATATGTTGCCGAAAGCGTCTTTGTGAAGAAGTTGGAGTCGGCTGGATCTCATGTGAAGCAGAAGCGTGCGCTTCAGACAAACATCGATGATGCAGCGGCAGTCTTGAAGCTGTCGAAGACGGATTGGGATTCGGTCGCGGCCGACGATGGTCTTGTCAAGTTGCGTCGGATGAAAGAAGGGCGGAATTGGACGATCAACTCACTGCTGCCGTTGCACGAAGTGCAGCGCAATCTTTGGGGGGCCATTCTCGAGGGTCGTCGTCGACTGAATATTGCGCGAGAGCATCACCGCGATGCAGCTGAGGAGATCTCGATCGCTCGGAGGCGACATCTCTCTCTCCTTTGGAGGTTGATCATTGCCTTCGCTGTCATCCTCTTTATCGGTCAGTTTTTGTTCTCTGCACTGACTCCGCTTCGCCCTCCGGCTGACCAAGCCAAGGGGTGGGCAGAACTTTTCGAGGAGTTGAAAGGGACCGACTTTTGGGGTCTGAAGGTCGACAAGGGGCAGACGGTCTATGTCGTCGACTGTTCTGGAAGTATGGCAGGTGCACGATTTGAAAAGACAAAGGAAAAACTGAAGGAGTCCATCCTCGAGCTTCCGAAGGTAAGCAAGTACTGTGTCGTGTTTTTTAATCACGATCAGGTTGCGCTGGTGTCGTCTGGGGAGCTCGCGAATGCAAATGACTTGACCAACCCGCCTAGGCTTCAGGAAATCGAAAAACTCGGGGCGGGTGGAGGGACAGATCCCACGACCGCACTCGCGTTCGCGTTTGGACTTCTGGAACTTCCTCCGCCACCACCCCCTCCGCCTGCACCCATTGTTCCAGCTGGTGCCGTTGATCCGAATGCACCGCCGCCACCACAGGTGGTCCCGCCGGTGGTCGCGAACCCCCCGTCCCTGATCGTGCTAATGACGGATGGGATGTTCGCGAATAACGAGCAAGTCTTCGCAACGATTGAACGGTTCAATTCTGTTCGGGGCGCGAAGGACAAGGTCAAGGTGAACACGGTTGCGATCGATTACAAGGGCGCAGAAGACACCCTGAAGAAGATCGCAGCTGACACCGGGGGCGATTACAAACTTGTCCAGTTCGACGTGTTCGATCTCTTCGCACCGCTAGGGTTCCACCTTGTACTTGCGATCATCCTCGGCGCAAGCGCGGTCGGAGTCACGATCGGTGCGCTTGTCCCGTGGCTTCTTGAAGTCTGGCGTGGACGCAGGGGGTGCAGGTCAATGGAATCAAGTCTCATGGGACTTCGTCGCGAATTCGGACACCTGGCGGCAGATACTCAGGATCTTCTCAAAGGGGCGACGGTCGTCAAGTTGGCATCCGCCTACAACGCGGCGGCGACTGCGCAACGTGCGCTTGCGGCGCGTGCGTACTCAGTCGTCGATGGCGTCCTCCTTCAAACTGGTGTTCAAGACTCCTCAGCCCAGCCAGGCGGATATCGTCCGGGCGGCCCACTTGCTGCTGAAGATCAGAACGACCTGCGTGAACTATTGGATATCCCGTGCGTTGCGTCGAGTGATGCACGCGCCGAGTTCGACCAACGGCTGAAGGAGATTGCCGATGAGGATGCGAACTCGATCCGAGTCAAGTGGAAGCAACTCTGTGAAGCGCAGGACCTCTACTCGCACGGTCATCTCCCTTCAAGTGCGATCGAAGAGGCGCTGGGAACCGCGCTTGAGATGAACATTGACAAGGTCAGCGTTGAGTTCATGTGGAAGGCGCTTGAAGATGCGAAGGCAGGTGGGGACGAGGAAATCGCTCGTTTGGTTACGCAGTCCCTGACGTGCGAGTCGATGAGGCCGTGCATCTCTGGTCGGATCGCAAACCCACGCTCTGGCAAGTGGCCACCTGCACTGGTCAAAGTATTCCATGCGGTCCCCGTGAACCAGTCAAGAAAGGGAAGTGATCGATCGAAAGAGATCGTCGCCGGGATCAAGGATTCCCGACCCCAGGGCGTAACGATTGATGCGCTTGCTGCTCCTGTGACGAATCTCGGTCTGGTCGCGTTGGGCTTCGCCCACGAGGAACTCCGGGTTATGTTTGCTGGCGCCGCTACAAACGACCCGCATCATGATGTAGCCGTCGCGGAAGTAGGTGCGGCATGAACGAAGTCGAAATGATGGATGCTAATCGGACGATGGAGCTGAACCCTTCGATGTCGGAGCCGTGGATGGTTCGGCACCTCGGCGTATGGTCATCTCATCCGTACTACTCAGCGCGTCGCCTCTTTGTGCTGTTCTTGATGGCATTGCTGCCATGGGCGTGCACGATCGCGGCGGTGCTGTTCTGGCTCGCAGCCGATCCCGACATGAGTGCAGGATGGATTTTGGAGCATGCACGGCGTGTTCTTTTCTGGGGGTTGATCACGGCTGGATTCGCGGCTGGTCTCGGACTGACAGGCGCACTTGCCATCATCGCATCACGGAGCCATGCGATCGTTGCGGACAAGGGGACGCCGTCGATTGGCTTGTGGGGTGGGTTTCTGTTCATCTTCCTGCTCGGGTCGATTCCGTGGATCGTGCCAATGCTGATTGATGCAGGCCCCAGAATCCGTGCGTTTATCGCTCTCCTTGGAGTACTTCCATTTGCGGCTGTTGTTGTGTTGGTACTGCTCGCACCGACCGAAGACGGTTGCGGCAGGCCGCTCGCGGTGCGATTGCGCTGGTGGACGTTGTTGTTTCCGCTCGCCGTTCTTGGGGCGCTCCTCTGGGTCCGATTCGGGGGAGTGGCGGTAGAACTTGCTGGATGGGGACCCTTTCCGCAGATTCTCTCCAAAGTCTTAGAGACATCGACGCTCGGTCCAGTCGATCGCTGGCAGATAGATCCAGCCGCGCGCGATTGGATCATCACGGGACTCACTGCGCTCTTTCTCTCACCACTCTTCGTTCTTGCATTGATGTTGATGTTGTGGCTTCGGGAGTTGGTGGTCGTCGATTCAGATGAACGCCGGGTTCGCAAGCGAAAGTCTGTCGTCGAACGTGTCAAGCGACGTCCGCTCATGGGCGAGAGGCAGTCGCGCGATCCGTACAAGCGTCGGAAACTTGGGTTTTCCAAGGGCGCATCGAAGCCGCCGTCGGGTGGGGATCCAACTGGCGAAGAGGCTGATGCCGTCGAGCCGGAGGCAGATGGGGATCGCCCACCAGGCTGGGTGGCAGCGCTTCAAGTTGCGGTCGACCCAGAACTCGAGATGGGGGATTGGGTTCCCAAGAGATTCGCAGTAGGCGAGACGTCGCCGCTTTACGCGGGCGCTGAATCGTTTGACGAGTTCTTTGCAGGAGTCACTCCGTCGACTGATCAAGTGCGTGCATTTGGTCTGATCTATGAGCAGCGTGCGAAGAGCTTCGACCTAGAGCGGCAACATGAACCGGCATGGAAGAACCCCGCAGTTGATGTCCTTATTCAAGGATGCCCTGGGAGTGGACGAACCTCGACGACGATTGCGGTGATCGTTCAATCTGTGATCATTCGAGGCGAGACGGTTCTCGTGCTCGTACCGAATGCAACGAAGCGACGGAGCATGATCCGCAGAATCCGGCGGGCTGCGGAGTCGTCTGGCGTGGGTTGGTTCATCAATGTTGGCGATCTCACAGAATCTGGAGTGCAACCGTGGGTCGAACCGAATGATGATGGACAGCGGGGTTCACAGAATGGCACAACCAAGGCCGAGTCCGACCGAGTGACCACAGTTTCTTTTTCAGAGGCGCGAGAGCAAAGGGAGAAGAAGTCGGAACGTGATCGACTCGAACGATCCGCAGTCGCGCCGAAGTCGACGCCCGACGTGCTCGTCGGGACGATCGAAGATTACGAAGAACGATTCTTCGCGGGATCCTCGAATTTCGGAAGGCTTCAGGCAGTGCTCCGTCGCATCGAACTGGTGGTCGTCGATGACCTGAACTTGTTCGATGTCAGTGACCGAGTTCACCTGAGATTCGTTCTCGATAAGACGCGGCTAATCGTCGGCGCCGAAGGACTGCGGTGCCAAACACTCCTCGTGACACCAACCATGGGGGACGCCGCCCGAGACTTCGTCGCTGAGCAACTCCTCACCGCTAAGCAACGGGTCGAAACGATGAAGGTTCGTCCATTCGCAAGAGCACCGGGAGGGGACGAGCCGTGGGAGGTCCAACTCCGGGCGACAACTCCCGGGTCCATCGGGGTGAGCCGGATGATCGAATTGTGTGCGAAGGCATGTCTGTCCAGCGGGGTCGAGGTTGTCATCTTCTCGCCAAGAATGAGCAATCGGGAGCGACGCGAATTGGAATCCTCGCTCGAAGCCACCGGTGACGCCGCTGTTCGGGTCGTCGCAGACCTCGACGAACTCGATGTGCAGGACTCGAGCCAGTTTGGTGCGGTTTTTTACAGCGCCACAAACGGAATGGGAGCGAGCATGGCGATTCGCGCACACGCTGGGAGCGACGAAGTCGTCGTCTTCACGATCTTGCCGATGCGGATGGAAGCTCTCGACAAGCCTGCGAAGCATGATTTGCTCGTGCTCCCCGATGGTCGATCTCGTGCTCTCTTCGCATCGCATCTCCGTTCTGCTGCACGGTTTCTTCGACGGCTTCAGCCGACGCACCGCGCACTTTGGTCCAAGTTTGGTCTGCCGCAATCTGGGGCGCTTCGAGAAGATCTGAATTCCGTGGATGGACGTGCGGCGACGATGCTCGAGGATCGCGAGGTGGTCCTCGACCCGTCTGATCCAGTCGCTGCGCGACGTCCGGGGACGGATCTGTGGGGATGGTGCTGCTTGGCGTCCGAGGGCGGCACGGGAGTCGGTGAAGAAAGTCAACCACGCCCGATGCCGGTACGGATTCGTGACATGATCGAGTCTGGGACGTCCATCCGCGTGCATCCTGGTGCGGGAAGATTTGGGATTGCGGCCATCCATGACCCTGTTGCAGCGGTTCATGGTCTCGCGGAGCGGCGCGTAGCCGAGTGGTTTAGCGAGGATCGACAATCCATCGGACGAGAAGATCTCGCATACTGTTCCACCCTTCGATACGAATCGGAGGAATCGGCGTTTTTCCCCTCGGCCTTCGAAGAGCGTGACGGACGAGATCGTGGCGCGATCCGTATCGAAGGTGCACTTTGGTCGGAGCGCGCCGACTCAAGCGTCACACAGTCATACATGCTCTCCCTTCGAATAGTGGACTTCACGATTCCGAGTGATTTCATTCACAAGAGATCGTCGTTGACCGCGCTTCCAGCGCGTGTGCAGTTGTTCGAGTCGATGCTCAAGCCGGCTCCGCAATCCGAAGTGAAGGACGCTCTCAGCGAGATTGGTGAACGAGCCAATCCACTCGACTCGCGGCAATTTGTGACGCTCGAGGTCGCGGCGACGTTTGATGAACTTGGCGAGACGCGCAAGCAGGCATTGAAACTCAGGTACGAAGCCGCGACATGTTTTATGACATTCGATTTCACCGAGGCAGATCTGGAGTCCGTTGCGATTCAGCGAGACTTGGGTGGTGCGTGGGGATTGGGAAGTGATTCGCCTTCGCTTCCGCGGTCGATTGTTCCAGAACTCGGCGCGGCATTCACGATCGCGATGCGACGTCACGCCCCCGGGATGGAACGTCTTGCGCGGTGCATCGGAATTCGTTTCGATCCCGTTGGAGGTACGCCGCGGTTCGCCCTCGTCTTCATCGAACCGCTTTCGACCGACGGCACGGCAGCTCGGCTACTGAGCCGAATGATCCGCGACCGGGCATTTCTGGCAGAATTCATCGAGACCGCGACGACCGCGCTCGAGGATGTTCAACGTGGGCGAGTTCCTGGCTCATCGCTCTTCGTTCGTGCACAAGTTTGCATCGGTCCGAATCTCAATGACGATCGGACACTCGCCGTCAACATGGATGTGGTGGCTACGCTCGCAATGCTCTTGCGTGACATCGCGAACGCAGCCGCGAAACCAGCACGCGAGTGATCCGAGTCCCTATCCTAGATGCCGAAACAACTTCTTCTTCGCATCCGTGATTGCATCTCGCAGCATACTGCGCAGTTTATCCGGCGAGTCGAGAAGCACCTGGACGTCGCTGTGCGCCTCGTCGACATGAACGACCTGATTTCGCGTTCGGCGCAGTCTTGAAAGTAGCCCTGACCGAAATCCGCAGTTCGGCGATGATTCAAGTCGGTCAAATGCGACCTCCATCTTGATCGATCGAATCTCGCACTTCAATTGCTCCTCCAACTTGAGCGACGAGATCGCGCGCCGTCGAATCGCTTCGCAGAGCAGAATGAGTGCACGCAGGTAATCGCGCCGATCAAGGAACTCTTCGGCGCGCCGCAATTCTCGGTCGGCACGCTGGAGATTCGCGCCGACCCCTGCAGCGCGGCGAAGTGTCTTGGCGGTTGCAACCCCGACGGCCGTGTTTGCCGTCCATGCATCGTCGTGCGCGACATAGTTTGATCGAAGTGTCGACTCTGCATCCTCGAGGCGCAGTAGCGAATCGAAGACGCTTGCCTCGCGCAGGGCATTGTGGAGCGTTGTGTTGCCGATCTTCATGCGTTCTGCGCAGAGCGCCGCTGCTTCGAGATCATCGTTCAACTCGACGGCCGCGAGGTGTGGAGTGATGTCCGCGAGTCGCGCACTTCCGCGAAGAGA
>SIAP01000045.1 GCA_009691725.1 Phycisphaerales bacterium
CCAATGGCGCCGATCTCACCCTCCTCCTCAGCGGTTGGGGTGACTGCCCATAAGTGGTTCGATGATTCTTTGAGATTTGCAACCCCCTCGATCAACCGATCGAGGGGGTTTTACTTTCTGCTTGATTTTCTTGGATTGTTCGTCACAATACGGAACCGCGCGTATGTTCCAGATGTTGAATCCCTGCCGCCGAATCTCTTTTCTGAGCCTCCTGCTCACTGTGTCTTCCAGCTTGGTTGAAACGGCTGTTCACGGACAATCTTGTCCCCTCGCTGCCACCGGATCGTGCATCGTCTCGCACCCGACGCCAGGCTGCGCTGACCCAGTCTGCTGCGAACTCGTCTGCGCCATCGACCCCAGTTGTTGCACGCTGAGTTGGGATGCCAACTGCGTCCTTGGAGCATCATTCGTCTGCACGATCGCCCCCCCACAGCCTTGTGGTTTGCCGGCAAGCGGTCCCTGCAATCAAGTTCATACGACTCCCTCATGTGCGGACGCAGCCTGCTGCGAGTCGGTCTGCAGCATCTACCCCCTCTGCTGCAGCACCGCGTGGGATCAGATTTGTGTCTCTGCTGCGATCGCCATCTGCCAAACCAGTTGTAGCCCAGCCTGTCCACCTCAATCCACCGCCGAGAATGAACCCTGTCAAACGGTCGGACCAGGAAATTCTCCGTGCATCGATGGGGCGTCGAACACCACCCTCTTGACAATGCAGAACTCGAAATCAGTGTGTGGCTCCTTTCGCACAATCGTCAACGGCACGGATCCCGCTCCCGACATCGACGCCTATCGATTGGTTCTGCCTGACCCCGACGGAGACGGACTTTCAAGATTGAGCCTTTCCTTCCAGTCTGAATTCAACACCATCGAAAGCGGTACCACCCCCAGCTTCGTCGCTCTGCTTTCCGATCCTTGCCTGCCACTTTCACAGGCGACCCTCTTCCTGCAAACAAATGGATGCGGTCTGGTGGAACGCGTGGGATGCTTGCCGGCTGGAACTTGGTTTCTGGTTGCCGCGCGGGGAACCTTTCCAAGTCCGCAAGCACTTCTCGAGCCCTGTCCAGCGCTGCAGAGTTACAACATTCGCGCCACCTGGGACGACCAGTGTGCCAGTGACCCATGCGGATCTTCAGGCGACTGTTTCGTGAAGCATGCCACAGCGGGTTGCCAAGATGCAGCATGCTGTGCCTCGGTCTGTCAGATCGACCCGGTGTGCTGCCAGAAGTCGTGGGACGAAGTATGCGTCAGCCAAGCCGTGTCTATCTGTGGGCCATCCGTTCCGCCCAACGATGATTGCGGGCAGGCGACTGCTCTGGCACTTGGCGCCACGCCGTTCACGCTCATCGGTGCAACTCCAAGCGGTGCGCAGGTGCCCGCGGCGTGCGTCCCGCTCGGCACGACAGTTGGTGGCGATGTGTGGTTCCAACTCAGAGACATCCGTGGGTACATCACGGTGCGAACATGTGCGGCGCAAACGCTGAACACAGCGATCATGGTCTACGCCGCCCCTTGCTCGGCAGCGTCAGTCGCCATTGCTTGCAACGACAACAGCAAGTTCTGCTTTGCGAATCCACTGAGCGCCGAAGTTGCCTTCACGGCAACTTGCGCGGTTGACTACCTCGTTCGGGTCGCATCGATTGATGGGTCGATCGGGGCAGGAACATTGACGGTCACATCAAACCAGCCGCTCTGCCCCGGTTGTGCCGCAGACCTCAATCACGATCAGCAGGTCGATGGCACCGACCTCACAACGATCTTGTCGGGATGGGGGAGCGCAGGCTCTGGGGATATTGATGGCAACGGAATTGTTGATGGTGCCGACCTGACAACCGCCCTCTCGGGGTGGGGTCCCTGCCCCTGACCGAAGCCGCTACGACGGCTTCAAGAGTTCGGCGAGCGCGCGGCGCAGGATTTTTCCCGTTGGATTGCGCGGCAGCGATTCCAGACAGCGAATGTCCCGCGGCACCTTGAACTGAGGAAGATGCTCCCTGCACCAGGTGCGAATGGCGACCGCATCAAATGTCTCGTTCGCCTTGAGTTCGACAAATGCGATGGGAACTTCACCGCGCGATTCATCTGCCATTCCAACCACCGCACTCGCTTGAACAGAAGGGTGTCGATCGATCACCTCTTCGATCTCGCGTGGGAAGACATTCTCGCCAGCGATAATGAGCATCTCCTTGAGGCGTCCGGTGATGAAGAGATGGCCATCTGCGTCTATGCGTCCCATGTCGCCGGTGCGAAAGAAACCTCGCTCGTCGAATGCAGCAGCTGACTCCTTGGGAAGCTTCCAATACCCCGCCATGACATTGGGACCGTGAATGCGAATCTCCCCCTCGTTGCCTGCGGCGACATCGCCACCCGCACCATCGACGATGCGCTCGGTGATGTCGCGCAGGGGACGCCCGACGCTGCGCCACTTCCACTCCGATGGCAGGCACCAGTTGGTCACCGGAGATGTCTCGGTGAGTCCATACCCCTCGCTGATTCGAATTCCAAATCGTTCGAAGAAGCCATCAGAGACTGCTTGGGGTAACGGTTCACCGCCGCTCACCACATAGCGCAAGCTCTGCAGGTCCTCGCGCTGTGCGTCCTTCACCATCCGCAGCGCTCCATACATCGAAGGGATGGCGATCAAGACCGTTGCGCGGTGTGTGCGGGCTAGGGTCACCAACTTGCGCGGGATGAACCGTGCCGTGTAGACGGCGCGACAGCCAATTGCCAACGGCAAGAGCGTGAGCACAGTCAATCCGAAGGTGTGAAACTGCGGGAGGACGCCGAGCATGGTGTCGGTACGGTCAAATCTCGCTCGATCGACGATCTGTTCGATGTTTGACTGCAGGTTGCCTGCGGTCAGCATGACTCCCTTGGGGCGGCCACTGGTCCCAGAGGTGTAGAGCAGGACCGCCAGTTGATCTCGCTTCATTCGTTTCGAGAGGCGAATCGGCGGGAACCCCTTGAAGCGCATCTGATCCATGCGGATGGCGGTGACCCCATTTGGGAGCCCGCCCACGAGATCGACCATAGGTCCCACGGTGATGCAGGCGTCGAGCTCCGCGTCCTTGCACACATAGTCGAGGTCTGACTTCGACAGCAAGTAGTTCAAGGGGACGATCGTCCGACCGAGTATCCATCCCGCCATGACCGCCGCCGGGAAGAGCCCAGAAGTCGGCAACATGATCCCGATCCGCTCGCTGGTGGAGACGCGCTTGACTTCGCGCGCCAGATGCCACGCCACGATCTGCAACTCATAGGCGCGCCACGAGCGCTGGTCATCAATGATCGCAATGCGCGTTGGTCGCAGAAAAATCTGCCGCTGGATTGTGCGAAGGAGATTCATCACTTGCGTCCGCGCGCGGAGGCACCGTACGATACCCCCGTGCAAGGAAGCCACCCGCGCCATCGTCGCGCCATCACGACTCTTCTCATCGCTTCGATCGCGCTCGTGCTGTGGGCGTGTGAAGGCCAACCCAAAGCAGGCAATTTGTCTGCGGCGATCTCGCGCTACGAGGAGGGTCGATATTCCGCCGCGTTGATCGAGAGCGAGGCACTTCTGCAAAGCGATGCACAACTCGCCAAATCGCAAGGGGCGTTGATTGGCGGGATGAGTGCTTTCAAACTCGGGAAGGTCGATCAGGCCGAACGCCTGGCATTGCAAGCACAATCGTCGAGTGATCCATCGATTGGGGGTAGCGCGCTGGTGCTGCTTGGAGACATTCGGCTCTCCCAGCACAGACCAGAAGATGCCGCGTGCTGCTTCTCGCAAGCCTCCACCAAGTTGACTGGCAATGACGCGACCCGGGCGCGGGAGTTTGCCGACCGAACTCTGGTACTGACAGCGCGTCCCGCGACCCCACCGATGACACGGAGTGATTCTTCCCAGAACGAGGCGAGTTCCACCGAGATTGCCGCAGCACCCGCGTGGACGCTCACGCACGCGACGCCGGCGGCGCCTCAAGCAGCGGTGCTTCCACCAGCAGATCCTGCGCCCACAGTCAAGCCAACGCGTTCATCCAACGGAGTCAGAGGGGCGATCAGCCAGCGCCAGTTCACGATCCGCGCCGGCAGCTACAGCACCCAGATCGCCGCTCAAAAGCGTGCCAAGGATTTGACGAAGGACTTGCTCCGGGCGAAGGCACCCGCTGCGCGGGTCGATGCGATCCAAACAACCAAGGGCGAGGATCTCTTCGCCGTTCGCATTGGATGGTGGCCAACCCGTGCCGAGGCAGAGAAGGTGCTCACCGTGCTCGCCCGGCGTGACCTGATGGTCGGCGCGATCGATCCGGATTAGCCAGGCAATTCAGCGCCCACCTCGCACCGCGCTCGCAGTCACTCCTCGCGATTCATCAAGAATGTCGCTGTATTTGCGAAGTATCTGCGCATGACAGAACGGTCTGGTTCAGGGATCGCAGCATCGGCGAGAGCTCCATCCATGGCAGCGACCCAGGCATTTCTTTCGGCGAGTCCGATCGAGAACGAATGATGGCGCATGCGCAAACGGGGATGCCCCTTGCGCAGGCTGTAGGTCTGCGGTCCCCCGAAATACTGAATCAAGAACTCCGCCTGATTGCGAATTGGTTCTTCGAGATCCGCGGGGAACATCGGTCGCAGCAGTTCATCACGGGCCAGGCGCCCATAGAAACGCCGCGCAATCTCCCAGAACGCCTCTGCTCCGAGTCGCGCATAGATTGCCTGCGGATCTGGTTCGGCTTGCGCGCTGCTTTCCCTTGGATCCATCGTCATGATGGCTATCCTATGGAACATGCATGTCACTCGAATCGCAATCGCTGTCGCGTGGGTTCTCGCCGCTGCACTCCACGGTGCGCCGCCCACACAGTCGATCCCGGCGTCGCTGACCCGTCCGATTCCATCGACCGGCGGAATACCTTTCGCGGTTGATCCTTCCATTCTGGCACCCAAGGATCGCGCGGCGAGTTCAGCGCAGTCGTACGAACGAAGTGCCGAGGACTTCGTGCGCGCCAAGTTCGGCGGACGGCGCGGCACCTCGCGCGCGGAGTGCAGTGCGCTGTTCGGTCCGTGGACGGATCCAGCATCGTGGAACGCGCTCTGGGGAGCACTCGAGGGTCAGAAGGATGAAGTTCTCCTGGGCTTCCTCGATCATCTCGCAGGTCAGGGCGGCCTCGGTCAAGCGCGCCTTGCGTGGATCGCAATTCGCGCCGATGAACCAGCGATTCGACACGAGGCGTCGCGGCGGATTCTGCGACCCGCCTGCGACGAAGTGGTTGCCACGATTGAACTGGGACTTCGCGATGATCGCCATCTGGTCGTCAATCAGGCGGGACTCCTTGCCGGAAAGGTGGACGCATTCGCGGTGATTCCTGCACTCATCTTTGCGCAGGTTTCGGCAGACGAAAAGAAGACTGATGGCGACCTCGCCTGGATTGCCATTGGAACCACCACCAACTACATCGCCAATGTCGTTCCCGTTGTGGGTGATCGCGCTGGAGCATTTCAGCCGGTCTTAGGAACACTTCGAACGGGCGTGCTCATGCGGGTGCAGGATGCGATGGTCTACACCTATCGAACCGATGTTCATCATTCGCTCTTGGCGATGACGACCCGTGATTTCGGGCAGTCCACCGCAGATCTTGGTTGGGACATGAAGAGTTGGTGGACCTGGTTCAACAATGAGTATGTCCCGTTCAAGCAGGCGCAAGCGGCGGCCATGACTCCCGCCCCGCCACCACCGCCCGCGCAATCAACGCCTCCAACTCAATCCCCGCCCGCAGAGCGTTCCGCGGCGACAGCTGCAGCGAGCGCCAAGTAATCGCTCGGCCCGTTGTAGGCCTGCGCTGAGACGCGCACAAACCACGAGCCTCCCCAATCGATCACCGGCACCTCGATGTGATGTCTTTCGTAGAGCGTGGCTTGAAATGCCGCCGCTGATGCGAAGCGCGCGGCGATCTCGTGCGGCAGCGCCACGGTCGCCATGGATCCGATCAAAGATTCGTCGGTACCCGACGCTGCCTGCGTTTCGAATCGCGCGCAGAGCAATCGCTGCGCCCAGGCCGCAAGTGCGTGATTGTGAACCATGAGGCCGCCGGGATATGCGTTGGTCACGAAGTCGATCGCCGCTGGAATGGCCAGCCAGTTCGCGAAGTCGCGCGTGCCCTGCCAGTCAAATTCCTTGGTGAATCCATGTCCATAGAAGTGGCTGGTCGTTTCGGGGTGAGTCCATGGGGCGGTATCGGGGGCGGCAACAAGAAACGCGCTGCCCTTTGGCGCGCAGACCCACTTGTGAAGATTTCCGGTGTACCAGTCGGCGCCGATTGCGTCGACCTGTAGCGGCAGCATTCCCGGTGCATGCGCGCCATCGATCAGGCAGCGCACCCCTGCTGCGCGACAGGCGCGCGCGATTTGGGCAACGGGAAGAATCAGTGCGGTGGGACTGGTGATGTGATCCACGATCACCAGCCGCGTGCGCCCTGTGATGGCGCCGACCAACCGATCACAGACTTCGCTGCTTTCCAACATCGGCAGTGGAAGGTCGACCACGATCATCTCGCAGCCAAATCTTTCGCAACAGAAGTGCGCGGCTTGGCGAACCGCGTTGTATCCCTGGTTCGAGATGATGATCTGATCACCAGCCTTCCAGACGATGCTGCGAAGGACCGCACCAACCCCACTCGTGGCGTTGGTCACCAGCCCAATGCGTTCTGGGTCGGCGCCGATGTACGCACCGATAGCCATCTTGGTATCGGCAAGAAGGTCATTCATCCGGCGACCCATCATCTCGATCGGTCTGGCCTCGATCTTGGATCGCCACCCCGCCGCCGCCTCTGCGACGGGCGCAGGAGCCGCACCAAAGGAGCCGTGGTTCAGAAAGTGAATGGCAGGATCGAGAGCAAAGGCTCGTCGGATCGCGTCCCTGCAGGGAATGGGCGGGTCTCGAGGCGGATCCGGTGCTGTGTGAGCCATTTGGTTTGGCAATCCTAATGGGATCAGAAAAAAGGGCTTGAACCCTACCGACCGTTCGCCTAACATATACCGTACAGATTGTGATGAGGAATGACCCAAACGCCCGATGACCTTCTGACCATGAAAAAGAAGCCTTCGATGACGACAACCCAAACGAAATCAACGCCGGTCATTCCAGGCGCGCTGAGCGAACCGCTGGTCTGCATTGGTCCCGGCGGGGACTTTGTCCAGCAGATTGTCTGCGACGAACATGGTGAGCTCCTGCTCGTCTCGCAGAGGTCGCAATTCCGTGGCGTCGCTCGTGCGCCACAACACACCGTGCACTTTGTTCCCGAGCCGGTTGATTGGCTCGAGCGCATTTTCGGAATTCACACCCGACTCGTCGATCACACCGTTCAAGAGAGCACCACATCAATTCCAAAGCCAAGGAAGACGACCGCCGGCCGCGCGCTTGCGCTGGCCTACACCTATCGACGAATTTCACCAACGCTTGCGCCAGACACCGAAAGGATGAAAGACCTCCATGACAACAATGAACCTCACCCCCAAGCAGATGCGAATCTTCAACTTTGTTCGCCAGTTTCGACTTCTCAACGGCTACTCCCCGACGCTGCAAGAGATCGCAGACGAGCTGCAGGTGAGCAAGGTCACCGTCTTCGAGCATGTCGAAGCGCTGGTGGAGAAGGGGGCGCTGCGGCGCAATCCGAACAAGGCTCGCTCTTTGTCGGAAGTTGAGAGTGCCGTTCGACCAGACGAGGCGTCGGGAATGTCGATCCCACTTCTCGGGCGAATTGCGGCAGGAATGCCAATCGAGCGTTGTGCAGAGGACGAGAAACTGCAACTCGAGGCAATTTTCGGCCGGACGACAGCGCGCCGCGGCGACATGTTCGCGTTGCAGGTCGAGGGCGAATCGATGCGCGACGAGGGGATCCTCGATGGCGATTATGTGATCGTGGAGCGCCGCTCAACCGCACGCAATGGCGAACGGGTCGTGGCACTCTTACCCAATGGAGAGACCACGCTCAAGTCGTTCTATCGCGAGAAGAGTGGGCTGATTCGCCTCCAACCAGCCAATCCTGAGTTCGAACCGATTCTGGTGGAAGACTGCACGATTCAGGGGGTTGTGATCGGCGTCCTGCGCCGTTACTGACGCCATCCCCGCCGCTCCTGACGCACCCAGCCCGTGATTGGATCGCGTGGATTCAACTGGTCAATTCAACGATCATGATCA
>SIAP01000018.1 GCA_009691725.1 Phycisphaerales bacterium
GTGAATCATCATGGCTGAATACTCCTCATCAAAGAATCTGAATCAATCTCGAACTCTGCGTCAGGGCTGAACTGGCGGCGATCCTGCTGCGGGCGCAACTTCCGGCGCAGCGATTGGTGTAATTGGCGCAGCGATTGGTGTAACTGGCGTAGCGATTGGTGTAATTGGCGCAGCGATTGGTGTAACTGGCGTAGCGATTGGTGTAACTGGCGCAGCGATTGGTGTAACTGGCGTAGCGATTGGTGTAATTGGCGCAGCCGTTGGTGTAACTGGCGCATCTGCTGTGGCTACAGCGACATGACCTCGCCCGCCATCATCTGATCGCGGGCGACCACCGCCCCCACCACCACCGCCGCCACCAAACCGTCCACCACCGCCTGATCGACCGCCACCACCTCGGCGGCGCTCATCTCCAACTGTGTTGACTGGTGCTGCGGCGCGTTCGCCTGAACGCTGCGCTGGCATCGCAGCCATTCCGCGCGCAATCGCATCCTCAACAGTCGTCGTTCCCAATGTCACGCCGCGAAGTTGCTCGACGCGCTCGCGCGTCTTGAGCATGTCGAGCGCAACGAAGGTTGCCTTGACCAAGTTTTTTGCGTTGCTCGATCCATAGGCCTTCGTCAAGCAATCTTGAACACCAAGCATGTCCAATACTGCGCGGACGGAAGCGCCTGCGATGACGCCCGTTCCGGGGCTTGCAGGAACCAATCGCACGGTTGATGCGCCGAATCGTCCTTCAACCGAATGCGGGAGCGTGCGGCCCTGCAGCGGATATGCGCGCAACTTGCGCTTGCCCTCACGGGTCGCCTTCTCAACGCTGGTCGGGACCTGATTGCTCTTGGCGTATCCCACCGCGA
This sequence comes from Phycisphaerales bacterium, assembly GCA_009691725.1. Taxonomy (GTDB): domain Bacteria; phylum Planctomycetota; class Phycisphaerae; order Phycisphaerales; family SM1A02; genus F1-60-MAGs104. Next base: position 858 of record SIAP01000018.1, read on the forward strand.
CTTTGCCGTGACGATCACCAACCACAACGAGTGCGCCGAAACTAAAACGCCGACCACCCGCCACTGTGGATGATGTGCGAAACACCTTCACAGTTGTCGCATCTACGCCGCTGTCATCAAAATTGTCGTTCATGTTTGTTCCAGTGTGAATCCAAATGTTTAGAACTTGAGTCCTGCCGTACGAGCTGCTTCTGCCAATGCCTTCACCCGTCCGTGATAGAGGTACCCGCCGCGATCGAAGACCACTTCACCAACGCCCGCCTTGATCGCGCGTTCGGCAACTGCCTTTCCGACCACCGCTGCCGCACCCGCGTTGCCGCCCGTCTGCTTCGCGAGGTCAACATCCAACGACGATGCTGAAGCGAGCGTCCGCCCCGCCAAGTCGTCGATGACTTGAACATAAATATGACGGGGCGAACGGAACACAGCGAGACGAGGACGCGTTGGCGTCCCACGAAGCGTCTTGCGAAGTCCCTTGCGACGGCGGCTACGGCGAGTTCTTTTTTGAGTGCAAATGTCCATGTGATTACCTGTGAATTCCTTTGAGTTCCGTTCGCGAATGACTTACGCGCCGAATGCCTTGCCCTTCTTGCGCTGAATGACTTCGCCCGAATACTTGATGCCCTTGCCGTTGTACGGTTCAGGCTTGCGTTGACTGCGAACGAGGCTTGCGAACGCTCCGACTTGCTGAGCGTCCACGCCAGCGATCGTGATAAGGGTGTCCTTCTCGATCGTGCATGTGACGGTGTCTGGCACAACGAGCACGATTGGATTGCAGAAGCCGATGGAAAGCACCAACTTCTTGCCTTGCAACTTCGCAGTCCAACCCACGCCGATCACTTCAAGTTTGATGGAGTACCCATCGGTCACTCCCTTCACCATCTTGTTCAGAACGGCGCGGGTGGTGCCCCAGTACGCACGGCGATTGCCCTCGTCAATCCGTGCCATGTCGTCAACCGCGCACGAGATCGACTTCGTTGCATCGTCGTAGGCAACGACGACCTCTGGACGGTAGATAAAGAAGTTCTTGCCCTTGGGTCCCTGAATGTCAACCCGCTTTGTTGCGGCATTCACCGAGACCTTGACGGTCGCGGGGACGGGGATGAGTTGTTTTCCAATTCGGCTCATGGGTGGTTCCTTTCGATCACGAGACCGCGCAGACGACTTCGCCACCGACTCGCATTTCGCGTGCCTTCCGATCACTCATCACGCCCTGGCTTGTTGAGACCACCGTGATCCCAAGTCCTTCGAGCAGGCGAGGCATATTTTCCGTCCCGCAGTAGACACGGCAACCCGAATGCGACACTCGGTCGATCCTGTTGATGAGTGTTTCACCGCGTGGTCCATACTTCAACTGCACGCGCAGCAGGCCTTGGCGACCATCTGGAATCACTTCGAATCCAGTGATGTAGCCCTCGTCGCGCAACACCTCCAGCACGCCGCGGTTCAAGCGGTTGTTGAGGCAGGTGACGCTCTTGCGTCGAATCGAAACCGCATTGCGGATGCGGGTCAACATATCGGCGGTGAGATCTTGCAGTGACATGATTGAATCCTTGAGTGTTTGGAATCGATACGAATTACCAAGAGGCCTTGCGCATGCCTGGAATCATTCCAAGCAATGCCAATTCGCGCAGCAGATGCCGGCTGATTCTGAACTTGCGGTAGTACGCACGTGCGTGACCGGTGATTTCACAGCGGTTGCGCTTGCGCGTCGAGAACTTCGGCGTGGCCTTCATTTTTGCGAATACGCGTTTGCTTGCCATAGTGTTTCTTTCAGTTCCTGTTTAGCTGGCGATTGCGATGGGCTTCTTCGCGGGTGGCTCGGGCTTGACGAACGGCATGCCGAGTTCCGCGAGCACGATGCGACTCTTCTTTGCATCGCTCCGGCGAAAGACGATGTTGATGTTCATCCCGTGGGTGTGATTGACAGCTGCCATGTTGATCTCGGGCCAGACGGCCTGTTCGGTCAACCCCATCGCGAAATTGCCTTGCCGATCGAATGTCTTGTCTGAAACGCCTCGAAAATCCTTGATACGAGGCATCGCAAGATTGATCAGTCGATCAAGGAAGTTCCACATTCGCTCGCGGCGGAGGGTGACCATAAACGCACTCGGTGCGCCCTCACGAACCTTGAAATTGGACACGGCCTTCTTGGCGAGAATCATGATCGGCTTCTGCCCAGAGATCGTCGCGAGTGTTCCGATGACGGCATCGCGATACTCCGGCTTCAGCTTCTGATTCTCGAGATGGCGTCCAACACCAACATTGATGATGACCTTTTCGATCGATGGCAGTTGGTGCACATTCTTCATGCCGAACTCTGCAAGGACACGCTGCGAAACTTCATCGCGATAAAGCTGACGCAGGCGCGGTTCGGGATAGGACTTGGCGATTTCTTTCTTACTCATGGATGCTCCTTCAAGACTTGGTCTTGGTCGCACCGCGCAACACATGCAACGACGTGCCGTTGCGTGCTGCGATGCGAACCTTCGACCCATCTGGTTTGGCAACAAATCGCACGCGCGTTGGCTTGCCATCGACGACCGGGCTGACATTGGAAATGTGAATCGAGAGTTCCTTCTCGATGACGGAACCCTTCGGTTGCGCCTGTGTGGCTTTGATATTGCGCTTGTGCAGGTTGATTCCCTTGACAAACACGCGCATCGCCTTGCGATCCACGGAGAGAATCTCGCCTGTCTTGCCTCGGTTGTTCCCCGAGGTCACCATCACAACATCACCTTTTTTGACATGGAGCGGCATGGGATTAGACCACCTCTGGCGCAAGGGACACGATCTTCATGTAGTTCTTCTCCCGCAGTTCACGCGCAACAGCGCCGAAGATGCGCGTGCCTTTGGGATTTCCATCGTCATCGATGAGAACACATGCATTGGAATCGAAGCGAACATATGAGCCATCATCACGGCGCACCGGATACTTGACTCGAACGATCACGGCGAGCGCCTTGTCGCCTGACTTCACGTCGCCGTTTGGAATTGCTGCCTTGATGGCAACGCGCACGCGATCGCCAACCGACATCGAAAGTCGGGTGAATCGACCACGAGCCGTGCTCGCACCGAGCACACCGATCACCATCGCTTCGCGTGCGCCGCTGTTGTCGGCAACTTCAAGTCTGCTTTCTTTTTGAATCATTTCATTCGTCTCCGTTGAAGTTTTCCGAACTCACTCCTTGACCTTCACTGTTTCGCCGTACACCACTTCGGCCTTGACTGGGGCACGCTCAACGATGCGAACAAGCGTCCACCGCTTGGTGCGCGAAAGTGGTCGACACTCTGCGATCTCGACGCGGTCACCGGTATGCGAATCGTTCGTTTCATCATGCACCTGAAGCATGGTGCGTCGACGCACATACTTTCCGTACCGTGGATGCCGAGCTGAATACGAAATGACCACGCGACGGGTGCGATCCTGCACATCACGATCGACCATGCCGATCATGCGTGGGCCGTTTTCTGGAACGACGACAGGAGACTTGCGACTCAAGACTTCACCTTCTTTCGAGCGACTGGCTTTCGAGCGACTGGCTTTCGAGCGACTTGTTTGAGAACGACCGGCTTTCGGAGAGTTGGAGTCCGAGCAGGCGATGTGGCGACGCGTCGAGCGGATGTCTCGGTCAACAAACGAGCCAAGTCCACACGGGTCTTGACGAACTGCGAAGAATCCTTGACCTTTTCGGTCACGACCTGCGAACGCAGGTCGAAAAGCGCACGACGCACGCGGGTGCATTCGATGCTCAATTCTTCATCCTTCAACTTCTTGATTTCTTTCATATCCATGATTCGGTTCCTTCAATTCTGTCTGATTACATAGCCGATTACACGGCCAACCGTCGCGCCACCATGCGACATCGCACTGGCATCTTGTAGGCAACACGCGCAAGCGCCTGCTTTGCCAACTCTTCTGAAACACCCTCGACTTCAAAGAGCACTGTGCCTGGCTTCACACGCGCAGCCCAGTACTCAACTTCCGCCTTTCCAGTACCCATTCGAGTTTCCAATGGCTTCTTCGAGATCGGCTTCTCAGGAAAGACTCGGATGTAAAGCTTGCCTTGACGTCGAAGGAAGTGCTGCGCAGCGATGCGCCCTGCCTCAATCTGGCGACCGCTCAACCAGACGGTTTCCAGCGATTGCAGTCCGTACTCGCCGAAAGCGACGTAGTTGCCGCGCGTAGCGCAACCCTTCATCTTTCCGCGTTGTTGCTTGCGGTACTTGACTCGTGATGGAAGTAGGTTCATGGCTTATCTCGTTGTGTTCGTTGTGCTCGTTGTGCTCGTGTGGTTCGTTTGATTCATCGATGCATTGACTAGCGCCGACCACGCACACGGGCCTTGCCACCCGCAGCGGTTGATTGATAATCCGGTTGACTCTCCGCCGCGGAATACATGCCGCGGTAGACCCAGACCTTGACGCCAAGTGCGCCATAGGTGGTGAATGAATGCGCCAGGGCGTAATCGACATGTGCCTGCAGCGTCGATCGCGGAATCGATCCCAATCGCATGTCGAGCGTTCGACTCATCTCTGCGCCGCCCAGTCGACCAGCCAAGAGAATGCGGATCCCCTTCGCACCATTCTGCATCGCGCTCTCGCAACGCATCTTGATGATGCGGCGGAAATTAGCACGCTTCTTCAATTGCTCTGCCATTGTTTCAGCGATCAGTCGAGCATCAATCTCTGGATTCCGAACTTCAACTATCTCCACCGCAACCTTGCGGCTCGTGAGCGCCTGAAGTTCGTTCACCAATTGCTCCCTGCCCGCACCCTTGAGGCCAAGCACTTGCCCAGGGCGAGCAGTCTTGATGACGACCTTCAACTCTTCGCGGGTGCGCTCGATGAGCACATCGCTGACCGCCGCAAAGGGCGGGGTGCGATTGAGTCGCTTGTCGATGAACTTTCGGATCTTGTAATCCTCGACGAGCAATTCACCGAAGAGCGCCTTGGGCGCAAACCAACGGCTCTTGTGTGTCTCAGTGATGCCGACTCGGAAACCAAATGGATGTGTCTTTTGACCCATATTGAAAACCTCAGGATTTGCGCTCGGCTACGGTCACATGGATGTGACTCGTCCGCTTCTTGATTGGATGAGAGCGCCCACGGTCTTTCGGCTGGAAGCGCTTGATGATTGGACCTTCGTCGACCTTTGTTTCGTGGATGAAGAGAGATCCGACATCGGCATCCCGCTCTTCAGCGTTAGCGATCGCACTCTTCAGAACGACTTTCACGAACACAGCTCCGCGACGGGGACTGAAGTCCAGACGCGTCATCGCCGTGGCGACATCGAGTCCTCGAATCATGTCCGTCACGAGCCGAACCTTGCGCGGCGCAATGCGGCAGTGTCGATGGGATGCGGTGTAGATCGCAGCCTCCGTCGTTCCAGTGTCAGTCTTTCCAGTGTCAGTCTTCTTCATTGCGTGCTCCAATGTGTTCGCTTCGTGGTCAATGACCGCATCACGAGCTGGTCTTCTCGCCGCCTGCGATGCCTTCCTTCTTGTTCGTGTGTCCGCGGAATGTGCGAGTCATTGCAAACTCGCCCAACTTGTGACCAACCATGTCTTCGGTGACGAAGACATCGATGAAAGCACGACCGTTGTGCACTTGGAATGTCGTGCCGATGAATTCGGGAACGATGGTGCACGCACGGCGCCAGGTCTTGATGGGTTGTCGTCGTCCGCTCGCAGTAACGACCTCGACCTTGCGGAAGAGTTTCTCGTCGACTGCTGGACCTTTCTTGAGTGATCGTGACATATTCGTTATCTCCTGTGCTCTGCTTCAGTGTGTGCGATCAGACCTTGAGTTGCCCGTAGCGACGGCTGAATCGACGACGAAGAATGCGCTCATCGCTCGCTTTACCGCGCAATCGAGTCCGACCGCCCTTGGCTGGCGTGTTGCTGGCATTCGATGGAATCTGTCCACCCTTTGATCGGCCCTCACCACCACCGTGCGGATGCTGATGATGGCTCATCGCCATTCCGCGGGTGCGTGGGCGGCGACCAAGCCACCGTGCTCGACCTGCCTTTCCTAACTTCACAAGTGCGTGGTCAGCATTGCCGACTGCGCCAATGGTGGCTCTGCAATCGAGAGACACCTGCCGGATTTCGCCCGATGGCAACACCAGTGTCGCAAACCGACCTTCTTTGTTTGTGAGCCGCGCCGACATTCCTGCGGAGCGCACGACCTGCGCGCCCTTGCCGGGAACCAACTCCACCGCGTGCACATCCAAACCGGTTGGAATGTGGCGCAGCGCCATGCAGTTTCCAATCTCTGGCTCAACCTGCTTGGCAGAACTGATCACTTTCGTTCCAACGCGAATGTTCTTTGGAGCAAGGATGTAGCGCACGCTCTCATCGGCGTACTTCAGCAACGCAAGATGGCACGAGCGATTTGGGTCGTACTCGACTCCGACCACGGTCGCTGGCGCATCATCCTTCGTGCGACGCCAATCGATGAGGCGGTATCGGCGCTTGTGGCCTCCACCCTGTTGAATCACGGTCAGTTTGCCCTGGCAATTGCGGCCGCCGGTTTTGTGCAGGGGACGAAGCAGGCTCTTTTCTGGAGTCTTCTTGGTCACTTCGGTGTGCAGATTCACCGATGCGTTGCGGCGGCTGTTGGTGACTGGTTTGTAAACGCGAATCGTCATTGGTGTTGCTCCGGTCTCAATCAGAAGAGTTCAATCCGGTCCTCTGGATGCACGCGAACAACCGCGCGCTTTTCCCACTTGCCTGCGATCAAACCAAACTTGGAAGCACGATCTGCTTCCTTGCGGTTCAACACACTGACTCCAAGAACGCGAACCTTGTAAAGGGCGACGATGGCACTCTTGACATCGGTCTTCGTCGCACGACCATCAATTGCGAATGTGTAGCGATTGCAATCGCTTGCGCCACCATTGGCCTTTTCAGTGATGAGCGGTCGGTGAATGACTTCGGTGGGAATCATGAGGTGACCTCTTGTTTCTTGGCAAAGCAGGTTTCGTCAATGAATGCCGTCAGCGTGGCGCGATCGATCACCATGTATCGATGATTCAGGACAGCAAAGACATTGAGTTGATCGACGCGAATCGTCGAGGAATAAGGCAGATTTCCAGCACTCTGGCGCGCGCCGTCATTGGCTGCATCCAACACAATGAGGCAGGTGCGATCAATGCCGACCACGCCGAGGAGGGCGGCGAACGTCTCAGTCTTTGGAGTTGCGAAATTCAGGTGCTCGAAGCACTTCACTTCGCCATCGACCAGTTTGGCGAGCAATGCGTTGCGATTGGCCAGTCGGCGCATCTTCTTTGGGAGCGACGAGCGCAGATCCTCACGCGTGCGAGTCTTGGCGAATGCAACTCCACCACCCTTACGGATCGGCGTGCGCGACGCACCAGCGCGGGCGTTGCCTGTGCCCTTCTGCTTGTAGAGTTTTCGAGTGGATCCGTGCACCGCGCCGCGGCTCTTCGTGCGCGCGGAGCCTTGTCGCTGATTCAAATGAACCGCGACATACGCTTGTTTCAGCAATGCGCAGCGAACTTCGCCGCCGAGCATGGCAGGGTCGATCTGGATCGAGTCGACCTTCTTACCGTCATGAGAATAGATTGGGAGATCAATCATTTCTGGGTTCCTTCGGCGGGATTCCGCCGTTTTCGCCTCACTCTCCAGACGCCAATCACAACAGGCGGCAGGCAGAGTTCGACTTGGATGTCAATTCAGGTTGTCCTTGTCGCATGGTTCCCGCGAGCGTGCGCTCTTAGGGCCTTTGCAACCAAACACAGCGTGTCGACGCTATGCCTTGGCCTGGATTCGTGCCTTTGGTTTGTAGAGCCGCGTGGCAGCTCGGACGATGAGATAACCAGAGTTCGCGCCGGGGACCGCCCCCTTCACGATGAGCAAATTCTTTTCTGCGTCGATGCTGATGACATCAAGACTTCGCATTGTCGAGCGTTCATTGCCCAAGCGACCGGGCATCTTCTTGCCCTTCTTGATCTTTGCACCATGTCCACGATCCGTACCGTGGCTTCCGATGGATCCGGGAGATCGATGCTTTCGTTCGACACCGTGCGATGCGCACAGTCCCTTGAAACGGTAGGCCTTCATCACTCCAGCGAATCCCTTGCCTTTGCTCGTGCCGATGACATCAACGAACTTGACCTTTTCAAAGATCGATGCGTCAATGGTTTGTCCGAGCGAAAACGCCTCGACTTGGGCATCGGTCTCGAGCCGGATTTCGCGGTGCATTCGCTTGGAAGTCACTCCTGCTTTCGCATCGTGACCGATCACAGGCATCGAACTGCGGCGCGGCTTGACATCTTCGTACGCAATCTGCACTGCGCAGTATCCATCACTCGCCATGGTCTTGATCTGCGTGATGGAGCATGGTCCTGCGGAAATCACAGTGACTGGAATGTTGCGACCGTCATCGAGAAACCAACGGGTCATGCCGATTTTCCGGCCGATGATTGCGCTCGTGAGTGATGTGGTCATTTCAGGGTTCCGGGGGCAACTAGGCCTTGATCTTGACGAACACGCCGGCGGGAACCACCAAACGGTTCAGTGCATCAACGGTCTTCGCGTTTGTATCGGTGATGTCGATGATGCGCTTGTGGGTACGGATCTCGAACTGTTCGCGGCTCTTCTTGTCGATGAACGGCGATCGATTGACAGTGTAAATCTCGCGGCGTGTTGGCAGCGGAACAGGTCCCGCGACGCGTGCGCCACTGATCTTGGATTGCTCAACGATTTCTCTGGCGCTCGCATCGAGCACCTGATGGTCGTACGCTTCGAGTCTTATGCGAATAGTTCCGTTCATAGTTCACGCCCGTGATATGGGGCGAATCGGTGATACTAGCGTCCGCATGCAAACTGTCAACCGATGGCGAAACTCACCACTTCGAACGCAAATTCCTTCGTTGATCTCTCTCGTGGGATTCATCGTGGTGAACCTGAGTGCACCCCAAAGAGCAATTGCTGCTGGAATGACGGACGATGTTGCGGAGCTTCTGTCCAATAATCGCGATGTATTTGGCGAAATTCAGCAGGATGGACGAAGACCGATCCGACCTACTCCAAAACCACCCACGACTCCGCCGCCAGACGCCCCGACTGCACCTGCCACCGCGCCGCCAGCACGAGAGGAAACGGTGCCTGCGCCTCCGGCAACAACTCTGGCCGCAGTCCCAAAGCAGCATGCGTCGATGATCGATCTCGACCAGGATGCGATGGCACTCGATTCGCTCGGAGTTCGCTTTCGCGCCCCAAAAGGGGCGATTCTGACAAAGCCGATCACGGGCGCCATGCCGATCTACACAGTGGACGACTCACAGGATCCAACGCGATTTCATATGCAGATTCAGACGTTGGTGTCAGAGCTTGCCGATCCAACTCCGTCGAGTCAAATCGCGGAATACCTCGCCTCTCTCAAGAAGCGGAATGAAAATTTCACTGTTCTTTTGAATGCACCGTGGGTCCATTCGACGGCGAGAGGGCACTACCTGCTCACACGAACAGACCTCGGGGGAGGTGTCATCGCAATCCAGGGATGGCTCGTCCTTCAGACTGGACCCTATGACTTTGTGGTGTTCAGCCTGCTCAGTTCGGAATTGGAGTTTCAGAACATCCGCCCCACACTCGAAGCGAGTTTCCGAACCATCGAGTTTGGCGATCTCGAAAGGATTGCCGCCGCCCGAGTCGCGCGCCTTCGGAAGGGAAGCGAATGGCTCGCCTCGTTGACACCGAAACTGCTGGAGTCTGTCTGCACCAACGAGCCGCGTCTCTACCGAGTCTGGCACGCCGATCCACATGGGAAGGAGCAAGAGATCGGCTACTACAGAGTCACGGTCATGGCTGGGAAAATGGCCGATGCATCGGGGGAACAACCACCTGCGAAATCCGACAATCCAACGGGAATGTTGGTGCTTTTGCAGGGTCGCACCATCATCGATGCATCGACCAGTCGATTCGCAGACACCGAAGCTCGCTTTTGGACATCGTGGGATCGCGGGAGCGAAGCGTGGACGAGTCGCGTGACCGAACGGGGCGGCACACTCTCCGAGAAATCGTTCGCCCAAACCGGGATTCGTTCGCCCTCGGGTGTTGGAAACCCACGGCAAACACTCAAGGTGATCAACGGAAATGCGCAGTCGCGGACACGCGATGAGCAGGAATGGATCGTCCCGACTGGGCTCTATCTCTCGCAGGGCGAAACAGTGATCATCGGCGAACTCCTGCCGCGCGCCGAAGGTCAAGCACCGCTGAACATCGCGTGTTACGCATTCAATCCGCAGTCGATGACCATGCCGCAACGCATCGACACATGGACTCGCACCTCTGAGGGTCACTGGATGTTGTTGACTCAGCCCGCACTCGACGAACCCGCGGACATCGCATGGCATGATTCAAAGGGTCGCCGAATCCGTCGAACGGAACCAGATGGCATCTCGACGGAACTCTGTCTGCCCCGACAATTACAGCAGATTTGGAGTGATCGGGGTCTCTCGACGCGATGAGACGATCACCCTCGATTGGCAACTGGCGAGGGGTCTGCGAATGTGCCTTCGCCTCGCTCTGCATGGCTGGGTGCGCACAGCAGTTGGCCGTTGAACCATCGACTCAGCGCGTGTTTGAACTGTTGGCAGGATCGACTGGGGTGTCCATGATCGACTGCGCGGATCAGGTCGCACCTCTCGGTTCCGAGTGGTTATGGCAACGCATGGATAGCGACGGGCGTGCCTTGCGTGATGCGCCGATTCGCGCCTGCGCCGCAGCAACATCGCAGTACGGAGCGCAGTGGATGGTCCCCATGATCAGCGGCGACCGAGAATTTTTTGTGCATACTCATGCAAACACGATTGGGCTGACAGCGGTTGAAGCCCCTTCGGACAGGGCGATCAGCACCTTCACTCCCCCGCTTGGAATCGCAGTGGGTCCATTGCATCTTGGGGACGAAGTCGTGACAACCAGCACCATGCGAATTGAGTGGATCGACAGTCGAGGTGAACGGGATCACGGAATCGGCGAAAGAACTGCACGGTTCGTCACATGCGCTCGCGTGCGAACCCCGCTGGGAGTGTTCGACACAGCACAGGTTGAGACACGCTTTCTTGCGCGACTTCAATTCGCCCACGTGCAACGCACAGGAACAGTGTGGGTCGTACCTGGAATCGGACCGATCGCTGAAACATGGCGGGAATTCGTGCGGGTTTTTGGCGTTCTGATCTCGGATGAGTCTGGAGCTGCGGTCCGCGTTTCGCAGATTCTGCTCGCACCACCGACGCCGCTCCCCTAGAGTGCACTTCTTGTGATGCGCGCAGCACCCTCCATCTTGGTCGCGATTCCCGCTCACAACGAGGAGCAGTCCATCGACCGCGTCCTCCCACGGGTGCTTGCGCACGCTCTCCCGGTCCTGGTGATCGATGATGGCTCAACGGATGCAACCGCTGCGTGCGCTGCGAAGTGGCCCGTTGAACTCGCGAGAAATCCGCGCAATGTTGGCTACGGCAGAGTGATGAAAGACATCTTCGCATTCGCGTGCATGCGCAATTTCGACTGGGTCATCACGATGGACTGCGACGAACAACACGAACCTGCGTTGATCCCACACTTCGTCGATGCCGTCAGGTGCAACGATTCGGATGTCGTCTCTGGAAGCAGATACCTCGTGGCATGCGCGAACGATCATGATGCACCGGCGGATCGAAGTGCGATCAATCGCACGCTAACCCGCGAAATCAATGCTCTCCTGCCGGGAGCATTTGGTGCCGGACTGACCGATTCGTTCTGCGGCTTCAAGGCATATCGCACACTCGCCTGCGCCGCATTGCAGTTGGACGCAGACGGGTACGAGTTCCCGATGCAGTTCTGGATTCAAGCCGCAGCGAATCGTTTGCGCGTACGAGAGATTGCGGTGCCCCGGATCTATCTGGATCCCAACCGTTCGTTTGGAAATGATCTTGACGATCCAACTCGACGCCTGCAGGTCTATCGAGAAACGCTGGCGCGTGAAATGCAGCGGTGTCGCGGTCGCCTGATTCCAGTTCGGCGGGCATCGTGCGCGCGCGCGTGATGGCGAAGCGCAGATGGCACAGAGGGACGATCCGCTTGATGCACGCCGCGCCAGCGACGCCCCAGCCATGTCGTGCCAACTCCAATGTTGCGGACTTCTCTCGAGAACGCTCGATCCGAGTGTCGTGGAACTGCGCACCAGGTTGCGACACGCGCTGGGATTGCAGGCGCGGTTCATCGCGGGCGCAGGGCATCAACCGACCGCATGGCACGCCGGACTGCTCGCGAAGTTTGTCGCGGCATCCAATGTTGCGCGGTTGATGGGACCATCTGCATGCTGGGTGCATTTCCTCAGCGACCAAGATGTCGGAGATCCGCTGCGGATCGACCTTCCGACACGCGATGGCGCCGGAAGGGTGCGAAAGCAGTCGCTTCATCTGGCAGCCCCATCCGCATCGCTCGCCGCAGGAGCCATCGCATGTGCCCGCGCTGCGTTGGATGTTCGCGCACCGACCGGAGTGATGCTCGCTTCGAGGCAGGCAACTGACGCACTCGAGCGCACTGTGGATTCGCTCACGAAATCACGCAATTCTCCGACGGCAGCTCTGCAAATGGCACGTGCGAACGAATTGTGCGCCAGCGGTTGGATCGATCGATCTGCGGCCATCATCACCAGCGCATCGTTGTTGACCAATGAGGCGATCGCACCGATCGTGAACTGCATCTTGGATTCCCCAGAGGAGTGTGCGAAGCGATTCAATTCCGCGCTGCGGATTGATCAGCGCGCCGCACGACCGCTGCGCGAGGCGGGATCGGACTCCGAGGTCCCACTTTGGGGAGTCCGCAGCGATGGCTGCCGCGAACGACTCTCTGCAACAGAGGCACGCCGCCGATTGTCCGATGGCTGCGTGGTGCTGCCCCGCGCATTCCTTGCCTCTGGAATCATGCGCCTCGTCTGTGATGTGTTCTTTCACGGCACCGGCGGTGCGCGATACGAACGAGTTGGTGAGATGTGGTGGCGAGACTTTCTGGGCATTGCACTCCCAGATTTCGCAGTCGCCACCGCGACCATTCTGCCATCGATGAAAGACCTGGGTATCTCGATCGATCAGCAGCAGCCTGGTGGACTGACATGGCGTGAGGCGTGGTGGGATCCCACGCGACTTGCATCCGATGGGGCAACGAAACGGATGATCGAACCGGTGCGCGCCGCGTTCTTGCAACGGATCGCAGATGCGCCGAGACGCTCCATGGAGCGCAACCGCGCGTATCGAGAACTCTGCTCGCACATCGACTCACAACGGAGCGCACGCCGGTCAGCACTCGATGCGCTCGAAGCACATGATCGGAGCAATCGAGTTCTGTTGGATCAAGGTCTCTTGGCACAGGATCGCACCTGGCCCTTCGCGCTGTTGGCGAAATCACAACTTGATGCAATGAGCGCGCAACTGTTGGAGCAACTGAATTGGCAGCGCACGGCGCCGGTCATGCCCACACCGATCACGCTCCACACCGATTAGGAAGGATGCACGGCAACAGGATTGAGCGGATCTGGCCGATACATCCGTGCGTCGAGGCTCCACACACGCTCGGTGAATTGCGCGTTCCCAGCATGCAGTCGATCACGAGCCACAGCGTGAATTGCAATGGTGGTCTTTGCCTCGAGGTTGTCGAGCATTGCGACAAAGATCGCCTCCGGTGTCGATGGCAATTTCGCTGCGCCGTGTTCGAGTGAGCCGTGATGCGAGACGACCACATGCTGCAGGACCGTCACGGTTTCGCTTGAAAGCCTGATGCCGCTGGTGCGGGCAGCCATCGCCGCCTTCAATTGCAACCAGATCGCCCCACGCACCAGGTGCCCGATCAGCTGCCCATCCATCGTGTAGTTGAAGCCCCTTTCCCACTCAAGTTCAACGGTCTTTCCGAGGTCGTGCAGAAAGAGACTCAACAGCACGATGTCGCGATTCAACTGCGGATACAGGGGAAGCATGCGATCGGCGAGTTGCATCAGTTGATGAGTGTGCTCGAGGAGTCCACCGATCCATGCGTGATGCACATTCGTGGCAGCAGGAGCATGTCGAAAGGCGGCCATCATCGCTTCGTCGGTCAAGTACGCATCCGCGAGGGCTCGCATGCCCGGGTCATGCATCGAGTGCAGCAGCGCCTGCACCTCGTGATACATCGCGTTGATGTCCTTGGTCGTCGTCGGCAGGAGCGCGACTAAATCTGCGGGCGAGACTTCGACGCCTTCGATGTGGTCCAGAATGACCTGGATTTGCCCGTTGTACAACTCGACTCGACCTGTGATATGCGCATATCCCGTCCGACTGACTTCGGAAAGCATCGATTCGTCAAAGGTCCATTTGCGCGCCGCTGCTTCTCCAGACGCATCTCGAATCAGCGACTTGAAGTAGCACTTTCCGGCGCGGGTCACCGCAGTTTGAGGATTCACCAAACTGTAAAGGCCATCGATGAATGCACCCGACTTGAGATCACGAATGTTGAGGTGCGCGGGCGAGTTCATGAGAAGACCTTTCGGGTGCGTGAGTCTAGCGAAGTGCGTCGAGCACGGATGGAATCTCATCGCAGAGTTCGTCTGCAAGGAGACCCGCTTCGCCGCGACGCTGACTCCACGCCTTCGCCGCGAGTCCGTGAATCGCCACTCCAAGTCGTGCGCAGTCGAACAGCGACATGCGGTGCGCTCTCCCCGCAAACTGTGCCGCGAGAGAGCCGATGATGCCCGCGAGCGCATCGCCAGTTCCGCCCGTCGCAAGCGCAGCGTTCCCTGCGTGCGCCGACCAATTGTGGACGCCGTCGCTCACGACCGTGCGGTCGCCCTTGAGGACAACGATGCATCCGACGCGCCGTGCGAGAGCATCTGCGGCGTGCGAACGCTGCGCTGGGTCCGTCGGGTCGAGTGCCTCCAGTCCGAGCGATTCGGCGAGACGGCGATACTCCCCTGGATGCGGAGTAAGCACAACTGCGCCGTCGTGAATATCTCTGGGAAAATCGATGAGGCGCGAGAGCGCGTTGAGTCCATCGGCGTCAATGATGAGCGGCGTGCGGACAGAGGTAAGCAATCGAGCGATTACCTGATCGATCGCAAAGCCATCACCGAGTGCGGGACCAACGACGACGGCCTGCGCGCGCAGCAGGATGGGATCAAGCATCTGCGCACACGCTGAAGGTTGGATCGCTCCTTCTGCATCGACGGGCATTGCGTGCGCAGTCGCACTGTGGAGCGCGCCGAGTGCTGCAGTGACGAGCGGTTCTGGGATCGCCAACTCGGCGAGTCCGCACCCCGTGCGGAGCGCAGCGCGCGCGGCAATCACGGGGCCGCCGAGCATCACGCGCGGAAGCTTCACGCATCCGCCGATGACTAGGACCGTGCCAAATGTCCCCTTGTGCCCGCAGGGATCGCGCGGCGGAATCGAAGGGCAGCCATCGGTCCCCGGTGAAGAGCGACCATCGACCGCATCGTCAATCGACACGAACAACCTCGATGTGCAGATTTCCAATGGTGGAGAGAAGTCCGGCGAAATCAGCATCCACCTGCGCATCATCCTGCGCGCTCGTGGCGATCAGCAGGTGCCCAGGATGAAATGGTCTCGACTGCAGCGTTGCATCCAGATCAAGCCACGCGCCATCAATCGCTGCCTGCGTCCACATGTGCCACGCAAAGACGCCGCGCTTTCCGCCGAACTCATCGGCGTAGACCAGTCCGCTGGCAATCCGCGATGGAATGCCTTGTGCGCGGAGCAGTGCAGCGAGGAGAATTGCATGCTCCGAGCAATCTCCCGACTGTGATCGAGCAACGGCGCTCGCGCCAGCGAAGGCCGTCGCCAGGTCTTTCTTGGAAATGAACCGATGGACGAAGGATCGCAGCGCTTCGGCCCGTGTGGATGTTGGGGCGTTGTGGGCAAAATGGGCCACTTGGAGTGCAGTGCCCGAAAGTTCGCGCACGAGGGGGTCCACGCAGTCGATGAGGATCGTCGATGCCAGGAATCGTGGATCGGCTGCTTCTTCTGGTGTGACTGGCGAGGTCGCGCCGACAAGAATGTCGACGAAGTCCCCCCCCGCCGGGTTGGACTGGACGCGCTGTGAACCAACGCTTGGCAACGCCAGTGGCGTGCCATCAATCGACCGGACAGCGAGGCGCGTTGACTCGCCGCTTTGCAACTTGGCGTTCGGCGTGGCGAGTTCGATCATGCTTCGCGCAATCACATCAACTCCAGCGCCAGACGCAATCGACTTTGCGCGGCGCTCGGTGCTCCGTCGTGAGACCATGTCGCCGATTGGAAGTTTCGTCCGCGATGTGGTGACATGCCCCAGAGCATCGACATCGTCGATGGTGACAGCGGCAATCAGATTATTGCGCGTCTCCCACTGCGCTGACTTGTCCGCATGGAGAGCCGTCCGAACGGACTTCATCTCGACGATGCGCAATCCTCCGCTCGGATCGATGGTGACGTATTCAAATGTCGTGGCATCGGACGCTCGCGCCTGCATCGCAAGGCGCTCCACTTGTGCCGGGGTCATCCACGGTCCCGCCGGTCGCTCAATCACGCGGGTGAGAGTGCGCTCTCCAGCGCGCTCTTCCACATGAATCCCCTCTGGAAGAAAGCGATAGATCGATTGGGAGCGCTCGCCACCAGAAACCTGTTCGACGAGGCACTGGATGGGCGTGCCATCCGCGGACTCTTCAAATCTCCACTGCACAGACATCGTTGCAGCGGATCCCGCTCGACCAATCGTCAACCGCATTTCATTCGTCGTGAGAATTCGATTCGGCTCCACGACGACCTGCTCGTGCATCCACCCGCAGGGTTGATCTGCGATTGTGACTGCAAACCAATCATCGCGAGGTGTCGACACCGCGCTCGCCTTCCCGATCTCCTGGGCGCCAATGGGAGATGCGATCGAGAGCAGGCTCAACAGCGCAGCGACTGTCACAACTGCGCGTTCAATGTGCCGCATCTGTGGCACCTGCGGGACGCATCAGAGGAAACAAGATGACATCTCGAATCGATGGGCTGTCGGTCAGGAGCATCACGAGCCGATCGACACCAAGCCCCATCCCCCCCGCTGGTGGCATCCCAGTCCGAAGCGCCATGATGAAATCTTCGTCAAGCGAACGGAAGGTCGAGTCCTCTTCATCCGCACCCTTCATCTGCTCGGTGAACTTCGCCATCTGAATCTCGGGATCATTGAGTTCGGTGTACGCCGGGCCGATTTCCATCCCGCCAATGAAGAGATCCCATCGTTCGGCGATGGCAGGATTCGTGCGGCTCGGTCGCGTGAGCGGACTCGTCGCACTCGGGTAGTCCAACACAAACGTGGGACGACACCGATCGATCAACGGCTCACCATGCCGCTCAAACAATTCGTTCACGAGGAGCCAGTGATCACGCGTGGTTGCCTGAGGCAGATGCCCCGCAACCGCCATGGCGCGAACCTTCGACTCATCGTGCATCGAACATCCCACCCCCTGCTCGAAGAGCTCTGCGAACCGAATCTGCACGAATGGGCGGCGATAGTCGATGCGGAGTTCGCCGAACGAAAGAATTGGCCCCGCCTCGGAGCGCGCATTCCAGCCATGCGTGATCGCTTCACCTGCGCAGTGGTGCACGAGCGACTCCGTCATTTCGAGCATGGTGAAGTAGTCACCGAATGCCTCATACGCCTCCATGGCGGTGAACTCTGGGTTGTGACTGCGATCAACACCTTCGTTCCGGAAATTCCGATTGATCTCGAAGACCTTGGGCAAACCGCCGACGAGCAGTTTCTTCAAGTACAACTCGGGAGCGACTCGCAGAAACAGCGGCATTCCAAGGGCATTGTGGGTGGTTGTAAAAGGTCGAGCAGCTGCACCACCGGCGACGGGATGCATCATCGGCGTTTCAACTTCCAAGAACCCGCGCGCCTCCATAAACCGTCGCATCGTGCTCACGATGCGCGATCGCGCCTCAAACGTACGAATCGTCTGCGGATTTGCGAACATGTCGACATACCGATGCCGATACCGCAGTTCGGCATCTTCGAGTCCGTGCCACTTCGACGGCGGCGGTTCGAGACTCTTCGCATGAATGGAAAGGCTCGTCGCCCAAATGCACGTCTCACCCTTTTGCGTGCGACCAACTCGACCTTCGACGGCAATGATGTCGCCATAGTCAAGTGCCTTGGCGATTTCGAAGTCCCGCTGCGGCATCTCTGATTTGGACACGCTCGCTTGGAGATCTCCAGTCGAATCTCGCAACTGGATGAACAGGATCTTGCCCATATCCCGATGCTGAACGACGCGGCCCGTGACGCGAACGATGGCGCGAGTATCGGCGCCCTCCGCCATGGACTGACCAGGATTCGCTTTCGTCGCTGCTGCGGCCGCGCTGTGCGTCGCATGCGCTGCCTCGTCAAAGAGTGCACGCGCTTGGGCGAGCGACCGTCGGTCATCAACCCGAGAGCCGTAGGGTTCTACCCCCCATTCCCCCCGAAATCGTGCGAGTTTGGCCTGGCGCGCTGCGAGCAGCTCTGACGGCGACTGTTCCTCCGATTGCATCCTTTGGATCATAAGCAACTCGACACGACGCGGCGCTGCGCCATGGCATGGCACGCGGTACCCTGCTCGGATGCATTTCGAAACACATCTGCCAGTTCTCGAGGACCTTCAGGCGCGGATTTTAGCCATCCGCGACTCTCTTTAACTACCCAGACAAAGCATCACAACGTGCGCGTCTCGAATCGCTGATGGCAGATTCCGAATTCTGGAACGACCCCAAGCGTGCCCAAAAATCGATTGCTGAACTGAAAGTCATCCGCGCGATGATTGACCCCGTCGAGGAACTCGACCGAGGTCGGCAGGACGCGCTTGTTGGACTCGAACTCGCCCGCGAAGCGAACGATCAAGAACTCCTCACAGAAGTCGACGAGACGCTGTTCGCGCTGATGGCGAAGATGCAGCGTGTGGAGTTACAGAGCTTGCTGAGCGAGAAGCATGACCATCGACACTGCTACTTCGCAATTCAGGCTGGCGTCGGTGGAACCGAGGCCAACGATTGGGCGCAGATGCTTGAGCGCATGTATCTCTATTACTGGGAATCGATGGGATTCAAGGTGGAGGAGTTGAGCCGAACCTTTGGCACAGAGACTGGAATTGCCGAGGTTTCGTATGCAATCCGAGGACCCTTCGCATATGGGTACTCGTCGTGCGAGTGCGGATCGCATCGTCTTGCGCGTGTCTCGCCATTCAACGCAGAGGGCAAGAGACAGACCTCGTTCGCCACCGTGGATGTCACGCCAGAGTTTGAGGACTCGGACATCGTGATCCCCGACCGCGACTTGGAAATCACCCCATTTGTTCGAGCGAGCGGTCCCGGCGGACAGAATGTCAACAAGGTTGCCAGTGCAATCCGAGTGGTGCATCTCCCAACCGGCATGCAAGTGGTCGCCAACACTTTTCGCGATCAATCGCAGAATCGAAAGCAGGCGCTCGCCGTGATGCTCTCCAAGTTGGAAAAGATCGAAGAAGAAAAGCGAGAGAATGAGATCGCGGAGGCCAAGGGCGGCAAGGTTGAACGAGGGTGGGGAACTCAAATCCGCTCATATGTCTTCTACGACAATCGTGTCAAAGATCATCGAACCAACTATGAGGAGCCCAATCCGCAGAGTGTCTTGAATGGACACCTGCATGGCTTCGTCGATGCCGAATTGAAACGCCGCCGCCGCGAGCGGGATGCCCTTACGACTGGACCGGCCTGACGCGCTCCACATTTTCCATGCCGCACGCTCCGCTCGCCGCTCCCTTCATCGACTTTGGACGCGCGGTCTGCAACTGCGAAGAGTCCTTCCGTCGCGAGTGGCTAGTGACCAATGGAATCGGCGGATACGCAGCAGGGACGATTGGAGGAGTTCGAACGCGGCGCTATCACGGATTGCTCATCGCAGCAACGGATCCTCCCGCCGAGCGCACGATGCTCTTCGGCGAGAGCGCTCCAACGGCGATCTACCGAGGCGTTCGATATCCGCTCGCCGCCAATGCGTGGAACGACGGATCGGTCGCTCCGCAGGGTCATCTGTGGCTTCAGCGATTCCATTTGGAGGGATCGATTCCAGTGTGGCGATGGTCGCTCGCAGATGCGCTCCTCGAATTGCGCATCTTCATGGTGCAGGGTGAGAACACAGTCTGCCAGCACTGGACGCTCGTGCAGTCCTCGAGTCCGATCCAGTTGGAGATTGAAATTCTCGTTGATCGTCGGTCCCATCACGATCTCGGCACTGGTGCGAGTGCAACCCCAACGATCGCACGCGTGCACCGCGGCATCTGCCTCCACTGGCAGGTCGATCGACGTGGGTCGGCAACAGATCTCTTCGTGCAGTGCGACAAGTCTGTACCGACCCCCACCGGTGAGTGGTGGCATGACTTTCATCTCCAGGACGACGCCGCGCGTGGCTACGGAGGGCACGATTCGCTCTGGCACGCAGCTCGGTTCACGCTCGTGCTGAATCCCTTGGCGACCGCACTCTTCACGGCGTCCACGCGGGAGCAAGCAGCCATTGACGCAGATGCGCCCCTGCTCGCTGAACGGGCGCGACTCTGTGCGCTCGTCGCACAGTGCCCCGGTGGTGCTGCGACTCCCGCAAAGCGACAGCTGATCTACGCAGCAGATCAATTCGTCGTGCATCGCGCCCGTCGCGATGGCAGCGCAGGTTGTTCCATCATCGCTGGCTATCCGTGGTTTGCGGATTGGAGCCGTGATGCGATGATTTCCCTGCCGGGATTGCTCTTGGCGACAGGCCGTGCACGCGACGCACAGCTCTTGCTTTCGACCTTTGCCGATTATCTCGACGGAGGTATGTTGCCGAATCGCTTCCCAGATCATCCCAACGACGCACTTGAGTACAACGCAGTCGATTCTCCACTGCTGATGATTGACGCGGTGCGACGCACGTTTGCCCTCACGAAAGATCGGCCGTGGCTTGCGACGCTGTGGCTGGAGCTCCAGTCGATCATCACCGCCTACACCACGGGCGCGCGCCACGGCATTCATGTCGATCCATCTGATGGACTCCTGTCTGCGGGAGAGCTGGGCGTTCAGCTGACGTGGATGGATGCGAAGATCGGCGATCGCGTGATTACCCCGCGCCGTGGAAAGCCCGTCGAGATCAATGCATTCTGGCATCGAGCGCTCCGCGCCATGGAGGAACTCGCCGTTGCGATGGGCGAGAGCGGACGTCAATACGCCGACGCGGCGCAGACTGTGCAAACGAACTTCGGAAAGTTCTGGAGTGCTCATTGCTCTTGTTGCTACGACGTGATCGATGGACCAGACGGCAACGATGAAACCCTCCGTCCAAATCAACTCTTTGCCGCGCTGCACGATGATCGACTTCTGCCGCTGGGACAGCGCAAACTGATCATCGGACTGTGTATGGCTCGACTCTGGACTCCTCAAGGGATTCGCACTCTCGACGGAGGCGACCGCCGTTACCGTGGGCAATACGCGGGAGATCCAACGGCGCGCGACGAGGCGTACCACCAGGGAACGGTCTGGCCTTGGCTCTTTGCGCCCATGATGCTGGGCCATTTCGCGGTGCACCACAATCGCGAAGCGATCACTGATTTCATGTTGCCTTTTTCGAATCATCTGCGCGAGCACGGTCTTGGCACCATCAGCGAAGTGTTCAGCGGCGAGCCTCCCCATGAACCGGGCGGGTGCTTCGCACAAGCGTGGAGCGTTGCCTCACTCCTCGAAATCCTGCACGAATTGGCGCCGCTCGAAGCGACACAATCGGATCCGACTCCATGACCGACCCCATCACCGCCGAACAACTTCGACTCGACGACATGCGCGCCAACGGCACCGAGTGGCGTTTGTTCGGTCCCTATCTCTCTGATCGACAATGGGGCACGGTGCGGGAGGATTATTCTGCCGATGGCTCTGCGTGGACATCTTTTCCGCATGATCATGCTCGAAGTCGCGCATATCGATGGGGAGAAGATGGACTCGCTGGTTTCTGCGATGAGCGACAAGACCTCTGCCTTTCGCTCGCCTTGTGGAATGGTCAAGATCCGATCGTGAAAGAACGGCTCTTCGGTTTGACCAACAACGAAGGGAACCATGGCGAGGATGTGAAGGAGGAGTACTGGTTCATCGACGCGGTGCCCAGCGGCGCATGGCAGAAGATGCTCTACAAGTATCCGCAACGCGCCTTCCCGTACGACGAACTCGTCCGCGTCAATGGCAAGCGCAGCAAACTCGAACGAGAATTCGAATTGCTCGATACCGGAATCTTTGACGACAATCGCTACTTCGATGTCTTTGTGGAGTATGCGAAGGCGTCACCGCGTGACATCCTGATGCGAGTGACCCTGCACAATCGGGCGAGCGAAGCTGCCACCATTCATGTCCTCCCAACGGCAGTTTTTCGCAATGTCTGGTCGTGGACCGATGCGCAATCGCGCCCGCAGTTCAAGGCGGTTGGCAGTCGGGTCGCAGTAACGCACGACCGGCTGGGACCACTCGAACTGCACTTCAGCTCAACACCAGCGTTGCTCTTCTGTGAGAACGACACGAATCAGATGCGCTTTGCTGATCAACAGCGCATGGGTCGAACATTCAAGGATGGCATCAACAGTTTTCTCGTGCATGGAGAGACTGAAGCGATCAACTCAGAGCGAGTCGGAACGAAGGTGTCCGCGCAGTATGTGTTGACGATTGGCGCGGGAGAGTCCACCTCCATCTGTGTGCGGATGTGCCCTCCAGGAGCAACCGCTCCGTTTGAGCATTTCGAATCTGTGATCACAAGGTGCCAGAGGGAGGCAGATGAGTTTTTCGCCTCCAAGCAGTCGGCGATCGCCGATGCGGATGCTCGAGCGATCCAGCGCCAAGCATGGGCGGGACTCCTGTGGAGTCAGCAGACTTACATATACGACGTTCGACAATGGGCGCACGGCGATCCCGCCATGCCTTCCCCCCCGACATCACACCAGCACGGACGAAACTCAGAGTGGGGGCACCTCACAAATCATTTCGTGTATTGCATGCCTGATTCGTGGGAGTATCCATGGTTTGCATCGTGGGATCTCGGATTTCATTGCGTCGCGCTTGCCGAGATTGACGCACAGCAAGCCAAAACGCAACTCGCACACCTCATGTTGGATCGGTCGATGCATTGCAGCGGGCAAATCCCAGCATATGAATGGGCTTTTGGAGATGTCAATCCTCCCGTGCATGCGTGGGCGGCGATGCGCATCTTCGAAATCGACGCCGCGCAAACTGGACAGCACGACTTTGATTTTCTGCGCCGGATCTTTCATCGCCTCGTGATCAACTTCACCTGGTGGGTGAATCGCAAAGACGCAGATGGCCGCAATCTTTTTGCTGGAGGGTTTCTCGGGTTGGACAATGTCGGAGTGTTTGATCGCAGTGCGGCACTCCCTGCGGGCGCGTCGCTGCAACAGGCGGATGGCACCGCCTGGATGGGAATGTTTGCGCTCAACATGATGCGCATCGCAGCTGAACTCGCGATCCACGAGCCGATCTACCAAGACATGGCAACCAAGTTCTTCGAGCACTTCCTGAGCATCGCTGCTGCGATGGCGGACTTTGCAGGCACGGGGGAGGGACTCTGGGATGACACAGACGAGTTTTACTACGACCGATTGCGATTCGAAGATGGATCGACGATTCCACTGCGAGTCCAGTCCATTGTCGGATTGCTGCCATTGACCGCGGTGCACGTGATGCAGCCTGAAATCATGGAGAAGCTTCCGGAGTTCAAGAGTCGCGTCGAGTGGTTCTTTGAAAATCGCCCGGACCTTGCGGGGCTCGTCTCCCATTGGAACGCTGCGGGACGGGGCGATCAGCGACTCTTTTCGCTCTTGCGCGGACATCGAATGAAGCGCCTCTTGATGCGCGCTCTCGATGAAACGCAATTCCTGTCGGAGTTTGGAATCCGGTCGATGTCGCGCGCCCTCGAGAATGATCCCTATGTCTTCTGGAATGACGGCGCGATCGTCTCGGTTCGGTATGAAGCCGCAGAGGGGCAATCCTCTGCCTTCGGCGGCAACAGCAACTGGCGTGGACCGATTTGGTTTCCAGTCAATGTGCTGTTGATCGAGAGTCTGCTCAAGTTCCATGACTACTACGGTGACGAATTCAAGATCGAGTGTCCCGTCGGTTCTGGCACGATGATGACCCTTCGCGACGCAGCAGGCGAGATTGCCCAGCGGCTCCTGAAACTCTTCAAAAGAGACGCCTCTGGATGGCGGCCCTGCCTCGGAGACCACCCAAAGACTCAAGCTGATCCGCACTTTCAGGAATTCGTGCACTTTCACGAGTACTTTGACGGCACCACTGGTCGCGGTTGTGGTGCGGCCCATCAGACAGGTTGGACATCCATGATCGCTTCACTCATCACTCAATTTGAATCCACGAAAACGGTGACCACACGATGAACCAATCTGGGCGCACGGCAGCTCGCTTGAGTGGCGGCAGCGTGCTGGTCATCGGAACCGCGTTCTTGATCGTCGGCGCCATCGGCGGACCGCTGGAAGAGTTTCCGATTCAGCCGACTCGGTCGATCACGGGCGCGCTCCTGGTGATCAGCGCATTGATTGTGATCCTCCCCTCGTGGAGATGGTGGGTTGCGATTTCCCGCACGCTCTCTGCAGCTTTCGTGCTGATGACATGCGCAGGGCTGGTGATTCCAAATGCATTGGCGAGTACGGGACTCATGTCCGCACTCACACTCGTCGCGCTGGCGAGTTTCGCCACCACGATTTCTGCGACCGCTGGGCGATGGCCTGCGGCGCTTTCGGCAAGCGCCGTCCTCGGACTCACGCTCTATGCCGTTGTTGCACCTAATGCAATTGAGATCAATCAACGAACAGCGGATCGATTCGCAGATATCGACATGCTTCCAGCAATCGCGCTTGCTGTTGCCGGATTCTCGATCTTGGCGCGGGCGTGGGCTGATGCACCCGTGCGAAGCCTCAAGATGCCTCGTTGGATCGGGCTTTCACTTGCGGTGGTCTGCATGGCGCTTTCCTTCAGCGCATGGAAACTGCTTGTGGATTCCGATCGCATCGCCCTGGATCGGAGTTCCGACTGGAGTGAACGCGTCTTGGGTTCGAGCTTTTGTTCCGACCTCAATGACATGCTCGACGCGTTCGAGGACTTCGGGCACGATCTCCAAGTTTCCGACAGACTCAACGCTGAGGAATTCACCTCGAGAGTGAGGCAGTTCTCACGCGCGAATCGAGGACTCGTCGGGATCGAGTGGACGAACGATGCAGGGCTCGTCGAGCGCGCGTCGAGCGCGGAGGGAATGTCGCTGCCACCCAACGAAGAGTTTGCGCCAAGCGCGATTCGCCGCGAACTGATCGAGCGTGCGATCAAGACAAGGCGCATTGCCATGACCGTACCGGTCATTCTCAACGGCGGAGAGGCCTCGGTGCTGGCGACCGTGCCGCCGCATGGGAATGGCTGCTTTCTGGCTGTTTTCAGCATCGACCGCACAATGAAAGCGCTCGTTCCGCTGATTTCGGATTCGTACAACGCAGAGCTCTACTACCGCGAGCGATTGCTCTACGAACACTCGGGACTTCCAGACACCGCGATCTCCGGAGAGGGTCATCGGATTCCCATCGGGGACGAGTTCCTGATCCTAAAGTTGGAGCCCAGCGCATCACACCGCGCGAGTCGGCGGTCGGTTCTGCCTCCCGCTTTTCTTGCATCGACACTCGCGGCGTCAATGCTGCTCGGGCTCACCGCGTTCTTCGCACAGTCATCGAAACATCGGGCAGATCTTGCGTCACGTGCGCGAAGCCAACTTGAGCAACTCATCGAGGGATCCCGTCAAGTCGCCGTCGTTGCCACCGATTGCGACGGCATCATCACGATCTTCAACCATGGTGCAGAACGCCTGTCTGGATGGAAATCCTGTGATGTTTTGAACTCGAGAGACGCATCGTGTCTGTTCTCATGGGAGGAACTTGTAGAGTTCGTGCCGTCGGCACCTGTTGAACAGCCATTTACGGCGCTCTCGCGGATCGCCATGGACGGGCGAGCAGACGAGCGGGATTGGACCTGGTCGCGCGCTGGTGGTGGCTATCGCAGGGTCAACCTTGCCGCCAATCCATGGCGCGATTCGACTGGCGAACTTGTCGGATACATCTTCGTCGCGGTGGATGTCACGGAGCGTGAGGCTGCGATGCGTGCCCTCGATCACGCGCGGCGCATCGCAGATCGCGCGAGCAGCATGAAGTCGTCGTTCTTGGCGAACGTGAGCCATGAGATTCGCACACCGATGACTGCGATCCTCGGTTGCGCCGATCTCCTGCTCGACACAGAGACCAGTGAGGATGAACGCCGTGAGTTTACGCTAACTGTCCGCCGAAACGGTGAGCATCTCCTCCAGGTCTTGAATGACATTTTGGATATCTCGAAGATCGAAGCTGGACAGCTGCGGATCGAGATGCTCGAGGTGCACTTGGGCGAAATGGTCGACGAAGTGGTCCACCTCATGCGCGTTCGTGCACGCGGGCGTGCGATTTCACTGACGGTTCAGCGAGAGGGGGAACTCGCCGACCGATTGATCCGCACCGACCCTCTGCGAGTACGACAGATTCTGGTCAACCTCATTGGGAATGCGATCAAGTTCACCGAACGCGGTGGTGTGACGGTGGTCATTCGATCGAAGGTCGAAGACCAGTCTGTCGTCAGCGAGGTCGAAGTGCGCGACACTGGAATCGGTATCTCAGAAAGTCAAATCCACGGGCTCTTTCAGAGTTTCGAGCAGGGCGATTCGAGCACGGCTCGTCGGTTTGGCGGCACAGGACTCGGGCTTGCGATCTCGCAGAAACTCGCCTCCATGCTCGACGGATCGATCTCGGTGAAGTCAACCCTTGGCCAGGGAAGTGCGTTCACTTTTCGATTCCATTCGCCTCTGGCCACCCAAGCACTCGAATCAGAGTCCTCCAATTCAGCGCAGCCAGTATCGCCGACAAGGCTCGATGGCAGACGCATCCTCCTCGTGGATGACAGTGTCGACAACCAACGGCTTGTGGCAACACTCCTGCGCCGAAGTGGTGCCGAGGTCGAGGTCGTCGACAACGGTCACCGCGGCATCGAAGCGGTTGAACTCGCAGGATCGCAGCGACCATTTGATGTGATCCTCCTCGATATGCAGATGCCGGTCTTGGATGGCTACGCAACTGCGAAGGAGTTGCGCGGGCGCGGATATCACGGTCGCATCGTGGGGTTGACTGGCAACGCCGGGGAAGACGATCGCGATCGGTGCATCTCTGCAGGATGCGACGAGTATGCAGTGAAGCCGATCGATCGCGAACGACTGATGCGCATCTGCGCCGTGTCTATCGAGACCGCCTAATCTCGCTACGATTCGGATCCCCTGGTGGGGTGGCAGAGTGGTCGAATGCGCCAGACTTGAAATCTGGTATGCCCTTTGGGGCATCGTGAGTTCGAATCTCACCCCCACCGTTGTCTGTGCGTTTTTGGTTTCAACCCAAAGAAAGATTTCACGACAATGATTCCACTGGTTTCAACGATCTTCGCGCTCGCCGCTGCCACGACCCCAGCCCAACAAGGGAACCCGCCGCACGCGTCCATGCTGCGCTATCCCGACATCAGTCAAACTCAGATCGTCTTTACCTATGCCAACGGCTTGTGGACGGTCGCCAAGGCAGGCGGCGTCGCGCAACCTGTCGCAGATCCACCAGGCAATGAGACATTTGCACGATTCTCGCCCGATGGGAAATCCATCGCATTCCTTGGGAATTACGAGGGGAATCGCGACATCTATGTCACTCCCGTCGATGGCGGAATTCCCGTTCGTGTCACCTACAACCCGGCGACTGAACTCCCAGCCGATTGGTTGCGCGACGGTCGCATCCTCTTCAGTGCCTCGGGAATGAGTACCTACCCACGCGCACCGCAGATTTTTACCGTTGGAAGTGACGGCGGTCTCCCGATGGAATTCCCAACTCCCTACGGTGCGAACCCGACGGTGAGTGCGGATGGAAAGTACCTGGCTTACACGCCGCACTCGACCGACCAGCGCACGTGGAAGCGATATCGCGGCGGGATGGCGACGGACATTTGGGTCTACGACCTGCACGACAACACGGCGACGCGCGTCACACAGTGGGAGGGCACCGACACGATTCCAATGTGGCACGGTGGCATGCTTTATTACCTGTGCGACGCAGGCGACGAGCATCGCCTGAATATTTGGTCGTGCGATGCAAAGGGTGGAGATCGGCGGCAAATCACCCGCTTTGTCGACTTCGATGTGAAGTGGCCTTCGATGGGACCAGACGATGGGAGCAGCGGCGAGATCGTCTTTCAGAATGGCGCAGATTTGATGGTGGTTGACCTCGCAACGCGTTTGACGCGGGTGGTCGAGGTCAAGATGCCTGGTGCGCGCGCGAAACTTCGACCGCAGACCATTGACGCGAGCGCATTCATTGACAGTTGGGAGATCTCACCGTCGGGCAAGCGCGCGATCGTGGAGGCGCGAGGTGATGTCTGGACTCTTCCAGCGGAAAACGGCATTCCACGAAACTTGACGCACAGCAGCGCGACTGCCGAACGGGCGCCAACCTGGAGTCCCGACGGGAAGTTGATTGCGTGGTGCGATGACTCCATCCAACATGGTTACGAAGTGTTCATCACCGCCGCCGATGGGACTGGCGAGAAGCGTCAATTGACCAAGACCGATGGTGCGTTCAAGTCGAATCTGACATGGAGCCCAGACTCAAAGAAGATCACCTACGGAGGAAAAACGAATCGCCTGTTTCTCGTGGACATCGAGAGCGCGGCAGAACAGGTCATCGACCAAGAGGAGTGGCAGAACGATCCGCCAACACCGCGTTGGAGTCATGATTCTTCATGGATCGTCTACCGCAAGTCCGATTCGAGTGGTCAGTCCGCACAACTCATTGTTTACGATGTTGAGAGTGGGGAGAAGCATGCGATCACATCGCCGGCATTCGTGAGTGGCTCAGCAACATTTGATCGCGCTGGGGAGTGGCTCTACTACACAAGCGATCAAGCCTTTGCGCCCAAGTATGGATCGATGGATACCACTTGGATCTACGACGAATCGGAAGTGCTCTTGGCACTCCCGCTGCGAACGACCGTGAAGGCCGCATGGCAAACGGGCGAGAGCGACGAAGAAGTTCCAGAACCGCCCAAGAAAAAGGAAGAGGCGAAGGACACGAAGCCCGCCGACACGAAGCCCGAGGACACGAAGCCTGAGGACACGAAGCCTGAGGACGCGAAGCCTGAGGACACGAAGCCCGCCGACACGAAGCCTGAGGACACGAAGCCTGAGGACACGAAGCCTGAGGACGCGGTCGCTGAGACACCCGCAGACCCACCAGTCGCCGCAGCCGCAGCGACGACCGAACCGCCCAAACGCAAGGGTTTTCTCATCGATTTCGATGACATCGAACGACGCGCCGTGCGAATTCCGGGAGTCGCGCGAGGTGCATTTGGGAATCTCGCCGTCAATGACAAAAAACTTTTGATCTTTGCCCGTCGCGGCGACAACGGTGGCATCAAGATCATCGACGCGCGCGAAAAGAAGCCAACCGAAAAGGTTCTCACCACCGGCGGACGATTTTCGATCACGCCAGATGGAAAAAAGATTCTCGTCCCAGAACGGAATGATGCGCGCATCGTCGAAGCCGCAGCGGGAGGTGCTGCGAAACCGGTCGTCACCAAACCCATGCTCGTCGAGATTGACCCGCGCACCGAATGGCGACAAATGGTTGGCGACGCCTGGCTCATCTTCCGAGACTTCTTCTACGACCCCAACATGCACCAAGTGGACTGGGCAAACATGCGCACGCGATACCTCGCCCTTGTTGATGACGCCAACAGCCGAGAAGACATTTCCTTCATCATCTCGGAGATGATCTCCGAACTGAACGTTGGGCATGCCTACTACAACGGCGGCGATGTCGAGAGTGGACCCACTTCAAACACAGGCTTGCTCGGAGTTGATTTCGATTTGGGATCCGCAGCAACCGAAGATGGATCGACCGCGACGGCCTATCAGATCAAGCGCATTTATCAGGGGGCCGCGTGGGATTCTGATGCGCGCAACCCGCTCCGCAGTCCCGGCGTCGACGTGAAAGTTGGCGAATTCATTCTTGCGGTGAACGGAATGCCACTCGACATTCGGAAGGCACCATGGGCCGCATTCGTAGGACTTGGCGGAAAGACGATCACACTGCTGGTCTCCGCCAAACCCTTCAAGGATCCAAGCGCGCGATCTGTGGTTCTGACAACGCTCGATAGCGATGCCGACCTGCGATATCGATCGTGGATCGAGACCAACCGCGCGTACATCAACGCGCAATCGCAGGGTCGCGTTGGATATGTCTATGTTCCCAACACCGGAGTCGATGGGCAGAACGACCTCATGCGACAGTTTGTTGGGCAGCGAGGCAAGGAGTCGCTCATCGTGGATGATCGATGGAACGGCGGCGGACAGATTCCAACACGCTTCATTGAATTGCTCGATCGACCTGCGACAAATTGGTGGGCTCGTCGCGATACGCGAAGTCAGGCGTGGCCACCTGACGCACAGTTCGGTCCCAAGGCGATGCTCATCAACGGTCTCGCAGGATCCGGCGGCGACATGTTTCCGTGGCTTTTTAGACAATCGCAACTCGGTCCACTCGTGGGGACTCGGACATGGGGTGGACTTGTCGGAATCTCTGGAAACCCTGCACTCGTCGATGGCGGAAGTGTCCGCGTTCCAATGTTTGCATTCTTTGAAAACGACGGCACATGGGGAGTCGAGGGGCACGGCGTCGATCCTGATGTGCTTGTGCTCGATGATCCTGCCCTGATGAAGGGCGGTCCCGCGCGCGGTGGAATCGATCCGCAAATCGATGTCGCAGTCGAACTGATGGAGAAGGCAATTCGCGACCACCCATTCAAACAGGTTCCGACACCGCCCTATCCAGATCGCTCGGGAATGGGACTTCCGACCAAGGATCAGTGACTTGGAATCGTGGTCGGTCGATCCGTCGCAAAGGGTGATGCTGGGAGTCCAGCACCATTGATGAGATTCGCTCGCACAGGATTGCAACTCCACGCGTAGCGAACTGTCGTCGGGTTCCGAACCTTTTCGTTCGACACGACGACGGTCGATCCCTGAATCGTCGCCGTCGCCCACTCGAACTTTCCATCTGCACCTGCGATTGCGAATCCGCCCACTGCTGCGCCGCCGAGAGCAGAGAGACCATCTGCGTGATCGAACTCGATCACCATCGTCGCTCCCCGCGTGGTCGCACTCTTGAAAATCGGACCAGACCACTCGCCGCCCTTCCCGTAGACCTGCGCAAGCGCCCATCCTGCAAGTCGCTCCCCCACTGCCTTCTTGTTCCGTGGATGGATGTCATTGGCGTCGCCGACATCAAGCGTCACCGCGAGTCCGCACTTCGGCACGACGCGCATCGTGTTCAACTGTGCATCGCGCAGATCGGACCACACTCCCTCGACGGGATTCTCGCTGGCCGCGTGAAACGCTGCGAGCTGCACGATGCCAAATGGAAAGTCGCCTTGCCTCCACGATTCACGCCACGCACGAATCATCAGCGGCAGCAGTTCTCGGTACTGCGCCGCACGATCTGCATTCGATTCACCCTGATACCAAATCGCCCCGCGAACTCCGTATGTTGCAATCGGAGCCATCATCGCATTCCACATCGATCCGAATGCGTTCCATGTTGCGAGTGGATTGACGGCGGCCGTCGTAACCGAAGTTGGCGCGAAATCTCCGCCCCCTTCCAGACCGCGCTTCCACCGCCACTCGCCGGCGAGTGACACGGGTTTCACATCAGCACCAGTCAATCCGGTCGGTGCGGATGGCGCGATCACCAATTGATCGATCGTTCCGTACATCCCGCCCGCACCTCCCGTGTCGAGCACGAACACCGTGACGTCGTTTGATCCAGCTCGCACTGCCGCCGCTGGGACCAGATAGTTCCGCGCGGCGGCGTGTAGACCAGTGGTGCGACCAACTTCGGTTCCATTCACCCACGCGACATCGCTGTCATCGATTGGACCAAGACTGAGTTTCAAATCACGACCGACCCAACTTTGCGGAAGCGTCACGGAGCGACGCCACCATGTTCCCCCATCGAATTTGGCGAGTGATTCTGTGCCCAGCGCAGCGCCATGCGCGCCGGGGACCTGACCGACCGACCAACCGCTCGACGAATCAGCGGTGCCACGCTGCCACTGCTGTTGAAATCCAGGATCCTTTGTTTGTAGCGCCTCCCAGTAGGCACCGATCGCAGCGTCATACGCGCGAGATGCTTGCTCGGCGGCGACTTTCACGTCGGATGGCGAACGCTGTTCAAACGCCGCTCCCTGAGCCTGTTGCGCTGCAACGGCGGATGCGAACGTCGGGTGCTTTCCCACACAATTGGCTGGAGTCCACGCTTCTGCGGGCGATCCTCCCCAGTTGATAGAGAGGAGTCCAATTGGAACATCAAGGCTGCTCTGAAGTCTCGCTGCGAACCATGCGCCGACCGCTGTGAAGTGCCCCGCAGTTTGGGAGGTTGCGACCACCCACTGTGCGGACTGATCGTCGCGCGGCGATGGCGCCATCTCGTGTGGTGCGGTGAAGCAGCGCACGGTCGAAGGCAGCGATGCAGCGAACTGCGCTCCATCATCGCTTGCCGCAACGGACATTTCCATATTGGATTGACCACAGCAAAGCCAGACCTCGCCAACAAGCACATCACCGCGAACGATCGACTCGCTGCCGCATGTCACACGCAGTGTGAGTGGAGTCGCGCTCGCAGTGAGGGATGGCAATTGGGTCCGCCACCTTCCATCGATACCAACTTGGGCAGTCGCCGCCGCACGACTCGCGCCGACTGCATCGAGCAGTTCGATGCGAACCGATTGCCCTGCGGGGGCCCTACCCCACACGGGCAGTTGGATCCCCCGCTGCAGGACCATGTGATCGGAAAAAACAGAGGGCAGTGAGAGTTGCGCCTGCGCAGTTGACGCAAGAAACGCCGCCGCAAGAATGGTGGGGATGTTCACGGGTATATTGTACTTGCCCGCCTGTTATAATCCCACTCGTGAGACAGAGCAAACCGGGAACCATCGACCAGACATTGTTTCTGGAGACTCTCGCTTCACTGCGAGATCGCATTGCGGCTCGATTCCCGCAATCTGGACTGCGAACAAGTGCAGGCAATCTTTACGATTTTGGGCAATTGATCGGCGCGCGAGGGACCACTTTGATCCGAGTTCCCACGTCGGTGCGCATTGTGAGTTGGGGTGGATCCGTGCTTGTTGTTGGGCTGATTGCACTTCCTGCGTGCTGGATTGTCAAAGAGTGGAAGGACATCGAACAACTCGGAACATTCTTGCAGTCCCTCGAGGCAATTGTCACCGTCATTGCGGGTGCTATCGCAGCGTTCTTCACCGTTCGAGCACTCGAGAACTCACACAAGCGCCGACGATCGATCCTGCTCCTTCACAGATTGCGAGAGATGATCCATGTGATCGACATGCTGCAGTTCTCGAAGTCGCCGTCTGCGATTCTTTTCCCGCTCCCGCCCACGGAAGCATCGCGCAACCCAGCCGAACTCCTGCCCATCGACCAGATGTTCCGTTACTTGACTTATTGCGGTGCCCTCTCGGCGATGGGCGGAAAAATTGCGCTTCTCATCGGGAATTTGTACCACGATGCAACCGTCAACTCCACCGTCGCCGACATAGAAGAACTCTGTGCGGACTTCCATCAAAAGGTCCAGGGGAAACTGATCTTGCTCGAGCAGTTCCAACATCGCTCTGGAAAGATATGAACTTGCCGCGCGTTCGAGACCTGTTATGATCTCGTGCCGCAATCGACTTGCCGTCGGTTGCAGCGAGAATTTGCGGGTGTAGCTCAGTGGTAGAGCGCAACCTTGCCAAGGTTGATGTCGAGGGTTCGAGTCCCTTCACCCGCTTCGCACGACGGCTCCTGGAAGCTTTGCTTCCCGAGCCGTCTTTTCGTTGGGAGGTTCAAACACGGACGCAATTGCGCACGCGCCCGCCGATACTTTCTGGGAGAGAGTGTGCCCAGAACGCTTTGTTTTGGGCACCCCCCAAAAAACAGAAATCGGGATGCAGGCGGTTGCCCGCATCCCGTTTTTCCGAGCTGTTCGTTAAGTCGGGAGAATGCGACTTATTGAAGCATTGGGTTGGTGTTGTCTGGGATGTCACTGTTGTCAGTGTCGAATCCCTGATCCGTGAAGACCACGGTGTATGCACCGTAACCTGCGGATGCGCCGACTCGGGTCAGGGTAATCGTCGATGAATCCTGAATGGTGCCGGTGCCGCTGGTGCCTGGATCAAAGCCTGCTGCAACGGTGAAGTACTTTGGGGTTGGCATCTGGATGTCGAGATCAGCCACCGCATCAGCGTAGGTTCCCTGTTGAACCTGATAACGCTCCTGCGCTGCACGGACTACCGACAGGTCGTTGAATGCTTCAGCAGACTTGGATCGCTCGACTGAATCGAGGAAGCGAGGAACTGCGAAGGCCGCCAAGACGCCGATGATGATGATCACGACGGCGAGTTCGACGAGGGTGAATCCGCGGCGTGCCGCAGAACCGATAGTGGAGAGATTCGTTTTCATGACTAAGTTTCCTTGTATGAGATGTTTGTTCGATACGAGAGAGATGTGAAGGAGATAAAGCAACGGGTGCGCCAATCGCCATAATCCGTGTGTAATTCTGAAACTCGTTACTGGCGTCACAAACCCCGCGCATTGACGTGAGTCATTCGCTCATAATGAGAATGCTCCATAGCAAACCACCATTTTCTCACAGTGTTTCTCACGCTCCAGTCGTCCTTTGAGAAAATCGTCTCACGGTGAGACGGGCGACCGATTGCCCGTCTCATCCACAATCGATGTCGCAAGATCAATGAAAAACGCGTACTCCAGCGCGATCTGCTTCAGCCGCTCGAAGCGACCAGAATTCCCTCCATGCCCAGCAGCCATGTTGATGCGAAACACGAACTTGTTGCCGTCGGTCCGCATCGCCCGCAACCGCGCCACATACTTCGCAGGCTCGAAGTACTGCACCTGCGAGTCCCACAATCCGGTCGTCACCAGCATCGCCGGATATGCCTTGCGAGCGATGTTGTCGTAGGGCGAATAGGAGCCGATGTATGCGTACGCCGCAGCTTCTCGAGGGTCTCCCCACTGCGTCCACTCATTGGTGGTCAGCGGAATCGTCTCGTCCAGCATGGTCGTGAGTGCATCCACGAATGGCACATGCAATCCAATGCCTCGGTACTTCTGCCCCGCCTGATTGGCGATCACACCCATGAGCAATCCCCCCGCTGACCCGCCCGTCGCGAAGACGCGATCGCGTGCCCCATACTTCTGCGCGACGAGATAGTCCGTGACATCCTCAAAGTCATTGAAAGTGTTCTTCTTGTGGCCAAGTCGACCACCTTCGTACCAGTCTTGCCCCAAATCCGCGCCGCCGCGCACATGGGCGGTCGCCAAAAGAAATCCGCGATCCATCAACGAAACTTGGTTTGAACTGAATTCAGCATCGGACGAGATTCCATACGCCCCGTAGCCCTCCTGATAGATCGGCGCAGAACCATCCTTCTCGTACCGATCCGTCCGCCACGCGAGGGAAACTGGAATCTGTTTCCCGTCGCGGGACGTCGCCCACGCACGTGCCGTGTCGTAGAGCGCCTTGTCATATCCGATGACTGGCTGCACCTTGCGAACCGTCTTTGCGCCCGTCGAGAGATCGACATCGAACACGGTGCGCGGAGTGATCATCGATGTGTAGTTGACGCGCACACTGCCAATCGCCGGATCGCTGTTGGTTCCGAGTTGCATGGCGAATGCCGATTCGTCCGTCGCCACGGTGCGGGGCTGCGCAAGCGCGGGCGTTTCCCCAAAGGGCACAATTCGAACTTGTGAATTGGCATCAGCGCGCTCTTGCACCGCAATCGCGCCATCAAAGAGAGCGATGCGATCGAGCGAAGTGGTCGGACGATTGGGAATGATCTCCTTCCACTTCGTGCGGTCATTGGCCGCATCTTCGGGGGCCTCGACAACCCGAAAATTGCGTGCGCTATCGTTGGTGCGGATGATCCACCGATCTTGAAAGTGATCCGCGTAACTGCGCACCTGCGCGGTGCGCGGCAAGACCATCGTGGGCGCATCGGCGGGTCGATCTGCTGCAATCGCTCGATACTCCGTCGTGTCAAACCCCTCCATCACTATCAGGATGCGTTGTCGCGATGTACTCAACTCAACACTGGTGCTGAGCGTGTCGTCGGGCTCCTCATAGACAAGCGCATCATGCGCTGGATCGGTCCCGATCACATGGCGATAGACGGGGCCGGTCTGGAGTAGAACGGGATCCTGTTTGATGTAGAAAATGGTCTTGTTGTCGCTCGACCATGCAACGCTTTCGAGCACCCCTGGAATGGCGTCGATGGCAACTGCACCCGTCGCGAGGTTTTTGAAACGAAGCGTGCTGATTCTCCGCCCGGTGACATCGTCGGACCACGCCAACCACTGGTTGTCCGCGCTGACTTCGGTTGCGCCGATCGAATAGAAAGGCTTTCCCGCAGCAAGCGCTGGACCATCAAGCATGACTTCGACAGGCGCACCAGCGTCCACACCAGCCGCGGTCCCGCGCTGACGCTGATAGATCGGATACTCCGCACCAGCTGCAAATCGCGTCGAGTACCAATACCCATGATCGAAGTCCGCAGGTGACTGATCGTCTTCTTTGATGCGACCGCGCATCTCCGCGAGCAGCGCATTCTGCAGGGGAACGAGCGCCGTCGTCGCGGCTTCCGTGTAGGCATTCTCTGCATTCAAGTACGCGAGGATCTCTGGTCGCTTTGCCTTCGAGTCATCGTCTCGCAGCCAGTAGTACTCGTCGATGCGCTCCCCCTGCGGACTCTTGACGACGAATGGGATCTGCTGAGCAATCGGTGGGGTCAATGTCGTCTGCCCAAGGGAAAGCGATAGTAAAAGCGTGCTCGCAATGTCGATGCAAGTCGTCATCAGCATGCAATCAATAGTACGGGGCGAACTCTTGATGGCGATTTTGCCCATTCGTGACGAGACCGCTTGCATCATGGCGATTTCGGGGCATCTTTCGGCGATGCTCACCCGTTGTTCCGCGAGCTGTTTTGTCGCTGTCCTGTTGACGGCACCCGCCACCGCGGGAATCGTCGCAATCGGAGCGAGCCAAGACGCGACACTCTACGAGAGTTCCACCGGCGCACTTGGCAACGGATCGGGGCAGTACTTGTTTGGGGGATCCACCAATCAACCACAACTGCGGCGCGCGCTGCTGGCATTTGATGTCATCAGCGCGCTGCCGCAGAACGCGCTCATCCAGAGCGTTTCACTTCAATTGCATGTCGCATCGGCGAGCGCACTGGCTCACAGTTTTTCATTGCACACGGTGACCTCACCGTGGACTGAAGGGGCATCTGATGCCACCGGAAACGAAGGCAGCGGTACTGCCGCGTTGGCTGGTGATGCCACTTGGTTGCACAGTTCGTATGCGAGTTCCTCTTGGACGGTTGCGGGCGGAGACTTCAACTCGCTCGCGAGCGCGAGTCTCATGGTTGGCGACATCGGTTTCTATTCGTGGACCTCTGCGCAACTCACCAGCGATGTGCAGGGTTGGCTCAGCGATCCGGCAGGAAATTTCGGCTGGATCCTGCGCGGTGAGGAGAGCGGGTATGGCACGACCCGTCGATTCGACTCAAGCGAATCGTTCGAGAGTTCCTTCAGACCACAACTGGTTATCCAATACTCGACCGTACCAACGCCGGGCACACTCGCCCTACTTACGCTCGCGTCTGTTGTTGCCTCGAAGCAACGCAGACGAATGGGATAGTCGATTTCGCAAATCGACTACGGACCGCTCGTTCCCCATTGACCGAGCAGGATGCCCAAGTCGAGACCGTTGATAATCCCGTCACCGTTGACATCGCCCGAAGGTGGCGGACCATCCACGGTGAACCTGATCGAACCCACATTCTGCGAGATGTTGAAGTTGAGTTTGGTCAATCGAACCAGATACTGGCGACCGGCTTGGGCAGTGAAGGTCACCGCTGATGCGTTGCTTATTCCACACTGATCATTGCACGCCACAGCAGTCCCAGTACAAGATTCATTGGAGCAATCAAGTTGAAAGACTTCAATCGCGGTATCGACCAGAGTCAGTCCGCAGGTCGCGACGGTCGCTGGTCCAGACATTCCGGGATTCCACTTGAAGAAGAACTCTCTCAACGCTACATAGCCAGTGGCGCAAGGCACCGTGCCGGTGATGGCCGGTGCAAATGCGAAATCGAAAGACTTCTCAGCGGGAGAACCACTCACAGTCATGGGAGTCGCGCAGGAACTCGCTGGAAGCGGGTACATACCCGTCGTCGGCATTTCGTACGTCCCCGCCTCTGCGCTCGGTGGGTCCGTCCACTGCGTGATATGG
>SIAP01000019.1 GCA_009691725.1 Phycisphaerales bacterium
GAAATGGAGTGGATGAGGATCGAACTCACAACCTCTTGAATGCGATTCAAGCGCTCTCCCAATTGAGCTACCACCCCTGAGTCATTGACCCAGATCGAAAAAAAGTATAACGAACAATCGGTCAATCGCCCCCGCGCTCGCGCCACCATGATCAGTAGCCTTTGTCGGTGGCGAGCGAGACAACTCCATCACCGACGGATACCCAGCAACCACTTCGTGGACCCAACCGCGACACGCCAGCGATGCGGCAATACCAGCAGTTTCGCCGCGAACATCCGGGCTGCATGCTCTTCTTCCGCATGGGCGACTTCTATGAGATGTTCGACGACGATGCGATTCGCGCCCACAGACTGCTCGGGATCACGCTGACCGAGCGCACCTCGGGTATCCCGATGGCAGGCGTTCCCTTTCACGCCGCCGAGGGATACCTGCGCAGACTCGTTGAACATGGCGAGCGAGTTGCTGTCTGCGAACAGGTGCAAGACCCACGGGAAGCCAAAGGAGTTGTTGAACGAGCAGTGGTGCGCATTGTCACGCCTGGCACGCGTGTCGATGACGCTTTGCTCGAAGCGGGCGCACACAATCTCGTCGCCGCAGTCGCGGTTGTGAACACCAGCGCCGCAATTGCGCTCGTCGAACTCTCCACCGGATCCTTTCGCGTCGTGCCGTGCGATCTGCATTCACTCGCGGACGAACTCGCGCGCGCGGCACCTGCGGAGATCGTGGTGGCAGAGGACGCACCATTTTCAAGCGCGATGCATCTTGGAGAAATTGCCCGCGCCATGCGCGCTGCAGTCACCAACCGACCTCCGTGGTCGATGGGAGCGGAGGAAGCAACGGCAACACTGCGCCGACACTTCGGGGTCGGTACGGTCAGCGCGTGGGGACTCGACGAGGCCTCGCTCTGCGCCGCGGGTGGTGTGCTTGGATACCTCCTCGAAACTCAAGCGGGCCTCGCCGTGGATGGCGCCGCTGGAACTTCTGCGGGAATGCGCTCGCTGTCGCATCTCGAAGCTCCACACGCCGTCGATCGATCGCACTCGGTCATCTTGGATGCATGGACTCTGCGCGCGCTCGAAATCGAACGCACATCACTGGCAGGTTCGACCGAGTCATCTCTGGTTGCAACGCTCACGGCGACGCGCACGCCCATGGGACGGCGACTTCTGCGCGACTGGCTCTGTTTTCCCTTGCGCGATGCTCGTGCGATCGAGGGTCGCTTGGACGCAGTCGGCGCACTCGTGCAAGATCAGGCGCTGCGTGATTCGCTGGCTTCAGTCCTCGCTCGCATTCAAGATGTCGCACGCATTCACGGCCGCGTTGCGATGCGTCGTGCGACCCCCCGCGATCTAGTCGCGTTGGGTCGATCGCTCATGGCGCTGGGAACCACCACCGAACTGCTCGAAGGAGTCCCCGCTTTCGCTGACTCGTATGCAACGCTGCAACGTCTTGGCGGTCCTCTCACCGAACTCGGCATGCGCATTGTCCGATCGTGCGTTGAAGATCCGCCAGCGCATCTGCGCGAAGGAGGACTCTTTCGCGATGGAGTGGATACTGAACTCGACGATGCCAAAGCACTCCAACGCGACGCAGGCGAGTGGATCGCCAACTATCAGTCGCAGTTGATTCGTGAGAGCGGCAT
This sequence comes from Phycisphaerales bacterium, assembly GCA_009691725.1. Taxonomy (GTDB): domain Bacteria; phylum Planctomycetota; class Phycisphaerae; order Phycisphaerales; family SM1A02; genus F1-60-MAGs104. Next base: position 1,643 of record SIAP01000019.1, read on the forward strand.
CGACCACTTGCGCACCGGATTCAATCGCGTCTTCGGCTACTACATCGAGGTCTCGCATGCACATGCTGCGCGGGTTCCAATCTCCTTCACGCGCAAGCAAACATTGCGCAACGCCGAGCGATACATCACACCGGAACTCAAATCCTTTGAGGACCGAGTCCTGACCGCGGAAAGCAGGGCATTTGATCGGGAAAAGCAGTTGTTTGAACAACTTCTCGCTGCAGTGTCGCAACACTCAGGTGCGATTGCCTCCTCCGGAAACCAGATCGCTCAACTCGATTGCATTTCTTCATTTGCGCAGTGTGCGGTGCGACACGGATTCGTTCGCCCTGAGATTACAAACGAACCGCAACTCAAGATTGAACAAGGCCGCCATCCCGTCTTGGATCAGGCACTCTGCGGAAAGTTCGTGCCAAACGATTGCGCACTCGGCACGACCGACGCCCACGCAACGCTCGCACTCGTGACCGGTCCCAACATGGCGGGCAAGTCAACCTTCATCCGACAGAACGCGCTCATTGCGTTGATGGCACTCGCGGGCAGTTTCGTGCCTGCGCGCCGCGCCGTGATCGGTCTCTGCGACCGCATCTTTGCTCGCATCGGTGCGGGTGATGAGTTGCACACTGGTCGATCAACATTCATGGTGGAGATGACGGAAACTGCCAACATCTTGCATTCGGCAACGGATCGAAGCCTCGTCGTGCTCGATGAGATTGGGCGCGGCACGAGCACGCTCGACGGACTCAGTCTTGCGTGGGCCATCACCGAATGGCTTGCTCAACGACGAACGCGGACGCTCTTTGCAACGCACTATCACGAACTCACGGCACTCGCAGACGATGAGCCCCGCATCTGCAACTTGCAGGTTGCTGTGCGTGAATGGAAGGACGAGGTGGTCTTCCTCCACCGCATCGAACCTGGTCGCGCGGATCGGTCATACGGAATTCATGTCGCAAAGATGGCTGGTGTTCCGCCACAGGTCGTGAATCGCGCTCGAACAATATTGGAGTCACTCACCGTGCAGACCGCCACGCAGCCGCGTTCGTGCGCTGCGAACGATCGGAATCAACCTCTGCTCTTTCCAGCGGATGCGCCAACAGCAGCGACGCAATCTCAACCCCCCGTTGCCGGCACGCCCGAGGATCATCCAGTCCTGCGCGAACTCGACGCCCTTTCACTTGACACGCTCTCGCCAATGGACGCCTTCGATCGACTGCGAAAGTGGAAATCGATGATCGACTGAGTAACCCCATGAGTAACCCCATGAGTAACCCCATGAGTAACCCCATGAGTAACCCCATGAGAAACCGCGGCGTCCCTTCTATCGCAGCTTGAGGCTGACCAGCGCGATCATGGTGAGCACCACGGTAATCAGCCAGAAGCGCACGACGATCTGCTGCTCTTTCCATCCCCCAAGGTGAAAGTGATGATGAATCGGCGCGCACCGAAAGACTCTCCGCCCCTGACCGTACTTCTTGCGAGACCACTTGAAGTACGACGTCTGCACAACGATGCTTCCGAGTTCCAAGAAGAAGATCCCACCAATCAACAGGAGGAGAATCTCCTGTCGCGCTGCCACCGCGAAAAATCCCAAGAGCGCACCGAGCGCCAGACTTCCGGTGTCGCCCATGAACACACGCGCGGGACTGCAGTTGAACCAGAGGAATCCCAAACACGCGCCAGCCATCGCCCCAGCCATCACGACAAGCTCACCCGTGCCAGGCACGCTCGGCACCATCAGAAAATACGCAGCGCGGGGACTCCCCGAGATCCACAACAGCACCATCATCGCCAGACTCGCAATGATGAGCGTGCCAGTCGCCAGCCCGTCGAGTCCATCCGTCATGTTGACGGCATTCGATGTCCCGGCGATGGCAAGCATGGCGATGATCGTGAACGCACCGATCCCGAGCACCCACACCCCAGCGGCCACCGCTGGCGGTTGCATCAGCGATTCAATTGACGCGGTGGGCAAGTAGGTGCGCTGAAAGGGCAGATTCAACACGTGGGCATCGAGTGATCCGCTTGCGCGATACAAGAAGAACCCGACGAGAAGTCCAAACCCCACCTGAAAGAGCAGTTTTTCCCATGAAAACAAGCCATCGCGCATCCCCGCAACACGGCGACTCTGGGTGAGTTTCAGCCAATCATCAAAGCCTCCCACGACGGCGAAGCACAACACCACGATGATCCCCAGATGGAGATATCGATTGTGCAAGACATCCGCGAGCAAGAGCGTGCTGACTAAGAGCGCACCGCAGATGATGACGCCACCCATCGTCGGCGTCCCCGCTCGGCTCTGCATGAGCTGGTTCAGATTGTCGTTGCCAAACTCTGGCGAGTCTCCGATCTTGCACTTCGCAAGCCAGCGAATCACTCGCGGACCAAACATCAACACCAACGCGAACGACAAGAGCGCCGCGAAGAGCGCGCGAAACTCCAGTTGATACATCACCATGACGAGCCACGAGAGACCTCGATCATCGAGCCAACCCTGCAACGCCTCAGTCAGGTTGTAGAGCATCAGGCGGCCAGTCGTTCTTGAAGCGATGCGAGCAATCGCTCGAGTGCAGCACCACGAGAACCCTTCAACAAGATTGCATCGCCCGCGGTGAATTCACTCACCACCACGGATGCGCCCTGAACCGTGAGATCGGCTACCTCCACCACTTTGCACGCACCGACGGCGCGACACGCGGCAGCGCCATGCGCCGCAAGTGCGCCAACAAAGATGGCCACATCAGGAGGAGATCCACCCACCCCACGAGCCACGGCACGACCGATTTCAGCGTGCATTGCAGGCGAATCTGCCCCCAGTTCCAACATGTCTCCCAACACGACGACTCGGCGCTGACCTGCCGGGACGCGCTCGTTAAATGTCGCGAGTGCCGCCATCACCGCATCGGGATTGGCGTTGTATGCGTCGTTGTAAATCGTCAGGTCACCAATGAGTTGCTTCACAAATCGCATCTCCGATGGTCGCACGCTGGCGAGCCCAAGCGCGATCTCATCATTTGTCAATCCCCGATCGATGCCGATGGCGATCGCCGCAAGCGCATTCATCGCATTGTGTGCTCCATCGAGAGCGAGTTCGACCTGCACCATGCGCCCACATGCCTCCACTTCGACCAACTGCCCGCCATGCGCGTGCGGCGTTCTGCGACGGAGCCGAACATGATTCATCGGTCCCTCGCCGAAGCGCACCACTCTCACGCCCGTCGAGCGCGACCCATCGAGCGCAGCATCGAGCAGCGCGCTGTCTCCCCGAACAACCGCGAGTCCTCCACTCGTCAGACTCGACACGAGCGAAAACTTCTCGCGCAGGATGGCATCGATCGATCCAAGTCCCTCCAAGTGTGCGCGACCAACCATGGTGATCACCGCGATATTCGGTTGCACAAGTGCAGCGAGCGTTGCAATCTCGCCCGGCGCATTCATGCCAATTTCTGCGAGCAAGTAATCATCTCCGCGTCGTGCGCCACAGAGCGTGATCGGAACGCCGATGTCGTTGTTGAAACTCTTTGGACTTGCGCTGCCTCGAAACCTCGTGGCGAGCGCACCTTCGATCAATCGTGTCGTGGTGGTCTTGCCTGCGCTGCCAGTGATCCCGACCACCTGCGTGCCGCACAGACCGGTGCGCCACGCCGCCGCCGCCGACTGCAGTGCCTTGCGCGTGTCTTCCACCACCAACACAGCGGCAGATGGTTGTCCACTCAATCGAATGCGACCCCATCTCGATTCTTCCACGACCAGAATCCGCGCTCCTGCGCGCACCGCGTCGAGCAAGTGATCGTGTGCATCATGTCGATCGCCATGCAAGGCGAAGAAGACACGATCCGAAAGATCGCACCGCGTGTCGGTCCCAACTCCACGAGTTGGTGTCGAGGAACGCGGCGCAATCGCCCACACCCCATCGACTGCCTTTCGCAATTCATCTGGCGCCATGAACGATCGAACGACGGTCTCTTGCGACATCATGATGCAACTCCTTCAGGCTCATTCAGCGGAACCCCTCGCACCTGGCTTGCGCAGGGACTGCCCGACGCGAGTGCAGCGCGCGCCACCACTCGATCATCAAATGGAAACTTTTCTGTGCCGATGATCTGATAGTCCTCGTGACCCTTGCCCGCGATCAACACGACGTCGCCGCGTCGAGCGAGCGCGATTGCGCGGCGAATTGCCATCGATCGGTCGCACTCTCGTTCGACGGGCACCGCGCAATGTGCTGGAATCCCGGCGCAAATGTCGTCGATGATCGCCTGCGGTGACTCGGTGCGCGGATTGTCGCTCGTCACAATGATGTGATCTGCGTAGGCGACGGCCGTCGCTGCCATGCGTGGGCGCTTGCTCTTATCACGATCTCCACCGCAACCGAAGACGAGAAGAATCTTGCCATCGCCAACGACTGGTCGAAGCGCCGTGAGCACATTCAGAAGTGCATCGTCCGTGTGTGCATAGTCAACGAGTACTGCGAATGGACTCGTCGCTGCGGTCACTGGTTCGAGTCGTCCCGGCGGCGAAGGTGCGGTCGAGAGTCCCGCGTGAAGCGCATCGCGCCCGACTCCAAGCGACCATGCGACGGCGGCGGCCTGCAACGCATTCATCGCGTTGTGCAGACCGACGCACGGAACTTCAACTTCGAACTCTCCCCACGGTCCATGCATGTGCATGCGCGTCCATCCAAGGGACTGCCCGACCACGTGAGCAAAGCACTCCGCACGGCGCGACTGGACGCTGCAACGGAGGACACTCGCCTCGCAATCGCGCACCATCTCCACATGAGCGGGGTCGTCCATGTTGACGACGGCGCAACTCCCAACAGCCATGCGCCGAAAGAGCAGCGCCTTGGCAGCGCCGTACTCCTCCATCGACTTGTGATAATCCAAATGGTCGCCGGTGAGATTTGTGAAGACTCCCACCGCGAAGTCGATTCCATCGACGCGCCCCTGATGGAGCGCATGGCTCGACACCTCCATCACCGCAGCGCGGCAGTTATTCGCCGCCATCGAGCCCAGAATCGACGCAAGTTCTGTTGCCCCGGGCGTGGTCAACTCAGAGGGCGTTGAGCGCTTTCCATCATCTGTCAGGACCGTTCCAAGGAGCCCGCACCGATCGCCACCTTGGCGCATCAGGTGTTGCACCAAGAATGCCGTCGTCGTCTTCCCATTCGTTCCCGTAATCCCGATCATGCGCATCGAGCGTGCGGGGAAGCGGTGGAAGGCATGCGCAAGTGCAGTCGCCGCCTGGGGTGCATTCGTCGTGGTCACGATTGCGACATCCGTGTGTGACCACGCTTCTGTCGATGCGCTCCCATCGACACAGATTGCAACCGCTCCATTGACGATGGCCTGTGTGATGAATCTCTCTCCACACTCGCGCGATCCGCTGCGGGCGATGAACAGCGTGCCCGCGCCGACTTTTCGCGAATCGTCCGTCACGGATAGCACCGTGGGATCAGACCCGCTCAAGACCGAAACGCCTTCCACATTGGCGATGAGATGCGACAACTTCATGCAGCGCTCTGCTCCTCCATTATCGGCAATTTTTCCTCGTGCGCTTCAAGGGAGGATGAGCATTGCATCACCAAACGAATAGAATCTGTAGCGCTCGCTCGATGCGATGGAATAGAGCTCCTTGAGTTGATCCAGTCCAACGAGTGCGCCGACGAGCGCGAGGAGCGTCGACTTGGGCAAATGAAAGTTTGTCAGCAGCCGATGGGTCCACTGGAACTTGAATCCCGGAGTGATCAGGATGTTGGTCACAAAGTCCATCGCAGCCCCGTCTCCCTGCCCCGCCGCGACCATTGCCTGCGCATTGGCGAAGAAATCGGGGGCGAGCGGCATCGGAATGCTCTCCAGGAGCCGCACCGAAGTCGTTCCCACAACAAGGGATGGCGCATTCTTCCATCCCTCAAGTCGCAGCAGGTTGTGGGCGCTCACCCTGCAGTGTTCGTGATGCATCGGATGCTGCGACAGCCACTGAGAATCGACAGGGCGAAAGGTCCCCGTTCCAACTTGCAACTCCACCGCGACCCGCTCAACGCCCGCCGAGTCAATTCGCGCGAGCAACTCTGGTGTGAAGTGCAGCCCCGCAGTCGGCGCCGCGCAACTTGGCAAGTCCGAAGTGTGGGCGAAAACCGTTTGGTAGTCGACGCGGTCGTGTGACTCCCCACCCGCCCTCGCGCCACCTTCTCCACGCGCAGCGGCGACCTTTCGAGCGTGCAGGATGTAGGGTGGCAAAGGCGTGTAACCAGATCGCTCGAACACTGTCGATGGGTTGACCCCCGCTTCAAATGAGACTTCCCAGCATTCGTTTCGGCGAGCGTGCAATGTGATTCGATCAAGCGCGGCACCAGAATCCCCCGTGCCGCATCCGGAGACCTGCAGTTCCAACACATCTCCACGGTGAAACTTCTTCGATCCCTTGATCAACGCAATCCAGTGTCCCTCTTGAGCCTTGCCGAGGAAGAGCCCTTCGGTCTGTCTGCCATCGCTCACACGGCAACCCACAAACCGCAGTGGCGCAACCCGCGTTTCATTCACAACCATCTTGCTGCCGGACTGCAGATACTCCGCCAAATCAGCCACTTTTCGATGCTCGATCGCCCCCGTCGCGCGGTGGAAGACAAACAGACGGGCGTGATCCCTCGGATGCGCGGGAGCAGTTGCAATCAGGGCAGGATCCAGCGGATAGTCGAGATCGGCACTCGCGAGATCGCGATCAGACGGAGCCAGTGGAGTCACACTGAATCCTTGTCACGAGTGCGTGGAGCAGAATGAATCCGCAGGACTCCGCGCGAGCCGCGGCCGAGTCGTCGTCCATTGAGGAAGGCGGCGAGCGTCGTAGCGCGACCGCCCGGTGGCTGAACTTCGAGCAACTCAACCGATCCGATTGCACACGCAACTGCGCCGCCTGGCAAGATCTCTCCAGGAAGCCCGTTGGGTTTCGCCACTTGCTCACCCAAATCGAAAACTCGTGCCCGCAGGATCTTGAGCGGATGACCTTCGATCGTCGCATCAACGCCTGGCCATGGACTGAGCCCGTTGATCCGCGACGCAACCTCCGCTCCCGTCCGGGCGAAGTCGACCCACGCATCGGCTCGCGAAAGTTTCTTCGCATGTGTTGCCTTCGAATCATCTTGTGTCCGTCCGCACAATCCCGTGGACGCCCACTGCGCCACCACTCCAAGCAGCGGCTCCACGCCAACGAGCGCGAGCCGATCATGCAGTTCTCCCGCAGTTTCGCCCCTCATCGGCTCCGCTTCTGCCGTCGCGTAGATGACCCCAGCATCCATGCGATGCGCAACTTCGATCACGCTCACCCCCACGCGTGCATCCCCTGCCATCAACGAGCGTTGGATGGGTGCTGCGCCACGCCACGCTGGAAGAAGGGAGCCATGCAAGTTGATCGCAGCAACTCCCTCCAACAATTCGTTCCCGAGCCGCTGGCCGAAAGCGATCACCACAAGGAGACGCACCGCATCGCCACGGATGGACTCGCGCACCGTGAACTCGTTGACATTTTCACTTCGGATAAGTCGCAGTCCATTCGTGATTGCCCACCGACTGACAGGCGTCTCGTGCGATTCTTGCCCGCGCCCAGCCTTCCGATCGGGTTGCGACACGACGCACGCGATGCGGACTCCCAATTCCGCAGACCGCACGCGGATTGCCTCGAATGACGGAACCCCAAACTCGCCGCTCCCCAGCAACGCAATCGAATTCACTCCCGATGCACGACGACTCGATTCCACCGCCGTCAATCCTCGCCCCCACAACGCTCGAGGGCGCGCAGTCGTTTGCGATTCACAATTCGATCGATCACCGACATGCGGTCGATGATCAACACGCCATCGAGATGATCGATTTCGTGTTGCCAACACCTCGCCATCAGATCGGACGACTCCAGCATGAATCGCTTGCCATCGAGCCCCGTCGCCTCGATGATGACATGCGGTTGTCGTCGTACCGACCCACGAATATCAGGCAAACTGAGACAGCCCTCTTCGAGTGCTTCGAGTTGTCCATCCACCAGCAGAATCGTCGGATTGATGAAGACGCGATCGGGCGAGGGAACTTCCTCCGAGCCATCGACGGCCACCCCCTCGGTCACAAACATCCGCTTGGAAACACCAACCTGCGGTGCTGCCAACCCGATCCCGTGCTCCTTCTTCATGATCTCGATCATCTGCGCGGCGAGTGTTTCAATCGCCGAATCAATGCTGTCGATTGGGTCGGCACGACACCGCAAGACGGGTTTTGGATGAAGGACCAGATGGCGCATGGAATGCACCGATTCTAGCGAGATCGAAGAGGCGCTTGCCCATCGTCGGTGATTGGACTACTGTCAGGTATTCTGCCCGCGCATCCGTCGACATTGAGGTGACCTTCCGTGATTTTGCCTTGGAAAAAGAACGACAGCAACAAGAACAACGCTTTCATTGCGTCACCCGAGAGGGCGAAGTCATTTTTCGAACGCGCTGAGAAGGCGCAAAGCCAATCGGCTTTCGATGTCGCGCTCTTCTATTTTGCCAACGCGATCAAATGTGACCCGCAGAATCTCTCGAACCATGATGCGATGTATCAGTGCGGTCGCGCATTTTTCGAAGCCGGCGGGAAGCCAGCAACATCAACCGATGTGAAGACGCTTGACGGTGCCACGCCCATCGACCGACTCGCTATCGCAGAGCTCTACTGGATGCGCGACCTCAACAACATCGAGCGAGCGCTGGACATGCTGATGGCGGCGGTGAAGTCGGAGCAGTATTCATTCGGCTCATGGGCCGCTCCAAAGATCTTCAATCTCCTTTCAGTCGTGCTGCGAGACAAACCAAACAAGAAACTGCTCATTCGTGCAAAAAACCTCTTCATCGAAGTGAATGCGTGGGAGGAGGCGAAACTGTGCGTCGAGGCCGCGCTGAAAATCGACCCGTCAGACATGAACCTCGACCGTGAGTTCAAACAGATTCTGGCAAATCGAGCGATCATCGCCAGCGGATTCGACCGCACCGACGGAGCAACTGGAAACTTTCGCGAGAATGTGAAGGACCTCGACAAACAACGCGCGATGGAAGAGGCGGATGCAATCACTGGCAGCGTTGGATCGGAAGAGCGAAATCTCGAACGCACGAAAGCGGAGTACGACGCCAACCCAAACATTCCAGAGAACATCCAGAAGTACTGCGTCAGTCTGCGTCGCATGGGCACTCCCGAGCATGAGGCGACTGCGTTCCGCACATACCTGCTCGCATTTACGACGCTCAAGGAGTACCGCTTTCGGATGGCAGCTGGTGATATCAAACTGATGCGGGCCAACCGCCAGTTGACTGCCGCTGAAGATGCTGCGAAAGCGGCTCCAACCGACGAAGCCGCCCAAACGACGCTCGCCCGCGTCCGCAGGGCCATCCTCGATTTGCAAGCAGCCGAGTATCGGGAACGCGCTGCGAATTACCCAACTGATCGCACGATCAAGGCAGAACTCGGTCGCATCCTCTTCGATCTCGAACAGTACGACGAGGCGATGGCGTGCCTGCAAGTCGCCAAAGAGGAGCCAAAGATGCGCGTCGCAGCAGCGCACATGCTTGGACGGTGCTTTGCCGTTTCGGGATGGCATTCGGAAGCCGTCGGCGAGTTCAAGGAAGCACTCGCGGCAATCGACATCACGCAAGCCGATCGGGAACAGGGCATCAAGTACGACATGATGCTCTCACTCATCGCGTTGGCACGAGCCGAACGAAGCGCACAGTTTGCGCGCGATGCGGCAGAAATCTGCTCGATCATTCTTCGCAAGGACATCAGTTACCGCGACATTCGTCAACGCCGGAAGGACCTCGACTCGCTCGTGAAGGAACTCTCTTGAGTTCAGTCACCCACGGACATCGCGGGCGCGCCCAGGGGAGTCGCATCGTCGCAGTCATTCCAGCTCGGCTCAATTCATCTCGGTTTCCTGGCAAGATGCTCGCATGCGAAACGGGCAAGACCCTCATCCAACATGTCTGGGAGGCTGCCGCGCGCTGTCCCGACATTGCCGAAACAATCATCGCGACGGACCATCCCCTGATCCATGATGCGGCCGTCGCCTTTGGAGCCCGATGCGTGATGACACGCAGTGATCACCCCAATGGAACGAGCCGAATCTGCGAAGCACTCTCGTCGATTGATGGAGATGTGATCGTCAACGTGCAGGGCGACGAACCGGAACTCGAACCCCAACTCATCACGGCGGCCATCCGTGCGCTCGAAGGGGACGAAACCGCCGCGCTCGCAACGGTGGTGTCGCCGTTCTTACCTCACGAAGATCCGCACAATCCAAACATCGTCAAGTGCGTTGTCTCGGCAGAAAACCGCGCGCTCTATTTCTCGCGATCGCTCATTCCCTTCGCACGCGATGCAGGCACTCCGGGTGCGGCGCCGCCCTGGAAACATGTCGGTCTCTACGTCTATCGACGGTCATTCCTCGATCGATTCCTTGCGCTTGCACCAACGCCGCTTGAATTGACCGAGCACCTCGAACAACTCCGCGCACTCGAACACGGCTTCCCCATCGCGGTCGCGCGGGGCGTCGCCAGTTCGCACGGGATTGACACGCCAGAGCAATACGCAGAGTTCGTCCGACGATTCAAGGGTTCGTAGGTACTCCCAGCAGAGTTCGCTACGAGGTCCCAGCCACCCCGTTCCCTCGAATTCGCTTCGCCCATCCAGCTGCCCGATCGCGGAACCGATCGTCTGGATGAGTCGCAGCAATCGCATCGAGTCGCGCCAAAGACTCCGTCGCCTTGAGCGATGCGAGCGCCGCGCCAGCGGCATCGCGAGAGAGCGCTTCGGGATCATCCAACAATTCCAACAAGTACGCCACCGCCGATGTTCGTGCTGCTGCGTCCGTCGACGATTGGGTGAGTTTGCAGAGTGCTTCGACAGCGACGGGACGCATCCGATCGCCCTGCCCCAACGCAGCGAACTCCATCACGCGCGCTGAAAACTCTCTCAGATCCAGCGCGCCGATTGCCTCAAGCGCCGCGCTGCGGACGCGTTGGTTTGGCGTCGAGATCGCAAGCATCTTCTCGATCCCAGATCTGGTGATCGCGCTGGCGCGAATGACCGCCCGTTGCTCTGGAAAATCGACTCCGCCCATGCGCGCGAGACCATTCACCGCTGCGATTCGCGGGGCGTAACCGCGGTCGCGCTCGATCACACTCTCCAGCCGCGGCGAAGCATCTGCGAGCGCACCCACGGCAATCGACTCGGTCAACTTCGCCCGCAACTGCGGATGACAACGCGATGCCGCCTCGACGGGCGAGAGTCCAAGCGTTGGAGTGACGAGCGTGTCGAAGAGATCACGCATCACGCAACGGGCATCGGGCGATCCAAGCGCCGCAAGCGTTTCCGCCGCCTCAATGCGCATCGAAAGACGAACTGTGCCATCCCGCACCACCTGCGCAAGCGCCTCCCGAACCTCGGAGGTGTCCGTGGATCGCAACGCACGCGCGGCTTGCCTGCGCGTCGCAATCGTCGGACCATTGTTCATCTGCTCGGTCAACAGCGCTGGCGTGTGCGTGACCTCAAGCACCTTGAGGACATCAAGCATTGGATCGACTGCGATCATCGTCGGTGGTCCATCCAACTCCACTTGGCGCTGGGCGCTGGCTCCGGACACTTCGATCGACAGGGTGCGCTCACTGGTCGAAGTGCGCACCATCACTGGAAGCGAAAACGACATCGGCGCAATGCCATCGGCGCGGGGCTTCTGTTCGACTGCGATCGTCAGGAGACGCGAACCCGCGTCGTAACTCGGGGCAACCTTGACGAGCGGGCATCCAGGCTGAAAACACCACTGCTCGAAGAATTGTTCGAGGCTGCGACCGCTCACCTCTTCCAAACACTCCCGAAAGTCATCCGTTTCGACAAGTTTCCCGCCAAACCGAGCAGTGTAAAGATGCACCCCCTCAAAAAAGATCTCGTCGCCCAGGAGCCGGCGAAGCATGTGCAGGATGGATGCACCCTTTGGATAGGGATTCGCACTGCGACGAAAGGTCTCGTTGGGTGACCCGTACACACGCGAACACATCGCCAGCGGCGTTCGTGCTGGGTTCCCACGCGGCGAACCAGAATCATCGTCCGCGACGCCTGCCGAACCGAGCACACTGTCGTAGTACCCGTCCGTGCCGTCGCGCTCTTCCATCCAAAGCGCGGTGCCGTACGTGGCCCAACCCTCGTTGAGCCAAATGTGTTCCCAACTTCGACAGGTTATTAAATCACCCGTCCACTGATGACAGAGTTCATGCGAGATCAGTCCGTCCATATCCCCCTCGAGAAGCGCGGTCTCATCAAGAAGCGCGCCGGGATTCATGGTGGTCGCAGACGTGTTCTCCATTCCTCCCGCTCCAAAATTTCGCACCAGCAACTGGTCGTAGCGATCCCATGGATAAGGCCTGCCAAAAGCGCGTCCAAAGCAACGCATCATGCGATCGGTATTGGCATATGTCGCCAGTGCCATTGATGCGTGGCTGGGTCGAGTCCACACTGCCATCGGGACGCCACTGATGGGAGCGGGTAACTCGGTGCGCTGAAAATTTCCAGCGACAACCGAAACCAGATAGGGCACATGCGGCTTGTCCTGAATCCAGTGCCAGATTTCGCGATTCGAAACTGTGGTGTGTTCCACCAGCCGACCATTGGAACTCGCCGACACTCCCGCAGGCACATCGATCACCACTTCAGTCGCCATGCGAATGTTTGGAAAGTCATGGACTGGAAACCAATGATGATTCCGGTCTGGTTGACCCTGCGTATGAACTTCGGCGGCAACCGCTGGCTGACCATCCACCGCGGGAAGCGACGATGAAAAGGTCATCCCGTGCTGCGGATCACGAACTCGGTAGTCGATGACAAACTTCACGAGGATCGGTTTCGCAGCAGGATCGCGTGGACCAATCGGCGTTGACAACCGAATCTGCAGGATCCCTCCCTCATGCGACCACTCCATGGGTTTTCCATCACGGCCCCCCTCTCGCACCGAGAGAATGACCATGTCCGCGGCGTCGAGTTGGAGCGATTCCACCCGCTGCCCACTCGCTTCGATGGTGTACGTCGCCCTTCCTTCCATTTGAGCCTGATCGAGATCGGCGAATCGCAGGTCGAGTCGCAGGCTCTCCCAATGCACCATCGGATTGGGAGGGAAGTTTTCGCTCGGGCCTTGCGCTGCAGCAATCGCCACCGAACCCGCCCAAACGAGGGAGCAGACAATTGCGCGAAATATGAGTGGAGTTCGCATCGCACTCTTGTACACGCAACACCACGGTGAGTAGGATTGGCTATGCCCGATTCGGAGCCCGATTCGACTTCCAACTTTCTTTCGCAATTCTCCAATCAAGAGGATGCCGGGGAACACTTCTCGCCATCACCCGAGGGATTCGTCCGTGGTCGCACAAAGTTTGTGGTGGTCGTCGGCACCGTGATGAGTGGGCTCGGCAAAGGAATCTTTGCCAGTTCTCTCGCGAAACTCTTGCAAGACAAGGGACTCGTTGTCGCCCCGATGAAGATGGAGGGCTATCTCAATATCGACTCCGGAACGCTCAATCCATACCGCCACGGCGAAGTGTTTGTGCTCGAGGATGGACTCGAGACGGATATGGATCTTGGCACGTACGAGCGCATTCTCAACCAGAATCTCTCGCGAAAAAACTTCATCACAGCAGGACAGATCTATACGGAGATCCTCGAACGCGAGAGGCGTGGCGGTTATCTCGGTCGCGATGTGCAGATGATTCCGCATGTCACTGGTGCAGTGAAGATGAAGATTCGCGAACTCGCCATGAGTGGCCCCAAGGGTCAGCAAGTGGATGTGGTCTTCGTGGAAGTCGGCGGAACTGCTGGTGATTACGAAAACAGTTTTTACATTGAAGCGCTGCGCGAACTCGCCTTCGAGGAGGGAGACGGAAGCACCTGCTTCGTCGCGCTCACGTACATCATCGAACCTGCGATCCTCGGCGAACAGAAGTCCAAGGCGGCGCAGTTAGGAATGAAGCGACTGATGGAAGCGGGCATTCAGCCACACATCATCGCGTGCAGAGCGAAGAATCCCGTCACAACCAAGGTGATGCAGAAGATCTCGATGTTCTCAAATGTGCCATCGAAGCGAGTCTTTTCACTGCATGATCGCGAGTCGATCTATGTCATTCCAGATGCAATGCGCGCGACTGGGCTTGACCGAGAGATCCTGTCCATCCTGGGACTGCATGAACGGGTCGATACCCGCGCCGAAGATTCAGCACGCCAATCGTGGAGTTCGTTTGCGCGCCGCCTCAGCGCAGTGCGCGACCACCGCATCACCATCGGCATTTCGGGAAAGTACGCGGCACTTCGAGATGCCTATGCCTCGATCGAAAAAGCCATCGAACACTGCGGCGTAGAACTCGGTGCGCAGATCGAATCTCGATGGCTCGACACCTCGGATGTTGCATCAGCCGGCTCCACAGCGAAGTTGCTCGAAGGGTGTGACGCCGTCATCGTTCCAGGTGGCTTTGGAATGCGCGGCGTTGAAGGCAAGATTCACTGCGTCGAGTATGCGCGCACTCATCGATTGCCATTCCTGGGCATCTGTTTGGGATTCCAAATGGTCGTCATCGAGCATGCTCGGAATGTGCTTGGATGGAAGGGGGCGAATTCGACCGAGTTCAACGCTTCGACTTCATACCCCGTCATCAGTGAACTCCCAGATCAGAAGCGAATCGAAGGCATCATGGGAGGCACCATGCGGCTTGGATCGCAAGATGTCGACATTGCACCGGGATCGCTCGCGTCGTTCTTGTTCGGCGGCGCAGCGGTGATTCGCGAACGCTTCCGCCATCGATACGAGGTCGACCCAACCTTTGTCGCTCGGCTCGTCGAAGGAGGTCTGATTTTTAGCGGTAGTCATCCGCAGCACCCCATCATGCAGGTGCTCGAACTCCCGGTGGCGACGCATCCGTACTTCATCGGCGCACAGTTCCATCCGGAACTGATCAGCCGACCGCTGAGTCCACACCCGATGTTCATGGGATTGGTCGCCGCAGCAATCGCGCGTCGCGAACCAGCGTTTGCGCAAACGGCGGCGGGGCTTCGATGGGTGCGATCCAATTCCACCGCTTCGCAGCCCATCACCCGTTCCTAGGCAACTCCGTCGATATACTTCCCGACCCCACATGGGTTGATTGTTGGGAATTGTTGGGTATGGATCGATGGCGATGTAGCTCAGCTGGTTAGAGCGGAGAATTCATAATTCTTAGGTCGGCGGTTCGAGTCCGCCCATCGCCACTTCATTCTGCTACACACAACTACATGAACGAGCGCGATCTAGCTGATTGTCTGATTCATGTGGCAATGCAAGGGGAAGCGCAGCCCATGATCAATGCGCTTGGGCTCCGCCACAACGGGAGCCTCGAACGAGCCTATCCAGCCCAATTGTGGATTGGTGCGGCCCACGCAAAGTCGATCGCACTTGTGACGCATGGGATCGATCCGACGCATCAGTGCGATCGACTCGGCACTGAGACTGCCATGCTCGTCGCGCATCTGGGAATCCATCGCATCAAACCGAGATTGCTCATCAATGCCGGCACATGCGGCGGATTCAAGAGCCAGGGTGGCGCCATCGGCGATGTGTATCTCCCGACCCGTTTCCTCTTCCACGATCACCGGATGCCACTCCCGAAGTTCGAGGGCTACGCGATGGGCGAGATCACGATCGCGGATCGACCCGAACTCCGCAGCGCGATCGGAGCGAAACCTGGCACGTGCTCAACAGGTTCGAGCCTCGACGCCACTCCCGATGAACTCGCCTTCTTTCATCGTGAATCAGTGACCTGCAAGGACATGGAAGCTGCGTCGGTTGCCAACGCCGCCAGAGACTCCGCGACGCAGTTCATTGCTGTAAAGGTCGTGACCGACATCGTTGAGCATCGCGAAGTGGTAGCAGATGAATTCCTCCGCAACTTTGCGCGCGCGACTGCGCAACTTGCGATGGCGGTCGATCGTCTGTTGCGAACATCCATACTCTGAACTCAACGCCCGATGCGCGGCTCGAACGCGCGACATCCGAATTAGGAATCCGGTGCTCTATCCAACTGAGCTAATCGGGCAAGCGGAGGAACCATCATCGTCCGTCCTCAAATTCGCCGGCGCTCACAGACGCACGAGTGGGCTCTTGCGGGGCGATTACCGTGGCTCTTGATAGTCGGGATATCGCCCACCAGACTTGCTGTCAGACCTGGCTTGCACAAAGTAAATGACGCACCAGCCAGCGAGAAAAATGATCCAAAGCACATTCGAGAGCAGAACAAGTTCCATGGAAGCGATCATAGTGACTTCAGCGCTCGGCGACGATGGGGTCGTCGCCAACGCCTACGCTGACACCGCGACCCGCATGACCGACCCACTCTTCAACATCGTTCTCTGGCAACCGCAGATTCCCCAGAACACGGGCAACATTGGTCGAACTGCGATGGCGACACATTGCCGACTGCATGTGATCCACCCCATCGGATTCGACATGTCAGAGAAGGCACGCCGCCGAGCTGGTTTGGACTATTGGGATCATGTTGATTGCCGCGAACACTCCTCGTTTGACGCGTACCTCCAAGCGGAATCGCCGCGCAGGCTCTGGCTCTTCACCACGAAATCAACTCGGCCGCACTGGAACGCCAACTACCAATCGGGCGACCACCTCCTCTTTGGACAGGAGCAGGGAGGCGTTTCAGCGGAGATTCACGAGTGGGTTTCCAAGACATTTGGACCAGATCATCGGATCACATTTCCAATGGTTGCAGCAGCGAGTGCGCGGAGCCTGAACCTAGCGACCGCCGTGGCATGCGGTGTCTATGAGGGTCTTCGGCAGGTGTCTTTGGCAACTGGGACGATGCCCCCTGCGTATGATTCTTGAGCCCCCAACGAAATGAGACTTACCACAATGAGCCCACGCACTCCCTCTTTTTACCGATCCCGCACCCGCAGTCGCGCCTTCACGCTCGTTGAACTCATGGTTGCGATCGGCATCATTCTGATCCTCGTTGGCATTCTCTTGCCAGCACTCGGACGCGTTTCGACAAAAGCTCGCGTCACCTCATCCCAGGCCACGATGAACGAGTTTGCGAAGGCCTGCGACACCTTTTATGCACAGTTCGGTTACTACCCCGGCATCGTCCCAGAAGCCCTGCTCGCCGCGACTGCAAATGCGCCGATCAGCGGAACCGAGAACGCGCTCTTGCACTTGATGGGTGGAGCCATTCGAAGTGATGACCCGCTTTACGCAGCGGCAGCAGGAACCGCTTTCACCTTCGGCACTGCGACGACGGGACTAATGAGCGTCAAGATCTATCCCATCGACATCGGCAAGGGCCCGCGAGTCGAAGGAAAGCAGTACGAACCATTCTTCACTCCCAAGGACGCGCAACTCAAGATCGCTGCTGGGCAGATAGGCGAGACCCTCGCGCTGCCTGATCTCCTCGATGCGTGGGGTCAGCCGATTGGATACATCCGTGCAGCGAAGTCCAGCGGACTGCTCACAGGGGTGACGACTGACAATCCGCAGTTCTATCTTGAGCCACTCCTTCCATACTTCAATTCAACTTCTCTTGCGGACATGGGGCTCGATCAGATAACGAACGGCGTGTTTGCCAGCACCGGCACAGCCATTCAGAAGCGCGAGTTTCTCGGGCAACTCATTCGTCACCCTGCGATGGGTTCCTTTGCGAATCTCGCTGACGCCAAGACTGGTGCCGCGCGGGGGAGATACTTCCTCTTTTCGCCGGGGCCGGATGGCATCTTCTTTGCCAAACTCAACGATGGACCGACCCCTCTGGTCACCTTCGCTTTCACCAGCGCAGAGGCGCGCAAGCCAGATGTGGTGACCACATACAACGACATCGTTGTCTCGGGCGGCGGATAAGGCAAAAGAAAACGCGCCCGCACATTTCTGTGGGGCGCGTTGGTGAATCTGTTTCGAGATAGAGATCCGTCAGCTTGGAAACTTGAAGTCGCCCTTTGGCGGATCCTGCGGAGGTGGAGCCTTTGGAGGCTGATCGTCGCCGCCTTCTGGTCCGCCCCTGCCTGCCTTGCCATTCCTGCCTTCCTTGCCGCCCCTGCCTTCCTGCTTCTCCATTTCTTTGCGCATCCCAACCATGCTCGCCTTGAGCGCGGCTTGTTGATCCGGCGTCAGCACCGCCATGATTTCGGTGCGTGCAGCTTCCATCTTCGGCATTGACTCACGGAGTTTCTGCATCTCTTGGATCACGGTCTGATCTGGTCTGCCGCCCACCGGTGGTCCGCCTGCTGGTGGCGCACCTGCGGGAGTTTCGCCTGCTTCGCGATCTTTCCCCTTGCCCTTCCCCTTTGCACCACGCATCTGCTCTTCCAGTGCGCGCAATTTTTCGCCATTGGCTTCCTTCCATGCTCTCATCTTCGCTTCGATGTCAGAGCGGATCGCCTGAATCTGCGTTCGTTGTTCATCACTCAGTTGAGAGTCAATAGATGCCAGCGCGCCCATGAAGAGTCTGACTTCCTGCATTGGACTCCCCTGCATTTGACCTCTGCCGCCCTTCTTTCCATCAGGACCGCCGAACGATCCCTCACCCTTGGATGCATCGTCTGGAACCTTTGGTCCAGAGAGCATTCCGCCATCATCGCCGCCTCCGTTTGGGGCACGCGGAGGTCGCTTGCCTCGTGGTTGCGCGGGGGGTTGTGCGGGGGGTTGTGCAGGAGGTGGAGTCTTTGCGCCATCTGGTGCCTGCATCGGATCGTCGTCATCGATGCAGAGGGCAGCGGGAGAAAAGCCCGCAAGTGCGGCGGCGGCCACGAACGCAAAGAGTGATGCATGGAGAGAATTGTGATTCATACGAGTTCCTTTCGGGCTGTGTTGACCAGATTCGAGAGCGCGGGGACGGACTACCCTACCATTTCAACCCATGAATCTTACATCACGCGATATTCACGACGCCCTCCGCACCGTCAAGGACCCGGATCTCGGCAAGGACCTCGTCACACTCAACATGGTGAAAGATGTGCGGATCGATGGCGCATCGATCGTCGTTGGAATCGAACTCACCACTCCAGCCTGTCCAATGAAGGAGACGATTCGCAAGGACGTCGAGCAAGCAATCCACGCAAAGGCCGCCGAGATCGGTGCGGCAACGCCGACTGTTACCGTGGAGTACACCGCTCGCGTTCGAGCAAACGCCTCGAAGAATGCTTCCAATCCACTCCCGAATGTCAAACATGTGATCGCAGTCGGTGCTGGCAAGGGCGGAGTCGGCAAGAGCAGCATCGCTGTCAATCTCGCCGTTGGTCTGGCACGATTCGGGGCACGCGTTGGATTGCTTGACGGAGACATCTACGGTCCCAGTACGCCAACGATGCTCGGGCTCACGGAGCTTCCTGGTGCAATTCGTGGCGAAATGCTGGTGCCTTTCGAAGTGCATGGCATCCGCGCAATCACCATCGGCAAGTTGGTCGATCCAGAGAAGGCACTCATCTGGCGCGGTCCGATGGCGCACGGTGCATTCAAACAACTCGCGCTGCAAACAGAGTGGGGCGAGTTGGACTATCTGATCGTCGATCTGCCACCTGGCACCGGCGATGTTCCTCTCACACTTGCGCAACTCTTGCCGCTGACTGGCGCAGTCGTCGTGTGTACGCCTCAGCGTGTCGCACAGGATGACGCACGGCGTGCGGTCAGGATGTTCCAGCAACTCGGCGTCGCAGTGCTCGGCGTCGTGGAGAACATGTCCTACTTCATTGCAGATGATGGCAAGACATACGACATCTTCGGTCGTGGTGGCGCGGAGATCATGGCACGAACCATGGATCTGCCTTTCTTGGGCGCCGTCCCGATTCACATGGAACTTCGTCGCAACAGCGACGAGGGCACGCCACTCAAGAACTGGTCCGGAAACTCGACCCTCGCGAGCGATCTCGACAACATATGCCAACGCGTTGCGAGCCAGATTTCGATCTCAACGATTGCTGGGGGACTCTTGCAGCCAACGCTTTCCATCACCGACTGAACGCGATCACACGGCAGCAATCTGTTGATCGACACCCTCGACTGGGAATCCACGACCAAACCAAGGCCAGTAGCCACCTCGAAGACTCGCACAGCGGAATCCCCGCCGCTGGAGAAAGGCGCAGGCGCGTGTGCTCCGCGCACCGACACCGCAATAGACGATGACGAATTGATCCGTCGGAATTGCACTCAGCTGATCCGAAATTTGCGACACGGTCATCAGCCGAGCCCCCGCGATGCGTCCAAGCAACCACTCCGCAGTCGTTCGTACATCAATGATGCAGCACTCTCTGCGGTCGAAGAGCGCATGTGCGGCGTGCTGCGCAATCTCATCCACTTCGCTCAAATCCATGATCTCATGATCGAGCGCCGCATACTGGGCGACCGAAATCCACCCATCAATTCGATCGATTCCGACGAGGCGCGACGCGCGCACGATTTCCGAGACTTCCGTCGGTTCGCAGATGAAGACAACACGCTCGTCAACTCGAACGGCTGCCGCGATCATGGATGCAAAGAATCGATCGAGCGGCAGGTGGAGAGACCCAGCACTTCCATTGAGCGTGAACTGATTCCATGGCCTCGTGTCGACGACAACCGTGCGCGGGATCGACACAAGTTGAAGGAACCGATCTGCATCGAGTTCGGCGGCTCCATCCAACTCGTGCAGCCATGGTGTTCGTTCGCTGTTATTCATCCGCTCGATGCCCGCAAAGTATGTTGGTCGTTCTGGTTGATTGCTGCACGATCGTGCAAAGTCGGTCGAACAGTCAATCGTTTGGAGGACGCGATTGAACCGTCGCTCGATCTGCAACGTTGTCTCGCCTGGCAACTTGACCGCGCGACCGCAGAAACTCCCGCTGGTATGCCCGGCGAGCACCACAGTGTCATCGGGCAGTTTCGAGAGCCGTCGCAGCGAATCGCGCAGGTGATCCTCGTCGCCCTCCGCTGCACGACCTGCACCACCGGGAAGAAGCGCATCGCCCGTCAGCACCACATGCACGCCACTCTGGGGATGCTCGATCCAGATACTCAGCGCACCAGACGCATGGCCGGGGGTCAAAATGGCGTGCGCACGCAGGTCGCCAACTTCGAATGTGTCGCCATCCTTGAGGAATGTGATCCGACGACTCCATCGATTGGGATCGGTCGAGTACCACCTCGGAGGTGCTGTCTCGCCCGAGAGAAAGGCACGAACCGAGTGAGCGCACAGCATCTCAGAGACACCCGACAGATAGTCCGATGGCGAATGCGTCTCCAGCACCGCCATCAGTGTCACCCCAATGGTCTTCGCAATCTCGCAATTGCGCACTGGATCTCTGACCGGATCCACCAACAACGCACGCCGCGTTCGCGGACAGGCGATCAAGTACGCGCACTGCGCGATGGTGGGTTCGGTGATGCGGCGGACGATCACGATGAAATCGTACACCGATCGCCCTTGCGCAAGAGGAGACAGGCCGCAGAGACTCCGACTGCGTCTAGCCGTGGAGTTGCTTCAGCGCTGCTTGCAATGCATCGAGGTGATGCCGCTCGTGCGCTGCCGAAATCTGAACCCGCAGTCGAGCGTGACCCTCTGCAACGACTGGAAAGCCAAATCCGATCACGAAGACGCCAAGGTCAAGAAGTTTCCGACTCATCGAAATCGCCTTGGCAGTGTCGTGCACAATGATGGGACAAATCGCGGTTGGACTCTTGAGCACCGAGAATCCGCTCGACTCGATCCCTGCGCGGGCATACTCAACATTGTCTTTGAGTTTGCGAACGCGTTGTGGTTCGCGCATCAACACTTCAATCGCCTTGTCGGCGCTGCATGCCACGGAACAGGGCAGCGCATTGGAGAAGAGCGTTGGACGCCCCCGCTGAATCAACAGATTGATCGCATCGCGAGAACCTGCGATGTATCCGCCCGCCGCTCCGCCGAGAGCCTTCCCCAATGTTCCAGTGAAGTAGTCGACTTGGGTTGCCGCCATCCCCCAATGCTCATGTGTCCCCCGACCAGTTGCTCCCATGACGCCAGTCGCGTGCGAATCATCTACCACCAGCATCGCGCCGAACTCATCACACAGTGTGCGCAGCGCTGGCAGGTCCGCGATGTCCCCTTCCATCGAGAACACACCATCGGTCACCACCCAGATGGTGCCTGTCCGCGCCGACGTCCTCTGCGCCTCTTCCAGTTTCTCGCGCAGTGAGGCGACATCGTTGTGCCGATACACGCCGCGCAAGAGCCCCTTCTTGATTGAAACCGCGAGACGAATCCCATCGATGATCGAAGCATGATTGAACTCATCTGAAAGAATCATGTCCCCTGGCTCGCAGAGCGTTGGGAAGATCGCCTCGTTTGCGTTCCAGCAACTGGTGAATGTGTAGGACGCCTCCACGCCATAGAAGCGCGCGATGCGTTCTTCCAATCGCTCATGGCAGTCGAATGTGCCGCAGATGAAGCGCACGCTTGCTGTCCCAGCGCCATATCGACGAAGCCCTTCGTGAGCTGCCTCCACCACTTCGGGGTGGTTTGCCAGCCCGAGATAGTTGTTCGAACAGAAGCACACCACCTCGCCGCGTCCCCGAATGCGCACCGTTGCATCCATAGGACCTTCGATCATCTGCAAATGCTTGAGTTGCCCGGTCGCTTCGAGAGAATCCAAGATCTCGCGCGTGCGCGAGGGGAATGTTGCAGTCGCCATGGGGGTCACTTCTTGAGCATATCGACAGCGCGTGCGACATCGACTGGTGCCGACACCGTCGACTCTGGATAGCGGCTCGAAATGCGCGGAAGTAGATACGCACGAAACGCCCCTTCGAGTGTGTGTGTTGGATTCCAATTCCAATCTCGACGCGCCGCCGAGTCATCACATGACTCTGGCCACGAATCGATGATCGACTGCCGTCCAAGGTCGGGTTCGAACTCGATCTCCGCCGTAGAAAATGCGCCGCGAACAAGCCGCGCAAAGTCATCTGCGCAAGGAGAGAAACTCGCGACGTTGTAGACCGAGCGATGGAGCGCACGCTTGGGCGCCTGCATCAATCGCAGAGTTGAATCGATGGCCTCGGGCATGGTCATGAATGGAATACGCGAATCGGGTCGAACGAAGCACCGATAGGGACGACCCGCCGCCGCCGCATGAATCATCTCTGGACCGAAGTCACTCGTTCCACCAGAGGGCATGGTCTCTGCGGAAATGATCCCAGGAAATCGAATCGATCGAAAATCGACGGGGTTTGCAATCCGATCCTTCGCCAGTTTCCGATAGTGCTGATCGTAGTACCGACCCAAGTGTTCACCTGCAAGCTTGTTGCAACCGTACATCGTGTGCGGTTCACAGAATTGATCCTCGCGCACAGCGCCCGCCGCTCCTTTGGTGGCAAGATCCGGTATGCCGTACACCGCGATCGAACTTGGGAAGAAGAATTTGACAGTCCGACCATGCGACCGCGCCTGTTCAGCAGCCAGATGCAGCAGGTTGAGCGTGCCTCCAACATTTACCTGATGGGCTGTTTCTGGGGCGAATTCGCCGCGCGTCGAGAGTAACGCTGCAAGGTGATAGATCTCGACGATCTCGTACATCGCGAGCAAACGCGCAAGCAGTGCGTGATCGCAGACATCTCCGACGAATGCATGATCGCAGTGCGCACGAATCTCTGGCGCCAACTCGCGAACATCGAGCGCGATGATCGCAGCCTGCCGATCTTTCGCACAGTGGAGTGCGCAGAGCAGTCCATGCCCCATCTCGCCACCCGCGCCCGTGACGAGGATCGCAGCGTCGCGTTGTCGCCCAGTAGGTGCCGCTTGAGCGGATTGGGACATTGGAGGAGGCGTCATAGGGTTGGCAAGGTACATCGCAGACCCATCGGCAACACTGCTAGAGCGTGCAGCCGAGTTTGATGAGCAGATCGCGCGTGGCGGTTGTTCCTGCGACTTCGCTCAGTTTCTTTCCCTCGTACTCAACCCCAATCCATCCTGAGTATCCAGCAGCGCGGGCGATATCGATCATGCGGCGGTAGTCCGTTGCAGTCTCTTCGCCCGCATCGCTGAAGTCGTAACTCTTCGCGCTGAGCGCCTTCGCAAAGGGCATCATCGCGCGGACGCCTGCGTATCGATCCGCCATCGTGCCATCCTCGAGAAGAAAATTGCCAAAGTCCGGCAGCGTGCCGCAATTCTTGGCATTCACCGTGCGCATCAATCCTGCAACCCACTCACCGTCGCAGGAGATTCCGCCATGATTCTCAACAAGAACATTCAACTTCATCGGCTCGGCCAATGCACACAACTGGCCAAGCCCGTCAGCACAACAGGCTGCTTGTTCCGAGGGCGTGCCAGTGCTTCGTGCGTTGACCCGAATAGAATGACACCCCAGCGCAGCTGCGGCGTCGAGCCATCTGCGGTGCGCGAGGACCGCCCGGCGTCGCGCAGCAGTATCGACATCTCCGAGTTCGCCCTCGCCATCGCACATGATCAACAGGCTCGCGACTGCGGTATCGTCGCAGCGCTTCTTGAGTTCACTCACCCACGATCCATCGGTGGGAAGCGTCCGATAGAAGGTGCTGACGTACTCCACGGCGACGAATCCAAAAGTGCGCTGTGCGTAGGCGGGAAAATCAAGCGGCAGCAACTCACCAGCCTTCAACATCCGGTTGAGCGACCATTGTGCCAAACTCAATCGATTCGTCACTGCGGTCACGCTTCCTTCAAGAGCAACATGTGTCGACTGTGAGGGATCGCCGAGGGAGCGGTTCCCCGCGCTTGCCGCGAGGAGAGCCAGAAGCGATTGCAGAACCGAACGCCGAGAACACTTGAGGGTCATGCTTGGATCTATGTGGGGAGCGGCGAAACCTGAATACTGACAGGTCATTGTTACCATCTTCCCATGCCTCTGAAGAGCCTTTTTATCGTTGCGAGTTCACTCGCCATCGCACTCTCGCCCGCCGCATTGTCGCAAGGCACCCCTCCCGCGACGTCCACCGCCGACGCGGCACCAGATGCGAACATCCAAGCAGCGTTGGTCAATCTGACCGGCGAATTGAATGCATTGCAGTCCATGAACCATGCGATCGGAAACGCTCGCGTCAACAGTGAAGATCGCCTCAACGCAATGAATGCATTCATCGCAGCGCAGAACCTAACTGAGGCGGCGCGAGACTTCGTGGTCGCAACCCAGAGTGTGCCAGCAGGCATGTCCTTCGCAGACGGCTACAAGACCGCCGTAGCGCAGGAGAAACTCCGTGGTCTGCCACAAGTCACCACGACGGATCTCGGCGCTCTCGCCACCAATGTCTCTGCGACGACAACCCTGGCACGGGAATCTTGGGATTATCAAAACAAACTCTTTGGACGGGTCGCTGCGCTTTCAGCATTCCTTCAGTCCAAGAACTTGCTCGTGGGATATCAACAGTGGGCTCCAAACTATGCAGCAAAGCAACGCGCTGCGAACACGGCGCGGTACGCAGCGGCGAATCAGAAAATGAACGACGACCAAGCTGCCTACTACCAGCACCTCGAAGCACTCCACGAACAATGGGATAAGCAACCGCACGGCACTGGCATCGACTTCAACTACGCCTTCAGTCAAGGCGATGGCCCTGATCAAGGCGGAACCGGCGAGAGTGCGCCGAGTGGCGGAGTTGGAGACAACCCTCCCAATGTCGTGGGAGTGAACACCCCATGGCAATACACTGGTGCAGGCGGCGGGTTCTACGCGGGCGCGTACAACCAAAATGGGTACTACGGCGGCTCCACATACAACGGTTACGCCGACTCATACAACGACTTGTACGGGTATCCAGCTGGCGCAGATATGAGCGCAGCTGGATTCACACGCGCAGGAGTTCACAAGATCTGGAATCGCTCGGGCGGGAATGGGAATTCCCCAACTCCAAACGGCGTCGGAAACGGATCAAACACCGGTGGAAGAACTGGTGGAACTGATTCCGGCGCAGGCGGCGATGCAGGCGGCGATGCGAGCCGGGGTCGCTGAGGGCAGCGACGCTCCCTCTCTCGCCAGCGTTACTCCCACTCAATAGTGGCAGGTGGTTTGCTCGAGATGTCATAGACAACTCGATTGACCCCCTTCACTTCATTGATGATTCTGCTCGACACTGTCGCGAGCAATTCATATGGCAATCGCGCCCAATCTGCAGTCATGAAGTCTTGCGTCGTGACCGCGCGGATCGCAACAACCGCGTCATAGGTTCGACCATCACCCATCACTCCCACGCTGCGCACCGGGAGGAGAACTGCGAAGACCTGGTCGGTCTTGCGATACAAGTCAGCTGCGACGATCTCTTCAAGCAAGATCTCATCGCAGTCGCGCAGAATGCGCAATTGCGATTCGGTGACCGCGCCGAGGCATCGGACTGCCAGTCCAGGTCCAGGGAACGGATGACGCCACACAATGTGCGCAGGCAATCCAAGCACTTCGCCCAGTGTGCGAACCTCATCCTTGAAGAGGTTCCGAAGTGGTTCAATGAGTTCAAACCCTAGGTCTTCAGGTAGTCCACCAACATTGTGATGCAGTTTGATGTTTGCGGCGGTGCCAGCGTGCCCGTGACCACTCTCGATCACATCTGGATAGAGCGTTCCCTGCGCAAGGTACTTCGCATCTCCCGTGATGGACTTGGCTGCCTCTCGAAACACACCAATGAATCGGTGACCGATTCGACGCCGTTTTTCCTGCGGATCAGAAATCCCATCGAGGTCGTCAAGAAACTCTTTGCGAGCATCGACCACACGCAGGTCGACATCGAAGTGATCCCTGAACGTGGATTCCACGAGCGCGCGTTCGCCCTTTCGCAGCAACCCGTTGTCAACAAAGATGCACACGAGTTGTTGTCCGATAGCACGCGCCAAGAGTGCGGCCACCACAGAACTGTCCACACCACCAGAGAGTCCGCAGATCACACGCGCAGTTCCAACTCGCTGCTTGATCTGCGCGCACTGATCGGTCAAGTAGTCCGCCATTCTCCACGATCCCCGACATCCACAGGATCGGAAGAGAAAGTTCCTGATGAGGTCCATGCCATGGGGCGTGTGCGTGACCTCCGGGTGAAACTGCACGCCGTAAATCCGTCGCGTGCGATCACCCACCGCTGCGAATGGGCAGGTCGGAGTCGAAGCGAGCACCTCAAAGCCATCTGGCAAGTTCATGACCTGATCGCCATGACTCATCCACACCGTTGCGTTCGATGGGATCCCCTGCATCAAGTCGGCACTCTCATGCACTTGAAGCGCCGCGCGACCATACTCGCGTGATGGAGCGCGCTCGACACGCCCACCCATGAGATCGCAGGTCAATTGCATCCCGTAGCAGATCCCCAGAACCGGAATGCCCAACTCAAAGAGCGCAGGATCGCACCGCGGCGCACCCGCATCCGAAACACTCGCTGGACCACCCGACAGAATGATTCCAACCGGCTGATGCGATCGCAATTCCTCGACGGACGCGTCTGGGCGAATGAGCAAACTGTAGACCCCAGCTTCCCGAACTCGCCGTGCGATCAATTGCGCGTACTGGCTGCCGAAGTCGAGAATGAGGACGGTTTCAGATTGCGCTTGCGATCGATGAAGTGCGGATGCAGTCATGGTGGTGTCTGTGGTCGAGCGAAGGATGCTAACGATCATTCCTGTATGCTCGTGATGGTGCAATGCAGTTCATCCACGACCTCTCCACACATGCGATGCACGCTCGGTCCGCTCGCACTGTTGGCACTCGTCGCAGCGTTGGGATGTGCACCAAGCGCGACTGAAGGCGGTTTCGCAAGCCCCGCTCCGGGCGCTCGCATCTATGCCATCGAGGACGCTGTCAAGTTCAACCAGCGCAGCCAGATCCCCAACATCGTCGAATGCCTCTGCAGCGACGACGACCTCTTGCGGTATATGGCGATCGGTGCACTCCAGCGAATGACCGGACAGGATTTGGGCTATCAATTCGATGATCCAGACCCTCTTCGTTTCGTGGCGTACAAGCGATGGCAGCAGTGGACGATCGACGAAAAGCTCGCCCCCCCACAACGCGAATATGCGTCGACGATCTATCCGCCAGCTCGCACTCGACCGCAATGGTGAAACGATGGAGCGCGAACCAGAAATCAGCATTCGACTCTTCAGCGACCCCCAGTTGCTCGCTCCTGTGCGCGCACTCATGGACACCCTTGCGAAATCCGTGGGGTTTGGCGAGAAATCACGAGGGCTCTTGACCCTCGCGCTCGATGAAGCACTCGCCAACGTCATTCGACATGGCTACAAAGAACGCACGGACGAAATGATTTGGCTCAATCTGTGGCGACTTCGGGACCCAGTCGGGATCCGCATCGTCCTCGAAGACTTGGGGCGATCGGTCGATCCCGCCATGATCAAGGGGCGCGAGCTCGACGATGTTCGCCCCGGCGGGCTCGGGGTTCACATCATCCGAGAGACAATGAATGAAAGCCGCTGGGAGAATCGCCCCGGCGGCGGCATGCGGCTCACCCTGACCAAGTTGCTCTCGCCAGAAGAACGACAAGATTCGTCGACTTCTCAATCTGAGAACACCCGTCCGTGACTCACGAACTCCTCATCGCACAAACTGTCACCGGCGATGCCATCGTCCTGCGCCCCGGCGGCGACATCGATATGGCTCGCGCACCCTCCGTGCGCAAGGCGGTCGCGGAAGTCATGCGGACTCGCCCGCAGAAACTCATCATCGATCTGTCGAGCGTTTCGTACATGGATTCCAGTGGCATTGCGACCTTGGTGGAGGCGCTCCAACATGCCATGCGCAACAAGATGAAGTTTGTCCTTGTTGGGATCACGCCACGCGTCAAGAGTGCCTTTGAAATCTCGAGATTGCTCGGGCTTTTCACGAGTGCTCCGACGCTTGAAGATGCCCTCAGACTCTGATGCCCACAACATGAGCACTGCCGTCAGACCCTCCCTCTTTGCAGCACTGGTGAACCGCTACTGGGAAATCTGGGCGGAAGTTCTCGGCTTGATCGGATCGTGGGCACACCTGCTTTTCGATGTCTTGGTGTGGGTGGTTCGAGCCCTGATTCAGCGTCGTGCTCGATTTGGCGCGCAAGCACTCGCCGTGCAATTCGTGCGGGTCGGCACTCGGTCGATTGGCATCGTGCTGTTGGTGTCGGGTTGCATTGGAGTCATCTTGGCGTTGCAGACCGCGCCGAGTCTCGAGCAACTCGGACAAACTGACAAGGTGGCAAACTTGGTGGGCGTCGCAGTCTTTCGTGAACTCGGTCCATTGATTGCTGCAATCGTGCTGACTGGATTCGCTGGTGCGTCGATCGCTGCGGAACTCGGCACCATGACAGTTGGCGAGGAGATCGAGGCGCTTGAGGCGATGGCGCTCAACCCAATTCGCTTCCTCGTGATGCCACGCGTGATCGCGACCGCGGTGAGCCTTCTCGTACTCACAGTCTTTGCCGATATCTGTTCAGTCTTCTTTGGCGGTGTGGTTGGCGTTCTCTTTCTCGAGATCCCGTACGAGGTGTACAAGGCCAACACCCTCATGCAGTTGTGCCCGATGGACTTCAACACTGGGCTCGTCAAGGCCGTCGTCTTTGGGACGATGCTTGGGTTGATCGCCTGTACCAATGGCTTGCGCGCGACTGGCGGCGCGGCAGGCGTCGGTCGCGCCACCACCAACACCGTGGTGCAAACCACAGTGGCGATCGTGATCGCCGATCTCATGTTTTCGGCACTCTTCTTCAGGCTTGGATGGAACTAGAAGAAACATGCAGACTTCCAGGCGGGCACTCTCACGCACTGCGTGAACGAATCCTCGGCGGATCGAATCCCGCTGCTCCAAGCGCCTGTGCTCCCTCAATGGTCGTTGCGTGAGTGATGAGATGATTGAGCACATCGTCCGGTGTCTCGACAAGGCTTGCTTGCATCGACTGAATGAGTTGATGGCATCCCGCAGAACGTCCCGAGTGCACTGGACCGGGAAGCGCCATGCATAATCGGTTGAGTTCGCAGGCGATGTTCGCTGTGATGATCGCGCCGGATCGTGTTGCGGCTTCGATGACCAAGGTTCCAAGGGACATTCCTGCGATGATTCGGTTGCGACTGGGAAAGCGATCGGGTGTGGCGGCTGCCTGCATCGGACACTCACTCACGACCGCGCCTCCCGCAGCGACGATCTCATCGAGAAGCTCGATGTGTTCTGGCGGGTACGGATCGGCGAGTCCCCCGCCAACAATGGCGATGGTGCGTCCCTCCGCTCGGAGCGTTCCGCGATGCGCCTCTGCATCGATGCCTCGCGCCGCCCCAGAGACGACGGCGACCTCGCAGGCAGCGAGCCCCGCGGCGAAGCGACCCGCCTGCTCGATTCCGTACGCGCTTGACCTTCTCGCACCCACGATCGCAACCGACCACACATCACTGGGCAGAAACGAGCCGCGGACCCACAGTGCGATCGGCGGATCAATCGTCGCTGCGAGCATCGTGGGATAGTCACAGTCCATCCGCACGACGAGCGCGGTTCCCAACGCGTCCATCAATCGACGCTGCTCATCCGGATCGCTGCGCGCCAACCGTTCGCGCATGAGCGATGCGCCGCTTCCCGCACCCGCTTCCACCGATTCCAGCAGGGCTTCGAGTCGCCGACCGCCGAGAGCTGCTTCCGAGTCGAGCGAATCAAGTCCCCCAACCATCACAGCCGCAGATCGCCACGCCCGAGGGCCGCGATCAAGCGCTTGCGCCGCGCGGAGCGTGCCATCATTGAGATCTTGTATCGCCCTAGGCATTGTTCACCTCGGGCAGAACATAGAGCTGCGCCAACCGACCCGCGAAATCAGATCGGTTTTTCTTGGATGCGATTCGTTGGGCCAAGGATCAACCCAAGGAAGATCGAAAATGCGCCGACAGCAATCACCCAGAGCCTCTGGGGACCAAGAGTCCAACGCGAAAGCAGCGTGTCTGGATAGGGTTCTGGTTCGTAGACGGGCGGAGTCACACTTGCTTCGATCCAATCGCTGGGAGTGGCATCAATCGACGTCGCAATCAGGAGCGCAGTCTCCCCGCGTGGCATGAGATTGAGTTGACTTGCGGCAAGGCGACGAACAAGACCATGATCCCCCGCCTTCAAGTCATCCAAGAACCGAGAGCACGCTTCCATCCGAGCGAAGTTGTGTTGTTCGGCGAAGCGAATGGTCTGCAACTGCCCGCGCATCTCGTGCACCTTGTCTGCCTCCGGGATGACTGCAGCGGAAACGATGAGCGCGATTCCCGCGACGAGAAAAAGCCACCCAGGATCTGGATTGAAGAACGGGAGAGAAACACGCATCCATTGTCGAATCGGCAATTCACCCGCCGGAAAGTGAAGAATCCCCGCATGATTGCGTCGTCGGATGATCCGCGCAAGTCCTCGTTCAGCCCCCCGGGCTTGGTTCGCCACCCGCATCCATCGAGTCGAGGATTTGTCGCAGTTGCACGCGCATTGCAGGTGCCCCCCAGAGCAAGTCGTACTCAACACGCCAGTTACACCGTTGCACGCGGCACTGTCCCGAAAAAACAAATGGGGCGTTGGTCAGCACGAGCGTGCAAGAATCGAAAGAGCAGTCAACAAAGGCGTTCCCAGCAAGATGGATCGTCTGTGCAACAAACGATCGCTTCTCGTGGCGTGTCAATTGGATTTGTGCAGATTGGTTTGCCGAATTCGCGGGACTCCCGCCGGCAGGCGGAGGTTGTGGACTCCCACCAGCAGGTTTGTCCGCGCCTCCCTCGGATCCGAGGCTCCATGGACCACCCGCGCTCAATCGAAGTTCTCTCTGGGATTCACTCATGACTGTCTCCTTGACGAAATCAGGCGAGATCTGGGAATGTCTTACGAACCACACCAACGAGGTCCTTTACATGTTGGACGGACTCGTCGAAGAGTTTCTTCTCTGCAGCATCGAATTGAATATCCACGATGCGCTCCATGCCATTCTTCCCCAGAACACATGGAACGCCGACGAAGTATCCGCCACCCTTCTGCCCAGGCGCAACACCGAATGCATCTTCGCAGTATGCAGCGCAGGGGAGAATCCGCTTCTTGTCCTTGACGATTGCTTCGACCATCTGAATCGTTCCTGAAGCGGGTGCGTAGTATGCGCTCGTGCCCATCAGTTGCACGATCTCGCCGCCGCCAACCTTGGCCCGCTGGGTGCACGCTTCGATCTTCTCCTGGGACAACAACATGCCAATGGGAATTCCGTGCACACTGGTGAACCGAGCAAGCGGAACCATGTCATCGCCATGTCCGCCGAGCAGCAATGCCTGAATGTCTTCGACAGAACATCCAAGTTCCATCGCCAAGAATGTGCGAAAGCGCGCAACATCCAAACATCCAGCCTGCCCAAGAATCTGATTGGTCGGAAACTTTGATGCCTTCCATGCGGTGTACACCATCGCATCAAGCGGATTGCTCACCACGATCATCACCGCTTTGGGTGAATGCTCCGCAACCTTCTCCGCAACCTCCTTGACAATCTTGACATTCGTTGCGATCAAGTCATCGCGACTCATGCCGGGCTTCCGCGGGATTCCTGCGGTAACGACCACCACGTCGCTCCCTGCCGTATCTGCGTAGTCAGAGGTCCCAATGATTTTTGAATCGAATTCTTCGATCGGACCGCAGCAGGCAAGATCCAGCGCCTTGCCCTTCGCCACCCCAGCACGATCGGGGATATCGAGCAGGACGATATCTCCCAGCTCCTTCGCAGCAGCCCAGTGCGCACATGTTGATCCGACATTTCCAGCTCCGATGATTGAAATCTTTGCGCGACGCATGATGGTGTGTGAGCTCCGTTGAAGTACGAAAATGGAAGGGTCGCGATCATAGCGATGTGCCAAACCCATGCGTGTTTCCTGCACACACACTCCCGGCCGAGGCGACCGCTGCGCGACAAACGACAGCGGCGGCACCCTGATGACAAACATGAGGGAACCGCCGCGATCAATGCGCCAGAATGGACTCGAACCATCGACCTCACCCTTATCAGGGGTGTGCTCTAGCCAGCTGAGCTACTGGCGCAGGGTGGGCGAGTATAGCCAGTGCCATGTTCTGCGCCGACGATCACCAATGATCACCAATGATCACCAATGATCACCAATGATCACCAAGGTTCACCAAGGTTCACCAAGGTTCACAAAAAGCAACAAGCCCGACTTTCGCCAGGCTTGTGCCAAGATCCCCAACAGTGTTCGGCACTCCCTCAAGTGCCAGTGTTCCTTTCCCATCCATCCGCCCCAGAATGAAATTCCCATTTCCTACCCTCCAACCCTTTCCCACCCATCCATCCCATCACGCTCAACCTCGTCCTGAATGTCTGCGATCACTCATCGCTTCGAATGCACGACTCTGTCAATCGCACCGAGCGGCACCGAGCGTTCGTCCACACTCGTGGGGAGTGCGTTCGATCGGCGGTCCGTGCTGGCGAGGAATGAGAGAAGATCACGCATACTCAAAGAATCCACCGCGTCCCGTCTCCGCAGGCACTCGCCTTGGATTGGCATCGGCACACGCTTTTGCCCAACGGGGCACCTCTTTCGATCACCGACACTCACATGATCGAATTCCGCTGACAGATTGCAAATGCGTCGACAGTTTTCCCCTCCCTCTTTTCTAGCAACTCCATTTGATGACCGCCCGTGCGTCTGCGACCGCCGCGAGCCGCATCGCGGAGCCACTCTCGAGATGCTTCGCGCCGCGGCATTTCGTTCGTCCGCGAAAACCCTCTACCACCCCGGCGTGTTCCCAATGATCGGTTCAACCAGATCCTTCAGCGTCACAATCCCAATGGGCGCATGACTCGCCCCCTCCACCACGATTGCCATCGTCTGCCGCGCCGAACGCATCCGCCTCGCCGCGTCCATCACCAGCGTGCTGGATTCGATCAGCAGAGGTTCCTGCGCCAATTCGCCGACCGCCATCGTTGGCTGCAAGATTGCATCAAGTGATGCGAGCACTCCCATCACGCGCACGTGGCCCGCATGGGCGTCAACCACTGGAATCCGGCTAAACGGATTTTCCCGAAGGACCTGCGTACTCGTCGCGCCCGTGGCGTCGGCTGGGAGTACGACGACGCGCTTCCACGGCACCGCACACTTCGCAACGGTCCGCTCCGAGAGCCCAAAGAGACGATCAGCCATCTCAAGATGGACATTCGTGATGAGGTCGCTTTCAACTCCATCTCGCAGCGACTGCAATACTCGGTGACGCGCCGGAGCGTCCTGGTCCACGCGCACACCAAGCAGTCGCGCGCTTCCATCTCCGAGCATTCGGATGAGCGGGACCGCACCAGTCCAGGTGAATGCGATGCGCAGTCCCAGCAAGATGCCAGAACAGTGATAGGTCCACGTATTTGTAAAGACTCGAAAGAGTTCCTTCGGCAGCGCATCGCCAAGGAGAAACACGAGCGGCAACACCACCACTGTATTGAGGATCGCCTCCCGCATCGGATCGAACTGTGCGCGCGCAATGACCGCAGTCGTCGCAGCACTCAACCCTGCGTGCGCAACATTCATTCCAACCAAGACGGTTGCAAGCAATCGATTGGGGTGATTCAACTCCGTGCGCAACCGCTGCGCAGATCGCTTCCCCTGTGCAACACGAGATGCAAGTCGCACTCGGTTGAGTGTGTAGATCCCCGTCTCCATCCCCGACAGGAGCGCACATGTCAGGAGGGCGATCACTCCAAGCACAATCGAAATCGTCACGACGACACCTCCGCATCATCCGTCCGATGCGAATTGGGAATACGGCGAACGAGAAACGATCGAGCAACCCCGCGTTCGACATGTTCTGCGCAAATCTCCAGTGATCCAAGAGTGAACGAATCTCCTCCAGTTGGAAGATCCTCGAGCTGTTCGAGTGCGATCCCCCCCACCGTCGATGCTCTCGTCATTGTCATCGGTAGACCGAAGTGTGCGCAGAACTTCGTCGCAGACATCTTTGCGTCGACCCTCGATGTCGTTGCATTGACCTCCTGCGGAGCGAGCGGGGCAACTTCTCCACGCGCCGCGATATCCCCGACGACTTCCTCGATCGCATCTTCGAGCGCAACAATTCCTGCGGTCCCTCCGAACTCGTCCACCACAATTGCGAGGCTCGAGTGCTGCTTGCGAAAGAGTTCGAAGAGTTGTTCGAGTGAGGCGATCTCTGGGACGAACACCGCCGAGGTCATGTGTGCATCCAACTGCGTTGCCGCTCCACGTGGATCAAGCAGATACGTTCGGACATCCAAGATTCCCGCAATTCGATCCTGACTTCCCTCGACGACTGGAATCCTTTTGAGGCGACTAGCCAACGCGATGCGAATGACCTCCGACTGCGGTGCGCGACAAGGAATGACGGCCATTTCCGTGCGGTGGGTCATCACATCTCGAACACGCGTGCGCCGCATGACAAGAAGCCGACCGAGGAGTGCCTCTTCTTCACCGGTGATATCGCCCTGCACGCGGGCGGCCGCCACGAATCCTCGAAGTTCTTCTGCGGTTGGGCCAGATTGCGGGATCTCCGGTGCAGTCAGACGATGGAGAGGGACAAACACGAGCAGTTCAATGACCGCGCGCGCTGGAGTGACGATGTACGACAACACCACAAGCGCAGGGGCGAGAATCAGCGACAGCCGCAGGCGCATTACATTTCCAAGCATTTTCGGGAGCACTTCGCCAAACAAAATCAACGCCAGCACTTCGCCAAGCCCGACGACAACCTTCTCTGCGACGGTGAGTCCAGTCCCTGAAAGTCCGACTGTGGCGACGGCGAAATAAAGAGAGTTGATGGTGATGTTGCTCAGGAGCACCGTCAGGAGCAATCGCCGCGGATGTGCGAGAAGTCGCTCGACCATTCCTGCAGCATGGGGATGATTGCGCTGGAGTTGCCAACGATCGTCCGCACTCAATCCGAAAAACACTGTTTCGGATGCGCTGCAAAACGCACTGAGACACACAAGCACAGGAAGCGCCGCGAGCATCGCGGTCGGCGGAATGTCCACTTAGCTGCTCCCCTTCTGTGTGTCGAGTCGCATGCGCGCCCAGTCGTCCGAGAGGCGATTCACTGCCCGCAGATACGCTGCGTCTGCGCGAATCGCGCGCCAGTCTGTGCACTCGGATGAGAGTCCCGTGCGAAGCAATTCGATGATGCGTTGCCTCTCGCGCTCAATCCATTCAGTGCATCCCAGCGCATCCGCATTGTCGGCGGTTGCGCAAGCCTCCATGCATTCGCGCTGCTCCATCAACGCGGCGAGTTGCATTGGGGCGAGCACCACCCGTTCTCCAAGGGGATCGCCAAGACCAATCAGTGCCTCGATGCACGACATTCGATCCAAGAGCACCCTCGCGGCAGCATTCACGCGCGCACTCTCACCGACGGCAGTTTCACGCGCAACACCTGCCGATTGCCGATCTGGATGGCAATGCGCAAGCGCTGCCGCTTGAGCCATCAGGATTTCTTGTGGATTGATTTCAAACTGGCGGCGGAATCCGAGAACCGCGAAGGGATCATCCACGGCACACACCTCGCTCGAGTCCCCAACGGAATCCCCAACGGAATCCCAGCGGAAACTCCATTAGCAGTCCACTCAAACTTTCATTCAGAAGTTCCAGCACACATCTTTGCTCGGACCTCTTTCCAACTCCGTGCTGAAATCCTTCGCAGAAGATCATTCCTTCCCGGTCGCGGGTCCTTCAGCCTCGGGGGAATCGAGCCTTCGTACGGGCGCAACCTTCGGGGCGGACACACGATCCCGCGGAGGCGATGCCGGTGCAGGGGATGCAGAAACTGGAGCACTGGGCGACGCTGGAGCACGAGGCGGCTGGGTTTCATCACTCGGTGCGCTTTGAGTAGGCGGAACAGGCCGTGAGAATCCCGACGATCCTCCGGGGCGCGCAACTCCACCAAAGTTTCCGGCGGAGCCGCCTGGACCGCGACCAAACCCCGACGATCCAGATCCGCCACCGCCCGAGTCAGAGCGAGAATTGTTGCGGCTGAACGGCCGACTTGAAGGCCTCCCAGACGGAGTTCGATTTGGAACTCGCGATGGACCACCCGCACTCGAACTCCCTCCAACAGATCCACCAAAGTTTCCTCGACTGCCTCCACCGCCACCATGATTCCCTTGGCTCACCCCACCGCTGGAATAATTTCCCCGTCCCATCCCACCGCCACCACCGCCGCCACGCGGACGAATTGGAGGCTTCTTCGCAGGCAGCCCCTTCCCCTTCTTCACAGCTTCATTGAGCACGAGCGGTCTTCCATTGAGCACTTTCCCCTGAAGCGTTTCGATCACCAGTTGTCCGCGTATCGCTTCTCGAAACATGGCGATAGCAAAACAGCGACTCTCGCCAGTCTCAGGGTCCATGACAAGCACCAGATCCTCGAGATCCGTGAATGGTTTCATCAACTCCTTCAGTTGCTCAAGGGTGACGCCATTCTCCAGATTGCCAATGTAAACTTTGAACATTTGCGTCCACTTCAGACTCCCCCGGCTTGAATTTGATCCGCCGATTCTAACAAGTCCCCCGCAAGCGATGCAACTGCGCCAACCTCAGAACAGTACCGAATTTTTAAGCGCGGAGAACGCACAATCTTCCCAAACATAAAAAAAGAGCCCCGCCCGGTTTCCCGGACGGGGCTCATGAAGTCGGCGATGACCTACTTTCCCGCTGAGCAGTATCATCGGCAGCGAAAATTTCACTTCTGTGTTCGGGATGGGAACAGGTGTT
>SIAP01000020.1 GCA_009691725.1 Phycisphaerales bacterium
GTTGATGAACGCAACGAAGTGAATACCGTGCCCCCCGCGGAGCAGGATCGTCTTGATGATTTCGGTCTCTGTGTCGACGCGTCCACCAGGGCTGTTGATGTTCAGAATGATCGTTGTCGCACCATCCTTCTCAGCCTTGGCGACGGCTCCGTTGAAGTCGGCCGCGTTGAACCATTGGTCGCTATCACCGTCGCCTACTCCAACCTGTCCTGCGAGGGGAATCACGGCGACCTGTGAACCACGCTTCGCCTGCGGTGAAGTTGTCGCGTTCTCATTAGTCGCAGGCTTCTGCCCAAGTAACGGCGCGCAGGGCGTGAGCAGTGCGAACGCGACCACAACCAATCGTGAAACAAGATGAATGGAGTGTCCCGGGGTCATCGCCAGATAGTAACTCGTTCCTCCCAATCACCGCAGCCGAAAATTCGGTGACTGCGAGAGAAATGTCTGCGGATTCTGAAAACTCACCTTGTGGATGAGTGCCTCAAGATGCCCGCGTCTTCGCATTTCTTCGCGGCACTTCGGCACGGCAAGGGGATCGCTGATCCCCCAGTCCGCGGCAGAATTGATCCACAGTCGATCCGTTCCGTGCATTTCAAAGATGTCCGTGGCGCGCTGCGGGGTGCATTTCGTATCGGGGTACAGCGTCATGCCCGCCCAGAATCCGCGGTCGAGCACCATGCGCACGGTGTGCTCTTCGACATGATCGATGAGCACACGAGCGGGATCCACCCCGTGCGCCTTGATCGCATCCAGAATGATCCGCGTGCCCTTCATCTTGTCTTCCAAGTGCGGCGTGTGTACGAGAATCAGGAGACCCCGACTCTTTGCCAGGGCGATGTGCTCCTCGAGCACGACGAGTTCGTTGCGGGAATTCTTGTTGAGTCCAATCTCGCCAATCCCAAGCACGCTCGGTCGATCGAGAAACTTCGGAATCTCTGCGAGCACCTCTCGCGCAAGTCCGATGTCCTCACTCTCCTTGGGGTTGATGCACAACCATGTGTGATGCTTGATGCCAAATTGTGCGGCGCGCTTCGGTTCGGTGTCCGTCAGTTGTCCGAAGTAGTCCACGAATCCCTGCGCACATGAGCGGTCGTAGCCAGCCCAGAACGCGGGCTCAGTGATCGCCACGCAGCCGGCGGCGGCCATGCGTTGGTAGTCGTCGGTGGTGCGCGACACCATGTGAATGTGCGGATCGATGTACATAGGTTGCTCAGCGTTTCGCATCGGGCAGCGGCATCGCACCGATCGCCCCCTTGGTGTGCGCCGTGGGGATGGGATCGACAGAATGATCGCTCCAGAGTTCGAGCACCCGCCGAGCGCGTTGTGGTTGACCATCCCGCAGGAGATCGAGTGCCGCACACAGCGCGCGAACACGCACATCATCGGTCGTCGCAGAATCCGCACCGCCAAATGCCGCAGCGGCGCGGTCAAATCGGTCGAGAAATGCGGCGATATCAAGCACCTTTGCTCGGTGCTCAAGAAAGTATTGATCAACAACCTGGTGCGGGGTGAGCGGAATCGACATGCCGCTCATCTTATGGGGGCAAGCGCGCGCGCAGATGCGGCGACGATCGCGTGGTCCATCTGATGCGCTTCGACCGACGATCCAATGGATCGCAGAAGCGTGATCGTCAACTGACCTCCCAGGTGCTCACGAAACTCTTCGAGCCCCCGCGCAAGTTGATCGGTCTCTGCGAGCAGGGGATGCCAGGTTGGAAGTGACAGGGACCGCAAGCACGCGTTGATTCGCGTGGCGTCTGATCGAGCAAGCACGCCCACTCGCACCGCGTACTCGCAGTCAAGAGCAATTCCGATGGAGACCGCTTCGCCATGGGGAATCGTGTAGTTGCTCATCGACTCGAGTTTGTGAGCAGCCCAGTGTCCAAAGTCAAGCGGACGAGCCTCATTCAACTCGAATGGATCGCCACTCTGCGTAATGTGATCGAGATGCAACTTCGCACTGCGCATGATGACGGGCATTGCCACCGCAAGGTCTCGCGCAACGATCGCAGGTGCATCGCGTTCGATCTGATCGAAAAGCGCGGGATCCCGGAGGCAGGCGATCTTCACTGCCTCGCTGAATCCAGCGTGAAAGTGCTGATCGGTCAGCGTTGGCAGAAAGCACTCGTCCGCAACAACGGCCCACGGCGGCGCAAAGGTCCCCACAAAGTTCTTCTTGCCGAATTGGTTGATGCCATTCTTCACCCCCA
Source organism: Phycisphaerales bacterium (assembly GCA_009691725.1). Taxonomy (GTDB): domain Bacteria; phylum Planctomycetota; class Phycisphaerae; order Phycisphaerales; family SM1A02; genus F1-60-MAGs104. The sequence continues at coordinate 2,211 of SIAP01000020.1, forward strand.
TCGCAGCGTCATCCATGGCAAGTGTGGTCGTGGGCATCCGCACGAGACGCACGCCGCGGTGTGCCAGCGTCGCACCCAGTCCAACAGCGTCGAGGACGGCGCCACCGCCGATGGCGATGACAAAACTCTTTCGATCGATGCCATGTCGATCGGTCGCCGTGAGCACCTGTTCGCAGACGCCAAGAGAATTCTTGGCGGTCTCGCCACCTGCGACGATTTCGACGCGCTTGAGATCTGGCACGCGCTCGCCCATGCGTGTTCGTTCGCCCAGATAATTGGCAAGTCGATCACCCAGCGCCGGGTGTGCGGCGTGGACCTCGGCATCAATGAACGCAATCGCGCGGCGATCTGAAGAATCCGCAAGCACGGTCGAGAGCGTGGCATTGTCCCCGTGCAACGCATCTCTGGTGAAGTGCACACGATGTCGGAAGTCAACATGAAATGTGCGATCGAGTTCCATGGCGTGCGGAGCAGCAAGCATAGGTTCCACCAATGAAAAAGTGCCACGGCGGAGGGCGTTCCGCCGTGGCTTGGTACCCGCGATGACGCATCGCAGGGGTGTCCGCACTGCATGCGGCACACAAGAAGATTCGTTACAAGATGCGCCGGATCAGCGGCCGCTGCGCTCCTTCGGTGTGTATTCCAACAGTTGGTCGCTCGCCGAGCGTCACCGAGATGGTGAGTGGGTTTCCATCTCGAATCACTCCCAGTTCGATGGCGGTGTTGGGGGTGTGATTCGCAACCGCGCGCATGATTTGCGCGGGCGTCTTTGCGACCGCACCGTCAACTGTGGTGACCACATCGCCCACACGAAGTCCAGCGTGAGCGGCGGGCGCATTGTCGCCAACCACCGTGATGAGGACACGATCAGTTCCGTCTCGTTGAATGGGTCGCATGGAAACTCCGAGCCATCCCCGTCGCACTCGTTCACCTCGACTGAGCGCATCGGCAACGCGCTGCACCACATGACTTGGAATCGCGAATCCGATTCCAGCACTCGAGCCGCTCGCACTGGCGATTCCGCAGTTGATGCCGACCACGGTGCCATCGAGATCAAGGAGCGGTCCACCAGAGTTTCCAGGATTGATGGCTGCATCGGTTTGGATGTACTCCTCGAACTGAGAGAGCCCCATCCCGTCTCGTCCCTTGGCGCTGACGATCCCAGCTGTCACTGTCTGCTCGAGCCCAAATGGACTGCCGATGGCGAGAACCCAGTCTCCCGTTTGGATTTCCACAGAATCGCCGAAGATTGCAGGGGTGAGACCGGTCGCGTTGATGCGAATGACAGCGAGATCCGTTTCGAGATCAGCGCCGACCCGCATCGCTGGGAATTCCCGCCCATCCGCAAGTTGGACAGACGCACTTCTGCTGTTTGCGATCACGTGATTGTTTGTGATGATGAGCCCATCCCTTGAGAGGATGACTCCCGTGCCTTCCCCCCGGCCGTGCGGTGATGTGGTGGTGATTGCGACCACACTTGGACTCGCGCGCCGAGCGACTTCGCGGAAGACGCGCGAGAGCCCTCGGGCATAGCTGAGATCTGCCGATTCACGTGTCGTTGAAGGTGGTGCCTCCGTGCGCACCGCGTCACTCGAACCGAGCCCCACCATCATGGTGAGCGCAGCGAGTGTTCTGCGCGTCTGGTGTGTTCTTGCAAAGCCGTCCGAATCGCCCATTCCCATTCCTCCTGTGTTCGCTGATTTACGCAGCCCGTGGGAGCGAAGTTCACGAGAGATTCGAAAGTCGATGCAGGCACACACTTGTTGCGACCGCAGCGTTGAGCGAGTCCACATTCGACGCGATTGGAATGCGGACGCATGCCGTCGAGATTGCGCGAACCGTTGGTGAAATGCCGTCGTACTCGCCCCCCACAACAAGCAGCGTTGGCGGCGTGTGTGCCGCGCGCCCATCCAACTCCGAAATGTCTTGCGCCGTGCGATCACAGACCGCGGCAAGAATTCGCAGATCACGGCGCTGCGATCGCATGTGCCCGAGCGTTGTGGCGAGATCATCACTCCACGCAAATGGAATGTGCAGGACATGCCCCATCGAAACGCGAACACACTTTCGATAGAGCGGATCGTGCGCGTGCCGAGAGAGGATCACACCATCGACGCCAAAGGCAGCAGCGCTTCGGAAGATCGAGCCGACATTGTCCATGTTGCCAACGCCATCGAGTGCGACGAGCAACCGACCGCTCGCGAAGGGTCGTTCACTGGGAGAGCGACCATCGAGCTGGACGCGCAGTCCGATGGCGAGAACCCCTCGGTGCACATCAAAGCCGGCGGTCGCTTTCATCAACGCATCGTCCACGACGAAGATGGGGATCGCATCGCTCGACGAGTGTTTCACCAGTTCCACGACGCGCTCCGCACGCCGCTCTGAAGTCAACACACTCTTCGTGAGATGTGGGATCGCCAGCATCTGCTGCAGAATGGGCAGCGTTTCCCCAACAAACACACCCTCTGCGCGCCGCGCCCCCGAGAGATCTCGTTCGCGCAGACACCGATAGTCGTTCAGTCTTGGATCGGTGATGTCGCTGATTCGAATCGGCACCGACGCAACTTACCCCGCAGTTCGCTATTGAGTGAATTCGTGCGGGTTCTCGAGCAGACGGATCACTTCATTCAGGAAGCGAACGGCCTCGGCGCCATCCACCACACGATGGTCACACGAAATCGACAAGGGCAAGACGAGTCCCGCGTAGAACTTTCCGTCTTTCACAAGCACGCGTTCGCGCGCACGACCCGCAGCGAGAATCGCAACCTCGGGATAATTGATGATCGGTGTGGCATACATCCCGCCGTAGGAGCCGACATTGGAAATCGTAAATGTTCCGCCGAGGGACTCTTCACGCGCGATCGAACGATCCTTGCATCTGCTGGCGAGGGTGCGGATGGCGGTGCCAAGTTCGACGGCAGACATGCGATCAGCATCTCGAATCACGGGAACCATCAAGCCAGAATCCGTGTCAACCGCCACACCAAGATTGATGACGCCCTTGATGAGAATCTCGTTGGCGGCGTCATCCACATTCGCATTCAGTGAGGGGAATGTGCGAAGTGCGCGACACACGGCGATCATCACAAATGGAAGCATCGACATCTTCGCGCCGATGACACGGGAATACTCGAGCCGCTTGATGTCAAGTTGCGTGACATCGGCCTCGTCCATCGCCGTGAAATGCACGGCGGTTTGCACCGATCGAGCGAGTGCTTCGGCAATCTTGCGACGCATCCCGCGAAATGGAATGCGCTGGGAAACGCCATCCTTATCAACCGGCGGGAGCGTCGCGGGCGCAGGAACTGCGCGCGCCACGAATCCGCCAGCGCGACTCTCGCCCCGTGCGGGAATCGCAGCAGTCGCAGAAGATGCCACATCACTTGCAGTGACTCGCCCGCCGCGACCTGTGCCGCCAACGCTATTGATATCGATCGCAAGTTCTTTCGCGATGCGGCGAACGGCGGGAGTCGCCAGCGCCTTCCCCGCAGCGTGAGGAATCGCGTGTTCAGCATCGCGCCGCGCGAACCGACTTCCAACACTGAGCGTGCCCTGCATGCTTCCAACCACGGTGCCTTGATCTTCGGTGGCTCCCGCGGCGACTTGAGCAGAGACGCAACTTGGCGCACCCGCCGCAGCGGCAGGCTTGGCGCTCGCAGTCGTCGATCCATATCGCACGAGCACTGCGGCGACCTTGATGATGTCACCTGCGTTGCCGCACAGTTCACTGATCGTTCCAGCCCATGGACTCGGCACTTCGACGAGCGCCTTGTCGGTCTGCATCTCTGCCATCGGCTGCGATTCCTTGACCGCCTCTCCCGGCTTGACGAGCCATCGAATGAGTTCTGCTTCAACCAATCCTTCGCCGAGATCTGGAAGGAGAAAGTGGCTCTTGTCTGCGGGTTGTTTGAGTCCAGCCATGGTGGGTGAGGATATGCGTTGGGAGCGTGACCGGTCAGTAGCACAACGCAGCGTCAATTGCATTTGAAATGCGCGCTGGGTCTGGCATGTAATTCAGTTCCAGCTTGTAGTAAGGCATGATCGTGTCGAAGCCGGTGACGCGTTGCACTGGTGCTTCGAGATACAGGAAGCATCGCTCCATGATTTGTGCGGCAACCTCCGCGCCCATCCCGCCCGTCCTCGGCGCCTCATGCACCACGACGCATCGTCCAGTCTTCTTGACGCTCGTTTCGATGGCGTCCAGGTCCATCGGATAAATCGTGCGCAAGTCAATGAGTTCGATCGACCGTGATGACTTCTCGATGCTCTCCATGCACTGCAACACACTTGCACCCCAACTGATGACGGTGAGATCAGTGCCGTCGCAGACCACACGCGCTTTGCCGATTGGAATCGTGTACTCGTCCTCGGGAACTTCTTCTCGATAGGCGCGGTAGACGCGCTTGGGCTCAAAGAAAATGACCGGGTCTGGATCGCGAATCGCACTGATGAGCAACCCCTTCGCGTCGTAGGGCGAACTCGGCATGACGACTTTCAATCCGGGCTGATGAGAATAAATCGTCTCGGGAGAATCGCTGTGCAATTCAGGCGCGTGGATGCCGCCCCCGACCGGAACTCGAATCGTGAGTGGGATCGTGAACGCGCCTCTCGTCCGAGTTCGCATGCGTGCTGCGTGGCTGCAAATCTGGTCGTAGGCGGGTCCAAGAAATCCATCGAACTGAATCTCTGGAATCGGTCGCAGCCCAGCCATCGCCAGTCCAATAGATGTGCCAATGATTCCACTCTCGGCGAGTGGCGTGTCGACGACGCGTCGTGCGCCGAACCGTTTGTGCAGCCCTTCGGTGACGCGGAAGACGCCGCCGTTGACTCCGACATCTTCACCGAGCAAGAGCACGCGCTCGTCGCGTTCCATTTCTTGAATGAGCGCGAGGTTGATCGCCTGAACAAGATTGAGATTCGCCATGGTCAGTGCCCTTTCGTGACGGCGGGAGCGTCGGATGCGAGCGAATGTGTCTGCATCGTGTCGCGTTGATGTGCGAGGTCGACCGACAGTTCGGCGAATGTGTAATTGAAAACATCAGAGACCTGCGGAGCCACGATGTCCTCGGCGCGCGCCACGGCTGCTGAAACTTCGACGACGATGCGAGCCTGCATCGCCTCTTCTCTCGAAGAGTCCCAGAGCTTCTTGCGCTCAAGCAACTTTCGGGTGCGCAGGAGTGGATCGCGTTCCTTCCACACATCCACCTCTGACTGATCGCGATATCGCCGTGCATCGTCGGCGGTGGTGTGATCGGCGAGTCGATAGGTGACCATTTCGATAAATGTGGGACGCGACTCCTCGCGCGCTCGCGCTGCGGCCTGCTTGACTGCGTATGCACAGGCAAAGATGTCATTGCCATCGACTTGGACCACGGGCATCCCGTAGGCGATACCGCGTTGGGCGACCGTTGGCGCACTGCACTGGATCTTGCCAGGAACGCTGATCGCCCAGAAGTTGTTCTGGCAGCAGAAGACCACGGGAAGGTCGAGATTTGCAGCAAAGTTCGCAGCCTCGTGGAAGTCTCCTTCGCTGGTTGCGCCGTCGCCAAAGAATGTGCAGGCGATTTGCTTTTCGCCTCGGTACTTCGATGCCCACGCCAATCCTGCCGCGTGCAACATCTGTGTCCCGATGGGGACGGCAATCGGCGTCGCATGGTGCGGCCGTGGCATCGCGTTGCCGCGCTCGTCTCCCATCCAGTGCAGCAGGATCGACTCCATCGGAACGCCACGCCAGAAGAGACCGCAGTTCTCGCGATAGCAGGTGACCATCCAATCATCTTTGTTCAGCACATACGCAGCAGCAAGGCTGGTCGCCTCTTGCCCCATGTTCTGCGGATAGGTTCCCATGCGACCCGAACGCTGCAGTTTGAAGGCGACCTCGTCGAGATACCGACAAGACGACATCGCTTCGTAGAGTTTGACAAGATCGGCATCTGGAATGAGTCCTGCGCCAAGTTTCTCGTCGTAGTTCCCATGCTCGTCGAGGATGGATACGCGCTCGATTTCGAGTTTCAGAATGCTCTTGATTGGCATCGAAAAAGTGTATCGAGGGAGACCCCCACAACTGCGATCGCCAAGGCGAATCTTCGGCGCGTTACCGCACCGCCACAAGTCCATCCGCACGCAGATCGCTCGCACCCATCCAGCCGTGCCGCATGCGTACGATCGCTTGTCCCCGTCCAAAGGTCACGGATCGCTCGCTCGCGAGAGTGATCTGATGACCGCGCGACTGAAGTTCGGCAATCGTCGCAGGATCGAAGCCAGGTTCGAGTTGCACCTGCATCTCGCGCATCCACTGCCACCTCGGCGCATCGAGCGCGGCTTGTGGATTCTGGCCATGATCGATCATTCGCGTGATGATTTGCGTGTGACCCTGCGGTTGCATGAACCCGCCCATCACTCCAAATGCCATCGCCGCTTCATCGCCGACATCTGTGATGCGCGTCACGAATCCTGGAATGATGGTGTGAAAGGGACGCTTTCCGCCAGCAACACAATTGGGGTGTCCGCCCTGCAGTGTGAAGCACGCGCCTCGGTTCTGCATGGCGATGCCAGTGCGTGGAATGACGACACCAGATCCAAAGCCCATGTAATTGCTCTGAATGAAAGACACCATCATGCCACGCGAATCCGCTGCGCACAGGTACACGGTGCCGCCGGGCTTTGGGATGTCACGACTGAAGTCCTGCGCACGCGTGCGGTCGATGCGATGGACGAGTGCGTCGATGCGATCGCTCGACAGCAACTCGTCTGTCGTGATGCGCATGTGAGCGGGATCTGCGATGTGTGCGTGCGCGTCGGCGAATCCCAACTTGATCGACTCGATCGAGAGATGCAAAGCGTCAGGACAATCTGCAGAAAGTGCGCCGATGTCGAACCGCTCCAAGATCGCCAGTGCAATGAGTGCGGCAATTCCCTGCCCGTTTGGGGCGATCTCGTGGACCCGAAATCCCCTGTATCTCTGGGAAATGGGCGGGGTGAAGTCGCTGCGATGCGACGCGAGATCCTGCGCACGCAAGTGACCACCATGCGCGCGTGATGCTGCGTCGATGGCCTGCGCCAGTTCACCCTCGTACATCGCACGACCATCACTCTGCGCAATCATCTCGAGCGTGCGTGCGTGATGAGGGAGACGGACCCGCGCACCCGCCATCGGCGCGGCACCATCCTGAAGAAATGTCTCCTGCCACTCCTGTGTGTTGTCCCGCTTGGTGTATGTGACCGCAGCGCGGTGCCACAGCGCCGCCGTGAGCGGAGCAACTTGATAGCCATCTCGCGCATAGTCAATCGCTGGAGCGAGCAGATCCGCAAAGAGCAATCGTCCAAACTTCTTGGAGAGATCGGCCCAGAGTGCGACTTGCCCGGGCACCGTGATTGGAAGCCATCCTTCAGTCGGCATCGTGGCGCGTCCCGCGAAATGTTCTGCCGTGAGCGCAGCAGGTGAACGCCCACTTCCATTGGCGCCATGGAGCGACGACCCATCCCACACCAACGCAAACGCGTCGCCGCCGATTCCATTGGTGGTTGGTTCTGTCACCGTCAGTACCGCAGCGGTCGCGATTGCAGCATCGACGGCGGATCCGCCACGGCGGAGCATCTCAAGCCCTGCTTGCGCGGCGAGGGGTTGACTCGTCGCAACCATCTCGCTGCCAAACACGAGTTGTCTTTGCGATGGATAGGGCAGATCACCAGAGCAGGGGATCAAGGCGGGGATGGCCGCGGCGTGCATCATCGAAGCCTACGCCGATCACTATTCGCCGAGTGTGTTCACCGAAAGAACTGCGGCGCGTCATCGCTCGAAGGTCGACTGACCTTTTCATCTGAGAACTGCACGATGACTCGAATCGGACGACCCGTGGCGCCCGAGAACGCTCCCTCGAAGAGTCGCTGTACGGTTTGGCGCGCCTCGATTCGGACCTCCGCGAGTGCGGCGGGCTGTTGCGCCGTATGAATGACACTCTCGCGAAGCAGCCTCCTTGCTTGGTCGATATCACCGCCGCTTGGGATCAAGTGTTCTACCCAATCATTGTCGATGTACACGCGGATCTGACTGGGATCCGATTGCACTTCGACGACTTTGTCATTCACGATGGGGGGCGGGAGGGTCACTATAACCACATCGGTGCTGACCTCTTCGGCAGCCCACGAGTTGTCTGCCTCGATGATGTACTGCGCGCGATTGCCTGGAACTTCAAGCAAGATGTGCACCTCGCCAAGCGGTATCGGGTACCCGAATACACCAACAGTTCTGTCGCGATCGACGCGAACCGCGGTGTTGATCGGTCGCCAGCCCACGACCAGCGCGCCATGTGATTGGAGCTCGCCGAGCGAACTGGTCAGCGTCGTGGAAAGTGTCGTCTTGAATGGATTCAGGAGCGCAAGCGGATTGCAACTCGTGAGCCCGCCGAGAAACCATACACACACAGCAGCCACCACAATGAGCAGCGCGATCAGACCGACGCAGCCAGTGGTCGAGCCACAACATCCACTGCTCCGAGGTGGTGCGGTCGAAACTGACGAAGGAGAATGCGACCCGGGCGAATCACTCATACTCGCCCAAGCATACCCACACGCAGTGTCCGAGGACCCGCGGAGATTCACTTCCCAGCGACGACCACGCTCGACGCTCGATCAGCGCGCACCTGCGTGCGCATTGAGCTTGCTCTGTCGCGCCGCGTCGATTCGCCGTCTGGCGTAGGAGATCGCTGCGTCTGAAGTGCTCGCTGCATTGACGGATTCGCGCAGGACGGTGAGTGTCGTCTCCTCGATCGCAGAGACCTTTTGATCGATGAGAGTTTCAGTCATCCCGAGATGCAGTCCGCCGAGGCGAATGAGTCCACCAGCGTTGGCGATGAAGTCTGGTGCGTAGAGAATGTCGCGTTGTTTCAACAGCGCTCCATCCTCGGCGGGATTGAGCAGCTGATTGTTCGCAGTGCCGCAGACAATCTCGCAGTGCAGATTCTTGATCGTCGTGTGATCGAGCATGCCGCCCATTGCGCATGGCGCGATCACATCGAGTTTTTCAGTGAAGAGATTGCGATCATTTCCAAGCGCGACGCAGCCGAGTTCTTCCACGGCTCGCTTCATCGATGGAACATGCACATCGGTCACCATCACTGCGGCGCCAGCGGTCCGGAGCAACTTCGCCAATTTGAATCCCGTTGCCCCACACCCCTGCACGCCGACAGACAGGCTTGAAAAGTCGACCTTGCGACCGAGTTGACGCAGACACGCCTTCATCGAATTGAAACATCCCAGAGCCGTCCATGGACTTGGGTCACCACCATGGGAAACCGCTTCTCCGCCCATGATGTGTCGACACTCTTGCGCCATCCAATCGCAGAACTGCGGGCTCACGCCAACATCTTCGGCTGCGATGTATGTGCCACCGTGACTCTCGACGAATCGACCCATCGCACGACCCTGTGCTTCGGTGGGTTGCTCGCCAGCGCGAGGGAGCAGGATGATGCTCTTGCCGCCACCGAGCGAAAGATCTGCCGCCGCTGCTTTGTAGGTCATTCCCTCGGAGAGGCGCAGCACATCAAAGAGTGCGTCGCTCTCGGTGACATAGTGAAATCGTCGCGTCCCGCCGAGCGCATTTCCCAGCACGGTCGAGTGAATCGCAATGATCGCCCGGAGACCTGTGGCGGGATCGTTGAGAAAGGAAATGCGTTCGTGACCGTGATGAATCATGCTTTCGAGAACCTGCATTGCAAACTCCGTGGGTTGAGGAATCGAACTTCGAAACGAGAAGCGGAAAGGCTATCAAGGTGGGTCGCACGATCCAAACCAAATGACCACACCAGCCGCACGCCGAAGCGCGACTAGAGTCTCCCGCCTGAAAACAGACTGCCCGAACCGAACTGCTTGATGCCGCTCGTGGCGATAGGCAACCCCGTGCCTCGGGCCGCGATCACTGGCGTGCTCTCTGGAATGGAGTACGCCGCATTGCTGAGACCGTCGGCTTGCTCGAGGACCGAATCTGCGCAGGCGCGTGCGTTTGAATCGATGTTCCATCGCAGTCCGCGCACTGCCTCATCAATGCTCGCATTGGCAATGGCGCACAAGTGATCCACCACCAGCATCTCATGCGCGAGTGCCTTCCCAGTCAGTCCAGTTCCAGTCAGTCCAGCGCGCAATCGTGCGTCGCACTTGCTGAGCGAGCAGGCGATGGCGTGGATCCACAGGGCAGAATTCGAGAGACGCGCCTGAATGAATTGATTCGTGATGAGCCCCTCCTCGTGTTCCTTGAACATCATCTTGACGTTGTAGGAATGGTCGCGGATCCGGAACATCAGTTCCTGCGCATGCCGCTGCAATTTGGGATGAATGGTCTCGAAGCGTGGAACCGCGCGACGCATGCCAAGGAAGAGTTCACCACCGATACGCGCCGCGGCACCCAGTTGCTTGAACGGCTTCGCCTTGACCTGCAGCAGCCACTCGCCGAGTTGCTTGGATCCATAGGCAAAGATGAACGAGTGCATCACTTCGTTCGCGCCTTCGACGATGGTGTTGATGCGTGAATCGCGCCAGATGCGTTCGATATTGTTCTCGGTCATGTAGGACTCGCCGCCGAGGATTTGCATGGCGTCGTCTACGGTGCGAAAGCCGTATTCGCTGCAGAACACCTTGCACATCGCGGTCTCAAGCATGACATCCTCGTCGTTGCGATCGAGGAAACCAGTCGTCATGTAGAGCATCGCGTCCATCGCATAGACCATGGCGGCACTTCGTGCGAGTCGCTCCTTCACCAGATCGAATTCGCCAAGACTGCGATCGAATTGATGTCGGTACTTCGCCCACTTGGTCGCTTGCTCGAATGCGTACTTCGCGCCGCCGATCATTCCGGCGGAAAGTGTGCAGCGGCCAAAGTTGAGGCAGGTCAGGGCAACGTTCAGTCCGCGACCCTCTTTCGAGAGCAGATTCTCGCGTGGAACTTTGACATTGGTCAACCGAATGCGCGCTTGCCATGTTCCTCGGATGCCGCACTTTGCTCGGTTGCGACTAAAAATCTCGACTCCTGCCATGTCGGGGGTGCAGATGAGTGCAGTGACGCCGTCCTTGATCTTGCCAGTCTTTGGATCGGTGAGCTGCTGCTTGCACATCACGGTGAAGAGACCGCTGAGCGCCGCAGAAGTCGCCCACTTTTTCTCTCCATTGAGGATGTAGTGCGTGCCATCTTCGCTCAGTTCGCAGCGGGTTTCTTGCCCGCCAGCGTCGCATCCAACATTTGGCTCGCTCAGGCAGAATGCGCTCAAAGTGTCCTTGGCCATGCGCGGCAAATACTTTGCCTTCTGTGCGTCACTTCCAAACAACATGAGTGCTCTGCAACCGATCGATTGATGGGCAGACACAAGGACCGCAGTCGATCCACAGGTTCGTCCGATCCGTTCGAGCACGCGGTTGTAACTGGTGATCCCAAATCCACCACCACCGTACGCAACCGAAATGGTCATCCCCAGCACCCCAAGATCGAAGAGGCGGGTCATCACCCAGTCAGGAATGTTCTGGTCTTGATCGATCTCATGGGTGGGATGTTCCGTGAGCAGGTACTGGTCAAGCGTTGCCAAGAGCGCATCGCAGCGGGCGGTTTCTTCGCGTGCAATGGTCGGGTACGGGAAGAGCAGTTCCTCGCGAAAGTTCCCCCAGAAGAAGTTCTTGACTGAGCCCATCGTCGTTGGATCTGGACCGAGCATCTCCTGCGCTGCCTCGATTTGTTTGCGATCTTTCTCGGAAACATTCTTGAGACTGTCGGAAAGACTTGGTGTGCTCTGTGTGCTCATGGTTGAATCCAAAGATACCGCAAGGCCCCGCATTTTCCCCTTCACAGAGTCATTGGGCGGGTTTGAGGAATTGCGCCAGTTTCTCGCGTGCCGTCGCAGTGTGGCGAAGTGCCACGAGGTGGGATCGCTCCGCAGCGAGCGCGTCCGCCCATCCGCGCGCTGCACCCACTGCAACGCAGTCGAGCACAGCATCGGATGAAGCGGTTGGAGCGAGTGTGCCTCGCGCACGGATGAGCGCAGCGTCGATGGCGCAGGCATTGGCAGCAGAAATTGCTGGCGGATGATCGAGTGGACGGGTGCGCGGATGCGAACGGAGCCACTCGTGTGCGAGCGTGAGTGCGTCTGCAGTGGTCGCAGCAGTGCCGTTGAAGAGTCTGGGGGGAACCTCGCTCACGATGTCGGTGCGACCCGTTGCGGTTCGCACAATCGCCTCGAATGGATCGATGCGCGCTGGCAACATCTGCGTGCCTCCCCATCCCGGGCAGATGCCAAGCGAAGACTCTGGCAGACCGATGCGCCACGGCTTGTCGGTTGCGCTGGGCAGGACGCCGATGATTCCATCGCAGTGCATGGCGACTTCCAATCCGCCTCCGAGCGCCGCGCGGTGCACGAGTGCGACGGTCGGGCACGAGAGACGATGCAGCCGAGCGAAGGCGTCTGTTCCCCGTTGCAGATAGCGGTGGAGCGCTGCGTCATCGAGTGCATCAATCTCGGCGAGATCTGCTCCAGCGACGAAGACGCGTTCGCTTGCGGAGCGCAGAATGACGCCAGTGGGTGTCATGGCCGCAACGGCATCGAGCGTGAGTGCGATTTCCCCGATCAACCACGCATCAAGAACGACCACGCCGCCACGAGGCTTGGTGGGATTCGCCGTGAGGGAGAGGATGACAACGCCATCCGCAGTCGTTTCAATTGGAAGCATGGTCAGGTCCGAGGTTGGCTTGGAGGAGCGATTTGAAAGTGACGCTGAAGATGTGCTTGCGCCTCTGGTGACGCGATCACCCGCGCAGAAAGTTCCGCTGCAGCGCGGGCAATCGACTCATCGTCGGATCCATCGAGTTCATTGAGGAATCGCTTGGTGCACGCAATGGCGTTCACGCCGCCCGTCATAAGTCGTGCCGCTAAGTCCGCGACGGTCCCATCAAGCTGTGCGGCTTCGACGCAGTGTGTCACAAGACCGCGGGTGAGTGCATCCGTGCCGCACAATGTTCCACCCAAGAGCAGCATTGCGCGGGCTGGTCCAGCGCCGATTTTCTTGATGAGCCAGGGTGCCACCACCGCAGGGCAGACGCCCAGATCAACTTCTGGATACCCCAACTTTGCCTCTGGATGTGTGACTGCGAAGTCGCAGACCACGACGAGTCCGCATCCGCCGCCGATCGCCGCCCCCTGCACACGCGCGATGGTTGGAACGGGAAGTTGTCGAAGTGCCAGCAGTGACAGCGACAACTGTTGAAGCATTTCGCCCATCCGCACTGGGTCATGCAAGACGGCCTTCAGGTCCATCCCAGCGCAGAAAGATTTTCCATTGCCAGCGACGACAACAACTCGGATGGTGTCTGGCTCTGCTGCAACGCGCGCGGCGACGTCGCGGATCACCTTCGCAAGTGCGTGAATCAACTCGAAACTGAGCGCATTTCGCGCCTGCGGGCGGGCGAGTGTGATCGTCGCGCACCCCGCATTGACCGACAGCGAAACGAGTTCATCCATGGCGGCAAGACTACGCAATCGGGTTCACGGCGTGCGTGCGCGGCGTCTCCATGCATCAGCGAGCAGGGTTCGAGATTCCACTTCGGTGCACAACGCAGCGGTCGCGCTCGCGACGCGATCCGCCGCTGCCCCGAACTGTCCGGCGGGTCCTGTGCCATCGATTGCATTCAGCCACGCCTTCGTTTCGCGCAGCGCCTGGGGACCCTTGGATCGCAGTTCTTCGAGAAGTTCTCCGACGAGTGCATTGAGCGATGGTTCATCAGGGGCAATTCTGTGTACGAGCCCAAGCACCGCGGCGCGCTGCGCATCAACGATTTCCCCAGAGAGCGTGAGCACGCGCGCGCCACCGCATCCTGCACTTCCCATGAGCGTCGGAAGGCTGACCGCAGGCGAGACTCCGATGCGATGCACCGGATATCCAAATGTCGCCTGCTCGCTCGCGCAGACGATGTCGCACGAAGCAACGATCGCGCATCCCCCCGCGAGCGCGGGTCCGTGCACCTGCGCCACAACCACAGCGGGCATTGCGCGCAGGGCGCGCGTCAACGAACTCAACCGCAGTACGAAGCCGGCCAGCGTGTGAGGATCATCGACGCACTCTTGAAGGTTGAATCCAGCGCAGAACGCCGGTCCACATGCGCACAGGCGAACCGCGATGAGTTCCCGTCGCTCCGCCATGGCGTGCGCATCACCGACGGCGCTCTCCAATTGTTCGAAGAGCAGACTCCCCAGCGCATTCCGTCGCGCTGGATCGGACAGGGTGATGGTGCAGACTCCATTGGCAGATGATGCTGTGACGAGGCGCATGGTGGGGAGTGCGTGTGGGGGAGTGGTCGCGTGGCAGATCGAACTCGTGCAGGGTATTGTCACGCCACGCCCCATGCAGCAGCCCACGCAACAGATTTGGCTCATTCGCCACGCAGAAACTGCGTGGAGTCGTGACGGTCGGCACACGGGGCGGACGGAGATCGATCTCACTCCAGCAGGCGCCGCGAAAGCCGACCTCCTGAAGGCGCGAGTCGCAGGCAACTCATTTGAGTTAGTGCTCTCAAGCCCACGCACGCGCGCGATGGAGACTGCGCGCCGATGTGGAGTTGGTGATGCAGTTTCGGTCGATGCCAACCTGCAAGAGTGGGACTATGGTGACTACGAGGGTTTGACTTCTGCCGAGATTGCGACGCGCCATCCACAGTGGGATCTATGGAGCGATGGCTGTCCAGGTGGCGAGTCGATCTCATCCGTTGCGCTTCGCGCACACGCGGTCATCTCGCGCTGCCTCGCGATCAAGGGAAATGCGTTGTTGTTTTCACATGGACACATGAGCCGCATGTTGGCGGCGGCGTGGTTGCAATTGCCGCCATCACGCGGTCGCAGCTTTGGCTCGAAGGCAGGATCTGTGAACATCTTTGGATGGGAGCACGACAATCGCGTGATCTGGCAGTGGGACTGCGTCCAGACGCTGGAAGGGCACTAATGGAATCACCCAAGGAACCCACGCGCAGCGACGAACTCCAGCCCTGCGAGACGCTCGTCAGCGATCCACGGGTTGATACGCCGGAGGATCTTCGCGTTGACACGTTGATTGAAGATGACGCACCCATCGAGGTGATCGCAGACGCTGTCGAACAACAAGAGGCGCCCGATGCTGCTGAAACGCTCGAGACGCTGCCACAAGATGAAGCGTCCGAAGTGCTGGGCGAGATGGAGATTGACGCAGCGGCTGATGCGCTGAGTCACATGAATGTTTCGCTCGCGGTGAGCGTGATCGAAGATCTCATTGAGGATGATCCTGCATATGCCGGTCGTGTGCTGGGTGAGATGGCGCCCGACGATGCGACCGATTTGCTCCAAGCGCTTCCCAAGCACGATCGTGATCGACTGCTCGCAGCAATGGCTGCGGGCGCAGCACTGCGCGTGCGTGAATTGCTCGTCTACCCCCGAGATTCTGCGGGTGGAATCATGACCACACAGTATCTGTCGGTGCGCGAGCATGAGACGGTTGCGGAAGCGATCGATCACATTCGCCGCGGCGAACCACTCGAGAGCGCACAGCAAGCATTCGTGACTGATCGCAAGGGGCGACTCAAGGGAGTCATTGGGCTGCGCAAGTTGTTGGTGTCGCGGGCGACGGATCTCATCAGCGACATCTGCGAGAAGCGGGTCGATGCGGTGCAGCCCGAGATCGATCGCGAGTTGCTCGCGCGCGAGTTCGAGCGCTACGACTATCTCGAACTTCCGGTCGTCGATCAGGATCAGCGCCTACTCGGCATCGTGACCGTCGACGACGTGATCGACATCATCCGCGCTGAAGGCACTGAAGATGCGCAGCGGATGGTGGGCGCAGGACGGGAAGAGGGGGTCTACTCCAGCGTCGCTCAAAAGTGGCGTGGGCGATTCCCGTGGCTCATCGTCAATCTCTTTACGAGTGCAGTTGCCGCGATGATCGTGCTGCGATTCGAGGGCATCATCACGGAGATCGCACTCCTCGCCGTGCTCATGCCGCTCATCGCAAACCAATCAGGGAATGCAGGACAACAGTCGCTCGCGGTGACACTTCGAGGAATCGTGCTCGACCACATTCGCCCACAGAAGGCTCTCGGACACATCCGACGTGAATTGACCGTTGGTGTCGTCAACGGCGCCATGTGCGGAATTGTCGTCGGCGCAGTCGTCGCTGGCGTCAAAGTCAGCACGGGCGGTTCATGGCACATCGGACTCGTCATCGCGATGAGTATGACCTTGACAATGACCATCGGATGCGGAACAGGCAGCGCGATGCCGCTCCTTGTTCGTCGGTGTGGATTCGATCCTGCGACCGCATCCACCATCTTCTTGACGATGGTGACTGACAGCATGAGTTTCTTCATCTTCCTTGGACTCGCGACACTCTTCTCACAATGGATCATGTAACGATCAGGACTCAGCCGCGCTGGACACTTCGCAGTCGCCTCATTGCGATGATCGGGGCGCCGCTCCTGACTGCGTTCGTGATCATGATCGGACTGCAATTCAAGATTGATCGCGACCTGCTCGTGGAGCTCTTTCGCCAAGAAATGCGTGGCGATGTGCAGATCGAAGGTCTCAAGCTTGAGTCCGAGTTTGAGCGTCTCGAACACGCCGTTGCGATCCAAGGGGTGATCCTTGACGCGGGGGCCTCGGACTATCTGCCGCTGAACTCCCCTCAATCAAAGCAGAAACTCACTGGGCTTCTGACGACGATCGTTCAAGGCAATCCATTCGCATTTGGCGCGTGCTTCGCCTTCGATCCGGGACGGTTGGGGCTCGGCAGTGCGGGTCTGGCGCCCTACGTCTGTCGGGAGCTGGGCAACGCCACACTCAAGACGATGGAACTGTCCGATGACGCGCAGTACAACTATTCGCGGGCCCCGTGGTTTCTGCTCGCACGCCCGGCGCCTGACGGCGATTGGAGTGAGCCCTACTTCGATGAGGGTGGCGGTGATGAGTTGATGACCACCTACGCGATTCGCATGCCAGCGTCCGATGGGATTCCCAGCGTCGTCGCGACGGTCGATGTGGCGCTGATCACAATCACGGACAGATTGCAGGCTGCCGCCATCGAGGCGGAGTACGCATTCGTCCTTGTCTCCGCGCAGGGGCGGGTCCTGGGTGGGTTGAGCTCGAGTGCGTGGATGAAGTCAGCGAGTGATTTCGAGTCTGGTTCGTTCGAGCGAGAGCTGCTCGATGGGGTTGCGCGATTTCGCAAGACCGGCGATGAGTTCGTGCGTATTGGCGGCGGCTCAGAGTGGTCGTTTTCTGGCGCACGCGCAGTCTTCATCGCAGTGCCATCGAGCGACTGGGTGCTGGTTGGATCGTTTGCGGAAAGCGAACTCATTCCCACCGTCATACACGCATTGTTCGTTGGTCCTGGAGTTCTGCTGATTGGAGCCGTCATCGTGCTTGTGACCCTGTGGCGTTCCACCACCCGCGCGGTGGCTCCGCTTTCTGGAATCGTCGCCGCGATCGAGCGGCTCTCCACAGGCGATCTCTCCGCACGCGCGCCAGCGACATCGCGCACAGACGAGATTGGCGTGCTCGCACGAGCGTTCAACCAGATGGGAGGCGAATTGCAGGTGGCGATTGCGGCGCGCGAGAGTGCGACAGAGCAACGCGTCGCGGTCGAGGCACAAGTCTCTGCTGCACGAGCCATCCAGCGTCTACTCCTGCCCGACAGCACTGGGGATGATGCGCAAGCGGATGTGCGATCCTCCAGCGGATTCCCTGGATGGATGCTTGTTGGATCCAGCGAACCTGCCAGAGAAATCGCGGGCGATTTCTTCGATTGGTTCACGCGTGGCGACGGAACCATCGTGGTGATGATTGCAGATGTGTGCGGCAAGGGAATGGCTGCCGCAATGATGATGGCTGTCAGTCGGACGCTCGTGAGAACGGTCGCGATGGAGTGCGCCGATCCTGCGACGGCACTTGCCACGATCAACACCCAGTTGATCGCACAGGCTCCCCAGACCAATTTCACCACCGGAATCCTCATCTATATAGATGCATCGACTGGATCGATCCGATATGCCAATGCGGGTCATCCGCTGCCGCTCTTGCTCTCGCGGGAGGGTTCCGTGGTGGAAGTGATGCCGCCCACAGGGACAGTGCTCGGCATTCAGACCGCACAGGGCTGGACGACTGGATCCGCAGGGCTCGCGCATGGCGAATCACTTGTGCTCTTTACGGATGGAGTGACCGAGGCAATGCCCGATGATGCCGATCCCACGGGAATGTTTGGACCACTGCGCGCCATCGAAGCGATCACAGTCGCAGCACGCACGCAGAAACGCACTGCGCCCGCGTTGGTGCGCGCGCTGGTGGTTGCGGTGGAGTCGTGGAGCCACGGGAATCGTCACGATGACATGACCGTCGTCGTTGTGGAACGCATGTGACCGGCGACGATCGCGATGGGTGTGAGATCCCATGCCGTGTGTGTGGCGAATGGACACTCCTCCCATTTCGGGTGATCGATGGACAGGCGTATTGGCGCTGTCACACCTGTCGTGCAACGCTGCTCGATCCTGCGAACTTTCCAAGCGAGCAGGTGGAACGTGCGCGCTATGAATCGCATCGCAACGATCCGACCGATCCTCGGTACAGAGCATTCTTGGGAAGACTCGCGGAGCCGCTGCTTGCGCGGCTCCCCGCCGCACAGTGCGGGCTCGACTACGGTTGTGGTCCTGGTCCCGCACTCGCACAGATGTTGCGTGAGGCCGGACACGCGATGCGACTGTGGGATCCATTCTTTCATCCCGATGAGGGGGCACTGAAGTGCGTGTACGACTTTGTGACATGCACCGAGACGGCGGAACACTTTCAGCACCCCATGAAGGAGTTCTCACGCATCGACGGGCTTCTGAAGCCGCGCGGATGGCTTGCAGTGATGACCACCTTCCAGACCGATGACGCACGATTCGAACAGTGGTACTACCGCCGTGATCCAACACATGTTTCGTTCTATACGGAGTTCACGCTGCAGCACATCGCTCGTTCTCGCGGATGGGAATGCGAGATCCCCGCTGCGAATGTCTCGATCATGCGAAAGGCGTGAGTGAGCGCGGGGTCGCTCAAGCCCAATGTCAGGCCCAATGTCACGCCCAATGTCAGGCCCACTCTCACGCCCACTCTCACGAGTAGGCGCGCATCCCATCACATGTGCAGACGAGATTGCGGTCGCCGTAGGGATTGTCAACGCGCCCGACCGCTGGCCAGAATTTGAATTCCTTGAGCCACGGTGCCGGATAGGCCGCCTGTTCGCGTGAGTACGCATGTGCCCACGAATCGCTGCTGACCGCGGCGGCCGTGTGGGGAGCATGCTTGAGCGGATTGTCGGCGCGGTCTGATCGCCCCTCTTCGATCGCCCGGATCTCCGCGCGGATCGCGATAAGCGCGTCGCAGAATCGGTCGAGTTCATCCTTGGACTCCGACTCGGTGGGCTCGATCATCAGTGTGCCTGGCACTGGCCAACTCATCGTCGGCGCATGGAATCCATAATCCATCAACCGCTTTGCCACATCGTCAATCTTGATGTTTGCAGACTTGTCGAATCCGCGGAAGTCCAAGATGAACTCATGTGCGCATCGACCGTGGGTGTTGGTGTAGACGATGTCGTAGTGACCCTTCAAACGCGCCGCCATGTAGTTGGCATTGAGAATCGCAATCTCGGTTGCACGCCGCAGTCCCTTGGCACCCATCATGGCGATGTACATCCACGAGATCACCAAGATCGACGCACTGCCGTAGGGCGCAGCCGAGATTGGACCGATCGCATGACGACCAGCGGAATTGGGACGCATGACAGGATGTCCAGGCAGGAAATCTTTCAGGTGCGCAGCAACTCCGATGGGACCCATTCCAGGACCACCCCCGCCGTGTGGAATACAGAAGGTCTTGTGCAGATTCAGATGACACACATCTGCGCCGATGAGTCCCGGGCTCGTCAGACCAACCTGCGCATTCATGTTCGCGCCATCCATGTAAACCTGACCGCCGTTGCGATGAATGATCGCGCACGCCTGTGTGATCGTCTCCTCAAAGACTCCGTGCGTTGATGGATAGGTGATCATGCATGCAGCGAGCGCGCTGGCGTGTTCTGTCGCCTTTGCTTCCAGATCCACAAGATCGATGTTGCCATCGCGATCACACGCGACCGCCACGACGCGCATGCCTGCCACCACCGCAGATGCCGGATTCGTGCCGTGCGCAGAGACTGGGATCAAGCAGACATCGCGCGCTCCCTCGCCACGATGCTCGTGATACGCGCGAATGACCAAGAGACCAGCGAACTCGCCTTGCGAACCAGCGTTGGGTTGCAGACTCATCGCCGCAAATCCCGTCAGTTCGCAAAGCCAATTCTCGAGCGTGCGAAACATCTCTGCATATCCGAGCCACTGTTCGCGAGGAGCGAATGGGTGCATCTGCCCGAACTCACGCCATGTCACGGGGATCATCTCACTCGTCGCGTTCAACTTCATCGTGCACGATCCCAGCGTGATCATCGAATGCACAAGACTCAGGTCCTTGGACACAAGTCGGTTGATGTAGCGCAGCATCTCGTGTTCGCCGTGATGGCTGTTGAAGACTGCGTGTTGCAAGATTGGTGTTGTGCGCGCGAAGGCTGGCGGTATGCAGGAGAGGGGCGACTCGATGGGGGCCGTGACGAGTGGTCTGCGGCACCCAGAGAAAACATGGACGAGCATCTCGACATCGGCGAGCGTTGTGGCTTCATCGATCGTGACCCCCAGTGTTCCATCGCGGTAGGAACGCAGGTTGATCGAACGACTCTCTGCTGCGGCAAGCACATCGCTCGAAGAAAATCCCTCACCCAGCGTGACACGCAACGTGTCAAAGAATGCGCCCGTCCCGCAATCGTGCCCAAGTGCCGAAATCCCGCGCGCGAGGGTGAGCGTGAGTGCGTGGACGCGCTCTGCGATCTTGGTGAGTCCATCTGGTCCGTGATAGACGCCGTACATGCCAGCCATCACCGCAAGCAAGACTTGCGCCGTGCAAATGTTGCTCGTCGCACGGTCGCGCTTGATGTGTTGCTCGCGTGTCTGAATCGCCATGCGCAGCGCACGGTTGCCATGGACATCGCGCGAGACACCGATGATTCGCCCCGGCAATTTTCGAACATGCGCTTCATTCGTGGCGATGAATGCGGGATGTGGTCCGCCGAAACCCATCGGGACGCCGAATCGTTGCGCACTTCCGACGGCGATGTCCGCCCCCCATGAGGCGGGTGAGGCGAGCAACACGAGTGCAAGTGGATCGCACGCCGCCACAACCATGGCGCCCTGTTCATGCGTCCGCACCGCGAGCGACCTGAAACACTCGATACGACCGTCTGTTGTTGGATACTGGACGAGGACTCCACAGAAGGCGTCAGTCGGCGAAAATGTGGATGGATTTCCGACAACAATCTCGATGCCGAGCCACTGTGCGCGTGTCTCAACCACTGCAATTGTCTGCGGATGGCAGTCCTCCGCAACAAAGAACTTCCGCCGACTCTCACCAGCGATTGAAAGACACATGCTCATCGCTTCGGCGGCGGCGGTGCCCTCATCAAGCAGCGACGCTCCACACAGCGGCAGTCCCGTGAGATCCGAGATCATCGTTTGAAAATTGAGGAGCGCCTCGAGACGACCTTGCGCAACTTCTGCTTGGTATGGGGTGTACGCCGTGTACCACGCTGGATTCTCAAAGATGTTTCGCAGGATCACACCGGGCACGATCGTGTCGACATACCCCATGCCGATGAACGAGTGATTGACGACATTCTGCGTGGCGAGCGAGCGAAGTGCTGCAAGCGTTTCGGTTTCACCACGCGTGGCATGTCGTGCCGTATTCGTTGGGTCCTCGATGGTGATCTCATGCGCGAGTCGAATGGACGGCGGAATGGTCGCCTCGATAAGCGCATCAAGCGATGGGAAGCCAAGCTCGGCGAGCATCGTGGCAATCTCGGCGTCGCTGACCCCAATGTGGCGACGCACGAAGGTGTCGGTTGGATCGAGCGAGGAAACGGAGGGTGATGAACCGAGGTTGGTGGCGCGAGATTCGAGCATGGACATGGGTCAGGTGAGTATAGGAAAGGGGTGCACACGCTCCGTCCAGCATCCGCTCAACGCTGCCCAACCCAACCGACAACCCCACTCGACACATCCAACCGATACATCACCCTACGGACCCAACTCGCGCTGCGTGGTCTCGATCGGTGGGACTTCGATGATCTCATCACCCGCGACGCCGAGTTCATGCATCTTGCGCATCTGGGGACGAATGCTTCCCTCGAGACTGCCGACGGCTCGGTTGTAACTCTCTTGGGCTTTCTTGAGACCCGTGCCAACCGCAGCCATGTGCTCGAGGAATGTGTTGACACGCTCGCAGAGCACCTTCGACCCCGTGAGAATGCGCTCGTGGTTTTCATGCGCCTGCTCTTGTCGCCAATTTTCGGAAATGGTGAGGAGCAGAGACATGAGATTGGTGGGTCCTGCGAGCAAGACATGCTTGCCCATCGCATCACTGAAGAGATCGCGATCGTGTTCAAGCGCCGTGTGCAATGCGCTTTCAAGCTCGACGAACATGACGACCAACTGCGGCGATGGCGTGAACAGTTTCCAATACTCCTTGCTGGCGAGTGCTCTCACATGCATGCGGACCGCACCGCAGTGTGCTGCGATCAATTCGACCTTTTTCTCTGGCGTGCAGGCTGGGTCGACGAGTTCGAGGTACGACGCGAAGGGCAGTTTGGAGTCGACCACAATCGTTCCGCCACCGGGAATGTGGATTGTCATGTCTGGTCGGAGTGCGCCGCGATCTTCGACGGCTGCCGACTGAGATTGCTGCGTGAAGTCACAGCGGTTGGTCATGCCAGAGATTTCAAGAAGTCGCGCAAGCGCAAGTTCACCCCAGCGCCCGCGCACATCCGATCGTCGCATTGCGGAATTGAGTTGGGCGGTGGCCGCTTGCATGGCGTCATTCGAGAGGGCGAGTTGCTGCACCCGTTCGATGAGACCGCCGTATGCGCCCTCTCGTTTGAGTTCCATTTCAGCCATCGCGCGCTTCTGTTCATCCACCAACTTCGTGAGCGGCGCAACGAGTCCTTCAATCTCCTTCTTGCGTGCCTCGAGGTCTCCGCTTGCACTGGCGCGCAGCGTCGTGAAGACACCCGCGGCCGTCTGCATGAAGAGTGCGTTGTTCTGTTGAAGCGCACTGGTGCTCAACGCAGAAAACGCGTCGCGCAGCCGTTGCTCACTCTTTTCGAGGAATGCCCGTTGCTCGTCGACCTTGGATTGCTCACTTCGCAGGGCTTCCTGTGCGGCGATGAGTTCCATCTCAAGCGCAGCGGCGCGACGAGATGCGAGGATCCATCCGCCAAAGAATCCTGCGGCGGATCCGGCAACCAGAATGAGTGTTGCGATCAATGGATCCACGCCCCCATCCTATCGATCACTGACCCTATAGTGGCGCAAATGATGCGTCCAACACACTTGTTTCGCCCACTCGCCATCGCGATTCTCGTCACGATGATCGCGCCCGCGTTCACCATCTCACACGCCCAAGAGTCCGCGCAGGACGCCGCGTCGAGCTCGACCGCTTCAGAAGCACAAGAGCAGTCGACATCGAAGATCATCGAAGGTCGCGTCAATCCATATTCATACAACCCGACGAACACCGAGGGTCACACAGATGTCGACCTCCGAGGGATCTTCGAGGGCCTCGGTCCAATCGCCACCGAGTGGTATCAACATGTGCTCACGCTCTCCAACCCATTCTTTGAGGGACGCGTTCCTGCATCGCGTGGGAGTGTGATCGCAGGCGAGTACATCGAGTTCTACTTCAAGCAGTCTGGACTCGAGCCGGCGTTCCCGGCGACTGCGATGGATCCATCCAAGGATGATGGGTCGGTCATCGTCGCCGCCTCAGTGGAGGGTGCCATTGCGCCGCCCTCGCCTCCGAACCATCCAGAGTGGACGAGTTGGCGACAACAGTTCGACCTGGCTGGTGCTGGACCGAAACTCGTGAGCGCAAGCGCAGCGTGGTCCCCGTCGGGTGCGATGCCAACAACGCTCACGCGCGGCGAGGGGTTTTCTGTCCTCGGCAATAGCGCATCCGGAAAGGTCTCTGCGCCATTGACATTCGCGGGCTACGCAATCACAGAGGGTCAGGAGGGCTACACATCCTTTGCTGATTCGAAGGAAGATTTCACCGGAAGAATCGTCATGTTCATGCGATACGAACCACTTGACGAGGATGGAGTAAGCCTCTGGTCGGATCGTCGATTCAGCCCTTCATCTGCCGTCGCCCCAAAGATGGAAGCAATCATGGCGCGCAATCCAGCCGGGATCATCATGGTCAATCCTCCCGGCGCACGCGATGGCCGCAAGTCGCTCGAGTCGAGCGAGACAAGTCGATTCGGTGCGCGGCTCGATGTGCCCGTGATCCAACTGTCGCCGGAGGCCGCAGATGAGATCATTCGCGCGGCAGATCCCAAAGGTCGATCACTCATGGATCTTCGGAAGCTCTGCGATCAGGGCACACTTCTGCCGCTGAACTTCAAAGACGATGTGTCCATCTCAATGGAAACAGAACTCACCGAGGGTGTCATTCAAACACACAATCTCGGTGGCGTGCTCCGCGGCAAGGGCGCGCTCGCCGACCAGTGGGTCATCATCGGCGCGCACTACGACCATGTCGGATTTGGCTACTACGGTGCGGATCCGTCAAATCGTGGCAGGCTGCATCCCGGAGCAGATGACAACGCATCTGGAACCTCCGCAATGTTGTGCTTGGTGAAGCGACTCTCGGAGTACTACCGATCAGATGAGGCGCCCGCCGAAATGCGTTCAGTCCTTTTTATGGGATTCAGCGCCGAAGAAGTGGGGCTTGATGGAAGCGCGTACTGGACAAAGAATCCAACGCTCAAGAATGAGCAGGTGCAGGCGATGATCAATCTCGACATGGTTGGTCGAATGCGCAACGACGAACTCGCCATCGGCGGCACCGCAACCGCCAAGGATTTCATGAATGATCTGCGCCCGATCTTTGATGCGAGCGGCTTGACGATTCGCGCAGATCCATCGGGGCGTGGTCCGAGCGACCATGCGAGTTTCTATCGCGCCGGAATTCCTGTGCTCTTTCTCTTCACCGGGTCGCACGACGACTATCACAAGCCCTCCGATCACGGATACACCGTGAATCCACAGGGTGCGGCACGAGTCGTTGCGCTCACTGAGTCACTGCTCAAGATGATGGCAATGCGCGCAGACAAGCTTGAGTTCACATCGACCGATGGGCTCGCCACGAGCGGCCGCCAAAGTGGATCCAAGGTTCGGTTTGGCGTCATGCCCGGATATGGGGAGAGTGATATCGAAGGGGTGAAGGTCGATGGAGTGAGCGCAGAGACGAGTGCAGCAGATGCGGGAATCCTTGCTGGCGATCTGTTGATTGGATGGGGCGACAGTGCGCTGACTGGTCCAGCTGATTTGATGGCGCGACTGCGCGAGCAGAAACCCGGCGATGTAGTGAAGGTGAAACTCAAGCGCGGCAACGAAGAGTTGACTGTTGATGTGACTCTGCGCGCGCCGAAGTCCGAGTAAGGCGATGATCGCACTGGCACTCGTGGCGGTGTCGTTGGCGCAGGGTGCGCCGCCGCCGGTCGTGCCGGATGCAGTGCCGACTCCACCGCGTTGCACGATTGCATCATCGATCGATGTCGCTCCGCCGGGTCCCGTGCTGTGGTATCGACAACCTGCGGCATCGTGGACCGACGCACTTCCAGTGGGCAATGGCCGCCTCGGCGCGATGGTCTTTGGAGGTGTCCGCGAAGAACGCATTCAACTGAACGAAGACTCGCTCTGGGAGGGCAACGGCAACCGACACTCGATTCCCGAATCCGCGGGCGACCTCAAGCGAATTCGTGCGCTGCTCTTTGATGGTGTCGTCCGGCAAGCACAAGATCTTGCCGCGCAGACCATGATGCGTCCGACGACGGGCGATTCCTATCAAACCCTCGGCGACCTGCGCCTCGTGTCACCGATGCCAGTGGATGCGACCGACTATCGACGGGGACTCGACCTTGCGACTGGAGTTGCTGTCACCGCATGGCGCGATCGTGGCGCGCTTGTGACGCGAACCATCTTCGCATCACACCACGTGAATGCGATCGTCATTCGGCAGGAGAGCGATGAGCATGAGGGCATCTTTCTGAGGATCGAACTTGCTCGCCCCCCATCCAGCGCCGGATGCGCACTGTCGATCACTGCGAAGACCCTGGCGAGCGGCGGCGTCATCCAGATGCGCGGCGCAACCGACGTTGACCCCGCAATTGGCGTGCAATTCGGCGCAGACATTCTGATCGAGCCAGAGGGAGGATCAATCTCCATCGATGGCGACGCAATCATCGTGCGTGCGGCGAACGCGCTCAACATCATGGTGATTGCGGCCACAGACTTTCCATTCGTCGGTCTGGCGCGACAAGAGGCACTCGCTGCAATGCGCAGAGGGCGGGTCGTCGCTCGCCCCGCAGTCGACGAACAACTGCAACGCACGATCGCCACGCTCCCGACCGATCGCCGTCAGATGCGGGGGGATCACGAACGCGCTTGGCGATCTCTCTTCGATCGTTTCGACATCGAACTCGGTCCACCCAATGTGCAGTGCGAGCAGCTCGCCACGGATGAACGACTCAACCGAATTCGCGCGGATGCAACAGCGAGTGATCCAGGACTCGTGGCGCTCTACACGCAGTACGCACGTTTCCTCCTCATGTCGTCCAGTACGCCGGGGGGACTTCCCGCGAATCTGCAGGGGCTCTGGTGCAGCGATCTCGAAGCGCCATGGAATGCCGATTACCACATCAACATCAACTTGCAGATGAACTACTGGCCCGCCGAGGTGCTCAACATTGCGCCGTGTGTCGATCCCGTGGTCGACTTTGTTGATCGGCTCGCGCTGCGCGGCGAAGAGGTGGCGCGAAGGATGTACGGAGCGAATGGGTGGATGGCGCATCATGTCACCGATGCGTGGTGCGCGGCACTCCCCGCAGGCCCACTGACGGTGTGGGGATTATGGCCGCATGGTGGTGGATGGATGACCCAAACAGTCCACGATCACTGGGACTTCGGTCGCGACGATGTGTTCCTGCGCACACGCGCATTTCCACTGCTTCGCGGTGCTGCGGAGTTCTACCTGGACTATCTCGCGCGCGATCCAGAGAGTGGTCACCTCGTGAGCGGTCCGAGCTCATCTCCCGAGAATTCCTTTCGCCTTCCGGATGGATCGACCGCCGACACGGGCATGGGAAACACGATGGATCAGATGATCATCCATGATGTGCTGGCGAATCTGCTCGAAGAGGCGCAGGCGATGGGCGGCGATGCGAACGCAGACTCGGTGGTCGTGCGTGCGCGCGAGGCGATCACACGACTCAAACCTCCGCCGATCGGCGCGGATGGTCGGATCATGGAGTGGTCGCAGCCGTGGGATGAGGCCGAGCCTGGTCATCGTCACATGAGTCATCTCTTTGGAGTGCATCCAGGGAGGCAGATCACTGCACAGGAGACGCCCGCGCTCATCGTCGCTGCGCGAAAGTCCCTTGAATACAGGCTCGCGCATGGCGGCGGTCATACTGGATGGAGTCGCGCATGGCTTGTGAATATGTTTGCGCGACTCAAAGACGGCGCCGCCGCGTGGACGCACATGCAACTGCTCCTCTGCAAGAGCACGCTTTCAAACTTGTTCGACAATCATCCACCATTCCAGATTGACGGAAACTTCGGCGCGGCGGCGGGCGTCGCAGAGATGCTCGTCCAGTCGCACCGAGAGGTCGGCGACGGAAACGCGCGAGGGCACGTGATCGAATTGTTGCCAGCGCTTCCAACGCAGTGGACGCGCGGATCCGTGCGTGGTCTGCGCGCGCGAGGCGGGGTGTCGATCGACATGATGTGGTCCGATGGATCGCTGCTGCTGGCAACACTTCGCAGCGATGGCGCAGAGCCGCTCTTGATGTCCTGGGACCCAGCACTCCCGCTCCCGACGATTCAGCGTGTTTCAGATTCGACCGCCGTCATTCCAACGCGCGTGAGAGACTGGATCGAGATTGCGCCGCGCGGTCGTGCAGATTCATTTCGTATCACGCAGATTCGCAGCGAGTGAGTGCGACCAGGTGGCGGCGCACCACGCGCGCCCACGCTCAATCCCAGCGAAAGACACCCTTGCGCCATGCGTAGATGTATGCGATCACGCTGGTGCCCACAAAGAATGCGATGCGCGCGAAAAACAGAAATGCCTCGGGGCTTTGCGGCTCGAGTTGTGCGAATGTCACCGCCCACGGATAGAGGAAGACAATCTCGACATCAAAGACCAGGAAAGTCATCGCCATCACATAAAAGCGAATGTTGAATCGCTTCTTGGTAGTGCCGATGGCGTCCATCCCAGACTCGTATGCCAAACCCTTCACCGCTGACTCGACCCTCGGTCCAAGCAGCATGCTCGCAGCAACATTGACAATCGCAAAACCAACAGCCATCGCAATGATCAGGACAACCGGGAGATATGCGCCGACGGTGTTCACGGGTGGCGGAGTCTAACGCCGTGGGGGATACTTGCGCTCATGTCGTGGATCCAACTCTTCCTCGCGTCGCTCTTCGAAATCGCCTGGGCGGTCGCGATGAAACACACCGATGGGTTTACGAAGTTGTGGCCATCGATGGGAGTGATCGCCGCCATGATCGCAAGCTTTGTGCTGCTCGCCCTGGCGATCCGGCGCATCCCGCTGGGGACCGCCTATGCCGTGTGGGCTGGCATCGGCGCTGCGGGAACGGCGTGTTTTGGAATCGCATTTCTTGACGAGTCTGCGTCAGTCTGGCGCATCGTGTCACTCGGCGCAATCATCGCTGGCGTCCTGGGTTTGAGATTGCTTCATGATCCAGGTGCGGCGGGCGGCGCATCGATCACCTCCAACGGAACACCGCACACGCACCCACGAAAGGGTGGGGACGCGTGATCTCTGGCATGTGGATCGCCTTGTTCGCCGCTGGCGGATGCGAGGTTCTTGCGACGACCTGTATCAAGTTGAGCGATGGGTTGCGCAGACTGAGTTGGATGGCAGGATTTGTCGCCACCATGAGTTGCAGCGTGTTCTTGATGAGCCTTGCCGTCACGGTGATCCCAATCGGGACTGCCTACGCAGTGTGGACCGGCATCGGCGCGGTCGGAACTGCGCTGGTTGGCATGTTGGCGTTCGGTGATTCCACGTCCCTCCGTCGCATGGTGTGCCTTGCGCTCATTCTCTGTGGAGTGGTCGGACTGCGGCTGCTCCCGGCAGTTTCAACCTGATCAGGGAAGCGATCCCGTGCGCCGTCGCCCATATCATCTCGCAACGATGAATCTCACAACCGCCTTTCTCGTATTGCCGCTTTGCGCGGCGTGCAACTTTGCAACCCTCGCTCAAGCGGACGCCACGACTGCTGCGACCGCTCAACCGCAGACTTCCTTGGTCAAGATCGCGACCATTCAAGGCAAAACGGCGAACGACGAGTTCACGCACAATGTGCAGGTCTTGCAAGCGCAGCGACAGGAGATCGTGAGGTTGAATGAGGCAACACTTGCAGCACCAGCAGGAAAGGATCGCGATGCGTTGCAGGCGAAGCTTGATGCCGCGCTCAAGCGTCTCGAGGCAGACAATCAGTTGATGGCGAAGGCCTGCGGCTATTCCATCTTGCGAAACTATGTGCGCGTTACGGAGTCCAGCGAGATCTTTGTTGTGCTCACAGAAGCGGAAATCGCGGCGTTGCCACCTGCAACGGACGGGAGTGCGCCATCCAAGACAGTCAAGGTCTGCACTCTCGGCGATGTGCAGGCGAATCAGACTTTCCAAACCACCGTGCAGAATCTGCAAGCGATGCGACAGCAGGCGGCCACATTGAAGGGCCAACTGGACACAGCGGCGGACGATCAGGCGAAGGCGTATGCGCAGGGTCAGTTTGACCTGATCATGAAGCAACTCAATGAGGCAAATGCGGCTGCGACGCGCACCTACCAATTCAGTTTGAATCGTCAGTATGTGATGTCGATTGAGAAGTCGACGCTGTACATCGCCGCGACGCCAGAGGAGGCGGCCAAGGTTGTGGATTCCGCGAAGGCGGTCGAGGCAAGCGCGATCGGCACACCCGCACCGTCGATCCGATGAGATCGCGCGCACTGAAGATTGTGTAGCCTTGTGCGCAGTTGCGATGTGCTGAGATTCCAGTTCGATTCGTGGAGAAAGCGACCGTGAGCGATCAAGGAGGTGCGCAGAGAGTGGACAATCGACGCGGTCTCCATTGCGCCGTCGTAGGTGCGTTCATTGGCGCACTTGTTGCAGGGAGTTCGGTGGGCGCGCTCGCACAGTCCAACGCTCCACCAGTCAATCCTCTCGTGCCAGATGCGCGTCGACCATCGAGCGCGATCCAACCAACTCTGGCGCCAGCGGAACCACGGCAGCCGAATGCGCCGATCGCCACGACTGAGCACGGCGAGTCGCTCTTCTCTCCGTCGACAAAGTTCAACTTCGAGGTCGAGCCTGCGGATCATCCGCAGATGCCCAGCTCAAGTGCGCTGCTGCAGACGCGCATTGTCCTCTTTCAATCGTGGTCCAGTTTCTCCGGGGTCGCGAGCCCATCAGCCACGAAGATTTCACTGACCATCGCGGATCTTGCCAAGAGCAACGGCACACTCACCCACTCCGCTGCGGCAATGATCGAGAGAGCCATCGTGGAAGCTGTGAACAAGGCGGGCGTGTCAGGAATCGCATGCCTCATTCAACCAGCGGAGAGTGTGCAGGGATTCAACGAAATCAAGATCGTGGCAGCGCAGGTCGCCGAAGTGCGCACCCTCACCAGTGGAGTTCGTTCCGCCGACACGACACCAACGATCAATGATGAGAAGCAAGCGACCGTGAAAGAGGAGTCGCCGATTCAATCGGGTGACTTGCTCCGCAAGGAAGTTCTCGAAGACTATCTCTACGCGCTGAGCCGTTTTCCCGGCAGAACTGTGACGGCTGCGGTGACGAGTGAGCCATCGTCGACGCAGGTGATATTGGATTACTACGTGCAAGAGAAAAATGTCTTCGATGTCTATGGCTCGGTTGCAAACACTGGCACCACCGAGACAAGCCTTTGGCAACAGCGCATCGGGATTCTCGCGACGCAACTCACCAACAATGACGACATCCTTGCCGTGGAGTATCAGACATCAAGTTTTCAGGAAACGATGTCGGTCAATGGCTACTACGACGCACGTGTTGGGTCGATGAAGGATCTTCGCTGGCGAGTCACTGGGCAGTGGGGTCAGTACAGCTCTTCCGATATCGGGCTGGCGAGTGAAGAGTTCAGCGGGAGCAATTGGGGGATTCAGGGCGATCTGGTGTGGACATTCTTCCAGAAGGGGAACTTTTTTCTGGATCTTGATCTCGGTGCACGCGCATGGAACTCGAAGACGACCAATGTGCTCTTTGGAACGAATGGCAATGCAACATTCTTGACTGGGTCTGCCACCGTGGATGGGGTCGCCATCGGCGATACATGGGCGTTGCAAGGCAGTATGGGCGCGGCGTTCACAACCACCAACGCGGACTCGGTGGCGCTGGACGATCTTGGTCGATTGGATACCTCGAACAACTGGACGACGATCAATGGATCTCTCTACGGATCTTTCTACCTCGATCCCTACTTCGATTCGGCGTGGGGTTCCGCTGGAGGGATGGGCGGCGCACTCAACAAGCCGCTCGTGCACGAACTCTTCGGATCGCTGCGCGGTCAGTACGCATTTGACTATCGACTCACGCCACTTGCGCAGTACACGATGGGTGGCCTCTACACAGTCCGCGGATTTCCGCAGTCGATCGATGCCGGCGACAGCGCGCTCGTTGGCACTGTGGAGTATCGATTGCATGTGCCTCGCATGTTCGCAGCGACCACGCCAAGTGGCGGCAGTGCGCCGTTCATGAAGCGTCCATTTCGATGGGCGCCCGACAGTGTCAATGGCGCGGGCCCTGACTGGGACCTCGTGCTGAGTGCCTTCTTCGACGGCGGCGTGGTCAAGAGCAATATCCCATACGCCTTCGAAGTGAACACGGCCATGTACAGCGCTGGCATCGGCATGGACCTGATCATGTTGGAGAGCCTCTCGATCAGTCTGGATTGGGGAGTCGCCCTCAACTCAATTGAGGAGCTCAACGTGCAAAGCGGCAGCAGTCAGTTCTGGTTCTCTGCTTCGATTGTCTATTGATCATGCGATTGTGAATTCACTATGAAGACTTTCAACAACAATGCCCCGGTTCGGTCCGCAACCCGCGCACGATTCGCGTGGGCTCGCGAGTCGCTGACGATTGTCACGCTCATCGCCACATTCGCATTCACGCACAGTGCGACGGCAGGCGTCGGTGGCATACGCGTGACGCGCGGCAATGTTTCATTCTCGCAGGATGGAAACCGGCTCATTGTTCATGCCAGCAACGGTGCGATCATCGAATACGACCGCTTCTCGGTCGAAGCGGGTCAGATCATGCAGTTCATCCAGCCACATTCGCGGTCTCGCGTGCTGAATCGGGTGACTGGCTCCGAACTGACGCGCATCGATGGCACGCTGCTCTCCAACGGCATCGTCTATCTCATCAATCCGCAGGGATTCCGGATCGGCAACGGCGCCGTCATCAATGTCGGCGGATTCTTTGCCGCCGCAGGTGCGATGAGCAACGCTGATTTCAAGGCCGGACGGAATCGATTCACAAATCTGCAAGGCGAAGTTGTGAACGAGGGAGCGATTCACGGACAGGCAGTTGCGTTGGTTGGACAGTATGTCGCCAATCGCGGAACGATCGATGTGGACAATGGTGTGGTCGCGATGGCTGCGGGTGATACTGTGTTGCTGCAACGAGGAACTGCTCCGGTGGTTATCAGTGTGAATCGTTCGCAGCTGGGAGCAGATGGATCGGCGGCAGGGACTCAAGCCGCGGTGAGCAACACTGGCACGATCAACGCCGGCGGGGGAAGTGTGTCGATTGGCACAGGCGACTTCTACGCACTGGCCATGGATCTTTCGGGATCGATCATCGGCAAGAGCATCGCAGCGCGCGGTGGTCGCGGCGGAGTTGTCGCGGTCAACGGGACGCTCGATGCGTCAAACAGCGCGGGCAAGGGCGGCACGATCGACATCTTCGGCGAGCGCGTTGGACTCTTTGATGGCGCAGTCGTCAATGCCAGTGGAACAACTGGCGGCGGATCGATTCGCATCGGCGGGGATTTCCTGGGAACGAACGCGGCCGTTGCGCCACACGCAGACAGAACCTATGTCGATGCGGGGGCACGAGTCGAAGCCCGCGCAACCCAGAGTGGAAATGGCGGTCGCGTCATCATCTGGTCCGATGAGTACACAGGATTCTTTGGCGCAGTCGATGTCTCTGCGGCAGGATCTGGCAGGGGCGGGTTTGTCGAGACCAGTTCCCACGACAACTTGCAGGCCTTTGGATCTGTGAATGCATCATCCGCGCAGGGCGCCGCTGGAATGTGGTTGCTGGATCCATCAGATGTCCTCATCACAAACGCAACAGCCAATGGCGCATTCGGCGGCGGGAATCCTGATGTGTTCACCCCAAATGCAGACAACGCCACGGTCGATGCGGCAACGATCAACGCCTCGTTGAACGCCGGAACGAGCGTGACCATCACGACGGAATCTGCGCAAGCGCAGACCGGAAACATCACAATGGACACGGCGATTTCGATGACCGCAGGAGGCGCAGCAACGCTGACACTCGTGGCAGCAGGATCGATCATCCTGAGCGCCGACATTTCATCGACGCTCGGCAATGACTTGAGCGTGATCCTCAGTGCAGGCGGGTTGGTGACATTGAACAATGCGATCACCACGCAGAATGGTGCGCTGACATTGATCGCAGGTGGCGCGATCTCGCAGGGAGTCGGTTCGATACTCACCATCGGCGGCGACACGAGTGTGACTGCAGGCGCATTCGATGTGGCGCTTGGCAATGCGAACGACTTTGGCGGCGCCGTCGCAATCGTGAGCGCGAACAATGCGACGATCACTGATACAAGCACCCTCACGCTCGCGGCGAGCACAGTCAGCGGGTCGCTGGCAATCACTGCGAGTGATGTTGTCATCAGTGGCGCACTCTCGGTCACGAACGAAGCACGATTCACAGGCAACACCGGCGTCGATGTGTTTGTCGGAATGCCTGGCGCAGGG
The DNA here is from genome assembly GCA_009691725.1 of Phycisphaerales bacterium. Taxonomy (GTDB): domain Bacteria; phylum Planctomycetota; class Phycisphaerae; order Phycisphaerales; family SM1A02; genus F1-60-MAGs104. Next base: position 36,464 of record SIAP01000020.1, read on the forward strand.
TTGAGTCTCTCCAATACAGAACTCGCGCTCGTGACGGCAGGTTCATTGGCGATCACTGCCAGTGGCGCAGGTGCGTCGATGACTGTGGTCGCAGTGACTGGCGGCGGTGGGATCACGCTCGCAACCACGCTGCTTGCAACAGATGGCGTGTCGTTCTCGACTGCGAACTCACACTTCAATAATGCGCTGACGGTGATGAGCGCGACGACTTTGAGTGGCATCACCATCTCCACGAGCGGCGACGCAGTCACATTGAACGGCGCTGTGGTGCTGAACACGGGCGCTGTTGCCATCGTCACCTCTGGTGGCAACATCACATTCAACTCGTCGGTGGACTTTCCACAGGCGCTCTCACTCACCGCCGGAAGTGGCACGGTGACGCTGGGTGGCGGGGTCGGCGAGATCAACAGGGTGTCGTCCCTCACCGTGGTGAGCGCGGGCGAGATCACGATCACCGATCGCATCTTTGTGATCGGCGCAGTCAGTTTCTCCGGCGATGACGGAGTCGATGTGTTTGTGGGGACGGCTGGCGGCGTGGGAGACCTGAGCCTGACGGATGCCGAACTGGACTTTGTGACTGACGCCGCGTCGATGAACATCACCGCAGTCGGCGTGGGCGCATCGATGACCGTGAATGGCGTCACAGGTGGTGGCACGATCGATCTCGGCGGGATGACAACACTGCGCGCGACTGATGGGGTGACATTCATGACGAATGCCTCCAACTTTTCAAACGCACTGACAGTGCAGGCGGGTGATGTCACAATTGATATCGCGTTGGGGGTGACCGGCGAGTTGGTCATCGCAGGCAATGGCGGTGTCGATGTGTTCCTCGGCACAGCAGGTCTCCTCGGGCTGAGCATCGACAACGCCGAACTCGCGCTCATCACAGCGGATGACCTATCAATCACTTCGGGCGGCGAAGGTGCGTCGATGACCGTGAATGGCGTGACTGGCGGCGGCGCAATCGCGGGGACGACGACACTGACTGCGACCGATGGCGTGACTTTTGAAACGACGGCCTCGACCTTCAACAACGCGCTCACCATCGCAAGCACCGCAACGATCAGTGGAGTGAACCTCACCACGAGTGGCGATGGCATCCTCTTCAGCGGCGCGGTCGCATTGGGTACTGCGTCAGTGGTGATCGACACGGCGGGTGGAACGCTGACATTCGATGGCACCGTTGGTGGGACGGGAAATCTCACACTGACCACCGGCGCGGGGTCAGCGACCTTCAACGGCCAGATCGCCCTAGATGGCGCAATCGACTTCACGGGACAGAATCTCACGCTGCTCGCATCGGGGAGTCAGATCACTGGAACCATGAGCGTGGCCAACGGGGGGCTCTTCACGCTCGAAGAGGGAGCGACGATTACCTGCCTAGACGCATTCACCCAGACAGGAATGGGCACTTCTGAAATTGGCGGAAGTATCTTTGCGGATGGCGATATCTCCTTCGCGACTGGTGTGACATTGACCGCCGATGCGGTCATACACACGTTTGGCGATGTGGGCGACGACATCTTCTTCGCCAGCACGATCGATGGGGCATTTGAGTTGTCTCTGTTCGCCAGCGGGGGCACCATCACCTTCACAGGCGAGGTGGGAGGCGTGAGTGCACTTGATGGAATCGCCATCCAGGGGGTTGGAGACCTCACCATTGGGAGCGCGGTCGAGGTCACAGGTCTCCTGAACATTGTTGGCGGTCCGTCGTCAAATGTGTTTGTGGGGACGGCTGGCACAGGGTTGAGTATTGAGAATGCGGAACTCGCACTCATCACAGCAGGATCCCTGTCGATTTCCGCCAACGGCGCAGCCTCATCAATGACAGTGAATGGCGTGACTGGCGGTGGCACGATTGCGGGGACGACGACACTGCGGGCGACTGATGGGGTGACATTCATGACGAATGCCTCCAACTTTTCAAACGCACTGACAGTGCAGGCGGGTGATGTCACAATTGATATCGCGTTGGGAGTGACCGGTCAGTTGACCGTCGCAGGCAATGGCGGTGTCGATGTGTTCCTCGGCACAGCAGGCGTAGGGTTGAGCATCGACAATGTCGAACTCGCGCGCATCACAGCGGGATCCATGTCGATCACTGGCAGCGGCGCAGGTGCGTCGATGACCGTGAATGGCGTGGCTGGAGGAGGCACGATTGCGGGGACGACGACACTGACTGCGACCGATGGCGTGACTTTTGAAACGGCCGCATCGAGCTTTGACAACGCACTCACCATCGCAAGCGATGCGACGCTGAGCGGCGTCGGACTATCAACCACCGGTGATGCGCTCACCTTCAATGGCGTCCTCTTGCTGGACAACGCGGGGACGATTGCGAGTGCGGGTGGAAACATCGAGTTCGCCGCCGCCGTTGAGGCGTTGCTCGACAACACAGAAAATTTGATCGTGAATGCTGGTGCTGGAACAATCGCCTTCGCAGCCGATGTTGGAAGTCCAGCGTTGCGTCTGGAATCCCTTTCGCTGACAGCCACAACCACAACCTTTGGCGGGAATGTGTTCGTGGCTGGGGACCTTGATGTGGGCAATGTGACACTCTCGAACGCAACGATCTTCCAGTCCAGCGGCACGCTAACCATTGGCGAGGTGACGGGTCTTGGAAACTCGCTGGAACTCGTGGCGAACGCACTCAACTTGACTGGCTTGATTGGCGATGTCTCGACACTCACGATCCGCAACATTGCCGCAGATGGCAACATCTCCATCGCAGGGGCGGCAGCGTTCGACCTTTCGCAAGCAGAGTGGAATTTCATCGGTCTC
>SIAP01000021.1 GCA_009691725.1 Phycisphaerales bacterium
CGACCGACGGATCGATCATCTCAAACACCGCACGTGGCCAATTTCCCGGTGTGGATACCGATGGCGAGATAGTCACGCAAGACAATGGATTGAAGTACATCGAACTCGTCACGGGAACCGGCGCGACGCCATCCGGTCCTGGCGCAGTTGTTGAAGTGCACTACACGGGATACCTCGTTGATGGAACGAAGTTTGACTCGTCCGTCGATCGCGGCGCGCCTGCGTCATTTCCGCTGTCGAATGTCATCAAGGGATGGACTCAGGGAGTTGGATCGATGCAAGTTGGCGGCAAGCGCAAACTCATCATCCCCTACGACTTGGCATATGGAGCGGGCGGTCGTTCGCCCGTGATCCCCCCCAAGGCAACACTCATCTTCGATGTTGAGTTGCTGAAGATCGTGAGCGACCCGGGAGCTCCTGCAGCACCCAAGGCACTGGACGAAAAGTTGAACGAAGAGCTGCCTGAACCGTCAGGCGAAAAGCCAGCGCCAAAGCAGTAATCAATACTTTGGAGCTTCGACCGGAACACGCCCCGGAGGAGCTGATGGTGTAGTTGGTTGTGGCGGATCACCCTGCGGCTTCAGGAGGTCGTCCGCCATCTTGCCGATCGCTGCATCGCGCTCTTCCATCTGCTGGCGCACGCGTACGGCACTGTCGCGTGCCTTGCCGAGATACGACTTGCTGCCGCCGTCTGGAACAGTGTCGAAGGAAGACTGCTGCGGAGTTCCGGCGGGCGGGATTGGCGGCTGCTTCGATGCGCCGCGATCGACGCTCGGTTCGCAACCGACCGCGAGCATCGCGACGAAAGAAAGGATCATGGAACCCGCGTGTGTCATGCTTCGCTTCATGTCGTGATCGTAGCTCGCGGTCAGCTCGTCGCCAACTGGTCGGGGTTGAGTCCCTTGAGATCATCCACGACGAAGAGGCCGTCGCGGCGGATCACCTCGCCGTCGAATGCAACGGTTCCGCCGCCGTAATCGGGTCGTTGGATGCAGACGATGTCCCAGTGCACCTGGCTCGCATTGCCGTTGGGCGCTTCGTCGTAGCACTGTCCGGGAGTGAAGTGAAAACTGCCCGCAATCTTTTCATCAAAGAGTGTGTCCAGCATCGGCGTGAGAATCGCGGGGTTGAATCCCAAACTGAACTCGCCGATGTATCTCGCCCCCACATCCGAGTCGAGAATTGAATTGAGTTTCGCATCCTCGCCATCGCATGTCGCCTTGACGATGCGTCCCTTCTCAAACTCGAAGCGAATGTTGTTGAAGACCGTTCCCTGATAGAGCGACGCCGTGTTGTATTGCAGCACGCCTTCCACGCTGTCGCGAATCGGCGCGGAGTAACACTCTCCATCTGGGATGTTGCACTCGCCGCAACAGGGGACCACGCCAACACCCTTGATCGAGAAACGCAGATCGGTGGGACCTGGTCCGACGATGTGCACTCGGTCGGCCTTGAGCATTCGCGTCACGAGCGGTCGCACAGCATGATCCATCGCCGTGTAGTCGACGCAGCAGACTCGAAAGTAATAGTCCTCGAAGTCGGCAGTGCTGCGTTTGGCAAGTTGCGCCATGCTCGGACTCGGCCAACGGAGGACGACCCACTTTGTGTTCTTGACGCGCTGTTCGAGATGGACAGGCTTCTGATAGTGCGCGCCGAATGTCTTCACCTGAGTGTCCGCGATGCCTGACATCTCGTTGGCATTGTTCGCCCCGCGCAATCCGACATACGCCTGCATCTGTTGCATGCGGTGAAGATCGCAGGCGGCCCATGCTTTGACTCCATCCTCCGACATTCCCTCTTGCAGTGCACGCATCACGCGTGTCGCACGCAATTCAACATGCGGATTCCCCCCAACTGCGAGCGTGGCGTCGACCAGCGCGAGCACCATTCCTTCCGGTAGATCAAAGGCTTCGATGAGAATGTTCTCGCCGGCTTTGAGCCTGACCGAATGATTGATGATGGTGGAGGCGAGAGTCTGAAACCGAGGATCGTTCATGGATCGATCGTAGTGGCAGTTGTGGCAAGCGCACGCGGTGCCGCTGCGCCATCCAACGTGGTTACTGTCGTGCGGCGTGTCGAAGTGCCTCAACCGTGCGTTCGATGACATCCTCAGGCACATCGAGGTGCATGACCGCGCGCACCCGTCGCGCTCCCATCGGGATCATCGCAACTCCCGCCGCGAGCAATCGGGCGCAGAATTCGCGCGCATCGCCGAGTGATGGAGCGAGGTCGAAGAACACCATGTTGGATTCGATCTCACGCAGCGGCGGATTCACGGTGACTCCCCAGATGCCATCCATGCGATTGGCGAGTTCCTTCGCGCGGGTGTGATCGACGGCGAGTCGTTGGACATGATGATCGAGCGCATGAATCGCCGCAGCAGCAAGGAAACCACTCTGTCGCATCCCGCCGCCGAGCATCTTGCGAAAGCGCCGTGCGCGGTCGATCAGATCTCGTGGTCCAACGAGTGCGCTTCCCACCGGCGCACCGAGTGCCTTCGAGAAGCACACGCTGACTGAGTCCGCATCACGCACGAACTCAGCCGCCGAATACCCCGCGGCCGCGCACGCATTGAAGAGGCGTGCGCCATCGACATGCACCGCGAGTCCATGCTCGCGAGCCGCGGCACTGACGGCGCGAAACTGGGAGATGGGCCAGACCGAACCACCGCCACGATTGTGCGTGTTTTCAACGACGACGAGTCTCGACCTGGGAGAATGAATGTCGCGATTGCGGATCGCAGCATGGACGGCGTCCGCGTCAAAGAGTCCGCGTGCGCCATCGAGTGGTCGAATCATGCACCCCGAGAGAGCGGCCGGCGCGCCCGTTTCATAGTGAATGATGTGGCTCTCGCCGTGCGCAATGATTTCATCGCCCGATTCGCAGTGACATCGAATGGCCAGTTGATTCGCCATCGTTCCGCTGGGTACAAAGAGCCCCGCCTCCTTGCCGAGCATCGCCGCGATTGTGCGTTCGAGCGTGGTGACGGCGGAGTCGTCCCCGAGCACATCATCGCCCAATGGCGCAGCCATCATCGCAGCGCGCATCGCTGGGGTTGGTTGAGTGACGGTGTCGCTTCGTAGATCAATCACGGGCATGACTCGAATCGTAGCGATTGCTCTACGCTGTTCGGTGATGGCACCACGAGCAGTCGTCCTTCTTTCAGGTGGAATGGATTCCGCTGTGGTGCTTGCGTGGATGGTGCGCGAGGGATTTGAGTGCATTGCGTTGACCTTCGACTATGGACAGCGCCATCACATCGAACTGGAGTGTGCACGCACAGTCGCAGCGCAGTGCGGGGTGATTGAACACCTCGTTCAGCGGATCGATCTACGCGCGGTGGGGGCGAGTGCGCTCACAGCAGACATTGATGTCCCCAAGGATCGCGATCAGAGCACACTATCGAACGAGATTCCGGTCACCTATGTTCCGGCGCGAAACACACTCTTTCTGAGTTTCGCACTCGCGCTGGCGGAATCGCGCGGCGCACAGGCCATCGCACTGGGCGTGAATGCAGTCGATTACTCGGGCTACCCAGATTGCCGTGGCGCATTCCTCGCCGCCTTCTCGACACTCGCAAATCTCGCAACGCGCGAGGGGGTCGAGGCGGCTGCGCGCGGTGAGTGCGCATTCACAATTGTCGCGCCACTCATCGACCTCTCGAAGAAACAGATCATCCAACTCGGCCGCGAACTCGGCGTCGACTTCGATTCAACGATTAGTTGCTACGACCCCTCTGCGCAGGGCGCAGCATGCGGTCGATGCGATGCGTGCATGCTGCGTGCGCGGGGATTTGCGGAGGCGGCAAGCGCCGCGCTCACACATCCAAATTCTTGACTTCGAGCGCATATTTTTCGATATACGCGCGACGGGGCTCAACCTCTTCACCCATCAACGTTGAAAAGAGGTTGCACGCCTCGGCGGCGGTTTCGATGGTCACGCGAAGCAATGTGCGCCGCGCAGGGTCCATGGTGGTTTCCCAGAGTTGTTCAGGTTCCATTTCGCCCAGACCCTTGAACCGTTTGATTTCGATGCCCTTTCGACCGCACTCGTGCAGTGTCTTCATGATGCTTGCAACATTGCCAGTCTCCGCGAGTGTTGGCTCGCCGCGCTCTGGAGTGATCACCCAACCATACTTCGAGGGCATCTTCTCGCCAGTCACAGATACCTCTTGGATCAATCCGTAGTCATCGATGTCGATTCCAAACTCGAGAAGTTGCGCGAAGATGCGCTCGAGCTCGCTGGTTTCATGCATCTGCCGAAGCGACGCGACGACATCGCGCGATGGAACCGCGGAAAGATCATCGAGCACCATGCCGCGCTCAGTGACCGCCGCGTGCGCTTCCTGTTCGCTCCACGCCATGAGGTCGCCGCCACGCCAGACAACATGATGGGATGGCAATCGGCTCGACCCTGCTGGATCCTTGCTCCGCGCCTCGAGCAATTGTTGAAATGGAATACCGCGCCGTTGCACAACGCCGCTGAGATCTTCCAGTCTGTGCAACAGTCGGAGTGCCTTCTTCAAATCGTCGCCATCGAGAGTGCGCGTCGTTTCACCCGTCTCATTGCGAACCACGAAGACCGCGTGCTTGAGCGCCAGCTCGGCAAGCGTGTCATTCATCTGGCGGTCGTTGAGAACGTACTTGCTGGACTTGCCGCGAATCACCTGATAGAGCGGCGGTTGCGCGATGTAAATGCGACCTTGTCGCACCAATTCGTACATCTGACGGAAGAAGAAGGTCAGGAGAAGCGTACGAATGTGGCTCCCGTCGACATCCGCGTCGGTCATGATGATGACGCGACCATAGCGCAACTTCGCTGGATCCAGGTCTGGACCGATGCCGCACTGCAAGGCTTGGATGAGCGTTTGGATTTCTTCAAATCCAAGGATCTTGTCCAGCCGGCACTTTTCCACATTCAACAGTTTTCCGCGCAGGGGCAAGATGGCCTGATGGACATGGTCGCGTCCACCCTTGGCACTCCCGCCTGCGCTGTCCCCCTCGACGAGGAAGATCTCGGTGGACTCGACATCATCGCTCGAGCAATCGGAAAGTTTCTGCGGAAGTGCGCTATCACCGAGCGCTCCCTTGCGCTTGATGAGCTCGCGCGCCTTGCGCGCAGCTTCGCGCGCCTCTGCGGCCAAGATCGCTCGGTGGCAGATCAACTTGGCTTCCTTGGGATTCTTGTCGAGCCACGCTGTGAGTTCTTCAGCCACGACAGAACTCACGAAGCTTTCGATTTCTTCGTTGAGGAGTTTTTCCTTGGTCTGATTGTTGAACTGCGGATTCGGCAGTTTCACGCTCACCACGACTGTGAGCCCCTCGCGCAAGTCATCGCCGCTTGGGACCAGATCCTTCAGGATTCCCTCGCGCTTCGCGTATCCGTTGACCACTCGGGTGAGTGCGGACTTGAAGCCTTGCACATGCGTTCCACCATCCGGATTGCGGATGTTGTTGCCGAATGCCAGCATGTTTTCAGCGGTGGCATCGGTGTACTGCAATGCGATGTCGCATTGGAGCGATCGAGCTTCGTCCGTCCGACGGATACCGATGCATGAACTCTGCACCACCTTCGTGTCGTTGAGCCATCGAACATACCCAGTGATCCCGTCTTCATCGCGAAAGGTGACATCGCGTTGTTTCCCATCGGCGTCAACATGCTCATCGACGAACCGAATGTTGACTCCCGGATTGAGGAAGGAGAGTTCGCGCAGTCGTGACTCAAGCATGTCTGCGCGGAACTGCGTGTCAGGGAAGATCTCGGGATCTGGCAGAAAGGTCATCCGAGTCCCAGTTGCGGTCACGCCAGAATCTTTGATCTTGTGAAGTCGCTTGACACACACGCCCCGCTCAAATGCGATTCCCCATGAGGCGCCATCCTTATGCACTTCCACTTCGGTCCATGCGCTCAGCGCGTTGACGCACTTCACGCCAACGCCGTGCAGTCCGCCCGAGACCTTGTACGCATTGTTGTCAAACTTGCCGCCGGCGTGGAGTTCCGTCAAGATCACTTCGACGGCAGGTCGACCATCGATCTTTGGATTCTCACTCTTCATCAAATCGACGGGCATTCCTCGACCGTCATCGATGACCGTGCACGAGCCGTCGACACCGAGTCGCACGAGCACTTGGGTTGCAAATCCAGCCATCGTTTCATCAATGGAGTTATCAACGCATTCGTAGACGAGGTGGTGGAGCGCACTGAGCCCCGTGCCCCCGACATACATTCCAGGACGCTTGCGGATGGCCTCCAAACCCTCCAGAACCTGGATGTCTTCGGCGGTGTAACTACTCTCGGACTCTGCGTGCGCGCTCATAAATAATGTGGGGAAAACAGCCCGTTCATTCTACCCGAACACACGCCCAAGCGGCGGCGTAAACTGGAGTCGATGATGGATTTGGGTCGATACATCGAACTCTGCGCATGACTAATTTGGATCCCAACGATACACCCTGCGAAGGGAAGAAGGACGGGCTGCCGCCGATCGCGCGTCGCAGCATTCTTCTTGTTGGACTGGGACTTCTTGCTGGATGCGCAACAACCGGATCGAAGTCCGTCAGGATGCCCGGACCTCTCTGGCCAGACGCCAAACTCTTCACGCCCACGGCACCGGTTGCTCCCGCCGCACCGCTTGCGCCTGCGCGGGTACTCGCTGGAGTGATTCCGCGCAGCGCGTGGACGAAGGGAACTCCGCAACTGGACAACATCGATCCGATGCTCCCTGTTCGTTGGATCACAATTCATCACGATGGGATGACGCCATTCCTCGCGACCGATTACGCATCATGTGTGGGGCGCATCGAGTTGATTCGGAATGGCCATCGCGGCAAGGGGTGGGCGGACATTGGCTATCACTTCATTGTGGATCGGTCTGGTCGGGTGTGGGAGGGTCGCGATCTGCGCTATCAGGGAGCGCATGTGAAGGATCAGAATGAGGGGAATCTTGGAATTCTGTGCATGGGGAACTTCGATCAACAAACACCGAGTTTGGCGCAGCTTGTGGCGCTTGACCGACACCTGCGCTTGTGCATGGTGAAGTACAAAGTGAAGGCGTCGCAGGTGCGATCGCATCAGGAATGGGCGAGCGCGAAGACTGCGTGCCCGGGGCGAAACTTGCAGTCGAAGATGAATGGAATCCGTCGCGCGATCGCGTGACGATGACTCGACGCGGGTCCGACGATGGCGTGGCGAGCGCCGTGCGATGACTTACTGCATCTTTTCGCGACCCGCGCGTGCGCGCTCATCATCGGCATCGAGCTTTGCTTGAAACTTCGAGTCGCATGACTCCTGCCGCTGCACCACCTTCCACACGATGATCCCGATGGCGATCATGCTGACGACTGCGACGAAGATGGAAAAGACCACATACACGCTTCTACTGTAGTGGGATCGCTGCGCGAAACCACGGCGTCAGCGCGCGATATGCGGCGGCGTAGCGAGCGGCGATGGGAACACATGCCGCTGCGCCATCGCTGACAGTCGTCCCGTTCGATTCCGCAATCGAAGCGGTGGCCGCATCGACGCTCGACCAGAGTCCACTTCCAACTCCCGCAAGAAGCGCAGCGCCGTAGGCAGCGCCATCTGGTTGGGTGACCGTTGCGCTCTCGATCCCGAACGCGTCCGTCAAGAGTTGACGCCAGAGCGCACTGCGCGCACCACCCCCAGAGAGTCGAACGCGATCAGTGCGCGCTCCACTCGCACGCACGAGCGCGAGGACTTCCGCGAGGGAACAGGTCACACCTTCGAGAATCGCTCGGGTGAGATGTGCCCGTGTTGTTCTGTGCGAGATTCCGAGAAAGACGCCGCGTGCGTGCGCATCCGCGTGCGGCGTGCGTTCGCCAGAGAGATACGGGAGGAATGTCACGCCCTCGCAACCCTGCGGCGCACACGATGCTTCGTCGATCATGACTTCGTAGGGGTCGACACCTCGTTGGCGAGCGAGTGCGACGAGATCCGCGCACATGGTGTCGCGCCACCATCGCATGCTTCCACCAGCAGAGAGTGTGACTCCCATCAAGTGCCATCGGCTGGGAACCGCGTGGCAAAAGGCGTGCAACACGCCATCTGGAGTTGGGCGCCATGTGTGTGTGGTTGCGAAGACCACGCCACTGGTACCGACGGTGCATGCGACCGATCCTTCATGCACGATTCCTGTGCCAACTGCCTGCGCCGCTTGATCGCCGGCGCCGGCGACAACTGGCGTTCCGATGGGCAATCCAGTGGCCAGTGCGCCAGCTTCGTGCACGCGCGATGTGATCGTCTGCGACTCGAAAACTTCTGGAAGCAGATCGCTGCGAAGAGAGAGCGCGTCGCACATCTGCGATGACCAGCGCCGATGCTCGCAGTCAAAGAACAAGGTGCCAGACGCATCAGAGACATCCGTGTGTGTCGCGCCAGTCAGTCGCAAGCGGATGAAGTCCTTGGGGAGCATCAAGGCGTGCGCACGCTGAAGCGCATCTGGTTGATGCTCGCGCAACCACAACAGTTTTGGCGCGGTGAATCCGCAGAGCAATCTGTTACCCGTCCACTGCCAAATGCACTGCGGGGTGAGTTCCTGTTCGACGCGTTCACACACCTGTGCGGTGCGTTGATCGTTCCACATGAGCGCTGGACACGTCGGCGCACCACCGCGATCAGTGAGCACCAAACCGTGCATTTGTCCGGCAATTCCGACCGATTCGATGCGAGCGGATTCGACCAATGGATGCGCAGTCAGTGTGCGAAGCGCTGCACAGGTTGCTCTCCACCACACAGCGGGATCCGTTTGCGCCCAGCTCGGTTGTGGCGAATCGAAGTTGTATTCCACGGCGGACTGCGCAACAACAACTCCACATCCGTTCACTGCGATCGCCTTGAGTGAGCCTGTTCCGACATCAATCCCAATACAGAGTGGAGCGTGGTTCAAGGCGTGACCTACCGAGAACACGGGGGCATGATGCAACCGATCGCCTCCGTGGAGGTGGGTGTCATCGGAGTCCCCGCGACGATCGCGTTGACGACATCCGTGAGATCGCGCTTCGTCGGAGGTCCATACGAGACTCCGAGACTCTTGTATCGGTTGTCGATGCGTCCGCGATAGAGCATCGCCCCATCGCACCCGAGCACCACCACCGATGGAATGGTGACGACCCCCAGCAAGCACGAGAACTCTTGCGTCGAATCGATCACCGCAGGAACTGGAAGCGTGTAGTCGCGCTGAAAGTTCCTCACGAGTTCGCGGGTGATGTCAACCTCTGAAAAGACCATGATCCACGCAATGCCGCGCTCGGCATCAGCCTGCCAGAGTCGCCCGATTTCTGGGGCATACGCACGCGCAATCGGGCACTCTGGCCCCGCGAAGAGATAGACGGTCGCCAACCGTCCCGTTGGCAATGGGCGATCTTCAATGTCTTTCGATGGCAGACATGAGGCAGCAAAAACGTGTCCGACTTTGATCGGCGACGGCCCCGATTGCGTCGCGCACCCACTTTTCATCGCGACGACAACAAGCAGTGAGATCAAGACCATGGGTGGCAATCGCATTGGTCACAGAGTACGCACTCGCACAGACTGCGAGCGCACTCGATCTTCGAGATCGCTCTATCTTGCGCTCGTGACGCCATCCACGCTCGACTGGTCCATCGTCGTCGGGTTTGTCGCGGCGTTGTTCGCGACGGCGCTGCTCGCCAACAGTCTCTCGCGTGGAGTCTCTGGCTTCCTGAGCGCCGACCGTTGCGCGGGTCGGTATCTGGTGACCGTTGCGTACAACATGGCGCAAGTTGGCGTGATCACACTCGTCTGGTACTTCCAGTTGGGATACGACGTTGGATTCACGCAGATTTGGTGGGGATACATGGAGGGTCCATCGCTCATCCTGCTGGCCATCACAGGATGGGTGATCTATCGATTCCGTGAAACACGCGCCATGACGTTGGCGCAGTTTTTTGAGTTGCGCTACTCGAAGCGGTTTCGAGTGATGTCCGGTGGAGTCGCCTTCGTATCGGGGATCATCAACTACGGCATCTTCCCGGGTGTGACTGCGCGATTCTTCATGGCGCTGTGCGGGATGCCAGACCGCGTCGTCTGGTGGGGTGAATCGATCGCGGTCTTTCCGATGGTGATGGTGATTCTGTTGGCGCTTGGCATTTTCATGGTCTTTGCGGGAGGAATGGTGTCGATCATCCTCACCGACTTCTTGCAGGGGGTCTTCTGCTTTGGAGCATTCGTGTTCATTTGCTTCTGGTTACTGGCGCACTTCCCGTGGCCAGTGTTGGAACGCGCGATGCTGCAAATGCCAACGGGCACATCATTCGTGGATCCATTTGGATTGAGTCACGAGAAGAACTTTGATGTCCTGTACTGGGCCATCTCTGCGTTCGTGTTGTTCTATGCGGCGCGAGCGTGGCAGGGGGATCAGGGTTACAACTCTGCGCCGCTCAATGCACACGAGGCGCGCATGGCGCAGATCCTCAACGGTTGGCGCTATCGCGTGTTGATGCTGGTGACCATCGTCATTCCTCTGGCGGTGCGTGCATTCCTCACGCAACCCGAGTACGCAGATGCTGCTGCGCCCGTGCACGCCGCGCTCGAGCAGGTTTCGACTGACACGCTCCGTTCCGAGTTGCGCACGCCGCTGGCGATGGCGATGATCTTGCCGACAGGAGTTCTGGGACTCTTCATCGCTGCGATGTTGGGCGCCGCAGTGTCGACGGACGAGGCCTACCTGCATTCGTGGGGATCGATTTTCATTCAGGATGTGATCTTGCCATTTCGCAAGAAGCCATTCGATCCAAAGACGCACACCATGCTGCTGAAACTCGCGGCGCTCGGGGTGGCGATCTTTGCGTTCACCTTTTCGATGCTCTACGAGCCAACGCAATACATCGCCATGTTCGCGGCGATCACGGCGAGCATCTTTGTGGCCGGCGCAGGCGCCGCGATCATCGGTGGGCTGTACTGGCGTCGCGGATCGACTGCAGGTGCGTGGTCCGCGATGATGACCGGCATGGTGCTCGCGGTCATGGGAGTCTTGGTGCATCAACTTCCGCAGGACTTCGCAACGAGTTGCCTTGGCGAGACTGGATCGCCGATCGATTCGGCGGCGCTCTGGACGCGCGAACATCTGACTGGCCAAGTGATGGGATTCATCTCGATGCTCTCTGCGAGCGCGGTGTATGTGCTGGTGAGTCTCATGGGACCACGGACGGACTTCGAGTTAGGTCGCATGCTCAATCGCGGTCAGTGGCGTCGCGAAGGGGATGCGTTGATCGATCGACCCGCCACAACGTTTCTTGAGAAACTCGGGATGGATAGTCAATTCAAAGGGACCGATCGCGGAGTCACGCTCGTCACGCTTGCGTGGCCGCTCATCTTCACGGTCATCTTTCTCGTGGGAACGGCCTACGCGCTGTGGCGGCAAACTCGCGGTGACCCAATCGCCGCGACAACATGGAGTGCATGGTGGCACTGGTGGACATGGCTCATCCTCGGCACGAGCGTCGTCGTCGTGGTGTGGTTTACCTGTGGCGGAATTCGCGATGTGATCCGCATGGTTCGACTCTTGCGCCATCGCGGCATCGATGTGCGTGATGACGGCCGCGTTGTCGAGGGGGTCAACGCTGACGAAGTGGACGAACTGCGTTCGCAGTAAGAAGGCACGCGCATGCGACCCATCGAAGAGAGTCTCTGCGGCGATGAGTGGACGATGATCGGGCCGGATGGCAGAGAGTTTCCTGCGTGCGTGCCGGGTTGTGCCCATGTGGTGTTGCAGCGCGCTGGAGTGATCCCACTCGTCGATGCACAGGGTGGCGAAGCTGCGCAGGAGTGGGTTGGGCGAAGCGAGTTCCTCTTCAAGCGCGTCTTTCGAGTCTCCAAAGAGATGCGTGAACACAGGGCGATTGATCTGGTGTTTCAGTCGATCGACACCGTTGCGGAGATTCGCGTGGATGGCGAGAGTGTGCTGCGCACGGCGAATCAGTTTCATCCTCATCGCGTGTCGATCGCCGATCGTGTGCGTGGGATGGATCTCAATCATGAGTTTCTCCTTGAAGTGCGATGTGCAGGACCAGTGGCTGAAGTCCTGCGGATCGAGCGCGAACGCGGCACGCGACCGGTCAATGGTGACTGGACTCCCTATCCATTCATTCGCAAGCCAGCCTGCGACTTCGGTTGGGATTGGGGACCGCGCGCTCCATCGAGTGGCATCGTCGATGTCGTCTATGTGCAGGGGTGGAGTGGTATGCGTATCGATTCGGTGCGCCCTCTCGTGATGACCTGCAGCGCAATCGAGGCACGCGTCGAAGTGATCGTGAACGGCGTGTGTGATGGCGACGCGACACAGTATGAAGCACGCGTCGAAATGGAATCGCCCGATGGGCGCACATTCGATGGCGTCGCCTCGTTTTCCGCGACAGGTGTCGCGCGTGTCATCATTGAGATTTCAGATCCCATGCGATGGTGGCCGCGTGGATACGGCGCTCAACATCTCTATCGCGTCTCGGTGGAAGTGACCAAGCGCGCAGCACGGATCACCCGATGGTCTGGTCGGATTGGTTTGCGATCGGTCGTGCTGGACACGACGCCTGATGCTGACGGCACACGCTTCGCTCTGCGCGTCAACGATCAACTCGTGTGGTGCGCAGGTGCGAATTGGATCCCAGAGGGGCTCAATCGAATGATCGCGCCAGAGGCGAGCGTTCGCGAACGACTCTTGCAAGCCTGTGAGGCGAATCTCGTCATGTTGCGAGTGTGGGGGGGCGGCGGATATGAATCGCCATCGTGGTACGCGCAGTGCGACGAGTTGGGGCTGCTCGTGTGGCAGGACTTCGCCTTTGCGTGTGCGACCTATCCAGAAGAGGATCCACTCCCAACATTGATCGAAGCAGAGGCGCGCTTTCAGATCGCGCGACTCTCAGCGCACCCTTCAGTGGTCATCTGGTGCGGGGGAAACGAGGATGTTCTCGCCTGGCAGTCGTGGGGATTTCGCGAGCGTCTTCGCGCGGGACAGTCGTGGGGTCGACACTATTGGATGGAACTCCTGCCGCGTCTCTGTGCAGAATTGGATGGCACGCGCCCCTATTGGCCAGAGAGTCCCTGGTCTGGATCGCTCGAGTTGCCTGCGAACGATGCCTCACGCGGCGATCGACATACATGGGATGCGACGGCAAAGGTGGAGGGTCTGCGGTCGATCACACCGCGATTCGCAAGTGAGTTCGGGCATCAATCTCCTCCAGCGCTTCAGTCGATTGCGACTGCGCTGTCAATCGATGCGCACGAACTCTCGCGGCAGAGTGTCCACGATGGTTGCGCGCTGATCGCATCTCGACAACGCGCCACTGGCGGCGATGAACCGCAGTACGGAACGCACTTGAGTGAGCGATTCGCTCCTCCGATGGACTTTGGGAATTGGATCGCGCAGGCGCAGATCGTGCAGGCAAAGGCGATGCGTATTGCATACACATGGTTGCGTGCGAATCGACCGCGCTGTTCTGGTGCTCTCGTGTGGCAGATGAACGACGCATGGACTGGGGCGTCGTGGTCTCTCGTGGACTCGCATGGTCGCCTGAAACCCGCATGGTGGGCGGTGCGCGAGGCATGTGCGCCGCGAATGATTGTGCTGCACGAACGCGACGGCAGGCTTGTTGTGGATGCGGTGAATGACACGCCGATGACATGGCGGAGTCGTGTGATGTTGGGGAAGTTCGCTTGTTCGGTTGCTCGCGATCCCATCACGCGCGAGTTCTTTGAGGAGGGATTCACAGTTGAACCGTGGGGGGCAGCGCGCGCGCTCGAGGTTCCTGCGCAGTTCCTTCCTGATGCGTCCAGCCTTCTCTTCGCAGAATCCGCCACCGAGATTCGAGTTGATCCCATCGCCACGGCATGGCACGCAGCGGTCCGCGAACTGCAGATGCAAGATTGCACTGGCGCACCATTTGTGCCGCGTGCGACGATGGAGTGGGCGAGCGCACCCGCGTCGATGAGAGGTCGCGTGATGGCGACGCTGAACATTCATGCGCTGACGCCGCTGATGGATGCGCTTGTGATCCCAGAGGGCGATTGGATCACCGTCGAGCCGATGTGGTTCAGCCTCGCCCCTGGTGCGGTGCGGCAGGTCGAAGTTCGGTGGCGCGCCGATGCGCGCGGTGTGGAGCTCTTCGCCGGTGGCGTGCGAATCGCGCAACTTGCGTAGTTCGCGAGGGGTACGCGGGAGAGGGGCAAAGAAAAAGGTGACCGTTTCTGAATCGGCGTTGGCGCACCCATAGGTTCCCCGAGGGAGTCAATTCGACTTCACGAGGAGACCACAATGACGGAACGCATACCGAACAGCCCATTCCCAAGCCACATTCACAGTCCGCTCCCGAGCCCACGCCATGGGGCGAAGTTCCACGCCAAGCGCGAGGCGAGAACCCACGCGATTGATCAATTGGTCGCGCAGGCGATTCGCCACGACGATTGCACCGATCGTCTCTATTGGACATTGATCTACGACTTTGAGCATGCGCCAATGACCACCAACATGGCGCAATTGGCGGAGTGCGGAGTGCTGCCACCGTCTGCGGAGTCGCTCAACGACAGCGAGCTGCACGCCACTCTCTGGCAGGTGATCGAGGCGCTGTCGGAGTTGGGCATCTATCTATTGCATTCGAATCATCTGACTGATCGAGCGTTGTACGAGCGACTCGTGCAGCAGATCTTGGTGGAACCTGTGCGGGATCTTCCGCCCGATGCGGGAGTTCACGAATTCATCGACCTTGTGGGTGGCGGCGGTTCCCTCGAGCAAGAGATCTATCAGCGTTACTACGCGACTCCTGCAGAGCGTGCCCAATTCGAGATGGAACATGGGTTCGCGGTGGATTGCGAGTCTCCTGTCGTGCTCCGCGATGTCGATCTTCCCAAACCAGATCGTTCGCTTCGCGGATGTGCCTGCGGCGAAGGAGGGAGCGAGGAAGGGGACGCTCTTGCGGATCAACCTCGGGCGCAAACAAAAGAAGGACGAATCGATTCCCGCTGAGGCGAATCGACCCATCCTTGATCCTCGGTGTTTTGTGCGAAAATTCCCCGCGCCGATGGACTAATCACACTGTCGGATTCCGCAGAGTGAGCGCAAGTGAAATGATCAGTTTTCGTTCTACACTTTCTGGCAATGCCTCTCTGTCACAACCATCTGGATTGCCACTTGGGCCGCACCCATCCAACGCAAATCGTTGCAAGACAGGCATCTGCAGCGCACCTGCAGCGATTGTGCGTGCCAAGGGGAAGTGATTCGCCACAGGCAGCGAACGCAGCGGGGACACGACGGATTGGCGCGCACCTGATCGGAGCGCACAGGGTCGGAGCGCGAGGGATCGCAGTGCACATGATCTCCCGAGTGCGAGTGCGACCGATGTTTTCCGCGTTCTTGCGCTTTGGAATGGCAATTGCGTGCGCGGCTTTCCTGGGTTGCTCGACTTCGCCCTCGATTCTGGTTCCGCAATCAGTCGTCGGGCGATGGCGCGGGGCAGAAAGCAAGTGCCTCTTGGAATTCACGGATTCTGGGATCTTTGTTGTCGAACTCGCTGAAGGGACCACCTTGATTGGTCGATGCTCTTTCGTGGGTGATCGAGTCACGATGCGTTATCAACTCGGCGCAGCCATCTGCCCAGAAGAACCTGGTCAGTACACCCTTGCGATCGATGGTGCGAATATGCGAACAACAGAACCAGTGGACACCTGCGCCGATCGGATCATCATGATGCATCAGGCGTGGGCTTTGGAGGCGAAGTGAACTCGCGGATTCTGCACAGAGCGATGCAATCATGCTGCATGATTGCGATCCTGACCTGCGTCGATCGTGCCGATGCACACAGCACAGAGCGCCGAATCGAACGACCATCACACAGATCTCTGGGCTCGTCCTCGAGAACGCCAGCGACTGCGAAACCCGTCAATGACATGTGCGCACTCTTTGGGGAGGCGGGTGAGGCCGCAGTGCTCGCTTTCGCCCAAGTCAACACGCAAGCGCGAACTGATTCCCTTGCGGCGACCGCTGCGCGACTGGAAAGTGATGCGGCTGCTCTGCTCGCCGCGTGGGCTCCGACGGATTCCGAACCTCCCACGTCCAAGAAACCAGCGAGTCGATCATCGAGCGAGCGTGGGTTGTCAGCGCACCAGCGCGAACGGCTCTGCGCTCTGGTGCAATCGGCTGCGACGTGGCGATTGGTGCAGATGATCAACGCCGCCCCAGAGGCGGAGCGCGCGGCAATTGCGAAGGAGTTTTCAGCGCATCCAAAGTTTGCTCGCACCCTCGCGCTCATTGTCGCGCCGCACGAGGAGGACCTCTCGAAGGTGCTTCGCGTTGCGCGTCTTTTGATGGCGCAGCGGAGTGGGTTGGTGGAATCGCTCCCTGAACTTGCAGCGGCCGTTGCGGTTGTTCATGATGCGCCACTCTTTGTCCAAGTGAACGAAAACCTCGCCGCAGGCTGCGGCCCGGTGGACACATTCGATCACTTCGTCGCGCACGAGGGAAAGATGCGCTTTGGAGTGCGTGGCATCGCCCCCGAACTTCTGCTGCATCTCGTCGATGTCGCAGGATCTGCAGCCGATCTCAGTTGGGCGTTCGCGCAGTTCGCGGGGCACCCATCCGTTGGCGTGCTGTACGACAAGGTCGAGTACGACTTCGACCATCTTGAAGAAGGAAAGCCCAAGAGGGTCACCGTCGAGGGATGGAGTTTGAAAAACATCATGCGATACGGGGGAGTCTGCGCAGACCAAGCGTATTTCGCAACGACCGTGGCAAAGGCGATCGGAGTCCCCGCGACATACACGATTGCGACCGATGGAGTTCTCTCTCACGCATGGATTGGCTTCGTTGGTCAATCCAATCGCGACCTGTCCTGGGACGAAGTTGGTCGGTATGGCGGATACCAAAGTGTGGAGGGATTCATCCGCGATCCGCAGACCGGAGCGCAACTCTCAAGCACCGTGATGCCCATGTTGGTTCGCTACGGAAGCGAACCCCAAGAGGCGAGACTCGCCAGCGCAGCTCTTCGGATTGCTGCGGGGCACATGTTGGACACTGTGACGAGCGTCGGAACGACTACCGCACTAACGACGGATGCAGCACCGCAGAACGAACAGCGGATGGAGTCGCTGCTGTCGCTCATCCATGTCGCCGTCCAGTGCTGCCTCACCGATGCACGATCGTGGGAGGTGATCGGTCGCGCTGCGGCGAGTGGCGCGATGACTCAGGAACAGAAACGACAGTGGTCATCGGACATCCTCAACCTGTGCAGTGACTCCTATCCAGAATTCGCATGGCGGACGATTGCTCCGATGATCCGGTCGATTACAGACATTCCAAAGCGGCAAGCCGCCCTCGATGGCGCGCTGGCAATCTTCCAGCATCGTGGAGACCTCGCAGGACAGATTCTTCTCGAGCAGGCGTCGCTCTACAAGTCGCAGGGCAATCCGATGGGAGCGGGTCGCTGTTACGAAATGATCTTGAGTCGCTACTACGACGATGGCCCATTCGCCATCGTCGCGCTGCACGCTGCATCGGAGATCCTCGCGGCGAATCGCGACGCAGTTGGAAATGTGACGCTGCATGAGCGCGCCTTTCGTGCGATGGAAGTTCCGATTTCCATCTCGCCACAGTTCGCGCGACAAAGCAATTGGTGCCGCACCGGAGCGATGCTTGCAGCCGCCTATCGGATTCTCGGTCGGGAACGCGACGCTGGGTTTGTCGAACAGCGCATGATCGATGTGACGAAGTAGTGGCGGTCGTTCAGCGCGCGAGCAACCGCGCGAGTCGAGTCCACACATTCGTTTTGCGGGTACGACGAGACCGCTTTCCCGCAACGCCAATCTGGAAACAACTCGGCAGCGCATCTGCGCGAATCGTGGCGTTGGGCGGATATCCAGTCGCGGCCAGAAGTGCGCGCCACTCACGACCATGCGGCCGAATGGCTCTCCCGTGAAGTCGATAGGCAGCAAGATGCGCCAGTTCGTGGCAGAGCGTTTCGCGCAAGAGTTCCGCTGCCGTTGGATCGAGCAATGTCGCGCTCAACCGAATGGTCATCGTGTTGTAGTACGCGCGTCCCAATGTGGATGTCATGCGCCAGCTGATGGCAACTGACACTTCGGGGACGATCCCGCTGACATTCCAGAGTGTGCACCAGCCGCGCAGGTCGTCGCGCAGCGATGGCGCGAGTTCGGTCGGCCAATGTCGCGGGAGAGGAGTCATCGATTCGCGCTGCTCCCACGCGCTCCCGCTGACGGAGTCGTGCCAACACCCAGTTGTTCCAGCGCCTCGATTGCTGCACGGATCGTGGCGATGCATTCAGCCCGCTGCACCGATGAGAGTGCAAGTCTTGGAGCGCGAACATACTCGCTGCCGCGACCCACATGGGACTGCGCCAGTTTGATGCGCTGCACGAAATCAGGAACCGTGTCCATCTTCAGTAACGGAAGGAATGCATGATCGATCTGGTGCGCACGCAGCGACTGGTCATTGCGTGCGCCGGCTGTCCCGTTGACTGCGATGTGCTCAGCCACTGCGCATTGCCAGAGTTCCACGCTCGCGTGCGGCAGGGCGTTCGCCAAACCTGCGACCCATCCACGCGCGCCGGCTGCGACTGCAGCGGGCACGAGATCGTCCAGCCCAACGAAGACTGCAAGGTCCGGTGGCGCCTCACCGCACTTCGCCAGTTGCACGAGTTCCGCAATGCGCCGCACATCACCCGTGGAATCTTTCACCGCTCGAACATTCGCCTCTCTCATCGCAAGCGCAGCGAGCGACCTAGGCGACAAGTCAGCCTTGTATGCCTGTGGATTGTTGTAGACCATCACCTGCAGCGCACTCGCCTGCGCGACATGCTCGATATGCGTGATCGCTTCTCGTGTGTCGCCAGAGTGCACATATGGAGGCAGAATCATCAACCCAGCGCATCCAGCCGCCGCCGCACGCTCTGCGAGCGCGCAGGCATCTCGGGTCGACGCAGATCCGATTGCCGCGATCACTGGCGCACGCATACCCGCACCCATACCCGCACCCATACCCGCACCCATACCCGCACACAGACGCAGCGCATCCGAACACGCTTGCCACAGACCGAACTTGTCATCTGCGGTGAGCGACTGTCCTTCGCCGAGCGATCCGCCGATCACCACTCCCGTGCATCCCTCGTCAATCATCCATGCTGCGTGACGGGATGCGGCGTCGAAGTCAACGCTGTCGGCAGCGGTGAGTGGAGTGGTCAGCGCGGGCATCACGCCACTCCACTCAAAGGTCTGTGGGGTCGACTCTTTCATACTGGTCATCTGCGAATTCCAAAGCAACACGGGTCTGCGTCGTCGAGGATCAGGTCAAGTTCAGCTGTAATCCAAGCGCGTCCGGCGATCGTTGGAATGATCGCACCCTCTCTGCGGTCATACCACGCTTCAAAGCGCGTGCCGACGAAACTCTCCGCTCCGACGCGATCACCCGCGAGCAACTTTCCGTCTGCTGCCAGACACGCAAGCTTCGCACTCGTTCCTGTTCCGCACGGGGAGCGGTCGTATGCGCCGCCGGGGCAGAGCACGAAGTTTCGCCACGAGCAATCCTCGCGGATTGCAGGTGCAGTGAACTCGATGTGATCGATCTCGCATCCATCGTCCCCCACCACACCCGCTCTGGCAAGCGCACCGCGAATCTCCCACGCATCGCGCGTCAATCGCTCGCTGTTGTGTCGATCGAGGGCGACGCCGACGGGTGCTTCAGTGATGAAAAACCAGTTCCCACCCCACGCGACATCGCCGACCGCGACTCCACCGTCGATTCCGATCCCACCGAACTCGACGGTGACTCTCGTGCGCGCTCGCCGAGCAGCAACATTCATGACTTCGATCATTCCGTCTTGGCGGAGCGTGACTTCGACCACGCCCACGGGAGTTTCAATCCGGTGGGAACCCACACCAATGCGGTCAAGATGTGCAAGCGTTCGTGCGAGTCCCATCGTCCCGTGTCCGCACATGCCAAGGACGCCGACAGTGTTGAAGAAGATGACCGCCGCCACACAGGTGGGATCACTCGCGGGAACGATCATCGCACCGACGAGCGCCTCTGATCCTCGTGGTTCATCCACGATCCCTCGGCAGAGCGCGGCATGATCGCACGCCAGTCGATCTCGTTTGTCGGCGAGGGATCCTCCACCCAAATCCGGACCGCCTGCGATCAGCACGCGAGTCGGCTCGCCTTCAGAGTGACTATCGATGGCAGTGATCCGTCGCACACTTCAGAGTGTATTGATGTGGACTAGTCTTACGCAGATGAATGACTCGCCTAAAGAGGATCACTCTGCGTTTCGGCTTCTCTTTGATGCGCGATTGAACAAGGGGATGGCTTTTACCGAAGAGGAGCGCGAAGCATTCGGACTTCTCGGGCTTCTGCCGGACGGCATTGAGTCGATGGCCGTGCAACTCGATCGTGCGCGGCTGCAGTTTGATCTTCAACACTCTGACCTCGCGAAGTATCAATATCTGTCCGCGCTTCAAGATCGCCAAGAGCGACTCTTCTACGCACTCTTGCGCAGCGACTTCGACCGATACATGCCGATTGTCTACACCCCCACAGTCGGCGAGGCCTGCCAGAAGTTTGGGCACATTCTTCGACGTCCCAAAGGGATGTATCTCTCGGTGCGCCACAAGGGGCACCTCGCCAAGATCCTTCGCAACTGGCCAGAGAAGGATGTGCGATTCATTGTGGTGACTGACGGTGAGCGCATCCTGGGTCTGGGCGATCAAGGCGTGTGCGGAATGGGAATCCCGGTTGGAAAGTTGGCGTTGTACACGGCGTGTGCTGGAGTCCCACCAGAAGTGACGCTTCCCATCGTGCTTGATGTGGGCACGAACAATGCAGGATTCCGTGATGATCCGCTCTATCCCGGACTGCGACATCCACGCATCTCGGGCGATCCGTATTTTAGTTTCGTCGACGAGTTTGTCGACGCGGTGCAGGAAGTCTTTCCACGATGCTGCATCCAGTTTGAAGATTTCACCAACAAGCACGCGATGCCACTGTTGCTGAGATATCGCGACAAAGTCTGTTGCTTCAATGACGACATTCAAGGGACGGCGTCGGTTGCGGTGGCGGGGCTCTTTGGCGCGTGCCGGATGACGGCGACGAGGTTGTGTGATCACCGACTCCTTTTCATGGGCGCAGGAAGCGCGGCCGTGGGCATCGCTGATCTCTTCGTGCAGCAGTTGATGAGTGAGGGTGTCGCCGAGAGCGATGCGCTCCAGCGATGCTGGTTCGTCAATTCGCGCGGGCTCGTTCATGCCACGATGCCAAACCTTCCCGACTACTTGCAGCGGTACGGGCAAGATGTTTCGCAGTTGAAACTTCCAGCAGGCGCTGCGGCGTCTGCGGATTCGCCGCTGAAAAACCTCAGTGATGTCGTCGAACTTGTCCGTCCAACAGCGATCGTTGGCGTGTCAACGGTCGCGCACGCGTTCGATGAGCGGGTCATTCGTGCGATGGCTCGAATCAACGCTCGTCCGATCATCTTTCCTCTGTCAAATCCGACTTCCAAATCGGAGTGCACTGCAGAGGAGGCCATCCGATGGTCCGATGGACGCGCAATCGTGGCGACTGGAAGTCCATTCCCGCCGATGCACTTCGGCGGGAGGTTGTTTGTGCCCGGGCAGGGCAACAATGTCTACATCTATCCAGCGGTTGGAATGGCGGTCTTCGTGACCGAAGCACGTCGCGTGACGGACGCGATGTTTCTCTGTGCGGCGAAAGCGCTTGCCGATCAAACTACGGATCAAGATCTCTCGGTGGGTCTCATCTATCCGCCAGTCTCTTCCATTCTCGAGACGAGTGTCGGGGTGGCGATCGCAGTCGCGCGGTTGATCTTCAAGTTGGGGCTCGCACGGGTTCCAGAGCCGACCGACATCAGCCAGTTTGTGCGCGAACGCGTTTACGATCCCGGATTCTGAAGCGGTCGCTCGGACGCCAACGGAACGCTCGCGGGATGGACAGGCGTTGTCTTCGACTCCTTGACCACGAAATACACCCAGAAATCACTCGCACGAGTCACGCCCGCTGGATCCGTCGCGGTCATGGTGACAGGCGCGAGGACCACGCCGTGAACGGCGGCGTCAACGACCGCCACCAGCGAAACCATCGCGTGTTCGGCGTCCGAAGTTTGCCCGACGAGTTGGATCGTGAGGCGCGGATCTTTGGATGCCGTTGAGAGAACTTTCCATCCGGCGGATTTCTTGAGTTCAAACTCGAATGGTTGCGGAGTTCCCCCAACGACAGTGCCGAGGTTGGCGCGGTATTCACCAAGCGGAATCTGTGGAGAGATACGCGTGCACGCATGTCGCACGCGAATGTCAATCACAGGTGCCTGCGGATGGTCTGTCGCAATGACGAGGTACGGAGGCACTTGCTCGCAGGCGAGATTCGAGAAGTCGTACCGCACTTCATAGTTGGATCTCGGCTGGTCACTCGCGGGATTGAACCCGACGAAGGCAGGCGGCTGATTCATCACAGAGAGAATCTGGAAGGGCTTCTGGTCGATTGATGAAATCGTGATCACACCGAAAGGCGGTGGTGCAGTCGGCGAGGGTCGTTGCGGATCCACGACCGCATTGATGTATGGGACACGGGCATTGTTCGTGGCATCGATCGAGGTCGCCCGGACTGCGTAGGCGATCTCGCCACCCATGGTCAGCGTGACGGGAGGACTCGAACCCGAGAAGACAAAGGTGACCGCAGCGGTCTTCATCCCAGTGGCAGCTGAGACTTTCATGGTCATTGGAATTTCAAGCGCGCTCGTGGCGGCGATGACTTTTCCCACCGCGTCCACTGTGGTGCAGGTGCAGGTCGGTGTGACCGACATGATCGTGATCGGCGCAGCGGTTGTATTGATGAGTCGAAAGGTGCGAGTGACCGTCGACCTCGGCTCAAGGAAACCAAGATTGATCGATGGAGGATCGGCCACGATGCTCTGTCCTGCGACCGCAGACCATCCCGCCGCAGGCATTGCCATCGCAAGCATCGCCACCGCGATCGGCGCGAGAATCCCAGCGGTCCAGCCATGGAACCCATGGAAGAGTTTCACTCGCATGATCGTTCTATTCATGACCCTTACTATAGGTAGTCAATGAACGCCATCGTCATCCAACAGCGTGGAAATCCCGTTGCTCCCAATGTGAAGTACATCGAGGATGCCCCCAAGCCCGCACCGGGACTGGGAGAAGTGCTCGTCCGGACCGAGGCATCGGCACTCAACAGTTTAGATATTTGGATTGGTCGTGGAGTACCAGGAATCGACACGATCTACCCGTTTTCAAGCGGATCTGACGGAGTCGGTCGTGTTGTCGAGGTCGGCGTGGGAGTGGAGTCTGCGTGGATCGGTCGTCGTGTTTTGCTCAACGCTGCGGTGGTTCAGAACACCACGCCGCATCCGGATCGTGTGTCTGTGGGGGAGGACATTCGCATGATTGGCGAACACACTGCGGGAACAATGCGCGAGTTCTTTGTTGCGCCCGCCACAAATGTGCTGGACATCGGTGACATCGATCCCGTCAAAGCATGTGCATTTGGTTTGACACATCTGACTGCGTGGCGGATGTTGATGACCCGCGCACGGTTCCAACCAGGAATGATTTTGCTCGTCACGGGCATCGGCGGGGGAGTTGCGCTCGCACTTCTCAACATCGCCAAACACTTTGGATGCGAGGTCATTGTGACGAGTCGGCATCAGAGCAAACTCGATCGTGCGATGAAGCTTGGGGCGAATCATGGCATCTTGGATGATGGAAGCGATTGGTCCAAGGCAGTGCGTGCGATCACAGGAAAGCGCGGCGTGGACATCGTTGCGGACTCGGTCGGCAGGGCGGTTCATATGTCGTGCATCAAGAGTCTCGCACGCGGAGGTGTCTTGGTGACCTGTGGAGCGACGACCGGCGGAGACGCGAACACCGATCTTTCCCGTGTGTTTTGGAATCAACTCACCATCGTTGGTTCGACCATGGGGGATATGACGGAGTTTCGTGCGGTGTCAGTGCTGCTGAAGAGTGGATCGATCGAGCCAGTCATCGATTCAGTCCACCGGCCCCACAATGCCTCGCTAGCCTTCGAAAAACTCGAATCGGCGACTCAATTTGGGAAAATCGTAATCGATTGGCGATAGTCCGATATCCTTGTCTCTCCCGAAACCGCAAAAAAATATTTGTGTTTTGTCGCAATTATTGGCAATTGGTTGAATCGCTATTACTTTCCAAACGATGCCATCAGGCACAGGTAGTTCGTGACTGCCTTGGCTCGGCTGTTCGCATTCAGTTTTCCAAACCCGTTCTAGGAGAAACTCAAATGAAGTCTATGAATCGTTTCCTTTCGTGTACCGCAGCGATTGCCGCGACATTTGTCGTGTCATCCGTCTTCGCACAGGATGAATGTGCCACTGCGGTGACCGCGACCGCTGGCGTGCCAGCTGCGTTTTCCACTGTCACCGCCACTCCAAGCGCCAACATCCCAACGGATACACTCTGCGCTGGTACTTATCTCAATTGGCTTGTAACCCAAAAAGATGTTTGGTTCAAATGGACCGCAACTGAGACCGGTCAAGCGACATTCTCGACGTGCGATGCCGCGTCGTATGACACTTCGATGGCACTCTACTTGGGATCTTGCGCCAACCTTGTTGGATGCAATGGTGACGGTACGGGTCTGGCTGGTTGCCAGGCGTATTACTCGCTCATCTCGAACTTTAACTGCACCGCAGGCGATGTTTTCTATATCCGCATTGGTGGATATGAGGACGCCGTTGGCGCAGGCAACTTCACCGTGTCCTTCGTCACTGGCGTCCCAGGTTGCGTCGGTGCAACGGGCGCATGCAATGTTGCGCACGGTGGGCTTGGTTGCGACAATGTGAATTGCTGCGGATCGATTTGCCCAGTCAATCCACTCTGCTGCGAAGTTGGATGGGACGCTGCGTGCGTTGAGATGGCAATCGCAACATGCGGTTACTACTCCTGCCCAGCCGTCACTGGAGCGCCCGTCAACGATTGCGCGACAAACGCAACGGTGGTTCCGGCATTCGACAGTGTTCAGGCGTTCAACACAGTCAACGCGACGACAGACGGTCCAGATCACCCAGGAGCGAGTTGCTCATCGGGATCTGATTTCTTCGATAAGGACGTTTGGTGGAGGGTTTCCCCAGTCGCCAACGGAGCGATGACAGTCTCCACTTGTGGATCGAGTTCATTCGACAACAAGTTGGCTGTCTATGACATGGGTACCGATCCAGCGGCATTTGACTGGGACGCTCTCGCAGCAGCACTCGTGTTCTGCAACGACGACGGTCCTGGTGGCACATGCATGACCACGGAAGCTACCCCAACCAGCTACGCATCCGAGGCCACGGGTAACGTTCAGCTTGGACATACTTACCTCGTTCGCTTGGGTGCTTACACAATCGGCGAATTCGGTAACGGTGAAGCACGGTTCACTCTCCCAACCCCATGCCAACTCGGAACTCCAACGGGATCCGAGTCTGAGCCATGCGGTAGTGCATTCAACGATGGATGCAACGGCGCGGGCGAGACTCAGCCTGTTTCGATGGGTTCCACCATCGCGGGAACTGTGTGGGCTGATGCAAATACACGCGACACCGATTTCTATTCGTTCTCGGTGAGCGCGGGTTCTCAGGTCACTGTCTCGGTGAAGGCGGCTCGGTTGGTGACTGTCCTCTTGTTGGCTGGCGATGTTTCGATCGCTGGTTGCACTGGGGTCAGCGTCATCACGGCTGGCTCGGGCACATGCCCAACAGTTTCCTCATATTGCTTGAATGCGGGTACCTACTACGCATTCGTTGGGGATGCTGCGTTCACAGGGAATCCATGCGGAAGTGGTGCATTCAATGACTACACCATGGAAATCACCAGCGCACCAGCGAGTTGCCCAATTCTCGTCTCTGGTGGCGGTGCAACTGCCGGTGTTTGCGCTGCTCCTGGTCCGAATACGATGAATTCTGACCCAGTCATGACCACCACACAAGGCTTGGTTGCCTGCGGAGTCAATCCCGCTGCGCCAAACTGCAGTGGTGGTGGAACCACTGCGAACACCTATGTTCGTACCTTCCCAGCAGGCACCGTGTCAGGCGACATCAGTTGCTTGAGCTTCGGTGTCTTCTCGGTGAAGCGTGCGCTCAATGGTGCTACGTGTGCGAGTTTCTACAGCGACATCCCACTTCCAACAACGATCAGCATTTACCGCGATCTTGACGGTGGTGCACCTCGCTGGGTGAGTGCAGACGGCGGCGTTGACGGCAACGATCTTGACCTGATCAGCAGCCAAGATGTTCTCTGCGCAGGTGGTGTCTATCTCGCAACGCTCAACTTTGCGCAGCCAATCTGCGTCGAAGAGCATGCGGGCTACAACATCGTGGTCGTCATGGCTTCCCCAAGCCTCTACGACGGTCTCGGCGCGGGCGTCCCAGCAGCAAGCGGTTACGGAATTCGTGCGGCAGGCAACACGCCAGCCGGAACGACTTCGTCTCTGACTTACTTTAGTGCTCCTGGTTGTGGTCTTGGTCTGACGCAATTCGTCCTCACCGAATCCGTTGGTGGGTCATTCCTTGCTCACTGGGTTGTGCAGATCAACGGCGACAACGCCGCTCCCTGCAGCGCTCCAGCATGCTTGGGTGACTACGACGGCAATGGCATCCGCAACGGTGCGGATCTCACGACGCTGCTCTCCAACTGGGGAACACCAGGTGCTGACATCACTGGCGACGGTCTCACCAACGGTGCAGATCTCACCACGCTGCTCAGCGGCTGGGGCACCTGCCCACAGTAAGTTTCGCGAAGTTTCACGAAGTTTCGCGAAGTTTCTAGTATCGATCGGTTTTCCTAGCACGAACCCCCCTCGGCCGAAAGGTCGAGGGGGTTTTCCTTTGGGGGGATCGGGATCTCTGTGTGCGATTGCAGAGCCGAAGTGAGGCTTCCGTCCCGTCAATTCGGGGGCAAAAACCGGAGGATGTTTTGGAGTTCTGCGCTGCGGGGTTATGTTCCATTGCATCCCAGTCACAATTCAAATGGAGAAACCCCACATGCGGCTACTGAACCGTCGGTCCTTTGCGCTCGTCTTGCCGGTCATCGGCGTCGTTGGCGCATCTTTTATTCTTGGTTCAAGCGCCATGGGGCAGTGCGATGTGACGCCACCACCCGGATCAATCATCTCTCCAGACGGCTGCGGCATCTCGCCCGATGTGAACGGCGGATGCAATCTGACACCCGCTGCATTCACAGATCTTGGGTCGATCGCCAGTGGAGGCGTCATGTATGTCGCGGGTCGAATGGGAACCTTTGTTCCACCAGGCGGAACAGCAGGAAACACTTCTCGCGATCTCGACTGGTACCTGGTGACCGCGCCAGCTGGAACATTGTTGGTTTCACTCTCCACCGCCAATTCAACGAGCACTGCGCAGATGGGAAACTCGGTCATCTTCATCAAGGCGCAGGTCGATGTTGCAAACCCATGCCTTGGCGACTTTGATGTTGGCGTGCAAAGCGCGCTCTGCCCACATGTTCAATCAGTGACCTCCGGTGCGGGAACGCATCTCGTCGTCGTCACAGTTCCATTCGAAACGACCGCGACCGCGCCGGTGTATTCGTGCGGCGCATACTTGATGACACTCACCCACACGCCGCTTTCGTATGAGATTTGCGGGACGTCAACTGCGTCATGCACCGAAGTCCATGCGACGGGTGGATGCAATCTTCCAGCCTGCTGCGATGCGGTCTGTGGATTCAACCCACTCTGCTGCGATGTTGGATGGGATGCAGGCTGCGTCGATTCAGCTGTGACCACCTGCGGATTGTTCTTGTACAGCTGTGCTCCAGTTGCTGGCGCACCTGCCAACGACTGCGTTACTTCATCCCAGTTGATCACCATCGGTCAGTCCAATGTGGTCGCAGAAAACCTTTTGGCCAGCACCGACGGTCCTGGCCCAGCGGTCGGACTCTGTGCAGCCGCGATCGGAAAGGATCTCTGGTACACGATCAAAGCCCCAGCCAATGGTGCTCTGACGATTACCACCTGTGTTGGTGGTGACGCGACGACTGATTCAGTCATCGAGTTGTACGGACTGGGCGTTGATCCAATCGTGACTTCAACACGTGCACAGGCTCTTCCAGACATGTTCATCGGATGCATCGATGACTCGTGCCCGGATGCAACCGGAGCGGTGATCGTGGGCGGTCCAACGGTGGTGACGCTCATCGACGCAGTTGCCGATGAGTACTACCTCATTCGCATTGGTGGCTGGTATGACGCTGCCGCGGGCGGTCAAGAGACGGCAGACACCTTTGTTCTGACGATTGTCACCTCCTTCGAGTATGTCGCCTTCACCACGGGTCCACAGAATCCCGTGACTGCGATTGCCACTGGCGTTCTGACCAATCTGGGATTGAGCTCTGGATGCATCGCGGCGACAAGTCAACAGCGTTGGCTTGCTCAACCATTTACGGTGCCAGCGTCTGCAACTGGATGGGACATCTCTCGCATGACGGTCAAGGGATTTGTTCCTGCCGGCGTTACCAACACGACCATGAATTATGTCGTGTGGAGTCGCCTCGCAGGGAATCTTGCTCCCCGTGCGACAGAGCAACTCTTCGCTGGATCGGTTCCATTCCCTGCTGGGTACACGGGCGGAGGGGACAATGCGCTCCTGGCGTCTCGTGACATCGATGTGGCATTCTCATTGGCTTCAGGGAACTACTACCTGACGGCGTATGCGTCAAATCCAGCCTGCGCGACGGTCTTCTCGAACTTCGCGTGGTTTATCAGCGCGTATGATGGGATCAATTTGATTGACGCAACCGGCGTGTTCAACTGGCGCTCCGCGTCATTCCCAACGCCAGGGTTTGTTCGTTATGTCGGACTGAATGGGGTTTACGCGGTTCAGGCTGGCGCAGATCCAAACGATCTGTACAACACCGCGTTCGATATCTTTGGTTCGCCAACACCGGGGCCATCGTGCCCAGGTGACTACGACTCCAACGGCATTCGAAACGGAGCAGATCTCACCACGCTCCTCTCCGCATGGGGAACGCCAAGCGGTGACATCACCGGCGACGGCATGACCAACGGCGCGGATCTCACCACACTGCTCAGCGGTTGGGGCGCGTGCCCCTGAGTTTCACGGAAGATTGACTTTGTGCGATTGCAACCCCCTCGGCCGAAATGCCGGGGGGGTTTTCATTGAGCGAGTACCCTTCACATCCCCCGACGCACAGGGGGAAGGAGCCTTGCGTGTCAAAGAAGAATGTTGCCTTTCTCATCCTCTTTATTTTGGTGCTCGCTGGGGTCTTCGGCGGGCAGTACATCGTGGCCACCATCAGCGACTTCGGTCGTCCAACTGGATTGGAATCGCGTTGGGCTGTTGTTCAGCAAGGATCGCTGCATGAGACTGTTTCAGCTCCTGGCATCGTTGAACCCGTGAGCAAGGTCGAGATTTCGGCGCAGGTTTCCGCGCGCATCATGGCGCTGCCGTTTCGAGAGGGGGACACAGTCAAGAAGGGCGACATGGTTGTTCAGTTGGATGATCGAAACCTCAAGGCGGTCTTGGAGTCCACCATCGCCCGTCGCGATGCCGAGCGCGCACGACTTGAAGCGGAGAATGCACGCATCGCAGGGCCGCTGCAGTCGCTGGAAAATACGAAACGAAATCTGGCTCGGCAGACAAAGCTCTTCGAGACAGGAGATGTTTCGAGGCAGGCTCTCGAAGATGCCCAAGTGAGGGTGGATGAACTGGTCGCCACGATCGCGGCGACACGCAAGAACATCGGCGCGCTCGAGAGTTCGCTCGCCGCTGGTGAAGCAGAGATTGAACGAGTTCGCCAGGAGATGTCCTACGCGACGATGCGCGCACCGATTGATGGCGCAATCACCAGACTCAACGCCGAGGTTGGGGAACTCGTGGTGGTTGGAACGATGAACAATGCGGGGACGGTGATCATGACGATCGCGGACTTGGGTCGCATGCGGGTGCGCAGTCAGGTCTCGGAGTCTGACATCGCCAAGGTGCAGGAGGGTCAACCCGCGGAGATCTTCATCAACGCCTTTCCTGGTCGTGTGTTTCGTGGAGTGGTCGAAGAGGTTGCGCTGCAGCGAACTGCGATTGGACAATCCGTCTCGGCAAGCGCGACGCAAGGGGCCGGCACGTTCAAAGTGGATGTGTCAATCGATTCCGAGGGCATGCGCATCTTTTCTGGACTGGCAGCGAATGTCGATGTGGCCATCAAAGAACACCGCGGAACGCTCGTGCCAACGCAAGCGGTGGTGGAACGCAAGCGAGACGAACTTCCGCAGGCCCTCGCGGATTCGCCGCTCTTCAAGAAGGGTCAACGAGTTGTCCCGATTGTGTTCTGTGTGAAGGATGGCGTGGCGATTGCGACGGCAGTTCGATTGGGTTCGAGCAGCCTGACCGAAACGATCATCGAAGAAGGGATCGGCATTGGCGAGAGCGTGGTGATCGGTCCCTACAAGACGCTCGATCAACTGAAGGGTGGAGAGTCGCTTCGTGCGCAGGAGGTTCCTGCGGGAGCCGCGAGCAAACCCGACGGCGTGTCGGTCAAGTTTTCTGGATGATGTCGCATGATCCGAGTTCGAAGCCTCCGCAAGATTTACAAAGTTGGGGAAGAGGAGATTCACGCGCTGCGCGGTGTTGATCTCGACATCGGCAAGAACGAGATTGTTGCAGTGATGGGCGCGTCAGGATCTGGCAAGAGCACGCTCATGAACATCATTGGCTGCTTGGATCAGCCGACGGACGGCACATACGAGTTGGATGGTTCGCGCGTTGCCCAGATGTCGGCGGCATCGCTCGCAACCGTTCGCAACGAAAAGATCGGCTTCGTGTTTCAGTCATTCGAGTTGCTGGCTCGGCAGACTGCACTCGAAAATGTGGAGTTGCCGTTGATTTACTCGCGAGAAGCGGGGCTGACCACACAAGAGCGCAAGCGTCGCGCCCTGAACGCCCTCGACCGAGTGCGTCTCTCTGATCGTGTCACACACCGTCCAAACCAGTTGTCTGGTGGTCAGAAGCAACGCGTGGCGATCGCACGGGCGATCTTGAATCATCCCTCCATCCTCATGGCGGATGAGCCCACAGGGAATCTCGATTCGGTCACCACGCGTGAAGTGATGGAGATTTTTCGACAGCTGCACGCCGAAGGCCAGACTGTCTTGATCGTCACACACGAAAATGATGTCGCGTCGTACTGTCAGCGCGTGATTCGACTTCGTGACGGCCTGGTGTTGAGTGACTTGCCCATTTCCGAAGATCGTGCGGCGCAGAGACTCGCATGATCTTGAGCCCATACTTTTACTTGCAGGCGATCAAGTTGGCTCTCAGCCAGATTTGGGCCAATCGCAAGCGGAGTCTGTTGACTGCGCTGGGGATCATCGTGGGTGTCGCCAGCACCACGAGTGTGATCGCGGCGTTGAGCGGGCTGAAGACCAACGTTCTCACCGAGTTCGAGTCCTTTGGAGCGAATCGAATCTTTGTCTTCCCAAATCGTCCCGATGACAAGCCGAGGAATCTCTATCCCTTCGACAAGATTCGCATCAAACCGTGGGAGGTGCTCGAGATTCAGAAGTCGTGCCCGTCGCTTCGGGCAATCACACCGATCACCGAGTTCGGTGTGACTGTGGCGAGCGACCAAAAGGAAATCGAGGGGGTGACCGTCGTGGGAATCTGGCCGGACTGGCATGCAGCCGAGAATCGAAAGGTCATTGATGGTCGCATGTTCAGTCTTGTGGACGAAGGGAGCGAACGGCAGGTGTGTCTACTCAACGAGGCGGCCGTCGTTGAGATGCGGTTGCCGGAGAGCGGGGTGGGGAGTCATATCTTGGTGGATGGCCGGCGATTTCTGGTGGTTGGAATCGTGGAGACCATTCAGTCGAAGATGTTTGGCTTCGGCGGAGACACATCCGAGATCTTCATTCCGTTTTCGTTGGCAGTGAAGTTGCAGGGGGGCAGCGGGTTCATCCGAGTCACCGCGCTGGCAAAGACCACCGAACTCTCCGATGAAGCGCAGTCCGAAGTCACGCGAACGATGCGACGCATTCGCGGTATCCAGCCGGGAGATCCAGACACATTTCAAGTCGAGGCCATCGATCGTTTCATCGGTCAGTTCAAGACCGTCGCGACGGGGATCACAGCGATTGCTGCCGGGATTGTCGGGATCAGTTTGCTGGTTGGCGGCATTGGAATCATGAACATCATGCTCGTGTCCGTGTCGGAACGCACCCGCGAGATCGGACTGCGAAAGGCCGTCGGCGCAACGCCGGGAGCGATCATGATGCAATTCCTGTTGGAGGCGATGGTGCTGTGTCTGGCTGGTGGACTCGTTGGTGTGGTCGTTGGAAAACTATTCGCGATTGGATTGACTTTCATTCCAGGCGCTGGGCTCGAGCACGCAGATGTGCCGCTGTGGGCAGTGCTGATGAGTTTCGCATTCAGCGCAGCGGTTGGGCTTGGCTTTGGATTCTTCCCAGCGCTCAAGGCAGCACAACTCGATCCAATTGAGGCACTGAGACATGAATAGCGTCCCTGCATACATGGTGTTTCGACTCGTGGGGATGATCGTCGTGTGCGGCGCGCTCGCTGGTTGCCAGAACGAGCTGTTTTCTCGCGACGAGGAGATCGGTGGTCCGTTGACGAGCACTTCAGAGGTTGCCCCATTCGATCCCGCGAAGGAATCCAATGTTGCCCCTCAATCACTTGATGATGCGATGGAGGAGGCGAAAGCCAAGGGGTTCACTCCGCCGAGTTATCCAGTCAAGACATCGATCACCGTGGCAGATGTTCGCGCGATGGCGCTCGCCAATAATCTGGATCTGCGAGTGGCTCAATTCGATCCCGCCGTTGGTGTGACGCGCATCGACGAAGAGCTTGCAAAGTTTGAAGCGGTACTGAACGCGTCCTACACCAAGAACACGACCGGTCTGCTGACGCAACTCGAAGAGGGTGTCTCGACGGACACCAGCAATGCCAACATTGGGGTGAGCGTTCCACTCGCCACGGGAGGCACGATCTCGACGGGAACACTCATCAATCAGAGTGATGATGGCGGTCTCGACATCCCTGGGTTTGAGCCCTACGAGGCGGGGTTGCAATTCTCGATTTCGCAACCACTGCTGCGCGGTGCGTGGATCGGTACGAACACCGCATCCATCCGCATTGCGAAGTACCAGGGGCGAATGATCGACGCGCGTACCAAGTTGCAGACGATCCGAATTCTCGCCGATGCCGAAAAGGCATATTGGAATCTCTACCGTGCGGCAAGACAATTGGATGTACGAGTTCGTCAGCACGAAGTCGCGCAAACGCAATTGGAACAGGCGCAGCGTCGCGTGGCGCAGGGGCTCGCACCAGAGATAGAAGTGATGCGCGCCCAAAGTGGACTCGGCACGACGATCGAGCAGGTGATCGTTGCGGACAATGTCCTGCGGCTGCGGCAGCGCGACATGAAACGGTTCATGAATGATCCGCGATTTCCAGTTGAGAGCCAAACGGCACTCAACACGGCGACCGATCCCAGTCCGGTCAATCTGCAGTTCGATGATCAGCGACTGCTTGACGAAGCGATGGCCGGGCGCATGGAATTGCTCGAACTCGAATTGCAATTGCTCGTCGATGCGGAAGAAGTTGGTCTGGCGCGCAATGCAGCGTTGCCAAACTTTGTTGTGTCGTATCAGTATCAGTACCTCGGCGACAGCACTTCGGTTGGATCGGCGTATGCGGCGCTCGGTGACGGAGATGGATACAACCTCACTGTCACTGCGTCGGTGCCGCTTGGGAATGAGGCCGCCAAGGCGCGCATCAGCAGATCGATCCTGACGAGACTGCAACGACTTGGCACACGCGAGGCGCGGCGACAGTCGATTACGCAAGAAGTGTTGAATGCGGCGGACACCGTTGAGAACACATGGCGGCGAATTCTCGCGGCGCGGTTCGAGGCGGTGTTGGCGGGAAGAACGCTTGCCGGGGAGCGGCGTCAATTTGATGTCGGTGTGCGCACGAGCACCGATGTGCTTGATGCATCTGCGCGACTGGCGGATGCGCAGAGCCGCGAAGTCGATGCGTTGTCTGGTTACCAGATTGCGCTCATCGATCTTGCGTTTGCGACGGGCACGACGCTGGGAAGTTCAGGCATCGTGTTGCCTGACTCGATCGATCCAGCATCGGTGCGTTGATCGATAATCCCAATCAGGGCGCGAAGGCGCCCGTAAAACCAGAACAGCGAGCGAAGGCGAGCGTGAAACCAGCGGGCGCGAAGGCGCCCGTGAAAATGGAGCCGAGGGGAGTTGAACCCCTGTGCCGATCCAGATGAAAAGCCGCATCTACGCGTGTAGCCGTCCATTCCATCTCGGTCTGCGCTCCGCTGGACGGCGTCGTGCAGCAGACCTTGGCACGCAGTTTTCTCGTTCCTCTGCGGCGTGCCAGCCCTTTGGAACCAGCCTGATTTGTGTCGGCCCCTCGCCTCATCAGGCGTCAGACGAGGTAACCGCGCAGCCTAATTAGGCTGCGAGTGCGTACTGCGTGTTTGCAGACGTGTTTTGCATCCTTTTTACGTGGCCGGGATGCTCCACGACGCGCGACGACAGACCATGGCTGGCCGGTCGAAGCCAATTCGGCCCCGATTGTCAAAGAACATCCAACACTCTACCGTCGATCGACCAATGATGCGACTTATACTCGCGTTTTATGGACGCTTTACGAAGATATCGCTCTGTCATGGGCATCGTGAGCGCTCTCCTCTTCGTTTGCTTCGCATTTGCCTGCGACCAATCATCCGCAGATCACTCTTCAACTCAACAGGAAACTCCTCCAATGACTGTGAAGCACGCTCTCGCGCCAAAGCGTGACTACTCGCCCAGTGGCTTCGACGTCACGCCGCTTTCCAAGGACGAAGTCGCCGCATTGGCGGCGCATCTGACTCCAGAATCTTTTCGCGTGACACAGAAGTCTGGGACGGAAGCGGCCTTCTGCGGCAACCTTGTCGACAACAAGAAGCACGGCGTGTACTGCTGCGTGGTCTGTGGGTTACCGCTCTTCGCAAGCGACACGAAGTTTCATTCAGGAACGGGATGGCCAAGTTTCTTCGCTCCAGTCGATCCGGCGCATGTCACCGAAAAAAAGGATGGAACGCACGGGATGGAGCGCATCGAGATCAATTGCGCGCGCTGCAGTGCGCATCTTGGGCATGTCTTTGAGGATGGTCCAGCACCAACGGGACGTCGCCATTGTCTCAACAGCGCGGCGTTGGTGTTCTACGAAACGGGTGGCGAGATCCCGCCCGCCAGTCAGCCCATCAAGACGCAGACCGCCTATTTCGCAGGTGGATGCTTCTGGGGGATCGAGCATTCGTTTCAGTCCGCGCCGGGGGTGATCACCGCGATCAGTGGCTACATGCAAGGGACCACCAAGAATCCCACCTACCCAGAAGTATGCGAGGGGGACACTGGTCACGCAGAAACCGTCAAAGTTGTCTTCGATCCCAAAGTGATCTCCTATACGCAACTGCTCGACGGATTCTTTCAGTTGCACGATCCGACGCAAGTCAATCGACAGGGTCCCGATGCCGGAACGCAATATCGCAGCGGAGTCTTCTGCACCGATGATGCGCAACTTGCTCTGGTGCGGGCGTGCGTTGCGAAACTCTCGGCGTCGAAGAAGTTCAGCAAGCCCATCGTGACCGAAGTCAGTCGCGCACGCGAGTTCTATCTCGCAGAGGCGCACCACCAGGATTATGTGGAGACGACGGGCAACGAATGCCATGTCGGGAATCCTTGGGCAGAAGTCATGGGCGCAACCAAGTGATGCGTGCGCT
Source organism: Phycisphaerales bacterium (assembly GCA_009691725.1). Lineage (GTDB taxonomy): Bacteria > Planctomycetota > Phycisphaerae > Phycisphaerales > SM1A02 > F1-60-MAGs104. The sequence continues at coordinate 35,848 of SIAP01000021.1, forward strand.
CGTGATCGGCGCGCTGGGAGTCATGAGCGCTTCGGTGATGGCACAGTCGCCGCCGACGGCGGGCGCAGCGCAGGTCGTTCCACCGCACTCGGCACTCTTGACCGCACTCGAAGCGTCCTTGGATCCCAAGCAACTGCGGCAGTACCACGATCTGCTCGGCAGCGAACCACATGTCGCCGGCACCGATGGCGATGCGCGACAAATCAAGCGCCTCGAACTCGCCTTTCGTCACTTGGGACTCGAAGTTGAGACGCACGAATTTTGGGCGCTCTTGTCGCGACCGATTTCTGCACGCGTCGAGATTGTGGCGCCCGCAAGTGAGCGAGTCGGTGGACTGAAGGGAAGTGTGGGGGATGGCGCAACCCCGCCACGCCGCGGCGTGCTCTCGGTCATCGAGAAAAATCTCGCCGAAGATCCTGCTGCAGCCCATCCTGATTTGACGTGGGGATGGAATGCGTACAGCGCATCGGGTGATGTCACCGCAGAGGTGGTCTACGCCAACTACGGAACGCGAGATGACTTTGCTCGTCTGAAAGCACTCGGAATCAATCTCACTGGCAAGATTGTCATCGCGCGCTACGGCGGAAACTTTCGCGGCTACAAGGCGAAGTTTGCACAAGAGGCAGGCGCGATCGGACTCTTGATGTACATCGATCCAGCAGACAGCGGATTCACCAAGGGCGATGTCTATCCATCGGGCACATGGGCGAATGACACATGCATTCAGCGTGGGTCGATCTTGAGCCTTCCATATTGGGGTGATCCCCTGACTCCGGGAACGCCAGCAACGAAAGACGCCGCGCGGTTGGAGGAGTCGACGGTCGAGTTGCCCAAGATCATCGTGCAGCCCATCGGCTACGGCGCTGCGGGGCAGATTCTTTCGCAGATGACCGGCGCAGAAGTTCCAGATGCTTCATGGCGCGGTGGATTGCAGATGCCATACCGAATCGAGGGTGGCGCTGCGTTGCATGTCCGCATCAAAGTCGAGCAGAAGCGTGAAGTTCGGCGCACCGCGAATGTCCTTGCGCGGCTGAGAGGCACTGCCAATGATGGATCATTCGCAGTTGTTGGTTGCCATCACGATGCGTGGGGATTTGGCGCAGCCGATCCACTCGCGGGGACCATTGTGTTGATGGAAACCGCTCGCGCCTTCGCCAAGTGTGCAGCAGAAGGAATGCGACCAAAGAGCGATCTTCTCTTCTGCGCATGGGGCGCGGAGGAGTTCGGCATCATCGGGTCGACCGAGTGGGTTGAAGGACACGAGGCGGAACTCAAGAACGCAACGGTCTATGTCAATCTCGACATGGCATCAATGGGACCGAATCTTGGGATCACCGCATCGCCTTCCATTCAAGCGGCCGTGGCACGAACGTGTGGCGTCGAGCCAGCGAAAGTCGCAGCAGTCGGCGGCGGAAGCGACCATGTCGGATTCATTTTCTGGGCAGGCGTTCCATGCGTGACCATCGGCGCGGGAGGCGCGCCCGGGACGAGTTACCACTCGAATTACGACACGACCGCGTGGTATCGAAAGACAGTCGGCGAGGATTACGGCAGCGCGATGACCGTCGCACGAGCCACACTTGCCACGCTCGCAGAGTTTGCTGATGTATCAGTTGCGCAAGTCAGCGCGCTGGCGCTCGTCGCATCCATTCGAAGCGAGTGCGCGAAACTTGCCGAGCGATCGGTGAAGGCGCCATCGCCGCTGCACGAGAGCATCGCAACAGCAGCACGAGAAGTCGATGCCTGCTTCGCTGCACTCGAGGATTCAGCGCGCGAGTTCGATCGGCAGGTCGCAGCAGCGGGAGCAGTCGGAGCTGCGCCCGACGACGCTGGCAAGGAGCTTGCCTCGCGGGCGCGGCTGCTAGACCGCGCCATGATCGATCCTGCAGGAGTTCTCGGGCGACCCTGGTTTCGAAACTTGGCGATCGCATCTGACCGTGACAGCGGGTATGCATCCACGCAATTGCCTGGACTGGCGGATGCGGAGGACGTACCTGGGCTGCTGCAGGGGAGGGATGCGCTTTGCGCCTGCGCAACCCGTCTTGGATTGGTTTTACGACAATAAGGCGGCAGATCTTTTGGAATCTCGTCTCAAAGTGCTATAGTTCGAGGATTGACCGTCACATCCGCGGCGGAGGTTTGGTTCGTTGACCCCCACTTGATTTACTTTGAAGAGAAGCTCATGCGAATAATCACAACTCGAATACTGACCACTGCCGTCGTCGCTCTCACAGCTGCCATCTGCGGCACCTCTCATGGAGGCACCACTGCGATCAAGCCCAAGCTTGTCATTGGCACGGGGCTGACCTATCCCACGACCATCGCCAGCGCACCTGGTGACACTTCGCGGCTCTTCATCTGTCAAAAGCGCGGCGTGATTTCGATCATCGATATTTCGGGAACGACTCCCACACTCCTCGCCACTCCATTCCTCGACATCGACACGCTTGTGACGGGCGGTACAAGCGTCGGCGATGAGCAGGGACTCCTGGGTCTGTGCTTCGATCCTGACTACACAACCAACGGACAGTTCTATGTGTACTACACGACTGCTTCCACGAACTTGGTCGCGCGCTATATGCGATCGACGACGAACCCGAATGTTGCGCAGACCACGGGCGTCACCCTGATGAGTTGGTCCGATCCATACACGAACCATAACGGTGGAGATATTCACTTCAAGCCAGGCACGCGCGACCTCTACATCGGCACAGGCGACGGCGGAAGCTCTAACGATCCTTCTGGCAACGCGCAGAATCTGGTGAGCAAACTTGGAAAGATGCATCGCATCATCCCGACGGTTGGTGGCGCATCGCCTTATCACACGATTCCAACTGACAATCCATATGTCGGTGGCGCATCCACGGTGGATGATTCAGTCTGGGCTTACGGGCTTCGCAATCCATGGCGTTGGAGTTTTGATAGAGCCAACGGCGACATGTACATCGCAGATGTCGGTCAAAACGCCGTTGAAGAGGTTGATTACGCCCCATCGAATGTTGCGGGTGGCCGTAACTA